>JANQFL010000039.1 GCA_028277845.1 Sneathiellales bacterium
CCTGACGATGAACTCATTTTCGAGGAGATGTTCAAGCTCTTTTCCCTGTGCGAAGAGATCCATGAACTGGAACAAATCGGTTTGAGCGCCGATGACGAATTGGTGTCCAACTACAAGGATTCTGTCACGGCCTGCCTGATGAAACAGCCGAAGACGGCAAAAGCCGTCGCGCAAATCGAAGAAGAAGACTGGAACAGGGATCTTTGGTGGATCAAGGCGGCGAACGGTTGAACTGATCGCCTGACGGCCGTCGATCACTGAAGGGACCGGTGCGCCGGATCCCGGAGACCGCTCGGCCGGGTGAATGGAGAATGGTATGAGCGATACCGGCCAAAATCATCTCAACAACACCGGCGGCATGGCCGCGCAACGCCGTTCCGGTCATCTGCCGCCACCGGCTCCGCCGGAACCGACGGGCCATCCGAACATGGCCGAACGGTCGCTTTCGCTGGTGCAGACCTACGACATCGACAAGCGGCATCCGGTTCGTCATGCGCAATCCAAGCCGGAAACCGAGCCGGAACGGATGAAGGGAGTCATTTACATCACCGGTCATCGCTTTCTCGGGGTCGGGCCCTATCACACGGCCATCGAATTCACGCCCCACGGCAGCGATGATACTGCCTGGATCAGTGCCGGTCCGGAAGACGGGCGATTGGTTGGCGGCATCGGTACGCGAACGAATCGTGTTCGAGAGAGCGACGCGCCGAAAAAGAACCGAGTATTCGGCATAATCATACCGCCCCCCGGGGTGACCGCCCATGCGCATTTCGAACGGCTCAAGGCGTCTTCTCTAGCATGTGTTCTTGGCGGATGTTACGCGGTTTGCGGAGCAGGTTTATGCCGCCGACCCGGCCTCCGACAGCCCGTCCCGTTTGCTGGGATTTCTCGCCGATGCATTTGCAACGGAAGACGAACAACTGCAGGAACTCATTTCGGTTTCGTTCCTGGAGAACCTGTCACGGGACAAGGAAAGTTACGACGGCATCCGGCGCCTGCTCAGTGAGTCTTTGCGAAAAGAACTTTCACATTACGAATAGGGATAGGTGACGTGTTGCAGACGGCACTCCGTGAATGCCAAAGTCGTACGGTTATCGACCGGCCGCGGCAATCCGATGAGAAGCCAAAATGAGTTATCGCTTTGACGCCAGGCATATCGTTACGCAGGATGACGGTTCGGTAGTCATGGTGGGATTCGCCGATGACGAATTCGAACCAACACATTTTGTCATCCTGCAAAAAGCGCATGAGTACGACGAGCAGGACACACAAACGGGTATGGACAAAATTCATATCAGCGTTGCGGATGGATCGAGAGCGAAGTACGGCGGTATCGATACGGTTCAGATAAGTGATGGAGTCGTACACATTGCATTGTCGGATGAAGCGAAATCGGCTTTGTCGATTGATGGCGCCATCGAGGTCGTCTGTACTGCGGATCACGCCGATTTTGAAGAAGCCAAACTGCAATTGCGGAAAATGTGCGAGGCGGATGGAATCGCGTTTGCCAGTTGAGGCACGGAAACTCTGTCGCCAGCATCCTTAGGCGCTGCGAGGGGGGTATAAAGATTCAAGAGTTTGCCCGGGTCGCAGATATACAAAAGCCGGACACACCACCGTCTCCGGGGCGGCCCGGCTCTGCAGCGCCCTCAGGCTCCATGCCGAAAGTTCGACCCGAAGCATACACCCGAAGTGCTAGCGACCGTCCTGCAGGAAAATTCTAGGTGCCGACAACCCGCAAATCAACCATCTGACATCAATCGGAACGGATGAAACTCCAGGTGCATGAACCGGCCGAGCCGCCGCTGATGAGATCACCGGTCAGTTCGTAGTCCCGGCTGCCAGTGCCTACAAGTTCGTGCGCGCAACGAATGTGTCGCCTCACGCAGAGCACCCCTCAGAGTGTCCCCCATGATCCAAGCCACGTGACAATCGCCCAGGGTTCATCCCTTACAGACGACAAATCTGGCCGCCAACCCGACTAACTGGCTGATGTCGCTTCACAAGTTTATTGTGTGTTTCGCCGAGATCACATTTCATCTAGGCTGTATTAGTGTGCTTCAGTTCTAGCTATCATTTCAATATCTCAGTTCTGGAATTGTTGGTTAGTCAAATGCAAAAACTCGCCATTCTGATTTCGTTATTTCTCTTTGGATGCGTAACCGTAAAAGACCCCAAACTGGTTGGTGGTGAAGGACAATTGTACGTCGGAGGAATGATAAATCAGAGAGTTCAGGGAGATGGCAACCAAGTGTCAGTCTGGAACATTTGGAATGCAAAGGATGGGTTGCCATTCGCACAACAGTATTGCCAGCAATTCGGCAAAACCGTTTCGAGCAAGTATCGTTTCAGTGGGGTGACTGGGTACTATACGTGTAAAGGTCTTTCGGACGATCAACGAAGAAAGATTTTTGAAAAGGCAGAGGTTCGTGACGCCATCTCTGGATTGAGCGTATGTATTCGAAAAAACGTTGTATTCCTGGATGACCTAAGCAGCGATGCAAAAACTATTTCTGAGGGTGTTGCTCAAGCTTGTGGCTTGCACTGGAACAGAATTGCGAATGCCTACGTCAAGAACCTCCCGAATTCTGACAAGCTCGGCAAATCATATGTTGAGAGTATTCGGTCGGCTTTCGTGAATGGAAGGGTGAGCAAAGTTTTGCCTTATGTTCTGACGTGGCGAAGCATTATCAAAAATGGATGGAACGAAAAAGAGAGTCCATCTGAAAGAGAAATTCCAGATAGCCTGTTCCCAAAAGGAACATAGATATCTGGTGGAGTCACAAAACTCGTGAATAAACTTCACTTGCTCTGGCCGGAATTTGTTTAGGTGGTAATTTTCGTTTTTTCTTCCTTTTCACTTTCACACTAGGCAAGCGCTGCACAACGAGGTCGGCGGACGGTGCTCCGCTTATGTTGCGGCCTTGTTGGACGCGCCTGTTGGATATGCCGGTGTTATGCACGAAATGGTCGCGCCGTTACGGGCGAGATTGCCGAATCAATCGCCATGTCTGATACGTACACCGGGTTATGGTCTGAATAGTGGTTTTCTTCATTTTATCAATAATGTTGAAATAATCGCAATGAAATAGGTCGCGACGGTGCCTAAACTTCGTCAGGAATTCCGGCGCCTGGTGTCCGTATGGCCCGAAAGAAATGCGGTTGGTCCCGTGTATCCGGGTCAAGGTGCCGGAGCCGTTTGAACGAGAAAGGCTTGCGGTGACAGACATCGACGGTACACGCGAAGTTCCCGTCAAACCCCTGCACTGGCCGGGCCCGAACACCCGTCCCGTTCACGGCACGCCATCGCCCGGTGAGATATCCGCGCCGCCGCAAGAGCTCCGTCCGAGCACCTGTCACGACCCGTGTGCCAGTGTATTGGAAGTGCCATTCCTTTGCGTTCATCCGAGCAATGGTCCTGTCATGAACGTTGCGTTCCGAACGCGCTGAAACATTGTTTGGCTCGATAAGAGCATATATATTGCTAATATAATAACCGCCGCTTCGCTCAACCATGGCTGGTTGGAGCCTGGGTGCGGCGATGCGAGGCCGGTGTCCGGTTCCGCGCGCGTGTTCGGTTCCCGCCGGACGTCACATCAAACACGTTATGGCATGAAAAAGAGGACAATCAGGAACATTGCGATCGTCGTCCCGCTTATTGTCGGTGCGGTGCTTTATATCGATCGGCTGTCTTCCCGCTATCTAGGATACGAGTACTATTACTACGCAATGCAAAGGGTGGTGTTGCGGGCGGCGCTGGATGATTTCACCACGCCGTTTGATAGTCAGACATACGGTTCGGACTATTGCACGATCGAGGAACTGGAAAACAGAGAGAGAAAATACTCGGAGTGCGCCGTAACAGGGGACCATAGTTATAAGAACTATTGCCCGAATCACTTCGTGCTCCTGCGTCACTGCGTCGAGTTTTTCCTGCCGGAACACATCTATGCGTCGGACTTAGTCATGGGCAGAATCAGACGGGTGCTGGCCAATATGTGTCCGGTTTTGCTGGACGAGAACCACGATCCGCGACTGTGGAGCTTCGCCTGGAGCATGGCGTGCGACGCCGCCGGCGCAACGAACAGGAAAATCGTCGTCATCTTCATGAAAGAAACCTCCCGGCAGGACCGCGACGCCGGTATCCGTCCCCCGGATTACGTCACGATCTATTCCCCCCACTGACCCCCAAGAGGTGCGATGACCGGTCGTACGGCATCTGCGGCCTGCATCAAGTTATGGTCTGAATAGCGGTTTTTCTTAAACACATGAGTAGCGTTGATATAATCACAACATGATAAGCGACGGCACCGCTTGCGAATCGTCAGGAAACACGGCTTCCGGTGTCTGCAGGATCCGACAGAAAAGCAGTTGGTCCCTTGTGTCCGGGCCGCGTCGGCCGGCCGGTTGAACGAGAAAGGTTTGCGGTGACAGACATCAATGGTTCACGCGAAGATCCCGTCAAACCCCCGCATGGGCCGGGCCCGAACGCCCGTCCCGGGCACGGCACGCCGTCCCCCGGCGTGATATCCGTGCCGCCGCCGGGTCCGGCCGGGACTGAAGCTTCGCCATCGCGGGTCCTGCCGCCCGACGCATCTCCGGAAAGCCGCCGGGCCGCGGCGCGGGTTCTGGCCGAGCGCCTGACCGCACCGCTGGAAGACGCCGCCCGGCCACTGCATGCGCCCAGCCAAGACGCCCCCATGGCGGACGGCACCGCCCTGTTCCGCAGCAGGCCGGCGGATAGCCAGATCCGGCTGCGCCGCTCGCTGGCCGCGGCGGCCGACGTAGACCCCGACCGCTATGCCCGGGTACTCGCCATGGCCAAACGCACCGGCCTGCCGTCCCGGGCCGTGGCCCTGGAGCTGGAAAAGATCGAGCGCAAGGTACAAATCCAGGACAACATGGTCCTTCTGCGCGACGCCCCGGTCACGGCACAAGCCATGCAGGAGTCCGAGTTCGCCAACCTGGCGCTGCGCGACATCAAGAATATGACCTATTTCGAAAGACTTTGGGGGGCGACCAAACAGTCTTTCAGCATAGGCCGCGACTCCGTGACGCTGGGCCAGATCGGGTTCGACCAGATCATGGGCAGGGCGACGCCGGAACAATTGGCGGAGGCCACTAGGATCGAAACGAAAGCGCGGCGGGAATTCGGTATCGATGGCTTTTTCGAGGGCATAATTCCGGCGACGGCGGAAGCACTGCCCATGACTTATCAGTCCTTTAAGGGCGGTATGGATGAGTCGGTTGCAGGTGCGACGATCGGCGCCGGTGTGATGTTGTTTGCGGGCAATGCAGGACCACAGGCGTTGGTGCCGGAAGAAGTCGTCACGGTGCCAATCGGCGCTGTAGGCGGCGCCATCATCGGCCACCGGATCGGGTCGGCGTTCGAAACCGCCACTCTCGAGGCCGGCTTGGCGTACCGCGAGTACATCAAGATCGTCGACGAGAACGGCAACAAGATTGACGAATCGGTTGCAAAGGCAGCGGCATTGACCGTGGGTGCGATCGGCGGCGCGTTGGAATCCGTCGGGTTGGACAAGATTCTGAAATCGATCCCCGGCGGCAAGAAGGTTCTGACGCAATTGACCCGCGGCGGCATGAAGAACCTGCTGAAGGTGCCGTCGGTGCGCAAGGCGCTTGTCGAATTCGTCGGTAACACCCTGAAGTCGGCGACCGAGGAAGGTATCGCCGAATTTCTCCAAGAGTCGGTCACGATGCTGGCCGCGGAATTCGCCAAGATCCTCTCGCAAGGCGAATTCGAGCACATCACCGCCGAAGAGTTTCTGACCCGCGCCTTGAAAGCTGCCATTCAAGGATTTCAGGGCGGACTCGGCCTGGGTGCGCCCGGAGCGACGGTCACTCTCGGGCGGGATGCCGTTAGGACCCGCACCGCGAAGCGAACCCGGCATCTGGTCAAGGCGATGGGCGAATCGGCGCGGACATCCAACGTGCGTGCGCTCATGCCGAGCAAGTACCGCCAGTATACGAAAGCCGTTAAGGCGCAGGGTGTTACCGATCATGTCTATGTCGATGCCGAGGCCCTGGCCGCCTACTTCCAATCGGATGGTGTTCCGGCGGACTGGTTCGAGTTCATGCCGGAACTGCCACGGGAACTGTCCGAAGCGGCGGCAACAGACCGGCCTGTAGCGATCCCCTTCGAAGACTACCAGACCTACGTCGCGCCGACCGATGCGCACGACAGTCTGGCCAAGGACATCAAGTTTCGTCCCGACGACATGACGCTGCGAGAGGCGGAACGCTTCGAAAGCGACGCGCTGGCGATGATGCAAGCCGAATACGAAGAGGCGCTGAAACGGGACCCGAAAGAGCCCGATCTCAACGACCCGGCGGAGTTCGCCTACGAGACGGTCCGCGCACAACTGGTGGAAGCCGGCATGACGCCGGACCAGGCGGCGACACAGGCGGCGCTGCACAGGGTGGCGACCAGAGTGATGATGGAACGCTACGGCGCCAGCGCGACCGAGGTTTTGCGCCGCTATGGCGGATTGCAGATTACCGGCGCACTTCCGGAGACGTTGCGGCCAGAAAATATCGGCGACGTCGATTTGCTGCTGGAGCGGGCCAGGCGGGGCGTGCGCACCGGCGACAGGGCGCAGTTCGGCGAATCGCTCGATGAATTCGTGCGCCGGCTCGGCATCATGGATGATCAAGACGATCTGGCGGCCAAGGGTATCGACAAGGATTTGAAGCCGTTTCAGCGCAAAGCGCTGCGCGACACCGGCATGTCGGTCGATGCCCTGGCGCGGGCAGCGTTCGAGGCCGGCTACTTCCCCGAACTGAACGCGCCCCCTGATAGCCGTACCTTCCTGCAGGCGCTGGACGATGCCGGCGACCTGTTTGCCGGCGAACCCACAGGCGCCGATGCGTCACAGCGCATTCAGGCGGCCGAGGATTTGATCGGCACCCTTGGAAGGCTCGGTATCGGCTTGGACGAAGACAACGCCGTCATTAAAGCGGCGCTTGCCAACGCGGCACACGAACCGGACGGCGCCGCGCAGACGTTGGGGCAAGCCGCCAAGGGGAAAAATAGGCAGGCGGTCAAGGACATTACTCAGGCCGCAAAGATAAAACGCAAGATAAACAAAAAGATCAAAGATCATATGAACAAATCGGAAGGCGACAAGGAAATAGTGCCCACGGGGCCGTGGGGACGCACCAAGCTCTTCGACAATGATCTCAGTAAATGGAAAGCGAAAATCGAGTCGTATTTTAAGGGCGGTCGGTTCCCTGATGAAGGCTTGCTCGTCGGCGATCTGAATATTGTCCTACTCGAAATGTTGGGCAGTGCAAATGCACAAAACGAGAGGCCTGACAGTTTCGGAAAGCAAACTAAGAAGATATCCAATGAGGAGGTGTATCTTGAAAGGCAGGTAATAGAGAAAGTCAGGCAGAAACATCCGGATGTGCCAAAGGAGGTTTTGGAAAATCTCCCCGAGCTGATTCAGAACCCAGCATATGCATATCCCCACAGGGAAGGTGGGTTGGTCTTTTTGATCGACGCCAAGTCGACACACGGTGATCCATTGGTAGTCGGAATACGGGGTGGATATGTTCGAACAATCACGCCATTTCATCCCGGCGGCGGGCGTACAGGCTACGAGCGAATGATGGACACCATCGCAATGGCTGCGGAAAAAAATCAGTCCGGAAAAAGTCGAGCCAAAAACAAGATTTATGTGAGGGATAAAGAGGCCCGTGATGAGCTGAATAGGTACATTGAGAGTATCCGTCGGGACAAAAAACGTGAAGGGAAAAGACCGGATCAACTTGCTCGGCCCAATATAACCTTCCGCGACAAAGTTTTTCGGGCGCATGGGTATCTGTTTTACCAAGACATGCCCGAGACCATGTCGACCGTGAACGGTGAACGCGGCGCAATCCAATTTCTGCCTGATGAGAAAACGGTCATCCATCTTTTCGAGAACGCTGACCTATCGACCTTCGCCCACGAATCCGGGCATCTGTTTGTTCGTGCCGTTGAAGAAATGGCAACAGTGAGTGAAGAGGCTAGAGTAGATCTCAGTGCTATGATGGCGTTCACTGGGGTTGCGACGGTCGAGGATTTCCGAACCAACATCGAGGCTCAGGAAAAACTGGCCCGCGCCTTCGAAGCCTATCTGCGAGAAGGCGAGGCACCGTCTCCCGAACTGCGGGCGGTGTTCCAGCGCATGCGCGAGTGGTTGGTCCAGCTCTATCGCTCCTTGCGTGAACTGGATGTCGAACTGAACGACGACATTCGCGCCGTCTTTGACCGCATGCTTGCGACCGACGATGAGATAGCGGCGGCCAAACGTCCATCGACAACAGATATTCGGGACAGCGATTCCACCGGCAATCATCGCCGTCATGCACAGGATAATGGCCCCAGACCGAGCCATTTGCCGTAGTCCATCTCGGTTAGCCGATAGGTCGGTATGATTTCTCATAAATCTGACTGATAGGTTCAATCAAAACCACCGGAAGGCGTGATCTGGTTCTGGCATCTATGGGGAAGTCCTCCGCCACGATGAATGAAGCCAGTGTCCTGGCTTCCCTCGACACCAACACCCAAGGCGCAACGGGCCGACACGGCCAAGAAAACCGCGAAGATACTGACTGACATCAGTCAAGCCACATCAAAGCTGCAGACGCGCAGTCCGAAGGCGCCCGCCTGGCACAAGGGATAGGTTTTATGTAGCAATGGTGTTGAGAAAATCACAATTACCGGCGAAGGATTATTGAATATCAGTCAAGCCGGGATGGACATGCCGCCGGCCGAGGGCCCGGACCGGGGCGACGGGAGCACGCCCGACACCGGCCGCGCGGCGCGGGGCGATCTTGAGCTGACGCCGGAGCAGTACGCCGCCCTGCCGGCCGAGACCGCCGATGCGCTGATCGATCACACCCGCA
Organism: Sneathiellales bacterium; assembly: GCA_028277845.1. GTDB lineage: Bacteria > Pseudomonadota > Alphaproteobacteria > JANQFL01 > JANQFL01 > JANQFL01. The sequence goes on from JANQFL010000039.1 coordinate 8,914, forward strand.
TCAACGACGGCATGATACCGGCCGAGGCGAAGGACTTCGAAGCCAACGGCCTGCGCCGGGAACTGGAATGGCTGTCGGAGCCGCCCGGCGACGCGGACGCCGCATCGCCGGATGACGCGCGGACCAGCCGGGAAGGCGCCGACTCGCCGTCGGATGTGACCGGTGAAAAAACACGAGAGCTGACCCAGGGCCGGGGCTTCGAGCAAGGCAAGTTTGCCGATGCAATTCGGAGCGGTATAGCGACGATCATCGCGGCGGCGAAGCGTCCCGGCCACAACCAGCTAAAAGAACGGTACGGGCGAGTGTCGTCCTGGCTCGCCGATCAGGCCGGAAAAGTGGACGTGGATCTGCGCGGATTCAATGGTTCCATCGATACGTCCGCAGTCCGGCACGCGTTCATCGAACATGGCGACTCTGACGTAGAAGTTTTGCGTGGCCAACTTCCCATCACGGAGGAAGACATTCTGTCATTGCTGGGCACGGTTGCCCATGCGGACAAGGTTGTGTTCGGACTTAAGAACCGTCGCGGCCAGGACGAGATTGCCACCCTGACGAAGCTGGAAGACGGGGCAACGTTGGTCGTCAAGGAAGTACGCACCGGCAGGCGCGATATGGCTTTGGCGTCTATGCGGAAGTACCCCGCCACGATGAATGAAGCCAGCATTCTGGCCTCCCTCGATCCCAACGCCCAGGGCGATGGCGGGGATGGGCTGATAATAGTCGACGTGCCCGAAGATGTCACGCTGATCGACGCGTTCGAACCGAATCAATATGACGTCAATTCCCAACTGGAAGAGTTGGACCAGTCGCCCGAAAGCACCGGTGATGGGAACCGTGCATCGGCCCAAGACCGGGTCTCGGAGCAGGAATACGAAAACAAGAACGAATCGCTAAGGGATGGCAAGACTTTCTACGGCGAGATCGCGGAATTCGTTCAACGGGCCGGGGACATAGGTACCGACGCCTATTCACTAGAGGCGCACGATGCGGCCCGTGCATTCGTGAGAGAGTTCGGAATAGCGGACGGCCTTGAACACCTGATCGCGTTCGATTTGGAGTCGGGGTTATTATTTTCCGTGGGACCAACTTACGAGGTTGGGGCCGTCGCGTTTCCGCCCGCTATGCAGGATGTGTGGATTCGGGGAGCAGGTGCAAGATTCGTCGTCCATCATAATCATCCGGGAAGCACGGCGCTTAGCGATGCTGATGTTTCTATTCTCGCGTCACCCGTATTCGATACCGTTATTGCGCACGGGCACAACGGGAACATTTCCGCTGCGCGCTTGTCTGATAAAGCACCTGCTTTCTTGACAGAAAAACACAATGGCGATGATCTTCTTTTGTACACAATAGACCTCGTTTATGAGGAACTATTCGAATTGTTGGGGAATCAGATAAATGCCGGCGAAGTATCGGCTGAAATGGCCCGGCGTGTCGTGACCGACTATGTGAATAGGGGGCTGGCCACTGCTGGTATTATTGACTACTTCACTTCACATCCAGCACCGAGCACCCCATATCTCGAGCAAGCTTTGGAGGCCGCGATAAATGAAGCGAGAGAAATCACTACAAAATCAAAATCATGGGAAGGGGCAGGTCTACTTGATCGACCCGCCGTCTCCATTCGAAACGAGGGAGACTTGGGAGCAGTTCTTGAAAACTCTGGAATCTTACACTCAGGAGAGTTCAGTCGTGAAGGTGCTAACACAGCGAGCGCAAAAGATCATCGCACGGAAAAAGGCGGAAGAGGCGAGGCAGCGCTAGACCCGAAGGATTCCAATTGAGCCAGCCGGCTTGAGTGTCTCGCACAAACCGGATGCGCCAGATTACACTTTGATGGGGAACGGGGAAGTCAGGACGTATGACGCAAAAGGAATCGAAGCAAAATACCCGCAAGGTGCCGGCCTATTTAATCGACCCGCCATCGCCATTCGGGCCGATCGAGATCTGGGAAGAGTTCTTGAAAACTTTGGAATCATTCCCGCAGGACGATCCGAGCGTGATAGCGGAAATGCGGATGGCTCGGGAGATCATCGCGGAAAAGAAGGCGGAAGAGGCGCGCCGTCGGTAGACCCGAAGGATCCTAACTAGTCTTGTCAGCTGGCAAAGTTTGTCCCGCCACCATCCATATGCGGACTGGCGCAACGATCTTCGATATCGCTAGAGCTTCGACAGCAGCGCCATTCGTGTGGTAGCACTCTCTAAACTGAGGAATGACGTGCCGGGGTCACTGTGAAGCTCGAAGATCAACAAAAGGGTGTTTGCGATAAATTTTCGGCATCGTACCAGCCCTGCGACCTAAACCTCAAAGTTGGTGTATCGAGAAACGTTAAAGACGGAATTCAGCCCATACATGGTCTTCGGGTGAAGGAAGAGCATGGAACGAGTGGTTGGTATATCTGGGCGGGTGATTGGTCTGACGATCCCGACTTCTTTGTGCCGGTTCACGGCGTCCATCTATCTGAGCGGGCGGACATCGTGATGCCTTATCTGGGCCTACCTGAAGGGTGGCGGTTTCTGGTGGCGGAAGACTATGAAGATGTTGGGAAGATACGGCGCTTCTAACCGAGCAATAACGATTATGCAGGGAGTGTTGTCACCGATTATATGAAACGGGGGCTGGCCGCCGGTATTATTGACTACTTCACTTCATATCCAGCCCCAGATTCCCCTTATCTCGAGCAGGCTTTGGAGGCCGTAACGAATGACGCAAGAGAAATCATCACAGAATCATGGGAAGGTGCCGGCCTACTTGATCGATTCGCCGTCACCGTTCGAGACGAAGGAGACCTGGGAGAAATTCTTGAAGTTTCTGAAATCACTTCCGCAGGACGATCCGGCAGTAATCGCGGAGATTGAGGAGGCACGGGAGCTTGTTGCGGAGAAGAAGGCTGAAGAGATGCGCCGACTCTAGAACCCATCGCAACGTCCGGTAAACCGAACGTTCTTTGCTTCCTAAACAACAACCCACTTTATGCTGGCTACATACCAGCTGAAACGGCACAGCGTGTTGTGACCGACTATATGAATCGTGGGATGGCTACCGCTGGGATCATTGACTATTTCACTTCACATCCTGCTCCTGACACCCCATGTCTTGAACTGGCTTTAGAGGTTGCCATAGATGAAGCAAGAAAAGTCACGACGAAATCAAAATCATGGGAAGGTGCCGGCCTACCTGATCGACCCGCCCTCCCCGTTCGGGCCGAGGGAGACTTGGGAGAAATTCTTAAGAACTCTGGAATCGTTTCCGCAGGACGATCCGATCGTGCAGGCGCAAATGCAACGCGCGCGGAAGATCATCGCGGAGAAGAAGGCGGAAGAGGTGCGTCTTTGCTAGACCCGAAGGATCCCAACTAGTCTTGTCAGCTTGAGGAGCCGGGTCAGGACGAGGGCGCTGTGTCGGAACTTTTGCCGCGACTGCACTCTCGACAAAAGCGACGGCCACCCCCAATGAGCAGTCACGTTAAAATATTGTTTGAAGTGTCATTCGAGGGTTCGAAAGTGGTCGAATTCGAAAGCGTCTGGGCTTTGCCAAGCGGGAACGGATACAAGTTGGACAATATTCCCTTCTACGCGAAGGGGATCGCCTACGGCGACGTTGTTGCAGCCGTCGAAACAGAGGGCATGCTGCTTTTCGATGGATTGTTGGAGCCATCGAACCATAGCACGGTGCGTATCTGGTTCGCTGACGCCGTTGACGTTGGCGATACCCGAAAAACCTTGGAAGCGATGGGGTGTAGCTCCGAAGTCAGCGACCGTCCGCGGCTCGTCGCAGTCGACATTCCACCTTCGGTTTCCTATGAAGAGGTAAAGGCCTATCTCGATGAAGGTGAAGCAAATGGACGATGGGATTTCGAAGAGGCTTGCCTAGGTTTCCAATAAACCGGGATGCCTAGTCGGTGTGTTTCTCCGACAAATGCTGTTCCTCCGACGATCAATCCAGGGCGGCGCATTTCAATAAACGGACAGAGACAGAGATGGCTTGATTTCGGTCGTCAAGGACGCGTGCGCAGGCAGGCGCGATCCTGCATTGGTGTTAATATGTCAGCACCGGATCGCGGCAATGTTCCGATTCGGAAGATGTTTTGGCGGCAAGTCATGTCTAGTATATTGTGAAAATCACAACAATGGATGCAGTTGATGACCGTTTCGTCCGATAATCCCAAGGTCACCATAGACGGCAACGACATGGCGACGGTGTTCGGCTTCGACTTCGCCATCTTCGCCGACGCGGATTTGAAGGTGGTCCATACCGACGCCTATGACAAGGAAACCCCGCTGGCCCAGGGCGTCGATTACACGGTGGCTGTGACGGCCTATCCGGGCACCGGGTCGATCACCTATCCGGTGTCGGGCGACCCGTTGCCGGAGGGCGAGAAGCTCACGCTCTACCGCGAGCTGACGGCGGAACAGCAGACCGATCTCAACAAGCAGAAGGCCTATTACCCAGACACCCTGGAAGCAGCGCTCGACCGCATCGTGATGCTGGTGCAGCAGGCCGAGGAGCTGTTGTCGCGGGTGCCCCGGCTGCCGGTGTCGGACACGTCCAACATCGGCCTCGACCTGCCGGTGCCGGTCGAAGGCCGCTATCTGCGCTACGGCGCCGGCAAGATCGAGGCCGCGGCCCTGGCCATGGCCGACGGGTCGGCATCCGACACCACGCCGCGCCCCGTCTCCGGCACCGCCGGTGCCACCGGCAGCGCCGCCGACTACGCCCGCGAAGACCACGAACACCTGCTGCCCGACGGCGTCGTCACCACGGCGAAGCTGGCGGACGATGCGGTGGAAACGACCAAAGTCAAGGACGATGCGGTGACGCTGGCCAAGCTGGCGCACGCCGCGCACGGCGATCTTCTACTTTATGGCGCCGGGGGTGCGCCATCGGCGTTGGCCATCGGAGCGGATGGGACCGTTCTCAAGTCGGACGGCACGACGGCTGCTTGGGGCCAAGCCGGACCGGTCGTACAAACAATCATTGCCAAGGTCGGTTACGAAAACGGATCGTCGGAAACTATCCCCCGCGACACGTCGACGCCGTTGGCTTCGGAAGGCCGTGCTTTGGTTCCGACGAACGCGAACAAGATCACGCCAAAGTACGATGCCAGCAAAGTGAAAATAGACTTCAGCTGTTCCGCGTTTGTCAGCACGGCCGGTACGCCTTTGATCTTCGCTTTTTTTCGCGGGACGACATGTATCGGCGTGGCGGAAGCGACACCGAACAGCGCGAAGGAAGGTGTATCGTTTTATGCCTCGGTGCTCGATGAGCCCAACACGGTGAGCCAGGTCGAGTACCAGGTCAATGTCGGCACGCCTGATGGTTCCGGGTTCGCGATTAATCAGAACACGGACATTCCGACGTCTTACGGTTGGAAGATGTCGGAAAATAGTCTCTTCGTCATGACGGAACTGGCCATATGACGTTCCAAGTATCTCGGACCGAAACAATCCTTCCCGGTGTGCAGGGAGGGCATGTCAATACACAGATTGACCTCATCGTCCAACCGATTCCCTTGCGCCGCAGGTGGCGAGGCGATCGGTTCGATATTGGAATTCCGGGAAATCTCTCACCTGATTGATGCTTTGAAAGCAATACCCAAGATAAGCATTGGTAATAAATATTAAAGGCTCCAAATGACCGTTTCGTCTGATAATCCGAAGGTCACCAAGGTCGGCAACAGCGAAGCGACCGTGTTTTCGTTCGATTTTGCCATCTTTGCCGACGCGGATCTGAAGGTGGTTCACACCGATGCCGGCAAGTTGGAAACGGCGCTGACGCAGGGCGTCGACTATTCGGTGTCGGTTCCGTCGTATCCCGGCAACGGTTCGATCACCTATCCCATCTCCGGCATTCCTCTGCCGTCCAGCGAAAAACTTACCCTGTACCGCGAGCTGACGGCGGAGCAGCAGACCGACCTCAACAAGCAGAAGGCCTACTACCCCGATACGCTCGAAGCGGCGCTGGACCGCATCGTCATGCTGGTGCAGCAATCGCTCGAGAGCATTTCGCGGGCCATCAAGGTGCCGATCTCCGACAATTCGGGCGCGGATTACACCTTGCCGACACCCGAGGCTGGTCGGGCGCTAGGCGTCTGGAACGCGGCCGGCAACGCCATCGAAATCGGCCCCACCGCAAGTGATATCGTTGACGCGCAGGGTTATGCTTCGGATGCACAGTTGGCAAAAGCTGATGCTGAAACCGCCAAAACGAACGCCGAAATTGCGGCTGGAAACGCTGAAACGGCGGAAGTCACTGCTGAGAACTGGGGCCGGGGGGTGTTCGGTGTTAACGAACAAACGAGTGCTGGCTACGTGCTTGTTCTCACCGATGCTGGCAAATTGGTCAAAATGAACAACGCGTCGGCACAGACCCTCACCGTTCCGCCAAATTCCAGCACTGCATTTGCTGTCAACGAGCAGATCGTCGGCGGCCAATACGGCGCCGGCCAAGTGATCATCGTGCCCGGTTCTGGCGTAACCCTGCGTGCCGCTGGAGGACGTCTCAAAACGTACGAACAGTACAGCCAATTCACGCTCACGAAAATCGGCACCGACGAATGGTGGGTGGCCGGAGATCTGGCGTCATAATGCGCGCGGCGATGGGACCAATTGCCGCTTCTCGTGTCATTCCTTCCGGATTGGCTTCGTACACCACGTCCGGTACACACACTGTGGCAAACCGTGTCAACTCAGTTGTTATCGAGTCGTGGGGCGGTGGCGGTGCATCCGGAGGTGGTATGCTTGGCGGCGCGCACGGGGGTAACGGCGGCGGCGCCGGGTATCTGAAATCAACGCATTCGGTGAACCCGGGTGAATTCTTGACTGTGATCGTCGCCACCGGTGGCACGAAAGGCTTTGGCGGCGGTTCGTTTAGAGGCGGTTACGGCGGCGGAGGAGGAGGCCTGAGCGGTATCAAGCGCGGATCGACTTGGCTCGCGATCGCTGGAGGCGGCGGTGGTGGTGGTGGTGGTGCCCAGGGAACGGGTAATCCCGGTGGTGGCGCCGGCGGTGTCGGCGGCGGGTCGGTCGGTGGTGCAGGTGGACAGGATAGCGAATCTTTGAACGGCGGTGGCGGTGGCGGCACGCAATCTGCGGGTGGCGCCGGTGGCACAGGGGTTCATACGAATGGTGGAGTCGGTTTCTCCGAAACCGGCGGTGGTGGCGCTGATCAGACCGGCGCGACAAACGGAGGCGGACAGGCGGGAGGTACGCCGGGTGGTGGCGCGGGTGGCTTACGTGGCGGATCGACTTCGGACGATGAAGGGTCCGGCGGTGGTGGCGGTGCAGGGTATTACGGGGGCGGTGGTGGCGGTGCGTCAAATTCAGGCAACGATGCGGCCGCCGGCGGCGGTGGCGGTTCAAATTACTGCTCAGTGACCGCGGACGTTGATGAGAAAGGTGTCAGCCGGACTTCCGGTGGGACGGGTAGCGCCAACTATGTGTCAGGGAAGGGCGAAGGTGGCGAAGGTTTCGCGCAAGAAGGAGAAGACGGCGGCGATGGCTATGTTGTTATCTCCTGGGGATAGGCGCGTGTGGATACCCACTCCATTGACGGCAAATTCGCGATCTGACACCGGTAAGGTATTGCCTTGACAAAGAAAATCCTCACGATCCTCCTCTTGCCCATATTATGTGTTCTTACGGCTTCGGCCACCGCGCACACGCTTATCTGCATGGAGCGCGACCGATGGGCCGAGATGTTGCGGGAGCGGCACGGCGAATTGCCCGCCGGTGCCGGCCTGGCGTTGGACGGTACCGTGTATGAGCGCTTCGAATCGCGGGACGGCACAACATGGTCGATGTTGATCACTCATCCGAACGGCCGGTCCTGCGTCATCGGCGCCGGTACGGACTGGGTGGAAGACGGCCGGTTCCGCGCACCGCAAGGGCCACAATCGTGAGCGACGACATTGCCCGGATCCGCGAGGACATCGGCGAGATCAAGGGCCTGTTGAGCGGTATCGCCAAGTCCATCGACAAGGACCGCGCCGACCGCAAGGACGGCGACGACGCCCTGCACAAACGGGCCGATCAGGCCGACGGGCGGCTCAAGTCGCTGGAAATCAGCCGCGCCCGCGATCGCGGGTTCGTCGCCGCGCTGGCCGCCGGTGCCGGGTTTCTCGGCTCCCACCTCAAGCAATGGCTGGTGGGGCCCTGACGCTCCGGCCGCCCGCGCGGCGGCTTGGCGCATTTTGAACTGACGGAGTATCGCCGATGAAACACGGACCGAGGACCACCGAGTTTTGGGCAACGATCGCCACCGCGGCAGTGATCGTCGCCAACGACATTTTCGCCATGGGGCTGAGCCAGGAGGCGGTGATGAGCGTCGTCGCGGCGGTGGCCGGGTACGCGCTGTCCCGTGGCGTGGCCAAGCGGGGCGCGGATCAATAACCCGGTAACGGCCAAACAGAACCATGACAACGCTCTTCGTCCACGGCTACAACTACGACATCGCGTCGGGGGAGGATCCTGAACGCCAATACGTTTACTGGCGCGAATTCGTCGATGACGCGGACGTCGTCGCGTTTCGCTGGCAGTCGACGCCGCGCGACGGCGTGTGGGGCGCGTGGGTGTCCGGACACTGGAACACCTATCACTGGGCCTGGTCGCAGGCGATCAAGGCCGGCGATCGCCTTGCCGGCCTGTTGCGGCGCCAGGACGGTCCCTGCGATGTGGTGTGCCATTCGCTGGGTTCCCGTGTCGCCTACCACGCCATGTCGCGCACGCCGGACCGGGTCCGCCGGGTGCTCACCTTCAACGGCGCCGATTCCGTCAGTCACGCGCGGCAGTGCATCACGTCCGTCGACGGACCGGTGGTCATTTCGGTGAAGACCAAGGCCGACGACGTGCTCGCCCGCATGGGCCGTCTGTTCACGCCGAAAATCGGCCCGGAATGGGTCGTCGGCTATGACGGCCTGGACAAGCCCTGGCCCCCGGGCTGGTTTGAGATCGACCTGGGCGCGGGGGGCGACGGGCCGGGCTACGGCGACCACGACTGGTCGTTCATGAACCCCGACTTCTGGCCGCGCTGGCGGAGCGTGCTGGCCGGCGGCTGACCGCACAGGCGGCGGAATACCGCGCGCGATCCCGAAATCCGCGGATCCGGTTCGGCGATCCGAGGCCGCCGATTTTTTTTCCGACACTGCATCCAAATCCTCTTTACCGGCATCTCTATGCATAAGATCGTTGCATGGCATAGGAGGCCGATATGGGCAGCATTGGATTGGGCGCCGGGCTGAGCGCCCTGGCTTTTTGGGGCTTTCTGGCCGTCGTGGTGGCGGCCTATTACTGGGACAGCGCCCGTAAGCGCGAATCCCGGCACGAAACCCTGCGCCGCATCGTCGAGAGCGGCCGGGACATCGACCGCGACCTGATGGACAAGCTGCTGACCGCCAGCCGGGGCACCGACCATCTCGACCGCGATCTCAAGGTTGCCGGGCTGATCTGCCTGTCGGTGGCGCCGGGCCTGGCGCTGCTCGGCTGGATGCTCAGCTTCCTGTCGGCCAAGACGCTGATGCCGCTGCTGGGCGTCGCGGCGCTGATGCTGTGCATCGCCATTGGCCTGCTGGTGGCGGCCAGGGCCGCGCGCGGCGACGGCCGGGACGCGCACACCGCAACGTTCAACCCGCCGCGCGGCTGAAACCCGTGCCGCCGGTGACGGCAAATCACGCGAACAGCCCCGAGGCGCTGGTGGTCGCGCTGGCGTGCGCCGGCGACCGGGCGGCCTTCGCCGAACTGGTGCGCCGGCGCCAATCGTGGCTGCGCAATCTTTTCAGGCGGTTTTGCGGCGATCCCGTTCTGGCCGACGACCTGGCCCAGCAAGCGTTTCTGCAGGCCTGGCGGACCATTGCCGGCCTGCGGCATCCGACCCGGTTCGGTTCCTGGCTGCGCCGGGTGGCGGTCAATACCTGGCTGCAGCACCTGCGCCACAACGATGCCTTGCGCGACGCCGACGCCATCGACGACATGCATGCGGCCGATCCCGGCACGACCGGCGCGGCCATGGACCTGGACCGGGCGTTGGCGTCGCTCGCGCCCACGGTGGGCCTGTGTATCGTGCTGTCCTATCACGAAGGCCTGACCCACGACGAAATCGCCGGCCAGACGGGCCTGCCGCCGGGCACGGTCAAATCCCATATCCGCCGCGGCACCGCCCGCCTGCGGGATTTGCTGGCGGCGTACAACGAAACGTCCGAACCGGAGGAAACCAGATGACCGAGGAACGCGATCCCCACATCCAGTCCTTGTTCGCGAACACTGATGCCGATTTGCCCGACGACGGCTTCACGGCCCGAGTCATGACGGACGTCCGCCGGCGACGGAACCGCCATGTGTTCGCCAAAATCACGGCAGGGATCCTGTTGATCGCCGGCGCCATTGTCCTGCTGGCGCCGTTGCACGATGCCGTGCCCGGATTGTCGGCATGGCTGACGGTGCCGCTGTTCGCCCTGGACAATCCCTGGCTGACGGATCTTCTTGCCCCGCTCAACAGTGTCGCGGCGGTGTGCGTGGCCGGGCTGGCCATGCTGCGCTTCGCTTACAAGCGGGTGTTCGGCTAGCGGGCGCCCGCCCGTTTGCGCATGGCGGACGGCGACAGGCCGTAGCGGCGGCGGAAGCTGCGGCTGAAGTGGCTGGCGTCGGCAAAACCGGCCGCCTGGCCGATATCCGTCAGCGCGTGCTCCGGTTCCAGCAGCACCGCCAGCCGGGCCTGGTGCAGCCGGCAATGCAGCAGATATTCACCGAAGCTCTGGCCGCCGCGGGCGAACAGCCGGTGCAGGTGCCGGACCGAAATGCGGAAATGATCGGCCACGGCCCGCGGCGTCATGGCCGGATCGGCGCATTCCTGCCGGATGAACGCCCGGATGTGTTTCAAGTGCTTGTCGGCGAGGGTGTCGGCGCCGCCGTCCCCATAACACAGCCGGAGCAGATGCATGAGATAGTCGGTGGCGCCGGTCGCCTGCGGTTCGTCCAGCAGGAAATCGACACTGTCCCACAGGGCGCCGCCGTAGATGTGCGAGCGGTCCACCGTCCGGGCCATGGCGCATGCCGGGTCGAAGTCGTGGCTCTCCAGCCAGTCCATGGGCAGATGCAGGCAGACCTGTTTGAAGGCCTTGTCGAAGCGCATGTGAAACGGCTGCCGGGCATCCAGCAGCACGAACGATCCGGGCGCCAGGCTGGCCTGCATGCCGCGCTGGCTGACCACGCTGGTGCCGGCCACCTGGATGTTGACGAACACCGCGTCGCACGGGCTTTCGGCCACCTCCCGGCGGCCCCGCGCCACTGTCTGCGGGCTGGCGGTGATTTGCGACACCGTGCCCTGGTTGCCGATGGGGGACAGCCGCACCTCGCCGGCGAACGGGCTGCGGTCGATCCGTTCGGGCGACAGCTTGGTGAAGGCCTGGCACACCACCTCGCGCCAATGCACGAAGGCATCCTTCCCGCCGAGGGTGGACCAGGTCTGTGTTTGCGCCTGCGGGGCGGTCATGACGGTGAAAGTGTGCACGTTTCCGACCCTGAGGACAATCGCCCGCATCAGACGGCACTGCATGCCAAGTCCGTGGCACGCTGAGTCCAGCGCCCTGCCTTCCGCCCCGCTACCCTACGGTGAACGGTAAACATCGGGGAGAACCGGACATGACGGCACTGCGCACACGGCTGACGGAGAAATACGCATTGGAGACGCCCATCGTCCAGGCGGGCATGGCCTTCGCGGGCATGACGCCGCCCCTGGGCATCGCCGTCAGCGAGGCCGGGGCCATGGGCTCCATCGCCGGCGTCGGCATCATTCCGCCCGAGGGGGTGCGCATGCTGGTGGGCGGCGTGCAGGCCGGCACGGACAAGGCGTTCCACGTCAACTTCATCACCTGCTACACCATGCCCGCGCACATCGACCTGATGTGCGAAATGAAACCGCGCGCCGTGTCGTTCCACTGGGGCCACCCGGACCAAACGTGGGTCGACAAGCTGCACGGCGCCGGCATCGACGTGTGGGAACAGGTAGGCAATGTGGACGATGCCCAGCGGGCGGCCGGTGCGGGTATCGACGTCATCGTCGCCCAGGGCGCCGAGGCCGGTGGCCACAATTACGGCTCGGCCGGCACCATGGCGTTGACGCCGGCCGTGGTGGACGCCGTCGGCGGCCGGGCGCTGGTATTGGCGGCGGGCGGGATCGGCGACGGGCGCGGCGTGGCCGCCGCCCTGATGCTGGGGGCCGACGGCGCCTGGATCGGCACCCGCTTCGTGGCGACGCAGGAAAGCGCCGTGGCCGACGAATACAAACAACGCATCGTCGCGGGCGCCACCGCCGACACGGTGCGCACCCACGTGTTCGGCCGCCATCATCCCGACTTCAATCCCATCCGCGTGATCCGTAACTCGGTGGTCGCGGAATGGGACGACCGTGTCGACGACATTCCCGCCGACAATAATGCCGAACCGGTGATCGGCCAGATGGACCTGCTGGGCCAGCCGACGCCCCTGCACAAGTTCGCCAACATGGTTCCGATGGAGGGCGCCACCGGGGACTACGAGGAAATGCCGCTCCTGTCGGGCGAGGGGCTCGGGCTGATCACCGACATCCCGCCGGCGGCCGACGTGGTGGCGCGCCTGGACGCCGAGGCCCGGGCCGCCCTGAACGGGCACGGCGGCGGAGGCTGACCGTGGCCCGGATCCTGGTCACGGCGGCGACGGGCCGGGTCGGATCGGCGTTGCTGCCGTTGCTCATGACCAACGGCCACGACGTGGTGGCCGTCACCAGCCGCGAGGAAGGCGTGGCGGCCCTGAACGCCACCGGCGCGAGCGGCGCCCGCGTCGACCTGCGCGACCCGGCGGCCCTGGACGCCCATCTCTACGGCGTCGATGCCGTGTTCCTGGCCACCGCCGACGACCCGCGGCAGGACGCCATCGAAACCGCGCTGATCGATATGCTGGCGCAACGGGACGGCCTGCACGTGGTCAAGCTGTCGGCCCAGTCCGCCGGCCTCGACCCGCCGGTCAGTTTCGGAACCTTTCACCGCCGCTCGGAAACCGCCCTGGAGCAAAGCGGCCTGCCGTTCACCATCCTCCGGCCCACCTTCTTCATGCAGTCGCTGCTGTTGTTCGCCGATGACGTGGCGGGCAAAGGCAGGATCATCGCGCCGGTGGACAAGGGCAGGATCGCCATGGTCGACATCAACGACGTGGCCCGGGCCGCGGCGGCGGTGCTGGCCAACCCGGACCATCACGGCCGGACCTACACCCTGACCGGCCCGGCGGTGCACAGCTTCGGCGATGTGGTGGAGACCCTGTCGGCCCGGCTCGACAGGACCGTGCGTCATATCAGCCCGCCGGCGCTGCTCGCCCGGCTGGTCATGCCCCTGGCCACCGGCATGCCGCGCTGGCAGACCAACCTGATCGTCGATCTGCTGACGGCGCTGAAGGCCGGGGCCCAGGAAACGGTCTCCAACGACGTCGCCGCCATCACCGGGCAGGCCGCCACCGGCCTGGACGATTTTCTCGACGCCAACATGGACGCCTTCCGCCCATGACCGCCGGCGGCATCGACCGGCCGTTGCGGGACATCGCGGCGGCGGTGCGCGACGGGTCGTTGGATCCCGCCCGCCTGGCGGCCCAGTGCCTGGTGCGGGCGCGGACGCGTGCGCCGGACGGGGCGGACGGCAATGCGTTCACCGTCCTGGCCGACACGCCCGTGGTGGGGACATCGGGACCGCTCGCCGGCGTGCCCTACGCCGCCAAGGACGCCCTTGAAACCGCCGTGCTGGACACGTGCGCCGCGTCGCCGGCCCTGGAGGGGCTGCGGATCGATGGGGATGCCGACATCATCGACCGTCTCACCCGCGCCGGTGCGACGCTGATCGGCAAGACCAACATGCACGAACTGTCGTTCGGCGTGACCAGCAACAATGCCGCCTTCGGCCCGGTGCGCAACCCGTACGATCCGGCCCGGTCGGCCGGCGGATCCTCGGGCGGTAGCGCCGCCGCCGTGGCGTCGGGCGCGGCGGCGTTCGCGCTGGCCGCCGACACCGGCGGTTCGGCCCGCATCCCCGCCGCCCTGTGCGGGCTGGTAGGCTTCCGCCCCACCACCGGCCGCTGGCCCGACCGGGGGCTGCTCAAGGTTTCGCCGACCCGAGACGCCGCCGGCGCCATCTGCCGCTCCGTCGACGACGTGGCGCTGCTGGACGCCATCGTCACCGGCGACGGCGCACCGCTCAGCGCGCCGCCGCTGTCCTCCCTGCGCCTCGCCCTGTTGACCGACCCCTACATGACCGACGTCAGCCCGGCGATCCGATCGGCGGTGACGGCCGGACTCGACCGCCTCCGCGCCGCCGGCGCCGTCATCGAGGCGGTGTCGGGCCGTGACCTGTTCGAATTGGAGGAGGCCTGCGGCTTCGCCATCGCCCTGTTCGAGGCCCGCGGTGAAATGCATGCCCTGGCCGACCGCCTCGGCCTGCCGTTCGCGGCGTTCGTCCGCAAGGTCGCCGGCCCCGACGTGCGCGGCATTTTGGAGAGTTTGGCCGAACCGGGCGACAAAGATGCCTACGAGACCGCCCTGCACGTCACCCGACCGAAACTGCAACAGGCCTACGCCGATATCTTCGCGGCGGGCTTCGACGCCGTCGTGCTGCCCGCCACGCCGGTCACCGCGCCGCGCATCGGCGAGGACGAGGAAATCGACCTCAACGGCCGCGCCGTGCCCGTCTTTTCCACCCTCGCCCGCCACACCAGCCCGGCCAGCGTCGCCGGCGTGCCGTCCATCACCATCCCGATCGGGTGCGCGGACGACGGCCTGCCCGTGGGCCTGTTGGCCGAAGCCCCGGCCGGCGCCGACCGGCGGCTGCTGGCGGTGGCCGAGGCGCTGTCTGGCGCGGTCTTGAGGTAAAACAGTTCATGACACGCAGCTCTGAATTGCTAGTGCCTGTGGTGGCACAGCCTGCTACGTATTCAATTACGTAGGAGAACTGTTCGGGTGTGTCGATGTTGAGAGCACTACCTCTCTCTACAAGAAGGATATATGCAGCATATTGTTTGACCACGCCGGAAGGGCATTTTGCGACATTGGTGCTCAAATCATAAAGTTGGAAAACAACGACCAAACAAGATGTTGTCGGACATGGTCGAGTAGGTTGCCATTTGTGCTAGACTAAATGTGTCCGAAACTTTCCCACTCTCCTTTCATATTTTTGTCGTACCACGGCCATTCCGGTCGAGGCCCAACACATGGCTTGTTGGCTTCGCCTACCCCGAAAAACATGCTGTATTCCAACCAGTACCGAGGACTGTGCAGGCTAAGTTCAACTTGCTCATGTGCAATTATCTCAAAATAGTCTTCGTTTCTTTCGTTTAGCTTGGTCATCAACTTCCTTGCTCTTGCAATGTCATCTCCTAGAGACGAGACGCGTTGATCACGGCCACCAATGTTTTGAACTATCTCGCACACTGCTCCGTTTCTGTGCTTTTCCAACCAAATGACACGTGAACTACGAAAGGGTTTCGCATCATGTTCAACCAATTTTGCAGTGCAAATTCGCAAATTTGCGGGAACAGTGAACACCCATATGTCACTCCTATACAATTTGTGTTTGGTCCACTTACCCTTCTTTGAGTAGTTTTTGAGATATTCAGTCAAATTCTCCTCTCCATGTTCGTAGATGTGACAAATGGTTGTAACATTTTCTCACGATACATATTTCTTGTCACGCGCGGGCAACGCGGCGTGAGGAAAAGTCCGCGACTAAGATGATTCCTGATTCCTAAATCGATCAAAATGATTGACAAGACAGGTCAATCAAAATAACTATGTTTAATGATTACGCCGGAACAAAGTCGGGCTGCTAGAGGTCTACTAGACTGGTCACAAAACAAGCTGGCGGCAGAAGCACAAGTGAGCCGCCAGACAGTCGTAGACTTCGAGCGAGGCGAACGAATTCCAAGAGAAAGGAACATTAGTGCAATGCAGAAAGCATTCGAAAATCATCGAGTTGAATTTACAAAAGGAATCGAGAGCGACTCCGGCGTGAGCTTGAGACCTTCAATTTGGAAGCTCACGCCCATCGATGACACCGACTTGAATTGGAAGGCTTCTATATATTCTGGCGAGTTGGTTGTTCGTGCGCCGTCGGAGCGACGGGCTCGACAAATTGCCGGATTAGCATTGGCAATTGCTGTGCAGAAAAAGCCCGGTCAACCAACTATCACCAATCCTTGGAATCGAATTGTCGGATGCGCGACGTGCGAAAGGCTGATCGATTCTGATTACGAAGACGATGGGCCAGAATCTATACTTTTCCCGAAACAATTTGACTCCAGCTGGAGACGCTAGCCAATACTCTGTATTCGCTAAACTCATGCCTATTTTTTTTGAATGCGATTTGTGTCGTTCATGATGTTTCGGAATGGAATGGCGATCGAGTGCAGAAACAAAGCCCATTTGAATTTCAAACTAGTCAGTTGGTCGATGTTTGGAAGATTTGTTCGGAAGTTCCAAGAAACACCAATCCGTGGATCGATTCGCTGTTTTATGATAAGAAATATGCGCGGTTGACAAACCCGTTCTTTGAAGCGGGGGAGTAACCGACTGAGCGGCCATCCTTGCGATGGCCGTCTCTATTAGTATCGAACTATCCCGTCGCCTGAATGGCTGACTGCAATATTCAGAAGCTTCGCAGGAATCGAATCGTACAAATTTTCGAGGCGAAGTTTCTTTTGCCATGCTTCGAGCTCACCACGTTCCCCTTTTAGTTTGAGAAAAGCGGAGTAAGCAACCAAATCGGCAGTTTGAGTGAATAGACAGTGTTTTGAATCCTTTTCGTTTCCATCTTTGGTGAACATGCTGAGAGGAAGGTTTCTAGTTGAGCTCCCATACTTACTACCTGTTGGGAGATAGACTTGAGCCTGCCGGTATAGTTTTCGATATTCAGGATGTCCTTGATCAAAAAAAGTTATCGCATTGACGTTTGAGTCAATGCATTTGTTGCGCAGTCTCTGAAATAAGGCAGTTAGCGCAGCTTCAAGCCGGTCCTTGCCATACAAAAAACGTCCGCGATTTGTTGAAGCCGTCATAACTGAGGACTCAGGCAAAAAATCTATGTCCTCTAGTATTCGACGATATACTGCATTTGCTTTTGGTTTTTTGAAATTGTGCTTTCCTCCCAGGAAGTGGCCTCGGCCAGAAGCCAGAACATTCCCATGTAATTCCTTTTTTCGCGGAACGTCGTAACTGTTTTTCATCCGCTTTCGCCAACTCTTCGCAGCGCCCAAGTGATTTTCCCATACAAGTGTCCATTGACCTTCAATTTGTCGAAGGAAGGGAACTGCGACTGCGGTAACTACATAGACTTTTCGATCATGTGACTCGTCTATGTAGAATATGTCGATACCACCTTTTCGCAGCCGCATTCTTAGCCTCCCTCAGACAACATTTGAAATTGTCAAAAATCTGACACCTGAAAGTTCAATGCTGCGGCCTCTTAATTTGACTCTGGCAAATGTCGCCAACAGGCGATCAATTACTTGAATCGTAGTGCACGATAGTTTTCCCGTAAATCACGATATTCGAAGCCTTAATACTGCTCACAGTCGATAGAACTGTGAAGAGTTATTTCTATCAACAAATCTTTCCCTCCCCCCCTGTCGGAATCGCTCCGTCCCGTTCGTCTTTAGAATGACGGGGCGTCGGGCGCTATAATGGCGGACGCAGGGGAGGAAGACCTATGGCTTATGACGAGGGATTGGCGGACCGGTTCCGGCAGGCGCTGGACGGGCTGCCGGGGGTGAGCGAGAAACGCATGATGGGCGGCGTGTGTTTCCTGCTGGACGGCAACATGATCGGCGGCGCCGACCGCTCCAAGGACGGTGTCGGGCGCTTCATGTTCCGGGTCGGCAAGGACAACGAGGCCGAGGCCCTGTCCAGGCCGGGCGCGGAGGTCATGAACCAGGGCGGGCGGCGCATGACCGGCCTGGTGTTCGTCGGCGAGGAGGCCTGCGACGACGCCCGGCTCAAGGACTGGGTGTCGCTGACGCTCTCGTTCACCACCACCTTGCCGCCCAAGAAGAAATGACACTCCAGTACGCATTGCGGGAGACGCAGCGATGACCGACACGGCCTTTTCCGGATTTACCAAGGATACCCTGGCCTTCTTCAAGGACCTGGCGGCCAACAACGACCGCGACTGGTTCAACGCAAACAAACCTGTTTATGAAAGCGCGGTGAAAAAACCGGCGGCGTTGTTCTGCGACGTCATGCACGGCGCGCTCGAAGACCTGTGCGGCGCGCCGCTCAAGGCCAAGGTGTTCCGCATTCACCGCGACGTGCGGTTCTCCAAGGACAAGACACCCTACAACGCCCACCTGCACATCTCCTTCGCGCCCGAACACGGCAGTGAGACGCCCATGGCGTGGATGTGGGGCCTGTCGCCGGAGTACTTCTCCATCGGGTGCGGCGCCTTCGCCTTCGACAAGGACATGCTGGTGCGGTTCCGCGAACACGCCGCCGGCCAGGGCGGCGACAAGCTGGCGAAGCTGCTGGCCAGGCTGGAAAAGGACGGCGTGCGGTTGGGCGAACCCGAACTCAAGCGGGTGCCGTCGGGCTTCGACAAGGACCATCCGCGCGGCGACCTGCTGCGGCGCAAGGGCCTGGCCGGATGGGTCGATTTCAAAAGCCCCGGGGACGCGCTGGGCCCGGACATGGTGCCCGCCTGCGTGCAGGGATTCCGCCGCCTGAAACCCCTGTTCGACGGCCTGCGGGCGATCTGATCCTTAGGGGTTTTCCTCGTTGTAGCGCTTGAGCCGGGCGACGAATTCCCGGTTCATGGCGACGCGGCGGGGGCGAAAGCTCTCATCGCTGACCTGCAGCCTGCGGATGCGGTCGACGCGGAAGGCGCGGTAGTCCCGGCGCAATTGGCACCAGGCCAGCAGCACCAGCACCTGGTCCATGAAGACGATGGACAGCGGCAGCACCCGCCGCGCCGTGCGTGCGCCCTTTTCGTCGCTGTAGCGGATATCGACGGCGGTTTCCTCCCGCGCCGCCGCCCGCAGTTCGGCCACGTCCACGGTAATCTTCGGCCGCTCGTGGAAGCGGCGCACATGCAGCACGCTGTGTTCGAGCTGCCGCCGCCGGCTGTCGGGCAGGCAGGCCTTGAGCTTGCCCAGCGCGTCGCGGGCGGCGCGGGACAGCACCGGGTCGCCGACGGCGCGCACTTCGCCGAGCCCCAGCACCAGCGCCTCCATCTCGTCCTGGCTGAACATCATGGGCGGCAGGGCCGGGTCCTCCACCAGGGTGTAACCGACCCCGGCCGCGCCGTCGATCACCGCGCCGGAGCCGCGCAGGGTGTCGATATCGCGGTAGATGGAACGGACCGAGACACCGAGCTCGTCGGCCAGGGTCTGCGCGCGCAGCGGCGGCGCGTGGCTGCGCAGGCACTGTATGAGCTGCAGCAGTCGTTGGCTTCGGGACATGGGCAAGTATCGCCGCTACTACTGACAAAAACTGGCAGGAGCCTGTGATACACCATCGGCCGCAGTAAACGAAAGGAAAAGCGATGTTGAGTTTGACGGTCTATCCCAAGAATTTCGGCGAACCGAGCGCCAGCCCGTTCTGCGTCAAGGCCATGTGCCTGCTGGAGATGGCGGGCGCGTCGTGGACACCCGAGTTTTCGACCGACCCGCGTAAGGCGCCGAAAGCCAAGTTTCCGGTTCTCCAGACCGAAGCACGGCCCATCGCCGACAGCGACCAGATCCGCGAGTATCTGGAAGATTCCCTCGGCGCCGATTTCGACCAGGGCCTGACGCCCGAACAAAAGGCGACGTCGCGGGCCGTGATCCGCATGGCCGAGGAACATCTGTACTTCGCCCTGGTCTGTGACCGCTGGCTCGATGAGGCCAACTGGGCGCATGTGCGCGAGGTTTTGTTCGGCAACATCCCGTTTTTCATCCGTGGCATCGTTACCCGGAAGGTGCGCAAGCAGGCCTTCGCCTATGTCCATGGCCAGGGCATGGGCCGCCACACGGCGGAGGAGCGCTTTCGCCGCGCCCGCAAGGACATTCGGTCGATCCGCGACCTGCTGGGCGACAAGCCCTTCCTGTTCGGCGACCATCCGACCGCCGCCGACGCCACCGTCGTGCCTCTATTGCGCGGCATCGCCGCCGCGCCGGAACCGACCGAGTTGAGCACCCTGGTCAACAGTGACAGCGCGCTGACGGCGTATCTGGAGCGCGGCCGGAAGGCCATGTACCCGCGGTAGATAGGATGCGGCGGGCCGGCCATGGAACCTAGCGCCGAGGCCCGCCGGTTCAGGTGAAGCTGCTCAGATTGGACCCGTGGCCGCCGTCGACGGTGATGACCGTGCCGTTGACGTAGCTGGCCCGGTCGGAGGCCATGAACACCACCACATCGGCGATCTCCCGCACCGACGCCGCGCGGGCGGCGGGCAGGTTGGCGAGATAATCGCGCCAGCGTCCGGCATCGCCCTGTTCCGCCTCGGCCCGGCTCTTCATCAGGTTGACCAGGCGCTCGGTCTCGACCGGGCCTGGGCTGACGGAAAGCACCCGCACCCCGTCGTTCAGGCTCCTGCCGCCGACCGCCCGGGTGAAGGCGTTGAGCGCGGCATTGCCCGTGGTGCCGGCCACATATCCCGCGTCGGTGCGGTCCGCCGCCAGGCCGGTCACGTTGACCACGACGCCGTGCCCGCGCGCCGTCATGGCCGCCAGGAAGGCGCGGGTCATGTTGATGTAGCCGAACACCTTCAACTCCCAGGCTTCGCGCCAGCGGTCCTCGGTGATGGCCTGCAGGTCGCCGCCGGGAATGGCGCCGGCGTTGTTGACCAGGATGTCCGGCAAGCCCGCTGCGTCCAGAAGCTTGGGCACGCTGGCGCTGTCTGACATGTCGAATGCATGCAGATGCAGCCGGCCGCGGTCGCCGCCACCGCCGCCACTGATGTCTGCCGCGGCGGCTTCCAGATTGTCCATGCTGCGCGACACCATGTGCACGTCGCAGCCTTCGCCGTGAAACGCCGCCGCCACGCCCTTGCCGATGCCCGCCGAGGCGCCGGTGACCACCACCGATTTGCCGCTCAGTCCCAGATCCATGCCGCTCTCCCCGTAACCCCGCCTGCCATGCCTGGCGCGTATGCATGCCCATGATACGCAAACCCGATGTGCCGTGCAGAATTCTATTGAGCGACGCGGCATCCTTCGTTAGGGATCGCTCATGAGCAATCCAGCATTGACCACCCGCCAGGCCACCGGTGACGACGCCGCCGCCATCGCGGCGCTTTACAACGACGGCATCGCCGACCGGGTCGCCACGTTCGAGACCGAGCCGCGCACGGCAGAACAGGTGGCGGCCATACTGGCGGAAAAAGACGGGACCTATCCGGTCGTCGTCGTGGAACGGGACGGCGCCGTGGTCGGCTTCGCCTGGGCCGGCGCTTACCGCAGCCGGCCGTGTTACGACGGCATTGCCGAACACTCGGTCTATGTCGGCCGCAACCAGCGCGGCAGCGGCATCGGCCGCGTGGCGCTCGACGCCTTGTGCGCGGCCTACGAGGAGGCCGGGTTCTGGAAACTTCTGTCGCGCATCTTTCCGGAAAATCAGGCCAGCCTGGCCCTGCACGAGCGGGCCGGGTTTCGCGTCGTCGGCACCTACTATCACCACGCCAAACTGGACGGCGTATGGCGCGATACGGTCATTGTCGAAAAACTGCTCGGCGAGGCGGCCCGCGAACAGCAGGGCCGCTGACGCCGGCGCACGCCGGAAACGGACGTGCTAGCGCATGGCCGAAAGGTTGACGATCAGCGCGTCGTTTTTCCTGCGGATGGCCGTGGCGATCTTGTGGGCGATGTCCTGTTCCGCTTCGCCGATGTCCTGTTCCGCTTCGCCGATGTCCTTGCAGGCATCGACCGCCTGATGCTGGCTCTCCAGCATGCCCCGGATCGCCGCCGCCTCGATCACCTTGGCGACCTCGTCCTTTTTATCGGCGGGAACGAGTCCTTCCAGCTTCCCCAGCGCTTCGTCGACAATGTCTTTCAGTACTTCCATGGGCCTGTTTCCTCAAAATCCAATTCAACGTCTTCGAGGGTTTCCACCCGAGCCGAACACTCCCGGATAACCGTCAACGTGACGCCAAGTGTAGCCAATATTCCCGCCCATGGAAAATGACCGCCAAGCAGCCGTTTTTTGTCGCCCCGGCAGTTGTCTGCCCGCTCGTCACGGATGCCGGTCGCGGTTTTCCGTTACAGGTGTTTGCGCACTTTGTTCCTGTGATAGGTCAGCGCCAGGCCGATGCAGTGACGCAGGGCGTCCTCGGGCAACTCGTCGGCGGCGTCGAAGTGGATGGCCCGGTTGCCCACATAGGTCATGGCGTCGGGATACAGCTCCTTGAACGTGTCGACCAGGTTGGTCTGGCAATGCACGAACAGGGCGTATTGGCCCGGTGCGTCCTTCAGTGCGTCGATCCGTACCGTCGTGCCGTTTTTGGTTTCCGACGTCAGGTAGCTGGGCTGCCCCCACTTCAGCGTTTCCTCCAGCGTGCCGACGCCGTCGGTCTTCGCCGCCGTGTCGAAGATCAGCGCGCGCAGCGCCAGCATCTTCGTCCGCACGGCCTTTGAATAGCCGTCGAACACGGAGGCGACGTCGGGGTCGGCGAAAGGCGGTCGTTTGGTCCTCGGTGCCATCGTGACGCTTTTTGTTCGGTTCGGAGTTGGCGTACACTAACGCACACCAGAATACTTCAACAGACCCGTTAGTCGGAGAGCGCCCATGTCCACGTCCGCCGCCAAGTCGAAGCCGCCGTTCCGGGCCGAGCATGTGGGCAGCCTGTTGCGGCCGCCGGAGTTGCGCCGGGCGTTCCGCGATTTCAACGACGGCCGCCTCAACGCCGAGGGGTTCCGCGAGGTGCAGGACGCCGCGATCCGCGACGTGGTGGCGCTGCAGGAGGATATCGGGCTGCTGGCCGTGACCGACGGGGAATTCCGCCGCGCCTCCTACTGGTCCCATTTCGTCGAGGCGACGGACGGGCTGGAGGTCGCCCAGGCGGTGTTCGATTTCCACAACGAAGACACCAGCACCCACTTCCTGGCGCCCAGGCCGGTCGGGCCGTTGAAACGGTCGCGGCCGATCTCGGGCGGCGAGTACGATTTCCTGTCGTCGGCGACCAGCGTGACGCCCAAGATCACCCTGCCGTCGCCGCCGACCATGCAGTTCTGGGCGGCGCCGGACAGCCTGGCCGAGGCCGGCTACGACCTGGATGGGTTCATCGACGACCTGGCCGCCGTCTACCGCGCCGAAATCGCCGACCTGTATGGCCGCGGCGCGCGCTACATCCAACTGGACGACGTGCCGTTCGCCATGCTGTGCGACGACGCCATCCGCAAGGACCTGGGCGGCCGCGGCGACGATCCCGACCTGCTGGTCGACAAGTATGTCGGCCTGTTCAACAAGTGCCTCGACGGCCGGCCCGACGACCTGACCGTCGGCATGCATCTGTGCCGCGGCAATTTCAAGGGCCAGTGGCTGTCGGAAGGCAGCTACCGCTATGTCTCCGAGAAGCTGTTCAACGACATCGGCGTCGACGCCTTCTTCCTGGAGTACGACACGCCCCGGGCCGGCGACTTCGCGCCGCTTAAGGCGGTGCCGGCGCACAAATCGGTGGTGCTCGGGCTGGTCAGTTCGAAAGTCCCCGAACTGGAAGACGCCGACGCCCTGCGCCGCCGCATCGACGAGGCGGCGCAATTCATCGACCTCGACCGGCTGGCCGTCAGCCCGCAATGCGGGTTCGCCAGCGCCGTGTCGGGCAACCCGGTGACCCTGGACGACGAAATCGCCAAGCTCAAATTGGTGGTCGAGGTCGCCGCGCAAGTCTGGGGCTAGAGCAATTCCGCATCGCGGGATTTCCGCCGATTTTCAAACCTAATGTAGAGCTATTATAAACATACGCCCTTAGGGCGAGTGTGTTGGGTGGTTTTCCATCTAATACCAAAGGATGGGCGCAACTATGGCCGCGCCGGCTGACGACAGCCGGTTCAACCATAGGAGACCCATCCATGTCCAAGAAAATACCTCTATTGTTGATTCCCGGTCTGGCTTCCAACCGCCTGATGTGGCAGCCGCAGATCGAAGGCCTGGCCGACATCGCCGATTGCTGGGTCACGCCCTTGCCGGCGGCCGATGATTTGGGCCTCATCGCCCAGGAGATTCTCGCCGGCGCGCCGTCCCGGTTCGCGGCGGCGGGGCATTCCATGGGCGGCTATCTGTGTTTCGAAATTTACCGCAGGGCCCCCGAACGGGTCCAAGGCCTGTGTCTGTTGAGCACCACGGCGGAACCTGAGTCCTCGGGTGCCGCCGAACGGCGGCGGGCCTCCATCGACGATATCGCGCGCGATGGGTTCATGCCGACGATCCGGCAAATCATCCCCCGCTTTGTCCGGCCTGACGAACGCCGTGGCGGCCCCGTGTTCGACGCCATGCTGCATCAGGCCTACGAAACCGGCCGGGACGCGTTCTGCCGTCATCAGATCGCGTCGTTGGCCCGCGCCGGATACAGGCGGTCGCTGGACGGCATAGGCTGTCCCGTACTGGTCGTCGGTGGCCGGCACGACGTGGTGACCCGGACGTCGGGCCAGGCCAGGATGGCCAGGGCGATCCCCCGGGCCGATTTTCATGTGGTCGAGCACGCCGCCCATATGATCACCATGGAAAACGCGGATCAGACGAACGCGATCATGCGTGACTGGCTGCAGTCGGAGTTGTTGGCCTAGAGCAGTTCCTCTTTAGATGTAAACATTCTGACGGAGCGTATTGGCGGATACCCCGCCCCGGTCCGGTGCGCCCGTGTCGGGCCGCCGGGCCGTCCGGCGGCGGTCAGTTGACGGCCAGGGGCTTGATCAGCGTGACGCCCAGCAGCATCGCGATGCGCCCTTGGTCGTCCGCCACCGGTGCATGCACGGTCCACATCTGGCAGCGCCGGCCACCGGAATTGATGTAATACGTGCTGGTGCCGGCGGGACCGACCCGGTTCGCGGCGCGGGAGAAGACGGCCAGCAGGTCGTGCTGCAGGCCGGGGTGGCCATATTTTATGGTGTTGTGTTTGGCCTTGGCACTGACGACGGCCCCGGTTGCGTCGCCTTCGTTCGCGGTCTTGATATGCTGGCCGATATATTCGTAGCGGAACTGGTTGTCCGGCAGGACACGGGTGACGGTAAGATACGGGCCCAGTTCGAACAGGCTGGTGAGCTTGATGTCCGATAGTTGCGGCGACTGGCGCTCCCCGCGCAACCCGTTCCAGTAATCAAGAAACCCCTGCTCGATCTTGACCCAGTCCGACGGACCCAGGGCCCGGTGGCTCACGTCGCTGCCGAAAATCCGTTTCGGTGTCTGACGCACCTTGTCGAAGGTATACGGGGTGCGCGCGCCGGCCAGAAGCGGTTCGGACATGGGCATGAACAGCACCACGCCGGTCAGCAATTGCACCGGAGAGTCCACCGTGTTGGCCGGGGCGAACACCGACCAGAACTGGCAGTACTTACCGGCGTCGTCGAGGATGTATCCGCTGGTCCGAATGGCCCGCCGTTCGCTCAAGGCCAGGTGACACGCCTTGAGCAGATTGCTGTGAATGCCGGCATGGCCGTAGGTTTCCAGATTGGCGTCGGCTTTTTCGCGCAATGTCGTCTTGACCGGCGCCACGTGTTCGCCGTCCGCGATGGAATCGCCGGCCCACTCGAGGACGAAATCGTCCGCCGTGATCCGATGGCCGTCCGTGGCCGCGTCCCGTTGTCCGGTGGACGCTGCCTTGCGCACGTTGAGGGCGCGAAAGACGACGCAATGGGTGCGAACGGAATCGGGAATGTCCGCCAATGCGGCCGACGCAAATCCCTTCTCGCCGAACAGGGCCGGTTGATCCGACCAGAACCGCAGATACGACTGCTCGAGGGCGGCCCAGGCCGGTGGTTCGAACATTTCGACGTCGGACGCGAGCACATAGGGCGAGGGTTGCCCGCTTCTGGACGACGCATCCGATTGGCTGGTGGGCTCGTTCAGCAAGGCCGACGCCTCGAATTGCCGGCGCAGTTCGCCGAACACGTCGGTGGCGATGTCCCGTTCGATCAGCAGGCGCCGAAACGTCGCGATGGCCAGGTGGTCCGGTGCCGCCGTGCCGGCCGGGACGCCGATGAACTTGCGGAAGGCCATGCTGTCACTGACGAGATAATCGAAGTCCGCGGCAATCAGCCCGTGCCAGTGCTGCAGCAGCATGGCCTTGAACAACACCAGCGGGGAGTGATCCCCGGTGTTCTGCGAATCCGGCTTTATCCAGCGCAGATACTTGTCGAAGGCCTGCCAGTCGACGCTGCGGTCGATCAGTGCCAGCCGGTCCTGCCAGTTGGCGGTGTGCCCGGCTTGCGGCGCAGCTTTGTCTTGTTCGGTCGAAGGCATCGCGGCGGTCTTCGTACGTCGGTTCGATTGAGGGGTTA
The DNA here is from genome assembly GCA_028277845.1 of Sneathiellales bacterium. Classification (GTDB taxonomy): domain Bacteria; phylum Pseudomonadota; class Alphaproteobacteria; order JANQFL01; family JANQFL01; genus JANQFL01. The sequence goes on from JANQFL010000039.1 coordinate 35,374, forward strand.
GAATACACGATATGCTAGAGCAGTTCCTCTTTAGATGGAATCCATTCTGTTTCTCGAGCGGCCTGCCCATCCACCAGGAAGACGGGGCCGC
>JANQFL010000096.1 GCA_028277845.1 Sneathiellales bacterium
GCCGGCGATGCGGGCCGAATCGGTCACCTGGCGGCTGATCTCGGAGATCGACGAGGACAGCTCCTCGGTCGCCGCGGCCACCGTCTGCACGTTACCGGACGCCTCGTCCGAGGCCGAGGCGGCGGCGCCGGACTGGCGGGCGGATTCCTCGGCCGTCGCCGTCATGGTCTGGGCCGTGGCGTCCAGTTCGGTCGCCGCGGCGGACACCCCCTTCAGCATGCCGGACACGGCGGTGTCGAATTCCTGGGTTATCTCTTCCATGTCCCGGGTGCGTTGTTCGCGGGCTTCCTGTTCCTGGCGGCGTTGTTCTTCCAGCTTGGCACGTTCCAGGATGTTTTCGCGGAATACATCCAGAGCCCGGGCGATGTCGCCGATTTCGTCCTTGCGCTCCTGGCCGGTGACGGGTTGGTCCGCATCGCCCTTGGCCAGGGCATCGACCACACCAATGACGGCGGACAGGGGTTTGAAGGAGCGGCGTAAGTATAGATTGATGACGATGACGGATCCCAGCAGCATGGCCGCCACCAGGCCATAGCGCAGGAACTCGAAATTCCTTTGGATGCCAAATTCGACCGTATAGTCCTTGACGACAACCAATCTGCCGGTCTGCGAACCATTGACATCGTGTACGGGCAAGCTGGTGACGGCGAAATGTTGATCGCCAAGTGATACGACGTCGAGCGAGTTTGGCGTTGTGGTGGTCACGGCCGCCGACATGGCTTCGTTTAGCTCGTCGTCGGTTCCCAAAGCAATCATACCGTCCAGACCGACATAGTAGACGTTGGCCTGGTAGGCAGCGCTGAATTCACTGAGGGCCTGTGTCAGTTCCTTGGCGTATACACCGGCACCAACCAGTTTGCCCTTGGCGTACAGTGGAAAGACGACGCTGATGACGGTCGCTCCGTCGGCGTCGGTGGTGACACCGGTCATGACTTTGCCGTCCGCCAATGCATTCTTGACGAGTGCCGGGACGGGCGGATTTTCGAATTCGGGTTCGGCAAACAGGATTTCACCCTGCAGGCCGGTAACCTTCATACGGTCGAGAACTTTGTCGGTGCTGAGCCGGTTGAAGGTTGGAATGGATTCGTCATAGATGTCATCCAAGACGCCGGACTGAATGGCTTCCAATGTGTCCCGCGCCCGGGTGAGGCCTTTGGTTTCGCCGCGCATTTGCGAAATTTGACCAACAATGATCTGGTCCCAGAGAACCTGCTCGCCCATCAGCGTCGCTTGGTGGAACGAGTCTTCCGCACGGTTCTGAGACATGTTGCCGGTGATGACCAGCGCGGCACCCAGCAAAAGGAGGGCAGCCGTTGCTCCCAACACGATTCGGGTTTTGAGTAGCATCGTGCTGCCCTCGCTTTTTAGCGCTAGTGGTTTGGGCTACTCGACCGGATAACCGGCTTCCTTCCAGCTCGGCATACCCGTGCGGAAGTAGTAGACCTTGGAATAACCCCAAGCGACCGCCTTGGCGCAAGCCTTCGACGAACGCATGCACTTCGGACCATTGCAGTAGATCACGACTTCCTGATCCTTCTTGACGGCGGCGCCGAGAGAATCTGCGCTCAGTTTTTTCTTCAGTTCGATATGCACGGCACCCGGAACACGGCCGGATTCAAAATCGGAATCCTTGCGGACGTCGACAAACGTCACGCCGCGATCGAACAGTTCCTTGGCCTTGGCGGCATCGATGGTCTGCGCACCCTGAATTTCAGTCGGCGAAACCTTGGCGGCCTGAGCCGGAACAAAGGCAAAAACGGCAAAAACAAATGCTACGAAAACAGCAAGCTTCTTCATGGTCTATTCTCCCCACAAGACGACCGGTGCGGCCGCTGCTGGGACGGAACCGCAGTTGATGTACGAAGAGTTGTGACGAGTGGTCGACATGCTCCCAGTCCGCCGATCCCCCTTCCTAATACCGGGAATAAACCGAATTTCCTAAAAACCGATTAAATACTGTGAAATCGGCCGGTGCACATTAGAACCATTATTTGTAAGGGTATCTAGAAGTGTATTTTTTGTTCTGTAAGTCGCGGACTATTAGATGACACTCACTCATAAGTATTTGGTTGGATGCCTATTTTGGGTATTTCGGACATTCCGCATCCATATATCCCGTCCACTCTGATCAGGTAAGCGGTTAAGTACCGCTCGCCGGCCATATGCCTGTTTCATCCGGTAAACCATTTGCCGTTCAAAGACTTGCCTTCGCCGGTCTAAAAGGTGCATTGTCATTCATAGTGTATACTGCATACAGTATTCATATTACTGAATGCTCGTCAGGTTTATTTACGTCGGAGTCTTCGATATTGGCCACGCACTCATCGCAACAGGGCAAAAGAATTTTGGTCCTGCAACATCATCCTGCCGAACATCTTGGCCGGTTCTCACCCATGTTCGCGGCGGATGGCCTTGACATTCACGTGGTGCAAATGGACCGGGGCGAGGCTATTCCCATGCTGGATGAATTTGATGCCGTGTGGGTGCTTGGCGGCCCTATGCAGGTTTGGGAAGAAGAAACGTATCCCTGGCTAACCGAGGAGAAGAAGACAATTCGTCATGCGGTGTTGGACCGCGAATTACCCTATTTCGGGCTGTGCCTCGGCCATCAATTGCTGGCGGCCGCGCTGGACGGCGAGGTTGGTCCGTCTTCCCGGCCGGAAGTGGGGATTTTGCCGGTACGGATGACGAAGACCGGACGAGCCAGCCCCTTCTTGGCGGGGCTGCCGGAGGAACTGACGTGTATCCAGGGACACGGCGCGGAAGTTTCCGTGCCGCCTGTCGGCGCCACTGTGCTGGCGTCATCCCCCGCATGTGCCGTGCAGGCGATGGCCTATGGCCGCAGTGCAGTCAGCTTGCAGTTTCATTCCGAGCTCACGCTCGAGATGATTGATGACTGCCTTGAAATCGATGAATACCACGCGGCGTTTTATGTGGCGTTGGGAGACGGCGGCGTCGCCCGGTTCCGCGAGGACTGCCAGCGCCTCGCACCGCAATTCGAAGCCGATGCGCGTAAATTGTACAAAAACTGGATGCAGGTGGCCTTTGGTTGAACCCGTGGCGTGATGCAGGCTGATGTCTCGCAGGGTGGTTGGTGGTCGGCTCCATGTCCCCGAATAGACTATTGTGTGCTATCCGACGGTCAGTCATTTACCGGTCCAAGGGTTCAGTCAATGAGCGGAAGTCGGCTATCGCGTTTGTTTTTGCTGGGGGTCGGTTCGGTCTTCCTACTGCTGTTCGCCTACAAAGTTCTGGAATTGGGCACCGACATCTCCGGGCGGACCATGCTTTTGCACTTTGGCGTGCCGCTGATCCTGGCTCTGGTCTTTGGCGCCGGCGCCTTGTTTCCTCCCACGCCGCGTGCCCATATTTGTGTTTGGATTACCGCTTTCGCAGTGGGTTGCTTGGCCGCGGAGATTTACCTTACGGCGACTGCGCTTCCCGAACGCGGGCGCCGGCACCGGGATCTCGTCGACAATTGGCAAGCGCGAAACATCGACTACGATCCGCGAACCTGGCAGGAGGTCGTTGAGGAACTTCGTCGATCCGGCAAAGCGGCATATCCCAAACTCAATCCCGGCACGGTGATCCGGCCGGACGCGGGTGGCAAATCGCAATCCAGTATTCGGCTCGACGGTCACGAACTGGTTCCCGCGGGTACGGTATCGAACACCCTATCGGTGTACTGCAACGAAACCGGCCAATATTTGATTTATCGCAGTGACGAGTACGGATTTCACAATCCGAAGGGCATCTGGAAGACCGGCCAGTAGCAAGTCGCGGCGCTTGGCGATTCCTATGCCGAAAGCGCCTGCGTTGCGTCCGACAAGAATGCGGTCTCACTGATCGGCGAAAAGTATCCCCTGACCCTCAATCTTGGGATGGGCGGCAACGGTCCGCTGATGAACCTCATGGCGTTGACTGAGTATCTCGCGCCGAAGCGACCGAAAGTAGTCCTGTGGTTTTTCTTTGCGGGGAACGATTTGAGTGACCTACTGCTGGAGAGCAAATCGGCTCTGTTGACGCGCTATCTCGAAGACGGATTCAACCAAGGTCTTCTCGGCCGTCAGACCGAGATTGACGACGCCATTCGCACCTACCTGGATCGCAACATGCGGCGAATGAAGGACACAGTCGACGCACGCACGTTCAATCCGTTGGATGTGCTGATGCTGCGCAATCTTCGGGGCCGGTTGGCCGGGTTGTTGCAAACAGGGTCTGCAGAAAACGCGTACACCCGTCAGAATCTGGCGTTGTTTCAACAGGTTCTCTTGACGGCAAAGGCGCGCACGGAAGGGTGGGGCGGAAAGTTCGTTCTGGTGTTCCTGCCCGACCTATTGGCCATGTTGCCCAATGGGCGGCAGGACGAACGCACCGAAACCCAGAAGATGATCCTGGAAACGATCCGAGGCCTTGGCGTGACCATCATCAATCCCACCAAGGATCTGGCGGCAGCGCCGGGTTTCGAGAGCCGACTGACAATGGGGATCGGACACTACAACGAAGACGGCTACCGCGTGATCGCCGAAAAGGTTCTGCACTATCTGGACTCGATGCCTCTCGACGGACAGTGAAGCTTTGACTATGGGCGCAAGCGTGACGGAAACGGATGGCCCGCGTCAGCTCAAACCGGTTTCCTCCGCCACATTTGACGTCACCAGCAATCCTTCCGCCGCCTTTTTGTAGTTGGCCGGCAGCTTGACCGAGCCGCCACTCTTCAGGCTGGCGAGCACAGCGGTGTAATCGCTGGTGGCGATCATCTTGCCGTCTTCGATATCCAGCATGCGGTGCAGGAAGCGGATGTGCTTCTGGCCGACGGCCACGATGCCGCTTTGAATGACGACAAGTTCGCCACCCTTGAGTTCGCGAATGTACTGAAAACGCTGGCGCACGATGGCGATACGGCGATTCTGCTTCTTCATGGTCGACGGGGTGATGCCGACATTGCTCAACAGGAACCATGTGGCCTGATCGAAGCGCGACACGTACATCAACGTGTTCATGTGCGATTCGGGATCGTATTCCGATGCCAGCACCGCGCCCTTGAAGGTTTCCATCCAGTCGCTCATCCCCAACTCCAGTTTCTTGGGCCGTCCGTGTCGAATCCGGCCACCGTCTTGTTATCGGCTTCGATATTGCAGCGAACCGCCGTTCAAGGCAATTGCCTCTGACATGGTGTAAACAATTAGCCTTCGATCCAGTCCGGCCGGCGGTCGCGCCAGGGCCGGGTTTGTTCCAATTGCGCACTGATCCGCAATAGAAGATCCTCGGCGCCGAACGCCGCGCCCAGTTGCACGCCGACGGGCAGGCCGGTGTCCGTCCAATGCAGGGGCAGGGAAACAGCCGGATTGCCCGAGGCATTGTAGAGCGGCGTGAACGGCACCCGTTCTGTGAGTTCCTCGAAATAGGCGTCCAGGTCGTCACCGGCCATGCTGGTGCGGCCCAATGGCAACGGCGGATGCGGCAAGGTCGGGCTCAGGGCGAGGTCGTAGTCGGAGAAGAAGTCCGCCATGCGCCGGCTGATGGCGTGGATGACGATCAGCGCCCGGGCATAGTCGGCGCCGGTGACGGACGCACCCAATTCCGCCCAGTGCCAGGAAATGGGTTCGACGTCGTCTGCCGTTGCCGGCCGGCCGAGCGCCGCGGCACGAAGGTCGAGCAGCGTGCGCATGTTGCTGCCGATGATGGTCTTCATGGCGAACTTCATGGCGTCCACGTCGTAATCCGGCTCGGCGTCTTCCACCACGTGGCCCAGTTCTTCGAGCAGCTTGGCAGTGTCTTCCACGGCCCGTACGCATTCGGGGTCGACGGGCGTATCTGCGGCGGACCGGGTCGTCATGGCGATTTTCAGCCGGCCTGGATCGCGGCCGACCTGGTCGAGGTACGATCCGCTCGCAGGCGGTGCGAAGTAGGGATCGCCCGGTGACGGCCCGTGGGTGGCGTCGAGCAGGGCCGCGCTGTCCCGCACCGTGCGCGTCACGGCATGGCCGACGCCGAACCCCGACCAGCCTTCGCCCACATCGGGTCCGATGGGATTGCGGGCGCGGGTGACTTTCAGGCCGAATAGGCCGCAGTTGGAGGCCGGAATGCGAATGGAACCGCCGCCGTCGGTGGCATGGGCGGCCGGCACCATGCGGGCGGCGACCGCGGCCGCCGCACCGCCGCTCGAACCGCCCGTGCTGCGGTCCATGTCGTAGGGATTGCGGCACTGGCCGAGCAGGGCCGGTTCGGTTGTGGCATTGAGGCCGAACTCCGGCGTGTTGGTCTTGCCGAAGATGACCAGTCCGGCCGCGCGGTAGCGTTCGGTGATGGTCGAATCATGATCGGCGACCGCATCTGAGAAAAATCGGCTGCCGTTGCTTGTCCGCCGGCCATTGTACAAGACGCCAAGGTCCTTCAATAGGTAAGGAACACCGGCCAAGGGGCTGTCAGGTAAAGGATTTTTCAAACCCGACTTGGCTTCATCGTACCAAGAATCGACGACGGCGTTGATGCGTGGGTTGCGGGCATCGACGCGCTCCATGGCGGCGTCCAACACATCCAAAGCACCGATTTCACCTTCGCGGATCAGCTCCGCCAGTCCGATGGCATCGTACAGATCGTATTCGGGGAACGTACTCATGACGGGGCGCCGCCTCCTGCGTTGTGGACGGGCCCGACGTTACGGGGTGCACGATCAGGGTGCAACGGCTTTGCCGTCAGTGACCGTGGGATTGATGCGGTGCCGTGCCGTCGTCTCCGACCAGGTGGCACGCAACGCGGTGGCCATTGCGAATGGTGCGCAACGGCGGATCGGAGGCGTGACATTGGTCCGTGGCAAACGGGCAACGGGAGGCGAAGCGGCAGCCTTCCGGCGGGTTGATCGGACTGGGCGGGTCGCCTTGCAGGCGGATGCGCTCGGTGCCGATGCGGGCCGGGTCCGCCGACGGCACCGCCGACAGCAGCGCCCAGGTGTAGGGATGCAGCGGTGTCTTGAACAGCGAGATGCGGTCGGCCTGTTCGACCACCCGGCCGAGATACATTACAGCGATCTCGTCGCAGACATACTGCACGACACCCAGGTCATGGGAGATGAACAGATAGGTCAACCCGAATTCGTTTTGCAGTTCGCGCAACAGGTTGAGGATCTGCGCCTGAATGGCGACATCCAACGCGGACACCGGTTCGTCGCAGACGATCAGTTCGGGCTGCGTTGCCAGAGCCCGGGCGACACCGATGCGTTGGCGCTGACCGCCGGAGAACTGGTGAGGGAACAAGGCCTGCTGCTCGGGACGCAAACCGACCTTGGCGAACAGTTCCGAAACCCGGTCGTCCCGCGACGCCGGATCGCCCACGTCCATCAGATCGAGGGGTTCGCGCACGATCTGGCCCGCGCGGACCCGCGGGTTGAGGGACGAAAAAGGATCCTGGAAGATGATTTGCAGTTGGCGGCGAATCTTGCGCAGCTCATTGCCCTCAAGGCCCAGCATCTCGGTGCCGTTCAGTTCGATGCTGCCGGACGTCGCGTTGACCAGCCGCATCACGGCCAGCGCCGTGGTCGACTTGCCGGAACCGCTCTCGCCGACGATGCCGAAGGTCTTGCCGCGCGGCACATCGAACGATACGCCGTCGACGGCGTAGACCGTGCCGCCCGGCGTCATCAAATTTTTACGTGGCAAATGGAAGTGCACGCACAGGTCTTTGACCTTGAGCAGGGGCGCATCGGATGGCGCCGTCACCGGGCCGGCCTCGTTCATGCCGCCGCTCCCTTGGCGTCCAGCGCCCAACAGGCGGCGCGGTGATCGGGGCCGGTCTGTTCGGTGACGGGCATGTCACTGCGGCACTTCGGCAGGACTTCGTTGCAGCGTGGCGCAAACGGGCAACCCGTACCCAATTCGGTCAGGGAGGGAACAACGCCCGGAATTTCCGTCAGCGGCGGCCGTTCGGGTTTCGGTTCAGCCTCGAGGTGCGGCACGCAGGATATCAGGCCCTTGGTGTAGGGGTGCTTGGGATTGGTCAGAATTTCGGTGGTCAATCCATCCTCAACGACCCGGCCGGCGTACATCACCAGAACACGCTCAGTCATTTCCGCCACGGCGCCCATGTCGTGAGTGATCATGATGATCGCCGTCTGCGTACTTTCCTGCAGTTCCTTCAGCAGGTCGAAGATCTGTGCCTGGACCGTTACGTCGAGCGCCGTGGTCGGCTCGTCGGCGATCAGAATGCTTGGTCTGCAGGCCAGCGCCATGGCGATCATCACCCGCTGGCGCATGCCGCCCGACAGTTGATGGGGATATTCACGAACCCGGCGTTCGGCCGCCGGGATGCCCACGGCCTTCAACATTTCGACGGCCCGGTCGCGGGCGTCGCGCTTGTTCAGGCCTTCGTGCAGGCGGACCGATTCGGCGATCTGTTCGCCCACCGTGAAGACCGGATTCAACGATGTCATCGGTTCCTGGAAGATCATCGAGACTTCGTTGCCGCGCAAGTCGCGCATGCGTGATTCGCTGGCGGCCAACAAGTCCTCGCCGAGGTATCGAATCTGGCCGCCGGCGATGCGGCCCGGTGGCGTCGGCACCAGTCCCATGATCGACAGCGCCGTCATGCTCTTGCCGCAGCCGGATTCGCCGACGATGCCCAGGGTCTGGCCGCGCTGTACCGAAAAGCCGACGTCATTGAGCACCCGGGCGATACCGTTACGGGTCTTGAATTCGACCTGCAGGTTTTCGACTTCGAGAACGGTTTCAGTCATAAGTACCCACCTTCGGAGGAGGATGGTACGTGAGACGGCCAAGCGTGACACGTGGCTAGGAGCGACGGCGAAGGCGATGCGGCACATCGGCGAGGCGACGCGACGACGTCCACGTGTCTCGCTTGGCCGCCTGCAAGGTCGATTTTCACCACGCAACTGCTACGTCGCCGCGATTGCCCGATGCGCCACATCGCGCCGTACGCAGCTCCTTGCATTTTCGGGTGAAAACTCGATCTCACGTGCCATCCTCCTCCGAAAGTGGGTACTTCACCCCTACCGTTCCCTGAGACGCGGGTTGAGAGCGTCGTTGAGGCCGTCGCCGATCAGGCTGACGCTGAGCACGGTCAGGAAGATGGCCGCGCCGGGGAACGTCACCGCCCACCAACTGTCGATGATGTACTCGCGGCTCGATCCGATCATCAGGCCCCAGCTCATGATGTTGGGGTCGCTGAGGCCGAGGAAACTCAGGCCCGCTTCGAACAGGATGGCGACCCCGACGATCAGCGTGGCCGAGACGATTAATGGCGGCAGGGCGTTGGGCAGGATCACCTTCCAGATTATGCGGGAATTGCCGGCGCCGATGGAGCGCGCGGCGGTGACGTATTCCAGTTGCTTGATCTTGAGGAATTCGGCCCGGGTCAGGCGGGCGGTCTGAGTCCAACTGACCACACCGATGGCGATGGCCACAGTCGTCAGGGTCGGCGAGAACAGCGACACCAGCACCATGGCGAACAGCAAGGGCGGCAGTACCTGGAAGAACTCGGTGACACGCATCAGGGCTTCGTCGACAAAGCCGCCGTAAAAGCCGGCGAAAGCGCCGATGGTGACGCCGATGACGATGGTAATCAGCGCCGCCGAGGCGCCGACCGCCAGGGTGGCGGCGCCGCCGTTGATGATTCCCGCCAGCACGTCGCGGCCGAGATAGTCGGTGCCCCAGGGCACGGTGGCTTCCTCACCCGGTGGCGTAAAGGGCGCCCACGCGACATCGAAGGGGTCGATGACATAAACGAGCGGCCCAAGGAACGTGACCACGATGATGATGGTCAAAAGGACCAGCCCGACGATGGCCGACTTGTTGCGCAGAAACATGCGCCAAGCCTCGCGGGCTGGGCTTTCGACCTTGAGCGTCTGGATGGTGGTGTCGTCGACGGCTGCCATGACCCGCGCGCCCTATTTGTGCCCGCCCGCGCGAATGCGGGGGTCGACCAGCCGGTACGCCAGGTCGGTGAGCAGGTTGGCGATGATGACGATCATCGAGGAGAAGAACAGGATTCCGATGATGGTCGGATAATCGCGGCCGAGGATGGCGTCCAGCGCCAGTGTGCCGAGTCCCGGCCAACTGAACACGGTTTCGACCAGCACGGCGCCCGAGATCAGACCGCCGAACTGCAAACCGGCGATGGTCACCACCGGCAGGATGGCGTTACGCAGGGCGTGCTTGCCGACCACGACCGGCTCGCTCAGTCCCTTGGCCCGGGCCGTGCGGATGTAATCGGAACCCAAGACTTCCAGCATGCTGGCCCGCGACAGGCGGCTATACTGGGCGAGGTAAATGATACCGAGCGTAAACGCCGGCAAAACCAGGTGGTGTGCGACATCGATGACGTGATCGATGGGACCGCCTTCGAGCGTGATGTCGTACATGTTGGAAATCGGGAAGAGGGGGATCGCCGATGCGAATACGATGATCAGCATGATCCCGGTCCAGAACACCGGCGCGGAATACCCGATCAGCGACAGCACCGTGATGACATTGCTGAAGATGCCGGTCGGGTTGCGCGACGCCATGACACCGAGAAACGTGCCGACAACGATGGCGAAGATCAGGGCGGTGATGACCAGCAGCAAGGTCGGCCCCAGCCGGCCGAGAATGAGATCGGCGACAGGGGCGTTGTAGAAATAGGATTGTCCCAGGTCGCCTTGCAGAACCCGGCCGAGATAGACGCCGAGCTGGACATAGATCGGTTTGTCCAGGCCGTAGGACTTGCGAATGTCGGCCATCACTTCTTCGGTCGCGCCGCCCATCTCGCCGGCGATCACGTCGGCTGGATCGCCGGGTGCCAGATGCACGAGGAAGAAGTTGAGAACGACGACCGCCAATATCAGGATAATGGCGTAGAACAGCCTTTGGGCAATGGCGACCAAAGCGCTCATTGGGTCATGGCCTTCCGCATCCGAATGCGCGCCGTCCGCCCCGTGTCGGCGGGAGGAACCCCGGCACGAGGCGGTTCGGCTTCAGCGCAACCATCTTATTTCTGAACGGTGACCGCGTCCATCGGGGCCATGGTGCCCCAAATCGTAACCGGCGGATTGCCGATCTTCTTGTTGTAGATGGTGTGGTAGGGCAGCAGATTCAGCCACGCGACCGGCAACTCGTCGGCGACGATCTGCTGGAACTCCTTGTACAGCGACTTGCGCTTGGCCGTATCGGTTTCCTTGGCCGCGGCAGCCAGCAGTTCGTCGACGCGGGCGTTGGAATAGTTCTGCGTGTTCGACCAAATCACGCCCTTCTTGATGTTCGAGCTGAGATAGGTGCGGTGCACGCCGATGGCCGGGTCGCCCCAGTTGAACACGATGTCCATCGACAGGTCGAATTCGTGGGTGCTGACCCGCTTGGCCCAGGTCGGGAAGTCGGGCGCCGCGCGCAGCTTGCCTTCGATACCGACTTTCTTGAGCTGCGAACGCACATACTCGGCGACATTCTTCTGCTGTTCGGCGAAGCCGGGAATGTAGTCGATATTCAGGGTGAAGCGTTTGCCGTCCTTGACGGGATGGCCGGCCTGATCGAGCAACTGTTTGGCCTTGGCCAGATCGACGTCGTACTGCTCCACGTCGGCCGAATAGAACGGACTTTCCGTGGTGATCGGTCCGGTCGCGCGCGCCGAAGCACCGCCGTGCAGAGCCTTGGTGATGAAGTTCCGGTCGATCGAGAACGAGATCGCCTGGCGGACCGCCTTGTCCTTGAGAATCTCGTGCTTGTGGTTGAAGGCGAGCCAGTTGATCGGTCCGACCGCGGCATAACCCTGCGACGTGACGTTCAGCTTGGGATTTTTCTTCAGCCGGTTGATGTCGCGGGTGCTGGTGACGAAGGGCGCCATGTCGATCTCGCCCTTGCCCACCGCCAGCATCATGCTGTTGATGTCCTTGTAGTTGCGGATGATGATCTTATCCAGCTTGGGCCGGCCCTCGAGGAAGTAGTCGTCGTTCTTTACCAGAATGATGTGCTCGCCGGGCTTGAACTCCTGCAGCTTGAACGCGCCGGATCCGACCGGCTTCGAGTTCGCCGGGTGGGATTTGGCGTCCTGGCCGTCACCGTAGACATGCTTCGGAATGACGGGCAGCAACGCTGACGACATGGCGAGCAGGATGGCTGGATGGGGGTGCGCCAGCTTGATGACTGCGGTGTGGGCGTCCGGTGTTTCGACCGCATTCACCGGCGCATACATGGACTTGAACGGGTGGTTGTTCTTCACCGTCATGATGGAGAACGCCAGGTCCTCCGACGTGACCGGTTTCCCGTCGTGGAACTTGGCGTTCTTGACCAGCTTGAGGGTGACGCTCAATCCGTCATCCGCGACGCTCCAGCTTTCGGCCAGGTAGGGCTGTGGGTTCCAGTTTTCGTCGTAGCGCAACGGAGCGGCGAAGATCTGCGTGCCGGGAACGGCGGTGGCGACACCGGATTGAACGGCCGGGTTCAGGTGCCGGGGTTTCTGCGTCGAACCGATGACCAAAGTGCCGCCATCGGCGAAAGCCATCGTTGCCAGCGCCGTTGCGCCGATTGTCGCGGCGCTAACTGCGGCCGTCGATTTGAGTATCCAAGATTTCATTGCCAATCCTCCCGTATGTTCACTCGCTCTGGGCACGAAGCGCCCGGATGCGCCATTTTTTTCTTTGTTTTCCCCATCATTTCATTGGGCGGATGGGGCCCGGCATCCGATTCGACGATTCCAGGATGGGTTGTCCATTGCTCAAACGCTATTCTTGCCTCCTGAGCGCGACTAGGACCAAACGACTCTATCCTATTGGGCCAGTTGGAGTCAGGCGGGATAGTGGAGTGAGACACCTTGCACTTATGGTGGAACTCAAGCCGAAAGTTTTTAAATATCAATTCACTAGGATATGTATGAACGGCGGAAGCAGACTGGGACATTTGCGGATGCGGCAACCAGACCTTCGATTTCTGCATAAGACGTTTGAGCCAGCTGCATGAACCGCGACTTCTGGCGCACGATTGCAATTGCCACGGCGTTGTTTCTGCTGACCACGGGCTTCCTGTCGTTGGAATCGCGCTACCATGTCGTGTCCCCGACCGTCATCGACAACGCGCGCTTCGAGGACGGCTTCGATTCCTGGATCGGCACCCCCGACAACGTTGAAATGAAACGCACGTTTCCACGCACGGTTCGCGTGACCGCCAATCCCGGTGGGCAGGTTCCGCTGATTACACAGCCCATTCGTGATTTGAACGGGATCAGCCATTTGCGGGTTTCCGTGGATCTGCGCACGGACAGCGTCGTGCCGGGATGGCTCTTTTGGCAGCGTGCCGGTGTATTTCTCTATAGTGTCAGCCGCGGCAACAGGCGGATCTGGTATTGGCCGTACGAAGTCGTGCTGCTTGAGGGAACAAGCGACTGGCAGCGTCATACGGCGACGATTCCGGTCAGTGAACTGGCCGGCTACATGCAGTTGTTCGTGTTCAACGCCAGCGAAGGCGGGCGCATATGGGCCCGGAATATCCAGGTCGAAAGCGTTGCCGAGTATCCGGCGTCGCGTATCGTCTGGTGGGCGCTGGCGATCGCCTGGGTCATGTTTTCGGTATATGCCGCTTATGCGCTGCTGCGCCATAAACTGTCGTGGCTCAGTGTCATGACGTGTGCGGGCGCCATCCTGATCGTCGCATCGCTGATGTGGCCGCAGCCAAACCTGTCGATTTTGCAAAGAGCCGCCTTGTTCACGGCGATCCAAGCCGCTCACAGCACCATCGAGATCATCCGCGGCGAACGCACGGATTTCGAGGCGGAACGGGAAACGGCCGGTGCCGAAGCGGACAGCGAAAGTAAAGCGGAGCAAGATCAGGAAAGCGCCGAGACACGCGAACAGGCGTCCGGGAACGACCGGGAGCAGCGGGCGCGTCCGGGCGGCGCAGGCCGGGCACCATCACCGGTTGGTGCCGTCAGGGAGATGACCTTCGGGTTGTTCAATCTGCACGCCACGACGGCGGCCCACCTGTTCGTCTTTGCCGTGCTCGCGGTTTTCGCCCGTCTCGGCTTTCGCCATCACGACCCGACCTATGTCCTGGTGGCGCTGGTCGCGTTCGCCCTGACCAGCGAGATCATTCAGGGGTTCACCATCACCCGGTCCGTCGAACTGGAGGACGGTGTCTACAACGCGTTCGGCGCCATCATCGGCTTGTTGATGACATCCACGGGGCTTGCCGCGATATCCAGGTTACGTCGGCGCCTGCGCGCACGCGGGACTGGCTAACACTCCACGACGTTGACGGCCAGGCCCCCTTCCGACGTTTCCTTGTACTTGTCCTGCATGTCCAAACCGGTCTGGCGCATGGTTTCGATGACGTCGTCCAGCGAGACTTTGTGAGTCCCGTCGCCGCGCAGGGCCATCCGGGCCGCATTGATGGCCTTGACCGCGCCCATGGCGTTGCGCTCGATGCAGGGTATCTGCACCAGGCCGCCGACCGGGTCGCAGGTCAGGCCGAGATTGTGTTCCATGCCGATCTCGGCGGCGTTTTCGATCTGTTCGTTGCTGCCGCCCCAGGCCGCCGTCAGCCCCGCCGCCGCCATGGAACAGGCGACGCCGACTTCGCCCTGGCAGCCGACCTCGGCGCCGGAGATCGAGGCGTTGTGCTTGTACAGCATGCCGATACCGGCCGCGGTGAGCAGGAAGCTACGCACATTGTCCTTGGTAGAACCGGCACAGAAGCGTTCGTAATACCGTAACACGGCCGGGATGATGCCGGCGGCGCCGTTGGTTGGCGCCGTGACGACGCGGCCACCCGCGGCGTTTTCCTCGTTCACCGCCAGGGCATAGAGGTTGATCCAGTCGAGCGCGGCGGTGGCGTCGCTGAATGCCTGCTCGGGCCGGTCGGACAGTTCGGCGTACAGGTCCGGTGCCCGGCGTTTGACGTTCAAGCCGCCCGGCAATTGCCCGGTTTGACCGACGCCGCGTTTGATGCAGCCTTGCATGACGTCCCAGACGTGGTCGAGGTAGTCCAGCGTCTCCTCCTCGGGCCGCCAGGCGCTTTCGTTGGCGAGGACGATGTCCGCGATCGACAAACCTGTCCGCTTGCCGATCACGAGCAAATCTTCCCCGGTCCGGAAGGGGTGGGGCACATCGGGCGATTCCGTCAGGGGTTTGTTGGCCCTGGCTTCGTGTTCGCTCATGACGAAGCCGCCGCCCACGGAATAGTAGGTCTGCTCGTGCAATACGGTGTCACCGTCGCCGAGCGCCTGCAGGGTCATCGCGTTGGGATGCAAGGCCGTGGGCAATCTACCGGCGAATTCCAGGTCGCGCTTGGCGTCGAAGGTGACCGTATGCGTGCCCAGCAGGGGCAACCGGCCTTGTACGGCGATGTCGTGCAGTGTGCCCTCAACGGTATCCGGATCGACGGCGTCCGGCTGTTCTCCGCAAAGTCCCAGAATGACCGCCTTGTCGGTACCGTGGCCGATGCCGGTCAAGGACAGCGAACCGAACAGTGTAGTGGCGACGCGCGCTGTCTTGTCCAGGTCGCCACGATCTGAAAGCTCGCGTACGAAGCGATGGGCCGCGACCATGGGACCCACCGTGTGGGAACTGGACGGGCCTATGCCCACCTTGAACAATTCGGCAACGCTGATCGCTTCGCTCATGAGATGCCGTCACTCCCCGCGCAATGGCCTGCCTGTGTTTTGCTATCGGATACGAGGATGACCCCGCGATCCGGTTTTATGGGGAGAGTGATACCGTCGAATGCCTTTGGTCTGCAATGCCGACGACCTGCCCTGGCCATCAGGCGACTTGGCGGGGGCACAAAGAAAAACCGCGCCCAAAGGGACGCGGTTGAAAGTTGTTCAGACAAGGATGGCGTTCGTGACGCCCAATCGCAGGCAAGGTGATGATCGCTGATCGTCCATGCCGTCTCCTTGATCGAAATCAATTGCCCATAAAAAAATTATGGATACTGAAAAAAGACGCAGAAAACTGCGATATTATATTGCCAAAATCGTGGTTTAATACGCTCGGCGGCATCGGACATGCTTTACATTTCGTAAGCCCCGGCGCCGAATTAGTTTTGGTACAAACAAATCCTGCTCGATACGCGCAACGCAGTTTGTAGGTAAACAAACGATTATGGTTTGCATGTACGGGCGTTCGGACAAGGGAGGACGGGATGGAGATTGCCGTCATCGGGGGCGGAAACGGCTGTTACGCGGCCGCCGCGGATCTATCTGAGCAAGGCCACAGTGTCCGTCTATGGCGCCGGGACGCCGAAAGCCTGAAACCCGCGCAGGAAATCGGCGGGCTTACGCTGAAAGACTTTCGTGGCGAACGGTTCATTGCGCTGCACTTGATGACTGCCGATTTGGCCGCGGCCGTTGACGGTGCCCGATTGATCGTTATTCCCCTGCCTGCGCCGACCCAGGATGCGGTCGCCCGGCAGATCGCGCCCCATTTGCAGGACGGTCAGGTCGTCTATATGCCACCCGGGACCTTCGGCACGTATCTGATGGCCCGGCAGCTCAAGGAAAGCGGCAACACGGCACAGGTGAGTTTCGCAGAGTCCGGCACCTTACCCTGGCTGGCGCGCAAACACGGGCCGGCAACGGTGGCGATCACGACCCGGGCGACGCGCCTGCCCAGCGGCGTGTTTCCGGCCTGTCGCGCCGAAGCGGCCTATGACGTCATCGGCCAGGCGTTTCCGGCGGTCGAGCGATTGCAGGACGGACTGGACGGCGCCCTGATGAACGCGGGACCGATCATCCATCCGCCGCTCATCATGATGAATGCCGGGCCGCTCGAACATTTCGATCATTGGGATATCCACAACGAAGGTACCCAACCGTCCATTCGGCGTGTGACCACAGCGTTGGACAACGAACGCATCGCCGTGCGCGAGGCTCTGGGATACGGCGCGCCTCATTTTCCGCTCTCCGATCACTACGACCCGGACGGGGAGGAGTGGATGTACGGCAATGCCGCCCATGAACGGTTGGTCGACAGCGGCGATTGGCGCGAACACATCGAATTGGCAAGCCATCGCTATCTGCGCGAGGATATCGCCTGTGGCTTGGCTTTCCTGGTGTCCGTCGCCGATTGGGCGGGTGTCCCGTGCCCGGTGGCCCGCGGCTTGCTGGCTGTGGCGTCGGCCGTGGTGGGCGAGGATCTGCGCCAGACCGGACGGACGCTGGAGAACCTGGGTCTGAACGGCCTCAGCCGTGAGGACATGAAATCGATGCTGGATGAGGGACTGCTTTGACGGGCGCCGAACGACCACGTATCACCGCCGTGGGTGCCGGCCGAATGGGCCGGGGCATCGCCCATGTCTTCGCCTATGCCGGCCATGATGTCGCGTTGGTCGACATCAAGCGGCGGTCGCCGGAAGACCGCGAACGGGTGTTATCGGAAGCCCGGCAGGAAGTCGCCGGAAACTTGTCTTTCCTGGAAGACCTGAACGTTCTGTCCGCCGACCAGTCGGCCGCGATATTGGATCGCGTGACATTTGCCGGCGCGGACGACTTCGACCGTCATGTCGGCCAGGCCGACTATGTTTTCGAAGCTGTACCGGAGGTCCTGGACGTCAAGCAGTCCTGTTTCGCCGCCATCAACAAGGCGGCAAAACCGGATGCCGTGATTTCGTCGACCACGTCGACCATCCTTGTCGACACGCTGGCGGAATTCGTCAAAGAGCCGCGGCGTTTCCTCAACGCTCATTGGCTCAACCCCGCGCATCTGGTGCCTTTGGTTGAAGTCAGCCCTGCCGCGGGAACGGACAAGGCAGTGGTCGAAGCCCTGATGACGTTGCTCGACTCCGCGGGCAAAGTACCGGTGCTATGCGGCGCGGCGCCCGGCTTCATCGTGCCGCGCATCCAGTCCCTGGCCATGAACGAGGCCGCCCGTCTCGTCGAGGAAGGCGTGGCCAGCGCCGAGGATGTGGACAAGGCGGTGCGCGCCGGGTTCGGCATCCGATTTGCTATCCTCGGTCTGGTCGAGTTCATCGACTGGGGCGGCGGGGACATTCTCTATTACGCCAGCGAGTATTTGAAAGGCGCGCTGAAGGACGACCGTTTCGACGCGCCGGATGTCGTCAAGGACAACATGAAGTCGGGCGCCATCGGCATGAAAACCGGGCGAGGGTTCTACGACTACGAAGGCCGTGATCTGGACGCCTACCGGCGCGAGACCCTGGCCAAGTTCGTCGACCTGTTGCAGCACTTGCATATGTTGCCGCCACCGGGGGGCAAGTAGACCAGCGGCATCACGCCCTGTTGATTCGTTTCATGGCCTGTACGCCCTAATCTAGGGTTCATGGCGAGCCGACGTTCGATCCTCATTGCGGGCATGGCGCTGGCCGGCGCAGGTGTCGCCGCCCGGTCCGGTCTGGCGGCCATGGTGCCGACGCCGCGGCAGGCCCGGGGGCCGTTCTATCCGGTCGACATTCCCCTCGATGCCGACAATGACCTGGTGTCGGTGGCCGGCCGGCCCGGTCCGGCGACAGGGCAGGTCACCCATGTGTTCGGACGGGTGCTCGATCAGGCCGGCCGGATCATTCGCGAATCGGTGGTCGAAATCTGGCAGTGCGACGCGTTCGGTTTCTATCACCATCCCGGCGACCGGGGCGGCAAGGCCGACGCCGATTTTCAAGGTTTCGGCAAAACGATGGTGGACGGCGACGGGCGCTACCGGTTCCGCACCATCAAACCGGTGCGCTACCCCGGCAGGACGCCGCATATCCACTTCGCGGTCATCGCGCCGGGATATCGTACGTTCTCGACGCAAATGTACGTCGCGGGAGAGGCCGGGAATGCCGGCGACTTTCTGTACCGGCGCATTCGCGGCGAGAAGGCGCGCGCGGCTGTGACCGTGGACCTGCGGGCGGCATCTGAAATCGAAAACGCGGCCCTGGCTGGCACATTCGACATCGTGTTACCGAATGCGCTGAAGTTGGGCTAGAGCAATTCCTCTTTAGATGGAATCCATTCTGTTTCTCGAGCGGCCTGC
>JANQFL010000100.1 GCA_028277845.1 Sneathiellales bacterium
CCGGCATCGCGCGGCCCCGTCTTCCTGGTGGCCATGTGCGTTTCTTGGCAGGCCGCTCGAGAAACAGAATGGATTCCATCTAAAGAGGAATTGCTCTAGAACGGCGACGGGCCGCAACTTCTGGAACAATCCCGTACGCGAGGAAGAAGAAATCCATGTACCGTTCGAGGACAACGGCTTCACACTCGATCACCCCGATATGGGGGCGCCGCCGGAAGGCAATGCCGACGGCTCGTTAAAGACAGCTTGCGCCACGCCATCATCGTCGCGACAAAATCTGACAGAGCCACCGGCGCCCGTTTCGTGAGGCGCTCCGGATCGTGCAGGTGCGACTTATCATCACATTGCTCGGCGTTAGCTCCGTTGATACCCATACGGGCGTAATGGATAATTGATAATATTCATTCGCATTTGCACTTGACTCGTCGGGCCCGATTCTTTAGGCGCAATTGACTATCAGAATTAGTCGCAAATGATGACAGAGCGACGGAACCGTTGACGGTTTCCGTCCCGGCGTCACCGAGCAAACCCAAAGACTGACGTTTCGGAGAATATCCCCATGACCAAACGTTTCGCCCTCCACGCCCTGGCCGCCGTCGCGGCCACCGTGGCCGTGCTGCCGGCGGCCGCGCTCGCGGCCGGTGAAGTCAACATCTATTCCTACCGCAAGGAAGTCCTGATCAAGCCGTTGCTGGACAAGTTCACCGAATCCACCGGAATCAATGTCAACCTGGTCAGCGGCAAGGCCGATGCGCTGCTCGAGCGCTTGAAAAGCGAGGGCGCCAACAGCCCCGCCGACGTGTTGCTGACCGTCGACGCAGGCCGCCTGATCCGCGCCACCAACGCGGGCGTGCTGCAGCCGGTGACGTCCAAAACCCTGGAAGCGGAGATCCCGGCCCAGTACCGCGAGCCGGGCGGCCACTGGTATGGCTTGTCGATCCGCTCGCGCGTCATTTTCCGCGCCAAGGACCGGGTGCCGGCGGGCGCCATCACGAGCTATGCCGAACTGGCCGATCCCAAGTGGAAGGGCAAGATCTGCATCCGCTCGTCTTCCAACGTCTACAACCAGTCGCTGATGGCTTCCCTGATTGCCCGCAAGGGCGCCAAGGCGGCCGAGGCCTGGGCCTCCGGCGTCGTCGCCAATATGGCCCGCAAGCCCCAGGGTGGCGACCGCGACCAGATCAAGGCCGTGGCCGCCGGCGAGTGCGATCTGGCCGTCTCCAACACCTACTACTACGGCCGCATGATCAATTCGAAAAAAGAAGCCCAACGTGACGCGGCCGCCAAGGTGGCCCTGGTCTGGCCGGACCAGAACGGCAACGGCGCCCACGTCAATATCTCGGGCGCCGGCGTCACCAAGAGCGCCAGGAACAAGGCCAATGCCATCAAGCTGATCGAGTTTCTGGTGAGCGACGAAGCCCAGAAGATCTATTCGGAAGTGGTCTACGAATACCCGGTGAAGAGCGGCGTCGCCGCATCCTCGACGGTCGCCGGTTTCGGCGAATTCAAGGCCGACGAGCTGAATCTGGCCGAGCTCGGCAAGCACAATGCCGAGGCCGTGCGGGTTTTCGACCGGGCCGGCTGGCGTTAACCGGCCGGTCCATGAACGGGCCGGCCCTCGGGCCGGCGGACGGAGCGTGCGGGCGGGCGCCTTCGCGCTCCGTTTTCATTTTTCATTTTGAACACCGCATGATACCGGCCGGTTCCTAGTGCACGGGATCGTCCTGCTCGTGTGTCATACCGCTCAACGCCGCGACCGGCCCGGCGTGGTGGTGAAATATCCGCCAGGCATCGTCTTCGCGAACGAACAGGTTGGTTGCGGCCAGCAGGCCCTGTCCGGCGAGGACCTCCTTGCAGATGACCATCGCACGGTCCGCGGGACCGTCGACGGCCGACGGCCCCACCCGGCTGGCCCAGGCGTCGCGGCAGGACACCTGCGTCGGCTGCGGCGCGGCTAGAATGGCGTTCCAGCTGTCCAGCACGGCCTGACGTCCGGCGAGCGGCGCCCAGCCGGGATGAATGCAGGCGACCAAAAGGCTGCGTGACCACAGGTCCGCCATGACCGCGGCATCCCCGGCGGCGAAGGCGCGATAGAAGGCGTCGTTCGCCGCCAGGACCGCCCGCCTTTCCGCTTCGTCCAGTCCCGACGACGATACAAGGTCCGTTTCCCGAGCCGTTTCGTGCTGATCCGTCATTGTGCGGGCCTCCAACAAGGGCTTGCTTTCCATCCAGGATACGCCAATTTACGGCGGGAACATTCGACGGAATCGACAAGGGCCACGCCGCCCCGGCATGGGCGACTGTAACGGGTATGCGTTCGCAAGATTCAAAAAATCGACAGAAGCCGGATCGGCGTCAGAAGCCACCATCCGCGCCGCCGTTCGCTTGGCCGCGCGACGACCTCGGGCAGTCCGAGTTCTGGGTGTTTGGCTACGGTTCGCTGATGTGGGAACCGGGCTTCCAATACGAAGCCGCGGAAGCGGCCCTGCTGAACGGCTATCACCGCGCCTTCTGCATGTATTCGTTCCATTACCGGGGCACGCGGGCGCGGCCGGGTCTGGTGCTTGGACTGGATTCCGGCGGTTCGTGCCGGGGCCGGGCGTTTCGCATCGGTGCGTCCCGGGTCCAAACGGTGCGCCAATATCTGTGGGACCGGGAAATGATCACCGGCATGTACAGCGAGCGCCTCGTGCCCGTGCGGCTGTTGCGCGGCGGAGCACCGGCCCGGGTCGTCGCCCTCGCCTATACGGTCGACCATCGGCACGAGCAATATGCCGGCAAGTTGAGCCTCGATGATCAGGCCACGATCATCGGCGCGGCGCGGGGCAAAAACGGACCGAATGTCGAATATCTGAACAACACCGTCGAACATTTGGATACATTGGGTATCGCCGACGGTCCTTTGCACCTGCTGCGGGACATGACGCGGCCGGCGGCGACACCGCCCGGGAAAGGAAAGCGATGAGCACACAGGGAAATGACGGGCAGCCGGACGGCACGCCCCATGCCGTCGTCGTGCCCAGCCTTCTATGCCGGAACATGGAAGACACGCTGGACTTCTACAGCCGCCTGGGGTTCCGCCTGACCGACCAATGGCCCGACCGGCAGGCTCCGAAATGGGCGGAGGTCGGCCGCGACGGCGCGCGCATTCACTTTTACACCGAACCGTCCCACGGCGAACCGGACCGCCCGGCGTTGAGCGGCACCATCACCATCGCCTATTCCGACGTCATGGCGCTGGCCCGCGAGGTCCGTGGCCGCGTGTCGTTCGTCTGGGGGCCGGACACGGGGGAAACGGGTCTGATGGAATTCGCCGTCCGCGACCCCAACGGCTACCTGCTGGCATTCGTCGAACCGGCCCGACGCTGACACGCCGGCCGGGCCGAAGGTTCCGTCGTTCATGAAAGCACGGTACAGCGCCGTTGACGGGTCTGCCTCCGCCGCCTACAACAAGTGCCGACAAGCGCGAAGCGCCCGTAGCTCAGCCGGATAGAGCACCAGATTCCTAATCTGGGGGCCGCAGGTTCGAATCCTGCCGGGCGCGCCAACGCTCTCCGACATTGCATTGCCTTAATATACTGATTTTATTAAGTTTTCTTTATATGTCAGGATATTGATCGCCACCGCGACGGACAACAAGATTTTGTCAATTCTTGCTCCCTGACCTGTCCTTGAGGCATGCAAGATCTGAGATCGCCGGGTGACCGAGCATCCGGCAGGACGGAAAATCTCCATACGGACCGCTCAGGGCAACGCGCCATGACCTAGCTGTCAGACAAACACGGCATCACCAATTCGAACGACTAGCTCGACTGCCAAACAGCCGCCAAGACCGGATCCAGTTCATATTGCTCGTTGTCTGGCAGGTCGGTGGACGAATGGGATGAGGGGTCGAAGCTAGCCATGGCGTTCACCATGGCAACACGTAGCTGTTCCACATCCGCTGCGAGCAAGACCTTCCCGTCTCCCGCCACGACCTTATCGATGCCGTCCCCCTGGCCGGAATACCAGTCCTTGATGGTCACGGTATCGCTGGCGCCGATCAGAGCGATTTCGAGATCGGCTCCGTCCTTGGTGAACCAAAGCTGATCCGAGTCCACATCGTTGCCGGACAACACCAGTTCGTTGACGAAGCCATCTTCATGGCTGTCGATGATGATGTCGTTACCGCTGCCGCGGCCGAACATATAGGTGTCGCTACCCTGGCCGCCGGCGAGAATGTCATTACCTGCCTTACCGTCCAAATAGTCATTGCCGCCAAGACCTGTTAGCACATCGACATTGGCACTGCCTTGCAACACGTCATCACCGCTGCTGGCGTCGAGGCTGGACTGACTTTGCGCCGTCGCAGCCCAGTCCGGCGAGAAATTGGCCTGACTCAGTTGGAACGCTGTCCAGTTGTTTGTTTGGCTGTTCGCGTCATGGCCGAGATTTTCCGAGTCGGAGAAATCGAGGCGATAGCCGTTGGTGCCGTAAGTACCGCTGTAACTCTTGGCAACCCAGTCGCTGCCCGACGTTTCGCCAAAGGATTCGGCGCCGAGCGCCGTGCCGTCGATGAAGTTCACATCGGCGATCTGACCGTCGAAGATGTGGTTGGTGAGGCCGTGATCGCCCATGTACCGGCCGATCGCATGGATCTGGCTCTCATTGATGTACCCTTCTGCGTTCTGGTCAGGACGATCGTCCATACTGAACGTCGTGATCTGCGTGCCATCAACATAGAGCCGCACCCGGTTAGCCGCGATCGCCTGAGTCGTGTCGTAGGAAACGACCACGTGGTACCAGTCATCCGTGCTTTCGAAGGTATCCTCGGAATGGATATTGGATGTCAGCGTATCGGTCGACTGGTCGTAGTCGTACATGGTCAACCGGTTTTCGATATCGAATCCGAGATAGGAGACCTTGACGTTGCCGTCATTGTTCATGTCGTCACCGCCCGACGACAGGATATAGCCGTTGAAGCCGTCGATGCTGTCCCGTTTGACCCAGGCGGAGAACGTCCAGGTCTTGCGGTCGCCGGCCGCTGCCGGCGTCTGTTTGAGGTATTTTCTCTCTCCCGTCGAAAGCGAAAGCGCGCCGGGAACGATCACCGCATCATTGCTGACATTGATCGTGTATGTGGCGATGCTGCTAATACCGCCGCTATCGGTGGCGCGGAAAGTGAAACTGTCCGTACTGGCAAATGCGGTGTTCGGAACATAACTGAACGTGCCGTCGGCGTAGACCGTCGCCGTGCCGTTGCTGGGTTGCGTGGCCACCTCATACGTCAATGGACCGGCGCCGCCCTGGACCGACAACTTCCAAGAGACATCATCATCGACCGATGTGCGGATCACCGCATCCTTGGTCATCAACGCACCGCCGCTATCGTCGAGCGCGACTTCACCGGAGGCGAATTCGGCCCACTCGATATTCGTCAGCGTGTCGGTGCCGTCATCGCCATCGGCCACGTTGGTATCGCGGACAGTGTAGTTGCCGTTGCCGATATGGGTAATTTCGTAGTCACCGCGGGCGCCGCTGAAAACGGCTCGGTCGCCATTGCCGTCACCGCCGTCCAGCGTATCGTCACCTGCCCGGCCCTCAAAGCGGTCGTTGCCGCCCAGGCCACTCAGAGTGTCGTTCCCGAGACCACCCAGCAGAACGTCATTCCCGGCCGTCGGCGAATGGGTTGCGATCTCCACGGTCGGCGAGGCCGCATCGGCATTGGACGAGCCCGTATTGTTTCCCGTGAAGTTGTTACCCTGCCCGCTCGCATCAGCGCCCAGATTGGCTGCATTGCCGAAATCCAGATGGAAGCTGTTGCCGCTGTACGTGCCGGCGTAGCTTTTCGGAATCCAGTTACCGGCAACGGTTTCACCGAAATCACTGGCCTGCAGGGCCTGCCCATCGATGAAATTCACATCCGACATGAGGCCGTCGTAGTAATAGGGGGTCGAACCATGGTTGCCCATGTAACGCCCCAGGGCATGCGGCTGGACCGTATTGTTGTATCCTTGGAAGTTTTGCCCCGGACGCGTATTGACCGCGAAGGATGTGATTTCGCTGCCGTTCACGTACATGCGCACCCGGTCGGCGGCGTCCGCCTGCGTCGTGTCGTAGGACACAACAACGTGATACCAGGCGTTGGCGTCGGTAAAGGTCTGCGTCGACTGAATGTTCGTATAGGTCGTACCGCTGTTGTACTCGTAGATCGTCAGCCGGTCGCTGTTGAAGTAGATGTCGGTCCACGTCGCATTGGACGTGTTGTTGAAA
>JANQFL010000073.1 GCA_028277845.1 Sneathiellales bacterium
CGCAGCAGAGTCTGCCGGCAGATGGCGGCGGCCGGCATGTCGGTCGACTTGCACGATATCTCGGCGTCGGTCACCAAATTGATGGCACTTTCCAGCCGCGCCGTCGGCCACTGATTCAAAAGCCGCTTGAAATCGGGTGCCTGCTTGAAAAACACGGGCGGCCGCAGCTTCTTGAGCGCGCCCTCGATTCCCATGTCCTGCGACAATACGGCGGCCTGGTGCAACCGCAGCAAGAGCCTGCCGACGGCTCGCAAGATGGTTACGGGATTTTCACCGCCGTCGAACAGCGTGGCCAACGCCGGTTCCAACTCTTTCATGCGGCCGAGGAGTGTCGTGAATGCGAGATGGTCCAGATCTTTTGCCGAAACATCGCCCACGCAGCGATCTATATCATCGATCGACACCGGTGAGTGGTCACCCGATTTGTACAACGCCAGCTTGGCCACCTCCTGGCGCGACGCCAGGCGGTCGCCGCCTAACAAGCCGACCAGGTAAGCGCGGGCATCCGGCTGTATGGAAACGCCTGCCGCGGACAGTTCGGCGTCGATAAGTGACTGCAAATCCTGGGAAGAATCGGCATAGCACGGCGCGGCCGCGGCGTAGTCGGATTGTTCGAAGGCCTTGCGCAGTTTGGATCGAGGCGGCAGATCGCCGGCTTCCACGACGAGCAGCGCGCCCCGCGACGGATGATCGATGAGATCGGAAAGTTCCCCGGCCAGCCGATCGTTGCCGTCGGAAACCACAACGACCCGACGCTGGCCGTCGAAGGACAGCGCGTCCACTTCGTCCCGCAACCGCGCGGGATCCGCGGCGATATCCCGGACGTTCAGATTTGCCAGCCGGAACGGGTCGTCCTGGCCGCCTAGAACAGCACCGACGACGGTCTTTCGCCGTTCGCCGATCAGGCCCACATCGGGTCCGTATAACAGAATGGCGGAAAGCGTGGACTCCGGTGCACGCAGTGTCTTGTCGATGTTCCGGGCTGTCAGTTTCATGGCCGGATCAATGCTGTTGCCGCCGCCAGGCTACCGGATGCCCTTTGTACGGACGAAATAGACGACCTGGTTTTTGATTTCCTCGCTGACTTCGCGGGCCGTGCGGACACGGGCGTCACGTAGGGCCGACAAATTGGCGAACTCCGAATCGCCCACATTGTAGGCGGCGATGGCGAAGGTTTGTCCCGAAAATAATACTTTCTGCGAAGCCGTTTCGAAGATTTCGAAACTGGCGGTCAAGGTTAAGTTGCTCCGGGTCACCACATCGTCGCTTGTGACCGCGATACCTTCACTGGACAAACTCAACGACACCTTCAAGTGATACCGTGAAGAACGGTTGGTGCCCTTGGTGTGCATGCGGTCAACGAGGTTGTTGTAAACCAATTGTCCGATGCGGTCGGGAATGGGGCTGATATTGATCCGGCTGAGTTCGGCCGTCGTTTGGTCACGCGTCGCTTTTGTGCCGTACAGGGGCTGAAAGCCGCAGCCGGCGAATATGAGCGGCAGGACGGCAAGCAGGCCGATCATCCGGCGACGGTGGTTGTTCATGATTCCCATCGGCCGACTATACCACCACGTTGACGATACGGTTCGGCACGACAACGGTTTTGCGCACCGCCTTGCCGCCGATCGCGGCGAGCACCGTCGCCTCCGACATGGCCAAATCGGTCAGCGCCTGTTGATCCATATCGCGCCCGACGGACAGCTTGGCACGCAACTTGCCGTTGACCTGAACGACAATCGTAACCGTATTTTCCACGATCAATTCGTCGCGCGCCGCCGGCCAGGGCTGATCCGCCAGCAAGGTATCGTGCCCCAACGCATGCCACATTTCTTCCGCCAGGTGTGGCATCATCGGATTGACGAGTTTGATCAGAGCGTCCGCGGCCTCGCGCGCCGCCCAATCCATCCCGCCCTGGTCGAACGTCTTTATCTCGCTGAAATAATTGGTTAATTCGTATATACGTGCAACCGCACGATTAAACCGGAACCGCTCGATATCCTCCGTAACGGAGGCGATGGTCTTATGCGCCTCGCGCCGAAGGGCGATCGCGGGTTCGTTGAACTCCGTGGGCTCGGAAGCATCCTGTGCCGCCATTTGGTCACTGACCGAGAGAATGAGGCGCCACAACCTTTGCATGAAGCGCCAGGCACCGGAAACGCCGGCTTCCGTCCACTCCATATCGCGCTCGGGCGGGCTGTCGGACAACATGAACCATCGGGCCGTATCGGCTCCGAAACGATCGATGATATCGGTCGGATCGACCACGTTCTTTTTCGATTTGCTCATGGATTCGGAGCGTCCCACCGAAACGGCTTCTCCCGTCTCAACATGAACGGCGCTGCCGTCGTCGTTTTTGCGCACGTCGTCGGGAAACACCCAACGTCCCTTCGAGTCCTTGTAAGTCTCGTGACACACCATGCCCTGGGTGAACAGTCCGGCAAACGGTTCGTCGAGAGCGGCATGCCCGGTCCGGTGCATGGCGCGCGTGAAGAACCGGGAATACAGCAGATGCAGGATCGCGTGTTCCACACCGCCGATGTACTGATCGACCGGTAGCCAATAGTCGACCGCGTTGCGCTCGGTCGGCACGTCGGCGTGGGGTGAACAGAACCGGGCGAAGTACCAGGACGAATCGACGAACGTGTCCATGGTGTCCGTTTCCCGTTCGGCTTCGGTGTCGCAGGCGGGGCACGTCACGTGCCTCCAGGTCGGATGGTGCTGGAGCGGATTGCCCGGTTTGTCGAACGTGACGTCATCGGGCAGGGTGACGGGCAACTGGTCTTGCGGGACGGGCACCTCGCCGCAGGACGGGCAGTGTATGATCGGCACCGGGCAGCCCCAATAGCGCTGGCGCGAAACGCCCCAATCCCGAAGCCGGAAGTTGACGGTCCCTTCACCGCGACCGTCCGCCCTGAGCCGTTCGATCATGGCGGATTTGGCGTCATCGACGGCCAATCCATCCAGGAACAGCGAATTGACCATGGACCCCGGCCCCGTATAGGCCTCGTCGCCGATCGTGTGATCCGCGCCCTCTCCGGGCGGCGCCACCACCGTCGTCACCGGCAGGCCGTATTTGCGGGCGAAATCCAGGTCGCGCTGGTCGTGGGCGGGGCAGCCGAAGATGGCGCCGGTGCCGTACTCCATCAAAACGAAGTTGGCGACATAGACCGGCAGTTCCCGGGGTCCGTCCGGTCCGATCAGGTCGGCGAACGGGTGCTTGACTTTCAGCCCGGTATCGAAACCCAGCTTTTCCGCCTTTTCGATCGCTTCCTCGCTGGTGCCGGTGCGCCGGCATTCGTCCACGAAGTCCGACAATTCGGCATTGTCCGCGGCGAGTTTGATGGTCAACGGGTGGTCGGCCGACAACGCCATGAAGCTGGCGCCGAACAGCGTGTCCGGCCGGGTGGTGTACACTTCCAGGCCGTCATCGCCGCCGGTGATATCGAACGTAACCCGTGCGCCCTCCGACCGGCCGATCCAGTTCTGCTGCATCAGGCGGACCCGCTCGGGCCAGCGGTCCAGGTCGTTCAGGGCGTCCAGCAGGTCCTCATTGAACGCCGTAATGCGGAAGAACCATTGGCTCAGCTTGCGTTTTTCGACAACCGCGCCGGAACGCCAACCCCGTCCGTCGATGACCTGCTCGTTGGCCAACACGGTCTGGTCGACGGGGTCCCAGTTCACCCAGGACTCCTTTTTGTAGACAAGGCCCGCCTCGAGGAAGTCCAGGAACAGTTTCTGCTCGTGATGGTAGTAGTCCGGATGACAGGTGGCGATTTCCCGGCTCCAGTCGATGGACAGGCCCATCAGTTTGAGCTGCTCGCGCATGGTGTCGATATTGGAGTAGGTCCATTCGGCCGGGTGGATCTTCTTTTCCATCGCCGCGTTTTCCGCCGGCATGCCGAACGCGTCCCACCCCATGGGGTGAAGCACGTTGAAACCCTGCGCTTTTTTGTAACGGGCGACCACATCGCCCATGGTGTAATTGCGGACATGGCCCATGTGAATCCGACCGGACGGATAGGGGAACATTTCCAGCACGTAGTATTTGGGCTTGTCCGAAGTCTCGCCGACTTCGAACGTTTTTTGCTCACTCCAAACAGACTGCCATTTGGCCTCTGTTTCCCTGGCGTTGTAACGCGACATCCGGTCACTCTTTCACAGAAATACGGTTGGCCGCCCGCGGAGCGGCGGCAATGGGGCCATGATTAGCCACAAACGCCTCCGCAATTGCAAGAATTTCGCGCCCGGACCGGCGGTCGGACGGCGCGTTATCGATTGTGGCGCACCAAGATCGGGGTTGTTCGGTTGCCGCTATTCGTCGCCGACCGCGGCAACCCGCAATTCACGTGCCCTGGAAAGAATCGCGTTTTCCAGGTCCGCCGCGGTCTTGCCGTCGACGGAGCTGTCGACCCAGTCCACGCCGCCGGAGCGGAATTGCTTGAAAACCGCCACTCTTACCGCGTCGGAGCGGAGCTGGCGCGACAGAATGTAAACGGTGACCTTGAATCGCTCGTTCGGGGTCTGCGGCGGGGCGTACCATTCCGTAATGATCACGCCGCCGAAAGGATCCGCGTTGTGCAGGGGCATGAAGGCGACCGTGTCCAGGGAAGCCCGCCATAGAAAACTGTTGACGCCGATGCCGCCACCGCCGCTGCCGTCATCCAGGGTTTTGTTCGAGCTGAACGGATTCCAGCCTTCTGGCCCGAAAATGGAGGATTCCTTCGCGTAAATATCCTTCTGCGCCTGCCGATCGGCCGTGGTCGGATATTCGTCCTTGACGTCCAGGCCCGAACACGCGGCAAGCAGCAGGCCGCCGGCGGCCAGAACGAGAGCCATTTTGCCCTTGAATCGAAAACGGTGCAGGCCGATCACGGCTCTATCTCCAAAAAGTATCAAATCAGCCCAAGTTTTAGCGGATTTCGCCCTGCCAATCAAAACTCTTTGCATGAACACGTGTTCACGATTTTCCGGCGCCGCAACCCCGATACGAAGAATGTCATCGGAATCCCGTTCCGGTTCTGGGCTGTGTTCAAACAAACACTGTGGCCGATTCACAACACAGTGGGAAAAAGTGTTGTAAACCAGTGTTCTGTTTCTTGACCTTGCCACCGGGTTGGATAGGGTGTCGTCAGCCCCTACCCCACGGGCAGGGCGTATTGAGTGCCGAAGGGGATCCACTTTAGCAATTTTGCTGTGGTTGAACTGCGGCGTATTCGAGAATTTCGGAGAGAGGAACATGAAAAAAGCGCTATTAGCATCTTCCGCGCTTGTTGCCGCCGCGGTGATTGCGAACCCTGCGCTGGCTGAGAACAAGAAGATCAGCCTGGGCTTGGGCGGTTACTACAAGTTGGCTATCGGTGTCGTCAATCAGGACGACGCGGCGGGCGAGCCTGGTGATGACGTCCATGAAGTCGCCATCAAGAAGGACGGCGAAATTCACGTCAAGGGCAGCACCACCCTCGACAACGGTCTGACCATCTCGGCTCGGGTCGAGCTCGAAGGTCAAACCCAGACGGACCAAGTCGACGAAAACTGGGTCGCCTTCTCGGGTGGCTTCGGTCGTGTTGTCATTGGTGAATTCGACGGCGCCCAGCGTGAAATGGGCCACATCGCCCCTGGCGGTTCGGCGAACTTCGACGTCAACACCCCGTTCTTCAACTTTAGTGCCGTTGGCGGCACGATCTCCACGATCACCGGCTCGTCGGGTTCCGACCACGACAAGATCTTCTACTTCTCGCCGATGATCAGTGGCTTCCAGTTCGGTGTGTCCTGGGCTCCTGACGGATCCGAGTACGCCAACGCCGACAACACCACGCCGAGCAGCGAGACTGCCGGTGGCCTGAACAACGTCATCCAGGGCGCCCTGACGTTCAAGAACGACTACTTGAGCGCCATGGTCGGCTTCGGCACGGCGGAACAGGAAGCACCTTCCGGTGGCGTCCACAAGGGCGACATCTGGGCGGTCAACGGCGGTGCCACCCTCAGCATGAACGGCTTCAAGGTCGGTGCGTCGTTCCAGCACAACAACGAAAACCAGGCTAATGGCGGTGCCACCAAAGACGTCGAAAAGACCGTCTTTGACGTTGGTGTCTCCTACGGCATGGGCCCCTGGGCTGTCGGCGGCAAGTACGCCCATGGCGACACCGATGCCGGTGTCGGCAGCACGGCTGATGTTGATACCGATGCCTTCATCATCACCGGCCAGTACACCCTCGGCCCGGGCGTTGTTCTCGATGCCGCGATTTCGCACTACAACAGCGAAACCTCCGGCGGCGCGGACAACGACGCCACGGTGTTTGCTGTCGGTTCGACCCTGGGCTTCTAAGCTCGGTTGAAACCGGAAGTTTGGGAAGGAGCAGCCTTCGGGCTGCTCCTTTCTTTTTGTCTTGCCGGCAAACGGCCCGGACGATCGTAAACGATGCTCCCAAGGAATGGCGGTCATCGGCGGCTTCGACGTTGATGTTGCCCAACCGGCGTGCTACCCACCTACTGATTCCGCATCCGACGGAATAACCCGTACGAACGCGAACACCGGCGTAATCCATGGCAGGAATCATCTGGCTGGCCTCCTACCCGAAATCCGGCAACACCTGGGTGCGCGCGTTTCTTTACAATCTGTTTCTCAACCCGGACAAGCCGGTGCCGCCGAACGAGCTTGCGCGGCTGACCTACGGCGATTCGTCGAAGCAATGGTACCAGGCCGTCAGCGACCGTCCCTTGGCCGAGCTGACCGATGCGGAAATCGCGGCCCTGGTTCCGAAAGTGCATCGCCATCTGGCATCGCTGGAGCCGGGAACCATTTTCGTCAAAACCCACAACTATCTGGGACCGGTTTTCGACGTTCCCTCCATCACCATGGAATGCACCGCCGGGGCGGTCTATGTGGTCCGCAATCCGTTGGATATGGTGGCGTCCCTGGCCAGTCATTTCGGGACCGATATCGACGGCGCCATCACCATGCTCAATGATCCGAAGGAAGGCGCCCCGGCATCGGAGTCGCAGGTGACACAGGTCTACTGCGACTGGTCGACCCACGTGACAAGTTGGACGGCACGGGATAACAAGGCGCTTCTCGTCATGCGGTACGAAGACATGATGGCGAAACCGATCGATGCCTTCGGCCGGCTCGTGCGGTTCCTCGGCGTGAACGCCAACCGCAAGCGCGTGCGCAAGGCGATCGACTTCTCTTCCTTCCGTGTTTTACAAAAACTCGAGAAAAAACAAGGGTTTCGGGAACGCAGCGTGCATGCGGAAAGTTTCTTCCGGCGCGGCAAGGCCGGCGAATGGAAGAACGACCTGTCGCCGGAGCAAGTCGACAAGATCGTGTCGTGCCATCACGAACAGATGGAACGGTTCGGCTATCTGCCGGATTGAATTCGCGTCATTTGTCGGTTCGCAGGCCGTCGATGGCGGCGATGCCCACGAAACCGCTGTCCATCAGCCGACGTACGTTGGACGGGTTGATGCCGCCCAGCCCGTAAACCGGAAGGGGGCACTGGCGCACCCACTGGCGGGCCCGGGCCGCCCCGATCGCCGGCCGCCCCGGATGGCTTGCCGTTGGAAACACCGGTGACAGCAGTGCGGCGTCGGCTCCATGACGGGATGCGCGTCGCAGCGCCACGGGGCCATGGGCGGCGGCGGTCACAAGCATGCGCGAAGCCATTGTCCGGTAAGCCGGGATGCGCCACGCCAAGTTCTCCGGGACATGGACGCCGTCGGCGCCCAACGCCATCGCCCGGCGCACGTCCGATCGGCTCCGGACGGCAATCAACAGGCAAAGCCGGTGCCGCGCGGTGACGGTCCGCAATGTTTCGGCCAGGTGCCAGCGCCCGGGATCGTTGTAATGACGCACGACAAGGCCGCTGCCTTCGGGCAGATTTCCGGCGGCGGCGACCGGGTCGGGCAGGCGGATTTCATCCGTCATCAGGATTGCCGGCGGCAACCGGTTTTCCCGGTCATGCCGGCGGTTCAGTTGCCGGGCCACTCCTGCTAGTGTGCGCCCGATGTCCATGTCGCAACAATTAGCAGTTTCCTGATATGACGACGAGTTCGAATGACGCCGTATCCGCGGACGTGGCGGAAAACCTCACGGCCGTATCGGCGCGCATTCGGCGGGCCGCCGAAACGGCGCCGGCCGGTCCCGTGCCGGTCCCCGAACTTGTCGCCGTCAGCAAAACCCACGATGCCGCATATGTGCGCCGCGCGCTGGATGCGGGGCACCGTGTGTTCGGCGAAAACAGGGTGCAGGAAGCGGTGGAAAAATGGCCGGCGCTCAAGGCGGATTTCCCCGATACCGTATTGCACCTGATCGGGCCTCTGCAGACCAACAAGGTCAAGGATGCGGTGGCGCTGTTCGACGTGATCGAAACCGTGGACCGGCCGAAACTGGCGCGCAGGTTGGCATCGGAATTCGAGTCCTCCGGCAGGCGTCCCCGCTGCCTCATTCAGGTCAACACCGGCGAGGAACCGCAGAAGGCCGGCATCGCGCCGGGCGACACGGACGATTTCGTGCGCTTGTGCCGCGACGATCTGGAGTTGCCGGTGGTCGGATTGATGTGCATCCCGCCCATCGACCAGGACCCGGCGCCGCATTTCGCCCTGCTGGCTAAACTGGCGGAGCGCAACGGCTTGCCGGTCGTCAGCATGGGCATGAGCGGTGACTACGAGATCGCCATCGCCATGGGCGCCACCCATGTCCGCGTGGGGACCGCCATTTTCGGTCCGCGCAAACCGCGCCCTGCGGCGTAGATTAGAGCAGTTCCCGGATCACGATGCGGCTGTCGCCGCCGCATTCCGACAGGACCGCGATCAAGTCCGGTTCCGACAGGGCGACGCACCCTTCCGTCGGCGCGTAATCGGGTTTGGCCACGTGCATGAAGATCGCGCTGCCTTTCCCGGGCGTGACCGGGTCGTCGTTGTAACCGATGACGACAATGAGGTCGTAGAGACGGTCGTCACGCCACAGCCGTTCCGCCGAATGGGCGTGCGGGTGTTGCACGAACGTGTTGTACAGCAGGTCATCGGGGGCATCGCTCCAGCCGTCGGCCGGCGCCAATGCCGTGACGTCGAGCCCCGTTCGCGGTGGACGCAGGCGGTCGGCGCGGTAGTACACCCGGCGTAAGGGATACGTCCCCACCGGCGTGACGCCGTCACCTTCCCGTTTCTCCGCCGCAATGCCGCCGCGTCCGATGGCACACCGGTACGCGCGTCCGTGACACAGCAGCCGGCCAGGTGGATCAACGATCAAGTCCATGATCCGACCCTAGAGCAGTTCCTCTTTAGATGGAATCCATTCTGTTTCTCGAGCGGCCTGCCCATCCACCAGGAAGACGGGGCCGCGCGATGCCGGGCATCGCGCAAG
>JANQFL010000055.1 GCA_028277845.1 Sneathiellales bacterium
CGTCTCGGCCATACCCCGGGTATGGCCGTCACCGCCAGCCTTGGCCTTGGCGCCAATACGCTCCGTCAGAATGCTTCCATCTAAAGAGGAATTGCTCTAACACGTTGTCTTTGCAAGGAAACGGCTTAAGGGCGCAGGTCGAACAGCCAACCGGTGTTTTCGTGGGTGATGGCGGAGGCGGCCTTGTATCCCTGGCTGGCCTGGGCGAACCGGGCCGCCGGCAGGCCGTCGTCGTCGGATCCGGAGGCGGCATCCGGACGCGCCGGCACCGATGCCGTCATGACCTTGTCGGCCGTCGGCGACGGAATGTCCTCGCCGGTGACCAACGCCACCACATGGCCGCCAACGTCGGCACCCGTGGCCTTCTCCACCGCGACATTGAACAGGCTGCCGGCCAAGCCGATAACGCCGCCGAACAGTCCGCCGCCGGCAACCCGGGACGCCGGCGAGATCTCGTCGCCGGTGAACTTGCGATACAGGGTGGAAACGACGGGCAGGTGCTGCAGCGGGTTGATCACGTCCAACAGGTCGTGGAAGGTAAAACCGTCCTTGCCGAACAGGGATTTTTCCAGCCCTTCGGTATCAAAGGACGCGCCGCCGTTCGCCTTGCTCTGGGTATACAAGGCGGCCTGGTAGTCCGCGTACTCGCTTGTTCGACTGATCGGCATGGTATTCTCCTGCTCAACGCATGGTTAAGCAAGAGCCAGGCCAGTTTTTTGGTGTTTTAGTTCAATAGGTTACACTTGGCATATCCTATTGCGGCAGGAATTGCCGGGTCAAACATGCCGCGGCGGACCATAACGGGTCGGCGCCGTTAGAACCCGATGGAATGGTTTGGCGCGGCGCGGCGCTTCGGCATGGCGGGTTCCGACAACTCGGCCGCGTCGCAGGGGTGATAGCCCGCGGAGGGACGGTCCTCCAATGTCGCGCCATGCGCGCGGTCCAGCATGTCGCTTTGCGCGGCTTGCCATTCCTTCGTCAGGGTGTCGTACAGCCGCTCCGCGCCGGCGAACACCGAATGGGAGATTTTCGAAATGGAATGGGATGGCGTGTTCATGTCCGGCTCTTTCGAATCGCTGCGATGGTTAGCATTTGTTAACCATCATTTTCGCTGCGACTCTGCCGCCTGATCCCGCGACGGGATATTCGTAATTTCCCTCACGCCGTCCGTCCGGCGCATGATCCCCTGGACCGTGCGTTACAGATGGTGGCCGCTGCGGCGTTTCTTGGTGGCGAGATAAAATTCGTTGTGGTTGTTGGCCGGGAAGGCGTGGGGTACCCGCTCGGTCACGGCGATGCCGTATTGGGTCAGGCCCGCCATCTTGTCCGGGTTGTTGGTCATCAGCCGGACTTGGCCGTAGCCCAGTTTCTTCAACATTTCGGCGGCCGGCAGGAACACTCGCTCGTCGGCGTCGAAGCCCAGCCGCTCGTTGGCGTCGATGGTGTCGAAACCCTGGTCCTGCAGGCGGTACGCCCGCAGCTTGTTGATCAGCCCTATGCCGCGGCCTTCCTGGGCCAGGTACAGCAGGATGCCGCCGCCGGCCTCGGTGATTTCCCGCACGGCGCCGCGCAACTGTTCGCCGCAGTCGCAGCGCAGCGAGCCCAGCAGGTCGCCGGTGAAACACTCCGAATGCAGCCGGGTCAGCACCGGCGCGCCGGTCGGCGGCTCGCCGATGACGATGGCCAGGTGCTCCAGGCTGCCGTCGGCGGGCCGGAAGGCGAGGATACGGGCGTCTTCCGCATCGGCCAACGGCACGGCGGCGGCGGTCACCTGGGTCAGCGACAGGCTCGAACGGGTCTCGAAGGCGTCCACATCGGCTGCGTGCACCGCCAGCAGGCCCTGGCTACGGGTCAGGACGACGCCATCGCCATCGCCGCACACGGCATAGACCGCGGCGGGCAGGACCTGGGCCAGCTTGCACAGTTTGACGGCGGCGAAGACGGCGTCGGCCGGCCGTTCCATGTCACGCTGGAACGGGCCGCGCAGCGGCTGGTCCAGGTCGCTGGTCGGATCCGCCAGGCCGCGCAGCACGTCGGCGGTCATATGATCAGCCACCGGCAGGGTGATGCAGTCGTGGCCCGTCGGATTGATGTGCAGCACATTGGCCCGGTTGGCGGTCAGCGCCAGGTTGGGTTCGGATCCGGCGACGGCGGCCAGCCAGGCCAGGTTTTCCGGCGTCACCACCTCGGCGGCGACGACCGCGATGACCACGGCCCCGTCGGCGATCAGCACGGGCACACCCCGGCGCAGCTCGGGCCGTGCCCGGTCCACCGCGTTGTGTCCGTAGGACAGGCCCGCCCGGTCAAACTGTTCGTCTCGATCCGTCATTACAACTCCGCTGCCAGCCTGAACACATAACCGCTCGCCCCGGTAACGGCAAGGAAAAGGCCGCTCCGCCGGCCCACGGCGCGGGACCCATCAGGCAAATGTTGCGGTGGCGGACGAATTGACGCACAGTCTGCCGATGACCGACAATATCAATCAGAACGCGCACGACGGCGAGGCAAAACTCGACTCCGGTGTGCATACCGACTTCTCCGACGCCATGTCCTATGGCGACTACCTCAAACTGGAGAAAATCCTCGATGCCCAGCAGACCCTGACCGACAGTCACGACGAGCTGCTGTTCATCATCATGCACCAGGCGACGGAATTGTGGCTCAAGCTGATGTTCCACGAAATCCAGGCCGCCATGGCGCACATCCGCGCCGATGACCTGGAGCCCGCCTCCAAAATGCTGGCCCGGGTGTCGCGGGTGCAGTCCCAGATCATCCAGTCGTGGGACATCCTGTCGACGCTGACGCCGGCCGATTATCTGACTTTCCGCGATTCGTTGGGCCAATCGTCCGGTTTCCAGTCTTTCCAGTACCGCAAGCTGGAATTCGTGCTGGGCAACCGCAACGGGGCGATGATGAAACCGCATCGCCACGATCCCGCCGTCTACGCCGACCTGGAAGCCGTGCTGACGGCGCCCAGCCTGTATGACGAGGCCATCGCCCTGCTGGCCCGGCGCGGTCTGGCCGTCGACCGGGCGGTGCTCGAACGCGACTTCAGCCGGCCCTACAGCGCGGACGCCAGCGTCGCCGCGGCTTGGGCCGCCGTTTACCGCGACACCGATACCTATTGGGACCTCTATGCCCTGGCGGAGAAGCTGGTCGATTGCGAGGACTGGTTCCAGCAATGGCGCTTCCGCCATATGAAGACGGTGGAACGTATCATCGGCCACAAACGCGGCACCGGCGGCACCGCCGGCGTGACGTATCTGAAACGGGCGTTGGACTACAGTTTTTTCCCCGAATTGTGGGACGTCCGCACGCAACTGTAATCAATAAAGAAAGCCACACCATGCTCTATCACGGCTACGACAAGGCCGGCTTGGATGCCCAGTACAATCTGCGCGAACGGGTGCCCGATTTCGAAACCCATTACGCCGGCTGGCGGCAATGGAGCGACCGCGCCGCGGACAGCCTGCCGTGCCATCTGGATCTGGCCTACGGCCCCTCCGATGCCGAGACACTGGACCTGTTCGTGCCGGACAACGCCGACGGTGCCCCTGTGCACGTGTTCATTCACGGCGGGTATTGGCGGGCCATGGACAAGGCCGACTTCCGCTATATGGCCGAAGGCCTTGTGCCCTACGGCAGCATCGTCGCCGTGGTCAACTACGCCCTGATCCCCGGCGTGGATATCGACGAAATCGTGCGGCAGAACCGGGCGGCGCTGGCCTGGCTCTGGCACAATGTGCGGCAATACGGCGGAAATCCTGAAAAAATCCATGTTTCCGGCCATTCCGCCGGCGGCCATTTGACGGCCATGATGCTGCTGACGGACTGGCCCGCCTACGATGCCGCCCTGCCGGCCGACCTGGTCAAGGGCGGATGCGCCATTTCCGGCGTCTTCGACCTGGAGCCGGTGCGGCTCTGCTACCTGAACGACGATATGGGCATGGACGCGGCCACCGCTCGGCGCAACAGCCCCCAGGCCCTGCTCGCCGGTCCCGTCTCCGCGCCGCTGATCGTCTGCGTCGGCGGCGACGAGACCGACGAGTTTCACCGCCAGCAGGCCGCCTACGCCGATGCCTGGTCCGCGGCCGGCGGCCCGCTGCAGGTGGTCGATGCGCCGGGCATGCATCACTTTGTCGTGGTTGACGCGCTGGCCAAGCCGGATTCCCCCTTGAACAAGGCTGTGCGGGAACAAATGTCGTTACCGTAGGAAAAACAGCCTGAATGTGGTGATATGGAAGCGGAACGACTGGAAGCGGGACAAGGCACGAGACCCATGAAATCTGGACGACGCGTTCTTTTGGTCGATGACGACGATTCCCTGCGTCAGGCATTGGCCGAACAGCTCGAACTCCACGAGGATTTCGGAACCGGCGAAGCCATCACGGGTGCCGAGGCCCTGGACATGGTCAAGGGCGCGCATTTCGATCTGATTCTCCTGGACGTGGGCTTGCCGGACATGGACGGCCGTGAAGTCTGCCGTCTGATGCGCAAAGGCGGCATCAAGGCGCCCATCATCATGCTGACCGGCGCCGACAGCGACGCCGACTCCATCCTCGGACTGGATGCCGGCGCCAACGACTATGTGGTCAAGCCGTTCCGCATGGGCGTCCTTCTGGCCCGCATCCGGGCCCACCTGCGCCAGCACGAGCAAAGCGAAAACGCCGTTTTCACCATCGGGCCCTACACCTTCAAGCCGGCCTCCAAGATCATGCTGCACGACGACGGCAAGACCAAGGTGCGCCTGACCGAGAAGGAAACCGCCATCCTCAAGTACCTTTACCGGGCCGGGCCCAAGGTGGTGTCGCGCGATGTGCTGTTGAACGAGGTCTGGGGCTACAATGCCGGCGTCACCACCCATACGCTGGAAACCCATATCTACCGGCTGCGGCAGAAGATCGAGGAAGATCCCTCGAATTCCCGTATCCTGACCACGGAACCCGGCGGCTACTGCCTGGTGCCGTAAGCGCAGGCGCGCCGCTGCGACCATTTGTCCGCATACGATCGGGATTCCGCGTCCCGTGCGGCCATTTATCCGTTGAGTCGTCAGAGTTGCGTCCATACAGTTAGGATGTAACAGGCAGGGATGCGGCGTCCGCGGCCCATCGGTCGCGACAGTCCACACCGGCCGGCATGATGAGGGCCGCGGTACCGGACGGCGCCGTCCGGACAGGTCCCGTACGACAGCGGAGCGGACTGCAACTTGAATCAGGCGTCCAACGGCGATGACGGTCAAAACGGTGCCGGAAGCGGTGGCTTCTCGGTACGGTTCTGGGGTGTCCGCGGCAGCATTGCCTGCTCCGGTCCCGATACCGCGCGTTACGGCGGCAACACGGCCAGCATCGAAGTGCGCTGTGGCGATCACGTTCTTCTGCTCGACGCCGGCACCGGCATCCGCTATGTGGGCAACCAGTTGTCCGAGACCGGACCGACCGACCTCGACATCCTGCTGACCCATACCCACTTCGACCACGTCTGCGGCCTGCCGTTCTTTTCGCCCCTGTTTTTTCCGGAATTCAAGGTCAATCTCTGGGCCGGTCATCTCGGTTCCGACAAACAATTGCTCGAAGTCATCCAGCGCCTGATGGAAGAACCCCTGTTTCCCGTGCCGCCGGATATTTTCGAAGCGGACCTGGATTTTCGCGAATTCACCTCGGGCGACACGTTGCATCCGAAACCGGGGGTGACCGTGCGCACGGCGCCGCTGGATCATCCCAACGAGGCATCGGGTTACCGCATCGAATTCGGCGGACGTTCGGTCTGCTACGTCACCGACACGGAACACACCAAGGGCCGGCTCAACGACAACATCGTGTCGCTGATCCAGGGCACCGACTTTTTCATCTACGACAGTATGTACACCGACGACGAATATGAAGGCCGGATCGGCTGGGGCCATTCCACCTGGCAGGAAGGCGTGCGCCTGAGCGACGCCGCCGGCGTCAAGACCTTCGTCGCCTTCCACCATGATCCCGACCACGACGACAGTTTCATGGACGGGATCGCGGAGCAATTGGAGCAACTGCGGCCGGGTTCCCTGGTCGCCCGCGAAGGCATGGTGCTGACCCTGTGAATCGCCGGCTGAGGCGCCTGCTCATGGGACTGGAGACCGTGCTTGGCACCCGCCGGCGGGGTTTCTTCATTCCCTACCGTTATGCCGGGACGGTTCCGGAGCCGGACAACCGCGGCCCCTACGCCGCCGTCGAACGGCGCTTGAAGACATGCGAACCGGCGTTCGCCGGGATGCTCGCCACCTTGGACAGCCTGTCATCCGGGCTCACCGCCATCGGCGACCGGGCGGCGCCGCAGCCGCGCTGGGCCCAGGACTGGTTCCCGCGCCTGGATGGCGCCGTGGCCTATGCCATGGTGCGTCATGGCACGCCGGCCACCATCGTCGAGATCGGCTCCGGGCATTCGACCCGCTTCATGGCCAGGGCGATCGCCGACGCGGGTCTGTCCACGCGCTTCGTCGCCATCGATCCCGCGCCGCGCGCCGAAATCGCCACGTTGGACATCGATTGGCGCCGGACGACACTGGACAACGCCGATCAAACGGTATTCGACGACCTGGCCGCGGGCGATATTCTGTTCGTCGACTCCAGCCACGTCGCCATGCCCGGAACGGACGTGGACCGGATCTTCGGCCATATCCTGCCGGCCCTGCCGGCGGGCGTTCTAGTGCATGTGCACGATATTTTTCTGCCCGACGACTACCCAGCCGCCTGGGATTGGCGCGGCTACAATGAACAGCAGTCCGTGCTGCCGTTGCTGGTGAGCCGGGATTTCGAACCGCTGTTTGCCAGCCACTATGTGGCGACGCGCATGGCCGGTGCGGTGTCCGCTTCCGTCGCAGGCCGGCTGGACCTCCGGCCCGGTGCCTTGGAAAGCAGCCTGTGGCTGCGGAAAATCGCGCCGGCATTGTAACCGCATCAAATACGGCGTTGCCGGGCCGGTCACCGGCATGTGACAGGCCGTGATTGGAATAGTACTGTATTTCCGGGCACTTATGATGGTGTCGGTGTGACGGGGGATGACGGAATTGGCCGCGCGTTCAGGACAGGCGAAGGAACACCCCACGATGGTGCGGCGTTTGGCGCAGGGATTGTTTGGCGACGGCCTCGACGGCCGGCTGCCCGCGCGCGTTCTCAATGTCATCGAGCGGCAACAGGACGCCAGCGAAATTCTGATCGCCTGGGTGCAGCTGTCGGTCGTGTCGATCTGGACCGTGCTCTACACCCTGGCGCCCAAGACCTTCGCCGAGGACGCCGACATCGAACCCGTGCCCTATGCCTTGGCCGGGTATTTCGCGTTCACCATCATCCGGCTGGTCCTGGCCCATCGCAGGGCCTTGCCGCGCTGGTTCCTGGCGCTCTCGGTCATCATCGACATGGCCATCCTGATGGTGCTGATCTGGAGCTATCATCTGCAGTACGAACAGCCGGCGTCGTTCTATCTCAAGGCGCCGACCCTGCTGTACGTCTTCATTTTCATCGTCTTGCGCGGCCTGCGTTTCGACCCGTGGTTCGTCATTCTGTCCGGCGTGGCCGCGGCGGCCGGATGGCTGGTGCTGGTGCTCTACGCCATTCAGGTGGACCCGGGCGACAACATGATCACCCGCGACTACGTCGCCTATATCACCGCCAACAAGGTGCTGCTGGGGGCGGAATTCGACAAGGTCATCTCCATGGTGGTGGTGACGGCAATCCTGGCGGTGGCGCTGGTGCGCGCCCGGCGGCTGTTGATCCGCGCGGTGGCCGAGGAAACCGCCCACGCCGACCTGTCGCGATTCTTCTCGCCGGAGATCTCGCGACAGATCACCCAGGCGGAACAACGGGTGGAGGCCGGCCAGGGCGAACTGCGCGCCGCCGCCATCCTCAATGCCGACATCCGCGGCTTCACGCCGTTGGCCATGCGCACGCCACCCAACGAACTGATGACGTTGCTGGCCGAATACGAAAGCCGCATGGTGGCGGTCATCCAGCGCCACGGCGGCAGCATCGACAAGTTTCTCGGCGATGGCATCATGGCCACGTTCGGTGCCGCGCCGCCCAGCGATACCTTCGCCGCCGACGCCATGCGCGCGGTCGAGGATCTGACGGACGCGGTCGAACTTTGGAGTGCCGAACGCAAGGAACAGGGACTTGAGTCCCTCGACATCCGTTTCACCGTGGCGGTGGGGCCGGTGGTGTTCGGCGCCGTCGGCGCCGCCAGCCGGCTGGAATATACGGTCATCGGCGACGCCGTAAACCTGGCCGCCAAGCTGGACAAGCACACCAAGGTCGAAGGCGTGCGCGCCCTGACCAGTCTCGAGTCCTACACCGAAGCCCGCAACCAGGGCTTCATGCCGCGCCAGCCGGTGGAGGAACGTCCGCAACGCGATGTCGCAGGCGTCGAAGCGCCGGTCGATTTGGTCGTGTTGGTGGCTTGATTGGTTCGGCTGGGCCATCCCGCTCCCCCTCCCAACCACCCGGCGATGGTACCCTATGGGTGGTTGGGAGGGGGAGCGGGATGGCCCGGTTCGTTTTCGCGCCTGGCGAAAACGTTATTTATAAGGATCGGCGGCGTCGCGCAATCCATCACCGAAGAAGTTGAACGCCAGCACGGTGATCAGCACCGGCACCACGGGCAGCATGAGCCATGGATAAAGCGCCACCACGTTCATGTTCTGCGCCTCGTTCAGCAACACGCCCCAACTGGTGACCGGCGGGCGCAGGCCCAGGCCGAGGAACGACAGCGCCGTCTCGCCGAGGATCATCTCCGGAATGGACA
This sequence comes from Sneathiellales bacterium, assembly GCA_028277845.1. Lineage (GTDB taxonomy): Bacteria > Pseudomonadota > Alphaproteobacteria > JANQFL01 > JANQFL01 > JANQFL01. The sequence continues at coordinate 8,773 of JANQFL010000055.1, forward strand.
GGGTGGCCGAGGCGATGATGTGGCTCATGAAGTTGGGCAGCAGGTGACGGCCGATGATGCGTTTGGGCGGCGCGCCCATGAGCTGCGCCGCGGTACAGAAATCCTCCTCGCGCAAACTGAGCAGCTTCGACCGCACCGCCCGTGCCAGTCCCGGCCAGTCCAGCAGGCCGAGCAATATGGTGATGCCGAAGAAGACGAGTATGGGGCTCCAGTCCTTGGGCATGGCGGCGGACAGGCCCATCCACAAGGGAAGTTGCGGGAACGAGCGCATCATTTCGATCAGCCGCTGGATGACGTGATCGATCCAGCCGCCGTAATAGCCCGAAATACCGCCGAGAATCAGGGCGATGACGAAGCTGATGGCGATGCCGATCAGGCCGACAGTCAACGAAATGCGGGTGCCGTAGACGATGCGCGAGAACATGTCGCGGCCGAGCCGGTCGGTGCCGAACAGGAACAGGGTGCCGCGCTTGGCCGGGCAGACGAGGTGGAAGCGGGCCTTGGCCATGCCCCAGAACTTGTACTTGTCGCCCTTGCAGAAGAACCGCAGCGGCTGCACCTTCTCGGTGTTGACCGTGTATTCCCGCTCGAAGGTTTCCTTGTTGAGCTTGAGTGTGTAGCCGTAGACGAATGGGCCGACGAACTCGCCCTCGTGGAACAGGTGCACCGCCTGCGGCGGGGCGTAGATGTGCCGGGCGTTGCGGGTGGTCAGATTGTAGGGCGCCACGATCTCGCAGAACATGGCGACCAGGTACATCAGCAGCAGAATGACGCCCGACGCCAGGGCAATTTTGTGGCGCTTCAGCTTCCACCACATCATCTGCCACTGGGATGCCATGTAAAAGCGTTCCTGCTCGGGCGACATGGTTTCGACCGAGTAGGGATCGAACGGGTCCTTGTTGACCCAGTGCTTCAGGGGATCGGCGCGGCCGCCCGTGGTATCGGTCATTTGCTGGCGCCTCCCGACAGACGGATGCGCGGGTCAAGCATGGCCAGCAGCACATCGGAAATGAACACGCCGATGACCGTCAGCAGTGCCAGGAACATCAGGAACGATCCCGCCAGGTACTGATCCTGGCTGCGCAGCGCCTCCAACAGCATGGGCCCCGATGTGGGCAGCGAGAGCACGACGGCCACGATGGCCGATCCCGAGATCACGCTGGGCAGCAGGTTGCCGATGTCGGCGACGAATGGATTGAGCGCCATGCGAATCGGGTATTTGACCAGCAGCTTGGTCGACCGCAGGCCTTTGGCCCGGGCCGTGGTGACGTATTGTTTCTGCAGTTCATCCAGCAGGTTGGCGCGCAGGCGGCGGATCATGCCGGCGGTGCCCGACGTGCCGATGACGATGACCGGGATCCACAAATGGGCCAGCACCGACTGGAACTTGCCCCATGTCCACGGTTGATCGAGATATTTGGAATCCATCAGCCCGCCGATTTCCAAACCGAAATACAGCTTGGCGAAATACAGCAGCACCAGGGCGAGCAGGAAGTTGGGCGTGGCGATGCCGAGATAGCCGACCAATGTCAGCCCGTGATCGCCCCAGCTGTACTGGTGGGTTGCCGCGTACACGCCGATGGGAAACGCGACGATCCAGGTGAACAGGATGGCGCTGAAGTTCAGGATGAACGACATCAGCAGGCGGTCGCCGATGACATCGTTGACCGGCACGTTGTGTTCGAACGACCAGCCCCAATCGCCCTGCAACAGGCCGGAAAAACCCTGCTCGCCGGGCCAGATTCCCAGCCACACCGCGTATTGTTCGGCCATGGGCTTGTCCAGCCCGAACTGCTTGCGCAGGAACTCCGCCTTTTCCAAGGCCGCCGTGTCACCCTGCGCGATCAGTTCCTGGATCTGGTTGGATATATAGTCGCCGGGCGGCAGCTGGATGATCACGAACGTCACCAGACTGATCACCAGCAGGGTGGGGATCATGATCAGAACGCGGTGGATCAGATAGGTGAACATGGCGGGTCCGGTAAGTCGTGTCGCTTAGGCGTGGCCAGTGATCATTTTACCGGATCGAGCCAGAACGTGTCAGGCCGATATATGCCGAAGTGGGCGCCCGGATCCCAGTTGTAGACCCCTTCCTCGGGCACGTTGCGCACGGTGTTGAGTACCACGACCGGCTGTTTGACTTCGGACACGATGCCGATGGTAAGCTGGCTTTCGGCGTGTATTTCCAGCATTTCCTCCCAGATTTCTTCGCGTTCCTCGGTCGTGGTCGCATGGATCCACCGGTCGTTGAGAGCCGCGAGCTTCTGGCCTTCCTCCATATCCGGTTTTTCGCCGCTGTGCCCGCTGGTCTCGTAATACTGGCCCCATTTCGGCCATTGCAGGCCCATCTGACTGGTCGGCGCCAGTTCCTCCGGGCTCATATCCGCGGTGACGACGGCGTTCTCATAGCCCGACCAAACCGCCATCAGGGATTCGCCGGCGAAGATGCGGTTGCGGAAGACCTGCCGCTGGGACGGGTTGCTGATCAGCTTGATGCCGATCTCGGCCCAGGTTTCGCGGATCAGCTCCAGGATATCGGTCTGCTCGGTATCCTCGCCGGCCGTCTCGACCAGGATTTCCATGGGCCGGCCGTCGGGCAGCAGGCGGATATCGTCGTCGTTCATTTCGTCGAGGCCGATTTCGTCCAGCAGTTCGCTGGCTTCGTCCGGGTCGTAATAGGCCCAGGTGGTGCGGTAGTCCTCGTCGTACAGCGGGCTTTGCGGCAACACCGTGTTGTTGCCTTCCGCGGCCAGGCCGAAATAGAGCGACTGGTTGATGATTTCCCGGTCGATGCCGAGCGACAGGGCGCGTCGGAAGCGCACGTCGCGGAACAGTTTGCGCCACACCTTGTCGTTGGTGTTCAGGTTCGGGAACAGGGCCATCTGCGATCCCTTGGCCGTGCTCCACAGATAGGTTTTGAAGCCGAAGCGCTTCTCGTTCTTTTTCAGGAAGGTGTAGTCCTTGAAGGCCAGGCTGCGGGCCTGCAGTTCCACTTCCCCCGAACCCGCCTTGGCCGGCACCAGCCGGGTGTCGGATGTCACCAGGATGACCCGGTCGACGTAGGGCAGCTGTCGGCCGGCTTTGTCGACGCGATGGTAATACGGGTTGCGCTCGCCGATGAACCGGTTGGCCGGCGGCTTGGTCTTGATGCGCCAGGGCTGCAGCGTCGGCAGTTTGGGATTGTTGAACTTGTACATGTTGTCGAGCCGGTTGTGCAGCGGCGCCCAGCTGCGCATGCGGGCCTTCTCGATCATGGCCTTGATCCTGGCCGGATCGGCATACTTGCCGTGGAACTGTTTCAGGTAGGTCGACGGGCGGTAGATGAACAAGGGCGACGCGCCGGCCAGTTTGGCCAGGAAGAACGGATTGCGCGCATGCCACGTGTAGCGCACCGTGGTGTCGTCGATGACCTCGAACTTGGGCGGCTTGCCGTCCACCAGCATGGAGCGGGGCGGCCCGGTCGGCGACAGTTCCTTGTTGTTGGCGATGTCTTCCCAGTAGTAACGGAAGTCCTCCACCGTGAACGGGTCGCCGTTCGACCACTTGTGGCCCTTGCGCAGCTTGAAGGTGAAGATGCGGCCGTCCTCGACCTCAAAGGATTCGGCGATGTCGGGCTTGATCGAGAAGTCCGTGTCGTAACCGACCAGCCGGGCATACCCGTAAACCACCAGCAATTTGGTGTCCTTGGGCCGGCCGATCAGGGTGCGCAGGTCGCCACCCGGCTTACCCGGTACGCGGCCCATGGCTTCCAGGTCGACGACGGAGGGATTGGCGGGGACGCGTTCGGCCACCGGCGGCAGTTTACCGGCCTTGACGGCAGCCTCGAACATCGGCGTTTCGACCAGCGAATTGGCCTGGACCACGGTGGCCAGCAAGCCCGCAAGAACCAGCCCGGCGCCGGCGGCACCGGATTTCAAAATACTCTTCCCTGTCATACGCCCAATTCTCGTTGGTTCGCGTTCTTGTCGGCACGGACGTAGTGCCCGCCTCCCAGGTCAATCATAGCCGGGTCTGTGCCGCCGTCCAGGGCGAAGGGGGCGGGCCATTCCGCCGGCCGCGAAGCCCGGCCCTCCATCAAGGCCCCCAAATCCAGCCGCTCGCCCGGGTCGGGTTTGGGCACGGCGGCCAGCAGGGCCTTGGTGTAGGGGTGGACGGGGTTCTGGAACAGCACCTCCCGGGGCGCCATTTCCACCAGGCGGCCGGCGCACATGACGGCGATGCGGTCGGCGATGTAGTCCACCACCGCCAGGTTATGGGAAATGAACAGGTAGGTCAGACCCAGTTCGTCCTGCAAATCCTTGAGCAAATTCAACACCTGGGCCTGGATCGAGACGTCGAGGGCCGAGACCGGCTCATCGCAGATCAGCAGGTCGGGTTGCAGTGCCAGGGCGCGGGCGATGCCGATCCGCTGGCGCTGGCCACCGGAAAAGCTGTGCGGATAGCGGCGCAGGAATTTGACGTTGAGGCCGACCATTTCCACCAGGTCGCGGACCCGGTCGGCCCGTTCCTCGGGCGTGCCGATCTTGTGGATGACCAACGGTTCGGAAATGATATCGAACACGGTCATGCGCGGGTTCAGCGAGGAATAGGGATCCTGGAAGATGAACTGCACCTTGCGCCGGTAATCGAACAGGTCCGACCCGCGCAGGGTCTCGACGTCGACCGGCTGGCCGTTTTCGCAGTACAGAATATCCCCGGAATCGGCGGTCAGGGCGCGCAGGATCAGCTTGCTGGTGGTGGTCTTGCCGCAGCCCGATTCGCCGACCAGGCCGAGGCATTCGCCGCGGTCGATGGAGAAGCTCACGTCGTCGACGGCCTTGACCGAGCCGCCCGGCTTGGAGCCGAACAGGCCGGTCTTGCGGGTATGAAACTCCTTGGTCAGGTTGCGTACGGCCAGCAAGGGATGGTCGCCGATGCCATTCGCGGGTTCCGGTGCCTTGTCGCGCAGCAACTGGGGCGGCTTGGTCTTTATTTCACGGATCGGCACCAGGCGCTCGCCGGGTTCCAGATCGAAACGCGGCACGGCCCGCAGCAGGGCCTGCAGATAGGGGTGCTCGGCCTTGCGGAAGATGTCCTCCAGCGTGCCCGTCTCCATCACCCGGCCGTGATACATGACGACGATCTCGTCGGCCATGTTGGCAACGACGCCCAGGTCGTGGGTGATCATCAGGATGGCCATGTGCAGTTCGTCCTGCAAATCCTTCATCAGCTTGAGGATCTGGGCCTGGATGGTGACGTCGAGCGCCGTGGTCGGTTCGTCGGCGATCAACAGCGCCGGGCGGCAGATCAGCGCCATGGCGATCATGGCCCGCTGACGCAATCCGCCGGACAGCTCGAACGGGTAGGTGTGCACCGCCTTGACCGGGTCGGGAAAGCCGACGAGGCGGAGGATTTCCTCGGTCTTCTCCAGCACTTCCTTGCCGCTGGCCTTGGAGTGCACGGCCAGGGCCTCGCCGATCTGATTGCCGATGGTGTGCAACGGCGAGAGCGATGTCATCGGCTCCTGGAAGATGATCGAAATGCGGTTGCCGCGGATATTGCGCATGTCCGAGCCGTCCGGCGCCAGCCGGGTGATGTCGACGAAACTGCCAGGCTGATCGGGGTCGAACAGGATAATCTGGCCGCCGGTGATCCGCGCCGGCTTGGGCAGAATGCCCATGATCGCCTGGGACACGACCGACTTGCCGGATCCGGATTCACCCACCAGGGCGACGGTCTTGCCGGCGGGAATGCGGAAACTGACGCCGTCGACGGCCTTGATGATGCCTTCACTGACGTGAAACTCGACCTTGAGGTCGCGGACCCGGAGAACGTTGTTCATTGTCCCGGCGCCATCCCCTGATCGCCCCCGGGCGGTTGTGGTCCCGCCCCGTCGGCATCGCGAATGCCCATGGCGGCCATGTTCGTGCGGCTGGCCTGGGAAATCTCCACGTCATGGTCGCCGGCCTGGCGGGCCACGGAGCGGACGACGGCTTCGAAGTCAGTCAGAGTGGATTCCAGCTTGATCTTGCCGTGATCCCCGAAAATACGCAGTTCCATCCATCCGTCCGATTTGTCCCGTTTGGTGGAATAATACCGGAGATCGACCCCCCGAAGCTCCGCCCAGGGGATGATTTTACGCGTTAGCCCGCTCACGGCAATACCGTCCCTGTCCACCGTTACCCTTGTATTTTGCCGGAAGGCCGTCCTGATCCCGTAGGCCAGGAACAGCAGCGCCAGAAGCAGCAGAATATACAGGATGATCGGTGACAGGTCTGCCATGATGATGGGCAGGCCGAGAAGCGCCACGCCGACCGCCGCGCGGCCGTAGTCGGCGCTCAGGGCGGACAGGGGATAATGATGGCTGCTGACCGGCTCAGACATGACGGCCGCCAGTGTGATCGAAGAGTCCCCGCGCTGGCAACCAGGTAACGCCGTCCCGGCCGGCCATGCGCTCGAACAGCTCCGCCAGGAAATGCCATGTCGCCTCGTCCTGAACCAGGTGATGACTGAGCAACCCTGTGGGTTCGTGCGGGTCGCAGTGACCGTTGCGCCGGTCCCACAAATGCCCGGTCAGAGCCAGCAATGACGCCTCCAGGCCGAGAAATTCCTTTTTACCGCGCCAGAAAATCGGATCCACATGGGTGTTGACTTGATGAAGGCCGCCATCGGTCCGGGGCCGCGGGCCAAAGCGCGACAACCCGGCGTATCCGGCGTCGGTCAAATCCGGCAGCCAGCGGTCGGGCAGCCGGTTCCACGGTGGCACGAAAATCGGCTGCGCGGTGGAGCCGAACAACTCGGCGAGCCGGTGGCGGCCGTCCCGGAAAGTGCGATTCACCAGGGCCGGATCGGCCGTATCGGGGAACTCACACTTTTTCGCCTCCGGCGGCGCGTTGTTCACGTGGGCATGGCCATGGGTCAGCACCGCAAGCTCCGGGCAGCCGTTGACCGCCGGCAACAATGCCCGGTCCACATGGGCGGGGATCACGGCCAGGGACAGCGGCACGGCATGCCGGGCGGACAAGTCCAGCATGCGGTCCAGCGCGGCGCTCGGCGCGACGGCGTCGTCGTCCCGCCACCATAGGGTGACGGTCCGTCCGGACTCCGTCCAGCGGGTCAGTTCTTCATCCAATACCGCCCAACTGGTCATGTGGGACGCCTTCGACATTCGGACAGGAAACGGGCGGTGAACCGGGCGCCGTTCAGGTCGATCCGGCTCGCATCGGGCGCCGTCGCCCGGTCGGCCGCCGCCGCGAGCGTGCGGGGGGTCATGGCGTCCGGCGCGACCAGGGTCACCAGTCCGCGGTCGGCAAAACACATGGCCCGCTCCGTCTGCTCGGTTTCCGTGTCGTCGGCGAACGGCACGACCACGGCCGGCGTCCGGGTCTGTACGATATCCATCATGGTATTGTACCCCGCTTGGCTGATTGAGACCGCCGCGTGGGACATCAGCTCCCGGAAGTCGGGCCGAACCCGCTCGACGATGACACCGCTGCCCGCGCGCGCACTGAGCGCGCGGAATTCCTCTTCCGCGATGATATCAGCCACCAGGATGCGCCACGTCGCCGAAGCCAGGACACTGTGGGCCTTGGCGGCCACGGCGGCCCGCAGCAGGGACAATCCAACCGCGCCGCCGCCGGCGGAGACAATGACGCCGGAACGGGCTTCGGGAGGCACGGGCGCCGGGCCGTCCCGTTCGCACACATAGCCGGTGTAGACCGTCTTTTCGGCGAACCGGTCGGCCAACGGAAACGTCCGGTCCAGGGTCACGATGCTACCGTCGGCATGAACCAGCACGTGATCGAAACGGGCGGCGATCAGATCGGCGGTTTCCTGCAGGCGCTGCGGCTTGTTCTTCGCGACAAGAATATCGCGCACGGAACAGGCCACGACCGGCCGCTTCGATCGGGCCGCGATCGCGTCCAACAGCGGCAACAACTCGAAACGCATGAGCCGCCGTCCGAACGGAAACTGCTCGATCACCATCACGTCGGGTGCAAATTCGGCGACGGTTTGCAGAAGCTGCTCCGCCCGCGACGCTTTGAACGGATCGTCCACCGTATGGCCGCCGGCATCGACAAGGCGTTGAAACCGGCTGTCCTCGGCCCGGACCGGCGGTAGCTGGTGCAGCCGTGCCCCGCCGACATCCAGGCCGCGCACCGGCAGGCCGCCGGACACCAGCAGTACGTCATGGCCCGTGGCGGCGGTTTCCCGGGCCAGTGCCGCGGTCCGGCGCAGATGGCCGGTGCCCAGCAGGTGCTGCACATAGAACAGGATTTTCCGCGGTTGGCCGGTCATGGGTCTTCGATGTCCTGGTCCAGGCCATGGTTGATGGCGTGCGGCGCCGGCTGGCCGTCGCCGGACAAGGCAAACACGTGCACCCTGTCCCACGCCAGCTTGATCGGTGCCTTGCCGCGCATGTCCCAATCGTAGGCCAGGGCCATGACCGCGCGGATAACACCTTTGTGGGTGACGGCCGCGGTCAGACCGCCGTCCTTGGCGCGGTCTGTCAGCCAAGGCCGCATTCGGACTTGCACGTCGCGCGGGCTTTCGCCGCCGTCCGGCCGGAAGTCGAGCCCACGGTCTTCCAGTTCCCGCATGCGCGGGCCCAAGTCCGCGCGCAGGTCGGCAATGGTCCGGCCTTCCCAATCACCCCAATCCATTTCCGTCAGTGCCGCGTCGGGTGCCGCTTCCGTGACGCCCAGCAATGCCGCCGTTTCCCGCGCCCGGCCCAACGGGCTGGTAAACCAGTGGGCGGCGCGCAGTTGCGGCCCGAGCCGCCAGGCGCGGACGGTATCCCGGCCTGAATCGTTGAGCGGGATGTCGGCGCGGCCTTGCATGCGTCCGAGCCGGTTCCATTCGGTCGGGCCGTGGCGGAGCAGGGCGAGCAGTGCGGTCATGCCGGCACCACCGCCGACAGGATTTGATCGAGTGTCCTACCGGCGCGATGGACGGAACGGGTTTCGGCGGCAAACCGTGCGCCACGCCGCGACAGGTCCGCGCGCAAGGACCGGTCGTCGAGCAACGCCGCGATTTTGTCGGCGAAGTCGTCCGGATCGCCGGCCCGGGCCAGCAGGCCGCCCGCGCCGTCGACCACCACGTCGGGCACGCCGCGCGTATTTCCGGCGACGACCGGCAAGCCTGTCGCCTGCGCCTCCAGATACGCCATGCCATAGGCTTCGCCGATGCCGGGCCAGACAAAAAGATCGCTGGCCGCATAGTAGGCCGGTAGTGCGTCCACATCGCATTGTCCGGCGAATACCGTCTTGTCCGCCACGGGCTGGAACATGGCTTCCACGGCCGGCCGTGCCGGCCCGTCACCGACGACGATGAGCCGCCAATTCCGATCGGCGATCCGTTGCAGTGCCTGTGCCAGACAGGCATAGGAGTCACACTTGTCGCCCGGCCGCATCATCGCGACGGTCAGCAGCCAGGGCGGTTTTTCCGCAACGGACAGAGCTTCGGCTAGGCGTTTCCGGTGCGTGGACCGCAATGGCCGGGCGGCGGCGTAGGGTGTGCCGTCGATGAACGGCGGCAGATAAAACAGCCGGTCGCGGTTCGCGGCCAACGGCGCGACGCATTCCATGTCATGCCGGGTCACGCCGATGACGGCATCGGCCCGGCGGATGGTGCGTTCGACGGCCTGGTGGTTGTGATGCCACGGCCCGCCCGCCCGTTTCGGCGCGTGGGATGCCTCGGCGACGATGTATGGGATGCCGGCGGCGTCGCACACCTGCGGACCGATCCAGTCCGGCGCCTTGTAGTGCAGGTGATAGGTCAGCCAGGCATCGGGCCGCATATTCGGCGTCCGCTTATCAAAATCGGCGACGATGTGTTCCGCGGTTGCCCGTCCTTGATGCTCGAATTCCACTTGCCGCGCGTGATCGCCGTCCCCATCGAACGTCCGCAGTTCGGACATCAGTTCGGTGGTGTGCCCGGCGCTTCGCAACGCTGCCATCAACAGCCGGGCCATGCGCCGGTCGCCTGACGGCACGGGGTGGTCGGGCGATTTCATCGGCGCATAGAAGGCAATGCGCACTTGTTACTCCGCGGCATCGGGGACGGCACGTGACCCGGATAATCCGAAGCGCCGGGCCAGCCGGTCGATCAGCGGCTCCATGTCGAATTCGGCGTGCAGCCGATCGAATCCGGCCCGGCCCAGTGTCCGCCGCAGCGCTGCATCGGCAAGCAGGCGTGCCAAAGCATCCGACAAGGCGTCGGCGTCGTCGGACGGCACCAGGAGACCCGTCCGGTCGTGCTCGATCAGTTCGGGTATGCCGGAGATGTCCGTGGCCACGCAGGGCAGGGCCTGGCTTTGGGCTTCCATCAGCACATTGGGCAAACCATCCCTGTCACCGTCACCGGTGATCTTGCTGGCCAGCACGAACACGTCCGCATCCCGCATGGCCTGCAGGACGATGGCCTGGGCCTGGGCGCCGCGCCACTCGATCCTGTCGGCGAGGCCCAAGGCCTGCGCCAACTCAGCCAGGTTCCCACGTTCGCCGCCGCCGCCGATGTGGACGAACCGCCATGCCAGGCCAGGGTCGAGTTGCGCCAGGGCGTGCAGCAGAACGTCGTAACCTTTTTTCGGCACCGCCCGCCCGACGGACAGGACGGTGACCGGCCGGCCCTCCGTTGGCGGCCGGTCCCTTTCGGGTGGCGGAAATCGGCGGAAGTCGATGCCGTGATAATTCAGTTCGACATCGGCCGCGTCCGACAAAGACTTCAGATACTCCGCGCCCGACCGGGTACATGTCGTGAGCCAGGACATGCAGGCCAGCTTTTCCCGGATCTCCCATTCCGGGATCGTCCAGATGTCCTTGGCATGGGCCGAGCAACTCCAGCGCCGGCCGGTCAGCAACGCGGCGTATCGGGTCACGGACGCCGGTGTGTGCAGGAAATGGGCGTGCAGGGCCGCGATATCGTCCGGCAGTTCGGCGGCCAGGACCAGCGCCTGGCCGAAACGGCGGATGCGGTTGCGGGTCCGGTCGCGCAACAGATCCCGCCACCAGACCGATACAGTCTTGCCAAAACCCTTGCGGCCGACGGCCTTGACCAGGCCGCGCAGGACGCGGACCGGTTCCCGGTGCAGGTACTCCGGCAGGTAGGTGACCGGCGCCCGGATTTCGTCGTGCACCGGATGGCGCTGCCGGTCGATCGGGTGTCTGAGGGAAACGATGCGGATCGGCAGGCCGCGGGCTTCGAGCGCACGGATCTCCTGGGCGATGAACGTCTCGGACAGCCGGGGATAGCCTTTGAGTATGAACGCGACCGGTTCGGTCACAACAGCACCGTTCGGATGAGGTTAGGCCCGCCGGCGCAGGTCGGCGTTGTCGGTTTCGGCCGCCGGTTTGCGGATGTAGGGCTCGACCAGCCGGTTGACGTTTTGCAGACCCTCCAAAAGACCGGGCACTACCACGTCCGACGGCCGGGCCTGTTTCGGCAGGTTGCGCAGGGCCGCGGCCATGACCGCCGGGTCATAGACCTGGTCGTCCACCAGCATGCGAATGAGCCCCAGCTCCTCGGCGCGGGAAGCGCGAATGTATTGCTCGAGCCTCGGTTTCGTGCGCGGCACGATGATGGCCGGTTTGTCGAAGGACAGCACTTCGCAGAAAATATTGTACCCGCCCATGGCCACCACGCCGACGGCATTGTCCATAAGACTTTCCATGTGGGCGTCGAAGGTGATGGCGTCGACGCGTTTCAGGGCGTCCGCCCGTTCGATGAACTCGCCTTGCCGGTCGGGATGCATGAACGGGCCCAACACCATCAGGGCCGGATAAGGCAACAGCTCGTCGGATTCGTAGGCCCGCAGGACCCAGTCGATCAGTTCGGCGCCGTCGCCGCCGCCGCCCGGCGTGACCAGCAGATAGGGCCGGTTGACCACTTCGGGCAGTTGCTGCGAGGACGGCGCATCGCGCACCGTCCGCGGCAGGTAGCCGGTGTAGATGACCTTGCGCAGGACACACTCGGGCAAACCGATGCCGTCCAGCGGCTCGCAAATCTGCGGCAGGCCGTAAATCCAGATGTCGTCGTACATGTCCTCGAGCGACGGCAGCACGTTCTTGCGCTCCCATTCGGGGGCCAGCAGGCCCGGCTCGTCGAGCACATCGCGCAGGCCCAGCACCAGTCGCGTGCCGCGCTTTTGCAGCATTTTCAACGTATCCGCCACTTCGCCGCGCAGACCGAGCGGTTCCTTGTCGACTATGAAGACATCGGGATCGAAGATCATTGCGGTGTGCTGAATGATCGACGAACGCATTGAAATCGTCTCGTCGATATCCACGTCTAGGCTGTGCGAGGTATATTCACCGTTCCGCAGCTTGATGACACCCGGGATGCGGACGAAGTCCACATGGGGGGGGAAATCGAAGCTGCCGATGATCGGTGAACCCGACAGGATCAGGATCGACAGGTCGTCGAAGTTCGCCACCAGGGATTGCGCGATGGTGTGGCATCGCCTCAGATGGCCGAGCCCGAACGTATCGTGACTGTAGATCAGTATCCGGGAACCGCTCTGAACGCCCCGCATGTTTTGCCCCGAGTTGGTTGACGGCGCACTATGACACAGGCCAAGCTTTGCCGAAAAGTCTTTTTACCTCGGTGATACAGGCATTTACCGACCATAGAGGGCTAGGATAATCTGCTCCGCAACCGATCGTATGGTCAGCGGGGCACCGAAGTCGGACGGGACGGATTTCGTATATGGACCGAAGTATCTTTCGTTACATCCTGAGGTACAGCGCCAGGCAGCAGGTTGTGTTGACGCTGATGGCGGCGTTTTCGTTTCCGTTTCTGTACGCCTTTTACGAACTGCCCAAGCTGATCATCAACGAAGCCATCCAGGGCGACCCCGCAGATTTTCCGGTGGAGTTTTTCGGCCTGGAGTTCGACCAGATCGAGACCACGATGATCCTGTCGGGCGGGTTTCTCGCCCTGGTCGTGGTCAACCAGTCGTTCAAGTACGTCATCAACGTCTACAAGGGCATCACCGGCGAACGCATGCTGCGCCGTCTGCGGTTCGAACTGTACGGCCGCGTCTTGCGTTTTCCGCTACCGACTTTCAAGAAAGTCAGCCAGGGCGAGATCATTCCCATGGTGACCGCCGAGGTGGAACCGCTGGGCGGCTTCATCGGCGACGCTTTCTCCCTGCCGGCGTTCCAGGGCGGCACCATGATCGTCATCATCAGCTTCCTGATGATCCAGAACTGGATGATGGCCCTGGCCGCCATATCGCTCTATCCCATACAGATCTACATCATCCCGCGCCTGCAACGGCGGGTGAACGCGCTGGGCAAGGAACGTGTCCGGCGGGTGCGGAAGCTGTCCGACCGCATCGGCGAAACCGTGCAGGGCGTCCAGGAAGTGCATGCCAACGATACGTCCAATCTGGAGTTGGCCATCTTTTCCCACCAGCTCGGCGACATTTTCCGGGTGCGGTATCAGATCTACCGCAAGAAATTCGTTATCAAGTTTCTCAACAACTTCATTCAGCAGCTCGGTCCGTTCTTCTTCTATTCCATCGGCGGCTATTTCGTCATCGCCGGGCAATTGGAGATCGGCACGCTGGTCGCCGCCATCGCCGCGCACAAGGATCTGGCCGGGCCGTGGAAGGAACTGTTGAACTACTACCAGATGAAGGAAGACGCCCGCATCAAGTACGACCAGGTGGTGTCCCAATTCGATCCGGCCCACATGCGGGAACCCGAATACCAGCACACCGAACCGGAAGGCCCGGTCAAACTGTCGGGCGACGTCGCCGTCGCCAACCTGATTCTGGCCGACGAGCAGGAAACCAACATCATAGACAGTGTGTCGTTCTCGACCGGGCTCGATCAACGCGTCGCGGTGGTCGGCGACAGCGGTAGCGGCAAGGAACACATGGCGTTGCTGCTGGCCCGCCTGCTCGATCCCGACAAGGGCCGCATCACCGTCGGCGGCGTCGACTGGGCGGTGGCGCCCGAATCCGTCACCGGGCGGCGCATTTCGTTCGTCGGGCAGAACCCGTTCATCTTCAACGCGACCCTGGGCGACAATCTGTTTTATGGCCTGAAACACCGGCCGCTGCAGCCGGCCGACTACTCCGGCAAGGCCGCCGACGAGATGGACTTCTTCGTCAACGAAGCCAAACGCTCCGCCAACAGCACCGACGATCCGAACGCCAACTGGATCGACTACGCCGCCGCCGGGTCATCGGGTGACGACGATCTGAAGCAGGAGGCCATGCGCGTGGTCGAAATGGTGGCGTTGGAAAATGACATCTATTCGCTCGGCCTGCGCGGAACCATCGATCCCGACAAGAACCCCGATCTGGCAACGGCGATCCTGAGCGCCCGGGAGGCACTGCGTGACCGGTTGAAGGATCCGGAATTCGCGCCGCTGGTGGAGGGGTTCGACAAGGATAGCTACAACACCAATGCGTCGGTGGCGGAAAACCTGCTGTTCGGCAATCCGGTCGGCGATGCGTTCAATCCCGACCGCCTGGCCGAAAACGAGTACGTTCTCAGCATTCTCGATAAGGTCGGACTGACCGACACGGTGCTGTCGGTCGGTTATCAGGTCGCCGCCACCATGGTCGAGCTGTTTGCCGATCTGCCGCCCGATCACGAATTCTTCGAACAGTTCGCCTTTATCTCATCCGAAGACCTGCCGGAGTTCCAGGCCCTCTTGTCGCGGGCCTCGAAAGACAATCTTGGAGAACTCAAGGACGAAGACCGCACCAGCCTGATGTCGTTGCCGTTCAAGCTTATCCCGGCCCGGCACCGTCTCGGTCTGATCGACGACGATATGCGCGCCAAGCTGCTGGAAGCCCGGGCGGCGTTTGCGGCGGGGCTGCCCGACGATCTCCAAGGCAAGATCGCCTTCTTCGACGCCGAGGCCTACAACCCGGCGGCCAACCTGCAGGACAATATCCTGTTCGGCAAGGTGGCCTACGGCCAGGCCCACGCCGCCGACCGGGTCGGGGAGCTGATCTCCGAGGTCATCGACAGCCTCAATCTACGCCGGGTGGTGGCCGAGGTTGGCCTGGCGTACGACGCCGGCATCGCCGGATCGCGCCTGTCGGCGGCGCAGCGCCAGAAACTGGGCATCGCCCGTGCCGTGATCAAGCATCCCGATCTGCTCGTCGTATCCGAAGCGACGGCGGCACTGGATGCCGTCTCGCAAGCCAGGATCATGGAAACCATCATTGACGAATATGAAGGCCGCGGCCTGATCTGGGTCTTGCATCGCGCCGATATGGCCCGCTACTTCGACCGGGTCCTGGTCATGCGTACGGGCCGTGTGGTCGAAAGCGGCACGCCCGAGGAACTGGACCGTGACGGTACCGCGTTCCGCGAACTGGTCGCCGCCGAATAAGGGGCGCGGAGTTTCCGTCATGAGCCGGCTGACCCGGATGATCGAACGCCTGTCGACGCAACAGGCCTGCATCGATCACGTCGCCCGGGCCATCGCCGGACAGCCCGGCGTGGTGTTGGAAATCGGCCTCGGCAAGGGCCGCACCGTCGATCACATGCGGGAAGTCATGCCGGACCGGGAGATCTATGCCTTCGATGGCTTCGTGCATGCACCGCCGGCCGCGGTGCCCGACGACGACCACCTGTTCCTCGGCGATTTTCGCGAGACACTGATTACACCGCCGGATCATCTGCGCGGGCAAGCCATCTTCGCCCATGCCGATATCGGCAGCGAGGACCGCGACGCCGACGCCGTCTTGGCGCCAATTGTCGGGGAACGATTGGTCAGTTGGCTGCGGCCCGGTGCCTTCGTTGCCAGTGACCGGGACCTGAAAGTTCAGGCATGGCAAAGGCTTAGCGTCCTGGACGGACAACCATGGCAGTATTTCATATATCGGACGTGAATATTACAAATATAAATATCTTCTGGACTCGTTGCCGGTGAACACGATAATGATGGTTATGGGGGAGACGGCGTCTCAGCCAGTGGGAACGCCGTGTCCAGGAGGACACATCTGTGAGTTTGAATGAAGAAGTCGAACTGCTCCGTAACATTCCGCTGTTCGCAAAAATTGAGCCGTCCAAACTGAAGCTACTGGCCTTTACCAGCGAACGCCTCGTGTTCGATGCCGGCCAGGATCTGTTCCGCCAGGGCGACGAAGGCGATGCCGCCTACATCATCGTCGACGGCACGGCGGATGTGAAAGTGGAGACCCCGACGGGTCCGCTGACCGTCGCCACCATGGCCAAGAACGATTTCGTCGGCGAGATCGCCATCCTGTGCGACGTGCCCCGTACGGCGACCGTGACGGCGGCGTCGAAACTGACGACGTTGAAGATTTCCAAGGAACTGTTCTTCCGGCTGATTTCGGAATTCCCCCAGATGGCCATCGAGTTCATGCGCGAACTGGCCCAGCGTCTGGAACGCACGACAGCCGATCTGCAACGGATCAGCGCGCAACAGACGGCCGAGGGCTGACCGGCCATTCACATCGTTCCGCCAAACAGATCGGCATAGTCCACGATGAGCCGTCTCGACAGCTTCATCCGCCGCATGTCGGCGCAGCGCGACTGCCTCAACTGGTCGGCCGGCGCCTTGAACGGTGTTGACGGGCCGGTCCTGGAATTGGGGCTGGGCAACGGCCGCACCTATGACCATCTGCGTTCGCTGTTTCCCGATCGCGAGATCTTCGTCTTCGAGCGCCGGGTCAACGCGCACCCCGATTGCATCCCGGATCAGGCCCACCTCATCCTCGGCGACATTTTCGAAACCCTGACCGGATTCGC
Source organism: Sneathiellales bacterium (assembly GCA_028277845.1). GTDB lineage: Bacteria > Pseudomonadota > Alphaproteobacteria > JANQFL01 > JANQFL01 > JANQFL01. The sequence continues at coordinate 25,494 of JANQFL010000055.1, forward strand.
CGCGCGTCTGCCGGCGGGGGCGGCGCTCGCCCACGCCGATATCGGCTCCGGCGACACCGAACTGAACCGGCAGATGGCCGTGCGCCTGCCCGAACTGCTGGCGCCGATGATGACGCCGGGCGGCCTGGTGTTCAGTGACCAGCCTCTGTCGCACGACGGCTGGCGGCCGGAGCCCCTGCCCGAAGGCGTGCCCGCCGACCGCTATTTCATCTACCGCACGTAGCCCGGCTTACACAGCCAGATCGACGGTGACCGGCACATGGTCGGACGGTTGCGTCCAGCCGCGGGCATCTTTCTCGATGGCGGCGGACGTGAGCGCGTTTTTCAGGGCCGGGGAGACCCAGACATGGTCGAGCCGCCGGCCCCGGTCGGATTCGCGCCAGTCCCGGGACCGGTAGCTCCACCAGCTATAGACTTTTTCTTCCGGCGGAATGAAGGCGCGCACGGCGTCGTGCCAAGCCGATTGGGCGATCACGGCATTGAGGGCATCGACCTCGACCGGCGTGTGGCTGACCACCTTGAGAAGCTGCTTGTGCGACCACACATCGGTTTCAAGCGGCGCGACGTTGAGATCACCGACCAACACCCGCTTGGCCGCCGGGTCGGCCCGGTTGCCGAACCAGTCCTTCATTTCGGCCAGGAATTTGAGCTTGTGGTCGAACTTGTCGTTGACCGCCGGATCGGGGATGTCGCCGCCCGAAGGCACATAGAAATTATGCAGCTCGACATTGCCCGGCAGGGTGACTTGCAAATGGCGGCCGTCGGCCTTGCCGCACCATTCCCTGGACGTGACGGCATCGAACGGCAGGCGCGACAGTACGGCGACGCCGTGATAGTTCTTGTTGCCGTTTATGGCTTGGTGCGACCAGCCCATGTCGGCCAGGGCATCCGCCGGGAACTTGTCGTCGGCCACCTTGGTTTCCTGCAGGCACAGCACATCGGGCTTGAGGCTTTCGGTCAATTGCTTGACCAGGTCGATCCGCAGCCTGACCGAATTGATGTTCCACGTGGTAATGCGCATCCCTGCTCCGCTTCCGTTGTTTTTTGGAGGCGCGAGAGTGGCGGCGGGGACGGGGTGCGTCAACCGCAAACACGCGGCATCGGTCAAAACAGATTGAGGGTGTGTCCGACAATCCCCAGTGGCCAGCGGCCGGCCTCGAACAATTTGTATTTCAAGGCGAACGGGTGATCGGCGTCGGCATCGGCGGCGAGCACCAAGGCGGCCTGGTGGCAAGCCTGGGTCGCCGCCCCGGTGGCGGCCAGGATCAGTTCCTCGTCATGCACGCCGCTGCGGGCCGCCGTGGCGGCGGCCGTGTCTTGAATGATTTGCGCCGCCCGGTGCGACACGTGATGCAGGGCCACCTGAAGTTCCTCTTCGTCGACCCATTCCATGGCGTCCGTCGCCAGGGCGACGCGCAACTGTTCTTCCGTCTCCCACCAAGCGGTGTTCCAATCGGTGCTGAGGGCGGCGGCTTCGGCATCTTCCCAGTCGGCGATCCATCCAACGTGAACTTCGGGAAAACCAAGTGCCGCGATGTAGGCTTCGGCAGTTGCAACGATGTCGTCATCGAGCGGCTGACAGACGGCGGCGAACCAGGGCACCTGGCCGATCATCTTCGCGAACCGGCTGATGGCCATGGTCTGGGGGCTCTGTTCGAAGTCGTCTTCGTCTTCGAATTCGAAGTCGAAATCGTCGGTCATCACGGTTCGAGATTGCCTTGCCGGTCCTCGCGCCACAATCCGAGCGCCTCCTGGACCGGCCGGTCGGAGAAACTGAACAACACCGCGTCGCCGTCCGTCTCATGGCTGACATGGGTCCAGCTCGGCACGACGAAGATGTCGCTCGGGCTCCAGTCGAAAACCTGCTCGCCGATCCTGGTCCGGCCGCCGCCTTCGACGACGCAATACACGACGGCGTCGGACGACCGGTAGGGCGCGGTCTCGAAACCCTTGGGCAGCAGTTGCATGGCGGTACCGATGGTCGGCATGGCCGGGCCGCCGGTGACTGGGTTGACGTAGCGCATCTTAAGGCCGTGATGGGGGTCCCATTCCTCGGACCGGCGCATGGTTTCCAGGGCATCGCGGGTGCGGCCGTAGGGATAATTGAAGACCGGCGAGACCGGACGGACGGACTGGTAGCCCTCCGGCAGCATGCCCGAACCGTAGCGAGCCAGCGCATCCCCCGGCGGACGGCTGACCGGATGGGCGTCCGCGCCGTAGCGTTCGGCGAAACTGGTGTCGAGGGACTGCACCAGGGGAATATCCAGGCCGTCGAGCCACACCACCGGGTCGTCCCCTTCGTTGCCGTGGTCGTGCCAGGTCCAGGTCGGCGTGATGATGAAGTCGCCGCGCCGCATGTAGGTGCGCTCGCCGTCGACGGCGGTGTACCCCTTCGATCCTTCCAGGATGAACCGGAGCGCGCTCTGCGAATGGCGGTGCGCCGGCGCCACCTCACCCGGCAGCACGAGCTGCAGCCCGGCATACAGGCTGGTGGTGATGCGGGACTCGCCCGGCAGGGCGGGGTTTTCCAGGATCAGCACCCGGCGCTCGGCTTCCTTGGCGGTGATCAGCGCGCCGGATTCCATCAGCGTCGGACGGACGGCATCGTAGTTCCAGATCGCCGGCTGTAGCGATGAATTGGGGGTGGGTGCGACCAGGTCGTGCAGAACCTCCCACAGCGGAGCAAGGTTGTTTGGCCGCAGCTTGTCGTAGTAGGCCTGCCGTTCCGCCGTGGTTTGATCCATTTGACCGTCCTCTCCCGCGCCGCCATAAGCACCCATGCCGTCTTTGGATGCCACTTATTGCCACGGAACGCAACGGGGGCGGACAAAGAGAAGGCGCCTGGTTGGGGGGGTAACCAAGCGCCTTCACGCTCATATTGAGCAAACGCCGAAAAGGGGACAACTCGGCGTAATCGGCCGTCCAGCTGCAACAGAGAGGGCGGGAGCAGCACCATGGACGGCCCTACTCAGACTATATGGTGCCCCGGGCATCGGGAGACCAGTCCTTGACGGCAATTGGGCTATGCACCATGTGCATGGCTATGGCAAGGCATGCAACCTATTGGTTTGCCTTCGATTTGCCTTTTTCCCCGGATCAAAGTGTCATAGCCTCGGTCCGGCGATCACGCAGAGGTGAAGGACACGGAGCCTGAATGTCGACGCGGAACGGCGATATCAAGAAACGGCGGCGGCGCGCGACCAGCAAGGTCCGGCGGAAGCTGAACTACGATATTTTGCCGGAGCTGGTCGGTTATCAACTCCGGCGTGCACAACTGGCGATGTTTCAGGACTTCATGAGTGTCGCGGGCGAACTCAAGATCACGCCCGGCCAGTTCGGTGTCATGACCCTGATCGCCGCCAATCCGGGATTGAACCAAAGCGAGTTGGGTGAGGCCATGGGTGTCGACCGCTCGACCATGGTGGCGGTGATCGACAAGCTGGAAACGTCGGGTTTTGTTCTGCGCAAGACCGCGCCCAACGACCGCAGATCCTATGCGCTTCAATTGAGCAAAAGCGGCGAGGCGCTCATGGCGCGCCTGCGTCCCGCGGTGCTGCAACACGAAAAAAACTTGGCGGCGCCACTCAACGAAACCGAACAGTCCCAGTTGATCGAATATCTTCGCCGCGTGGCGGACAATATTCCCTGACCGGTCCGTTTCGTCCCGTTCGACGTCAGAATGACGCGGCGATCCGTCCCTTGTCGCGCGCCTGCTCGCGTGCGGCATTGCCGAACGCCCGAAACAAGGCGAGCGAGTCCGGGTTCTGCAGGACCTGGAATTCCGGATGCCATTGCACGGCCAGGGCAAATCCCGGAGCATTGTCGATGCTCAGGGCTTCGACAGTAGTGTCGGGCGCCACGGCCTCCACGGTCAGGCCGTCACCGAGACGGTCCACGCCTTGCTCATGCAGGGTATTGACCCGCGTTTGTTGCTTGCCGACAAGCTGGGCCAATAGGCCGCCCGGCGTCACATCGATTTCGTGGCGAAGACCGTACCGTTGGTCGTACGGCACCGATTCATCCTGGCGATGGTCGAAGCGGCCGGGCAGTTCATGCAGGTGCTGGTGCAATGTACCGCCGTAGGCGACATTGATTTCCTGAAACCCCCGGCAAATCCCGAACAGCGGAAACCCGGCGTCAACGGAACGGCGGATCAGCGGCAATGTGGACGCGTCCCGGGGCGGGTCGTGCATGACGCCGTCACGGCTTTGCGGACCGCCATAATGGTGCGGCTCCACGTTGGACGGGCTGCCCGTCAGCATCAGGCCGTCCAACCGGTCCAGCAGCAGATCAATATCGTTGGCGTCGCTCAGGGCCGGGATCAGCACCGGCTGACAGCCGGCGCCGTCGACGACGGCCCGGGCATACTGGTCGAGCACGGCGTGAAACCAGCGCCCGCCGATATCGCGGTGGCAGGCGGAAACCCCGATCAGGGGCCGGATGTCTTTCCTAACGGGTTCGTGCATGCCGATTGGCTATCACGCTTCGTATTCCTGGACAAGCGGGCTGGCCGTTGAAGTGCTCAGGCCCTGGGGCACCAAAGCATCGTCGTCGTCTTCGTCCTCGTCCATGCGGTGCGGGAAATGCAGTGTGACCGTGGTGCCTTCGCCCACGGTGCTGTGCAGGGTAAGAGACCCTTTGTGCAGTTCCATCAAGGCCTTCGACAGCGGCAGGCCGATTCCGGTGCCTTCGTTGCTGCGGGACAGGGAGGCGTCGACCTGTCCGAACGGCGCCAGCACCCGCTCGAAATCGCACTGGGCGATGCCCACACCCGTGTCGGCGACCTTGACCTCGGTCCCGCTGTCCAATTCATGGACCGAGACCGTGACCGAGCCGCCCCGCTCCGTGAATTTGATGGCGTTGGACATCAGGTTGAGGATGACCTGTTTCACCTTCAGGCGGTCGGCCCGGACATCGGGTGCGGGGTCCGGCATTTCGCAGTGAAGCTGCAGTCCGCCGGTTGCCGCCTTTTCCCGCACCATCCGCATGCATTCGTTGACGATGGCGCCGATGTCGACCGGCTCCTTTTTCAGATCGAGCTTACCGGCTTCGATCTTGGCCATGTCCAGCAGATCGTTGATCAGATTCAGCAGGTGCTGCCCGCTGGTGCTGATATCGTCGGCATACTCCTTGTACTGCTCATGGCCCAGCGGGCCGAGCATTTCCGACTTGATGATGTCGGCGAAGCCGATGATCGCGTTGAGCGGCGTCCGCAGTTCGTGCGAGGTGTTGGTCAGGAACTCGGTCTTCGACCGGTTGGCGGTCGCCAGCTGAATGTTCTGCTGCTGCAGGCGGTTCTGGAAGGCCTGTTGTTCGCTGATGTCGCGGATGATGGCGAAGACCGCGTCCGAATTGTCGCTTTCGATCTGGTTGGCGCTGATGAAGCAGGGTATGCGGCGCGTGTCGGAAAAACCCAGGTGATATTCCTTCGAAAACGGCGCGTCGATCAACGTGCTGGCCAGCGTGTTGCCGCCACGGCCGCTGGCGTCGTGCACGGTCGGATAGCCATCCGCCACCAGTTCCGCCGGGTCCGCGCCGAACATCTTGGTGCAGGCCTTGTTGGCGTAGATCAGGTTGCCTGCCGTATTGAAGGCGATGATGGCGTCGATGCTGTTGTCCACCATGGACAGCACCCGCGACACGGCGATGCGCCGTTCCTCGGACAGCCGCTCCAGCAGCTCGTTCACCGCGCGGTGCAGGTCACCCAGTTCCGCCGGGGCGTCGATTTCGGTGACGTAGCGCTCCGGGTTCTTGGAGTCCTCGGCCGCCGCCGACACCGACTGATGCAGCGACAGGAGCGGGAAGATCACCCAGCGATTGAAGATCAGCAGCGTCGCGCCGGCGACGAACAGGGAAATGACCAGGATCAGGCCGATCACCCGCCAGACGAAATCCTTGACCTCGCCGTTGATCCAGGTGCTGTCGAGCCGGCCGATGACGATATACGGGAACGTGGCCCCTTCGGCGGGCCAGACGACGTCGTAACGGTTGCCGTCGGGACTGGTGCGCCGCATCCTGCCGGTCGTGGCTTCGGCCGGCGTCAGTTCCGGCACTTCGCCGAAGTAACTGATAAACGCGCCGTCGGGCCGGATGATGGCGCCGCCCACCAAATTCGTATTCGCCGTCACCGTTTCGAAAACGAGGCGCAACTCTTCGTGGGTTTTCTGGTTGGATCCCAGTGTCTTGAAGACGTCATAGGCGGTGTGAACCGTCGACCGGCCGACATGCTCCAGGCGGGCCTGCAGATCCTGTTCGTAGTTGCGGACGGTGGGAATCAGAATGGCGGTCTCGATCAGCAGAATCGAGGCGACGACCATCATGGCCACACGCAGGCATAACCTGCAGCGGACAAGCGACCGGTCAAAACCGATTTTCCTGAAGCTGACCATGCACTATGCCGGGGGCGACCGCCCTCGGATCCCGGTTCGTTCCCGTTTGATCAAACGACGCCAATGGTGCCGCCACTAGCCTTAACGCAGGGTGAACAAACCGGGGTGTTGCGCTAATTTTGCGAGAAATTCTACTTTAAGATGAGTAAAATTCGGGAAATTACTCTTTATTCGGAATCAATGGTTTGTCGAAGATGACAAACAGCCGGGGATCGAGCGTGACGCCGGTCTCGATCGCCGACAGCGCGACGGTGGTCTCCAGCCCCTGTGCGTCGGTGATGATCCAGCTGCGCAGGGACAGGGGCTGGTCGGCGAACACCAGGGTGAGCAGGCCCTCGTCGGGACGCTCCTTGTCCTGCAAGGTGATGCGCATCGATCCCGGGTTGCGGTCGATCTTGATCACGTTCACTTTGTCGGTAAACCGCACCGTGTCGTCGACCAGGACGCTGATGGGGGTGGACCACAGCGGCAGCCGGTCGGCCTGTTCCAGTTCCGAATCGTACAGGATCAGCCACACCCGGTCGGCCACGATCAGCAGCGGCGTCGGCGGATCGTATTCGAACCGCAAACGCCCCGGCCGGCGCAGATAGAGCGACCCTTCCGCCAGGGCGCCGTCCGGTGCGATCTGCACGAAGCGGCCCTGCAGGGTCTCGAAACCGTTGAGGTACTTCTCCGCCCGGGCGATATCGGCCTTGTCGGCCTCGCTCAGGTCCGCCTGCGCCGGCCCCGCCAGAGCCGCGCAGAGCATCGCCGCCGCGACGGTCCGGCAGATGCGGCGCAGGGTGGAGGCCAGTGCGGTTCTCATGACGCCCTGTCGTCGATGTCGCGCGCCAGCACTTCGCGCTTGCCCACATGGTTGGCGGGTCCGATCACGCCTTCGGTCTCCATCTGTTCGATGATACGGGCGGCGCGGTTGTAGCCGATCTGCAAGTGGCGCTGGACGAAACTGGTCGAGGCCTTGCGCTCGCGGCACACCAGGGCGACGGCCTGGTCGTAGAGGGCATCGTGGTCGCTGCCACCGCCACCGCCGGGCATGCCGGGGAAGGAAAACGTATCGCCCTCGCTTTCCTCGGTCACCTGGTCGTTGTAGTCGGGTTTGCCCTGCTTCTTCAGGAAGGCGACGATGGATTCCACCTCTTCATCGGACACGAACGGGCCGTGCACGCGGGTGACCCGGCCGGCGCCGGCCATGTACAGCATATCGCCGGCGCCCAGCAATTGCTCGGCGCCCTGCTCGCCCAGGATGGTGCGGCTGTCGATCTTCGACGTCACCTGGAAACTGATGCGGGTCGGGAAGTTGCTCTTGATGGTGCCGGTGATGACGTCCACCGACGGCCGTTGCGTCGCCATGATCAGGTGAATGCCCGCGGCCCGGGCCATCTGCGACAGGCGCTGGATGGCGGCTTCCACGTCCTTGCCGGCGACCATCATCAAATCGGCCATTTCGTCGACGATGACGACGATCAGGGGCAGCGGGTCCAGGTCGAGGGTGCGCTCCTCGAACACCGGCTCGCCGGTCTCCGTGTCGAAGCCGGTCTGCACCGTGCGGCTCAAGGTGTCGCCCTTGTCGCGGGCCTCCTCGAGGCGGCGGTTATAGCCGGCGATGTTGCGCACCCCCAGTTCCGACATCTTGCGGTAGCGGTCTTCCATTTCCCGCACCGCCCACTTCAGGGCGACGATGGCCTTGCCCGGCTCAGTCACCACCGGCGCCAGCAGGTGGGGGATGCCGTCATAGACCGACAGCTCCAGCATCTTGGGGTCGATCATGATGAAGCGGCACTGCTCCGGCGACAGCCGGTACAACAGCGACAGGATCATGGTGTTGATGGCCACCGACTTGCCCGACCCGGTGGTGCCGGCGATCAGCAGGTGCGGCATGCGGGCCAGGTCGGCGAACACCGGCGTGCCGCCGATGTCCTTGCCCAGCGCCAGGGTCAGGGACGAACCGGTCTTTTCGTAATCGGCGGTGGCCAGCAGCTCGCGTAGATACACGGTCTCGCGCCGGTTGTTGGGCAGCTCGATGCCGATGGCGTTGCGGCCGGGGATGACGGCGACGCGGGCCGACACCGCGCTCATGGAGCGGGCGATATCGTCGGCCAGGCCGACGACGCGCGACGACTTGGTGCCGGGCGCCGGTTCGAGTTCGTACAACGTCACCACGGGGCCGGGCCGGACCTTGACGATCTCGCCGCGCACGCCGAAATCGTCCAGCACCGATTCCAGCAGACGGGCGTTCTGTTCCAGCGCATCCTCGCTGATGACTTCGCCGGCGTCCGAATCCGGCTGCAGGGCCAGCAACCGCAAGGGCGGCAACTGGTGTTCACCGTGGGGCGACAGGTTCAGGCTGGGCTGACGTTCGGCGTCCGCCCGCTTGCCGACCGCTGTTTTGCTCTTGCGTTTGACGACCCGCGGGCTGTCCTTGGCCGGCCCGGCCGCCGGCGCCATCGGTTCGAACGCGTCCGGTTCGTCGACCGGATCGGGCTCCACCGGACGCGGCACCCGGTCGACGATTTTCTTGCCGCGCAAGGCACCGGTCCGTTCGCGCAGGGCGCCGCGGACAGTGTCGAATGCCTGGCCGGCTTTGCCGAGGCCGGCAATCGCGCGCCACAGGCTCAGGGCGGTGCGGCCGGCGCCGCCGGCCAGGGCGCGCCATTCATGGCCATAGAGACCCAGCGTGAACACGATTGCGGCCAGGGCGGTCGCCGCGGTGACCAGGCGGTAGATCCACTGCGTCGACGGGTCGTAGGGCAACAGGGCGGAGATATTGGAATAGACCCAGTCGCCGACATAGCCGCCGAGACCCATGCGGATCGGCCAGGAGTCCGGCGCGGGCACGGCGGCGAAAAACGCCGTCGACAGAACCAGGGCGACCGGCAGCAACGTCACGTTGAGCCACGGCCAGCGCGGACCGGTGTGCGAGAAGGCGCGCCAGGCCCAAGCCATCAGGACGAAGGCCAGAACCAGTCCGGCCAGTCCCAGTGTTTGCAGCAAAACGTCGGCGGTGTAGCTGCCGGGCCAGCCCAACAGGTTGGTGGCCGGCGCTTCGGTGGCCAGGTTGAAGCTCGGGTCGTCGGCGTTGTAGGTGGCGAAGGCCACGAGAATGAACGCACTGGCCACGCACAAGACGATCCCCACGGCTTCGACCGCCCGGCGGCGGAAAAAGGTCGCCGTGCCCGCGGGCAGCAGCGGGTTCTTGCGGGTCGCTGTGGTTCGTTGGCTCATGCGCGCTCCGTCTTGTTCAAACGGTCTCTACAGGACCTGACTCAAGCGGTCCAGGGCTTCCGAGGTTTGTGCCAGCTCCGCGACCAGGGCCAGCCGGATATAGGGCGACCCCGGATTGCCGCCGTCGCCGCCGGCCGGTCCGTTGGACGGGCGGCCGAGATATTCACCGGGCAGGGCGCGGACACCGGCCTCGGACCACAATGTCTTCGTTGCTTCGACGCCGTCGCCGACATCGAGCCAGAGGAAAAACCCGCCTTCGGGATTGCGGAAGCCGAAGCGGTTGGAAAGCTTCTGGATCGCCACGTCGAACTTGGCGCGGTAGAGCGCCCGGTTGGTTTCCACGTGGGCCTCGTCGCGCCACACGGCCGCGGACGCCGCCTGCACCGGCAGCGGTTGCGTCGCGCCGCCGTAACTGCGCAGGCGCAGGAAGGTGGCGGCGATGTCCGGGTCGCCGGCGGCGAAGCCCGAACGCAGGCCCGGCAGGTTCGAGCGTTTCGACAGGGAATGGAAAACCAGCACGTTGGACATGTCGCCACCCAGTTCGGCGCAGACCTCCAGCCCGCCCGGCGGCGGGGCGTCGTAATAGATCTCCGCGTAGCATTCATCCAACAGGAGAACTATGTCGAAATTCCGGCACAACTCGATGAGCCGGCGCAGGTACGCCTTGTCGGCGATGGCGCCTTGCGGGTTGGCCGGCGAACACAGATAGATCAGCGCCGTGCGCCGCAGCAGGTCTTCGTCCAGCCCGGTGTAGTCGGGCAGGAAACCGGTTTCGGCGGTGGTCGGCACCAGGACAGGTTCGGCCCCGGCGGCCACCGCCGCGCCGACGTAACAGTGATAGAACGGGTTGGGGATCAGCACGGCGGGCCGGCGGCCGTCCTTGACCCGCGGCACCGCCACCTGGGCGATCATGTAGAGCCCCTCCCGGGTGCCGTTCAACGGCACGATGTGGCGGCCCGGATCGATCATGCCGCCGGGCAGGGCGTAGCGCCGGTTCAGCCATTCGGCGATGGCGTTGCGGTAGGCGTCCGTTCCGGCCAGGGGCGGATATTTGCCGTAGCCCTCCTGGTGCTGGTTCAGGACATCGGATACGAACGGCGGAAACGGGTGTTGCGGCTCGCCCAGGGTCAGGTTGATCGGCTGCATACCGGGCGGCGGCGCGGTATCGGCCAACAGCTCGCGCAGGCGCTGAAAGGGGTAGTCTTTTAGATGTTCGAGATGGGGATTCAGCATGTGCCGATAATGGCCGGACCCGTTCGACGGTGCTCAAATACAAAGGGGTACAAAACAAAAACAAATGTAGCCATCCCCCGGGCGCGGCACAAGCCCGCTGTCTCCGCCACCCACGCACCCGGTCAAAAAAAGAGCGCGGACGAATCCGCGCTTTGAAAGTAGGCGGCCATCCGTGAACGCGTGGCCGCGGGGAAACCCCGTTACCGGACGGGGACGTCCTCCTCCGGTGTTGCACTGATCTTGTGAATGGACAGGTCGGCGCCGCGGTATTCGTCTTCCTCGTGCAGGCGGATGCCCATCGCCACCTTCAGGCCGCCGTAGACGGCGAAGCCGGCGGCGGTGGCCATGATCACGCCGGTGATGCAGCCGACCAACTGCGCCGCGAAGCTGACGCCGCCCAGGCCGCCCAGCGCCTCGAGGCCGAACACGCCGGCGGCCAGGCCGCCCCACAGGCCGCACAGGCCGTGCAGGGGCCAGACGCCGAGCACGTCGTCGATCTTCCATTTGTTCTGGCACCATGTGAAGGTGTAGACGAATAGGCCGCCGGCGACGCCGCCGACGATCAACGACCCGATCGGGTGCATGACGTCGGAGCCGGCGCAGACGGCGACCAGGCCGGCCAGGGCGCCGTTGTGCACGAACCCCGGGTCGTTCCTGCCGGCGACCATGGCCATGATGATGCCGCCGCCCATGGCCATCAGGGAATTCATCGCCACCAGGCCGGTGACGCCGTCGACGCTTTGCGCGCTCATGACGTTGAAGCCGAACCAGCCGACGGACAGCAGCCACGAACCCAGCGCCAGGAACGGGATGTTGGATGGCGGAATGCCGATCACCGAACCGTCCTTGCGGTAGCGGCCCATGCGGGCGCCCAGCATGACGACGGCGCCCAAGGCCAGCCAGCCGCCCATGGCGTGCACCACGATGGAGCCGGCGAAGTCATGGAAGGTGGCGCCGGTCAGGCCCTCGACCCAGCCCTGGAAGCCGAGCCGGTCGCCCCACACCATGCCCTCGAACAGGGGGTAGACCAGACCGACGAAGACCGCGGTGGCGATCAGCTGGGGAAAGAACTTGGCGCGTTCGGCGATACCGCCCGAGATGATGGCGGGTACGGCGGCGGCGAAGGTCAGCAGGAAGAAGAATTTGACCAGATCGTAGCCGCTGGCCGCGAATGTGTAGCCCGGCGCCTCGGCGCTGCCCGACAGCACGGCGGCGTTGACGAAGAAGTCCGTGCCGTAGGCCACGGCGTAGCCGATGAAGAAGTACGCCACCGTCGAAATGGAAAAGTCGACCAGGATTTTGACCAGGGCATTGACCTGGTTCTTCTTGCGCACGGTGCCGACCTCGAGAAAGGCGAAGCCGCCATGCATGGAGAGAACCAGAATGGCCCCCATCAAAACGAAAAAAACATCCGCACCGGATTTGAACGCGTCCATTGTGGTCCCCGACTCGTTTGTTGTGCTCTTTGGCACCCCTTGTTTCCAAGTTTCGTGCCAGCCGGGAATAGCTAGAGATACTGCCAATTTTCAGTGGATGGCGAACCGTGAGGATCGAATAATGCCCAAATTTTGATCTGCGTAGAGAGGAAGTGGTTACAATTTAAGCAAAAGGAGAGGGCGCCGAAACGCCCTCCCAAGTTGGACCACTAGGGTCGGGGTTATCCGGTCACGCTATCTGAGAACCGCGACCGAATTCCGGATAGGCTTCCAGACCGAGCTCGGTACGGTCGAGGCCCAACGCTTCCTCTTCCTCGCTGGCACGCACGCCCATGGTCAGTTTCAGGGCCAGCCACACCACTAGGCTGCAAGCCACGACGAAGGCACCGATCGAGACCACGCCGATGGCCTGGGTGACGACGCTGGCGTCGCCGTTGGTGATCGGCACGGCGAGGGTGCCCCAGATACCGGCGAACAGGTGGACCGGAATGGCGCCGACCACGTCGTCGATCTTCAGCTTGTCCAGGAGCGGCACGGCGAACACGACGATGACGCCGCCGACGGCACCGATCAGCACGGCCGATCCGAGCGTCGGGGTATCGGGCCCGGCGGTGATCGAAACCAGGCCGGCCAGGGCGCCGTTCAGCACCATGGTCAGGTCGACCTTCTTGTACAGCACCTGCGTGGCGGCCATGGCGGCGACCACACCGCCCGCGGCGGCGATGCCCGTGTTGGCGAAAATGTTCGACATGGCGATGGCGTCGGCCGCCGAACCCAGGGCGAGCTGCGAACCGCCGTTGAAGCCGAACCAGCCGAGCCACAGGATGAAGGTGCCGATGGTGGCCAGCGGCAGGGACGAGCCCGGCATCACGTGGATCTGGCCTTCGGCGCCGTACTTGCCCTTGCGGGCGCCCAGGATGATGGCGCCGGTCAGGGCGGCCCAGCCGCCGGTGGAGTGCACGATGGTGGAACCGGCGAAGTCGGCGAAACCCCGTTCGGCGAGCCAGCCGCCGCCCCACTGCCAGGCGCCCTGGATCGGGTAGATCACGCCGGTCAGCACGACGACGAAAATCAGGAACGGCCACAGACGGATGCGTTCGGCCAGGGTGCCGGACACGATCGACGCCGCCGTGGCGACGAAGACCATCTGGAAGAACCAGTCGGACGACGCGGCATAACCGGCTTCGAAGTCTCCGGCCAGCGCCTTGGCATCGTCGGCGCCCCAGAGTGACAGGCCGCCGATGAAGCCGCCGTCGACGCCGTCATACATCAGATTGTAGCCGATCAGGTAGTACATGATCATGGCGACCGAGAAGAGGCCGACGTTTTTCAGCAGGATGGTGGCGACGTTCTTGGTCCGCACCAGGCCCGCCTCCAGCATGGCGAAGCCGGCGGCCATCCACATCACCAGGAAGCCATTGACGAGGAACGAAAAGGTGTTGAATACGTAGGCGGTTTCGGAAGAAACCTCGGCCTGCGCCGGCGACGCGACGATCATTGCCGCCGCCGCGGCCACCAATGCCATCGCCCCGATCCGAGTTGTCTGTTTTACCATTGGATTGACTCCTGACTTCAAAGTGCGTCTGCGTCGGTCTCGCCGGTACGGATACGCACCGCCTTCTCGACATCGAAAACGAAAATCTTGCCGTCACCGATCTGGCCGGTGCCGGCCGACGTCTGAATGGCTTCCACCGCGCGCTCCGCCAGATCGGCCGGAACCACGATTTCGATTTTCAGCTTGGGAAGAAACGTGACGGCGTATTCGGCGCCACGGTAGATTTCGGTATGACCCTTCTGGCGGCCGTACCCCCTGACTTCGGAGACCGTCAAACCTTGTACCCCGACGCCCCCCAGGGCTTCGCGCACGTCATCCAGCTTGAACGGCTTGATGATTGCCATGACCATTTTCATTGTGTTGTCCCTTCGTCCCATGACTCGAAGCGGGCGACCCCGCTTGGACGCCTTAGAGTCAAATTCCGTGCCAACTTTGTTGCATTGCAATAAATTCAATAAATTCATGAACTTACTCAAGAACGACCATTTTCCTTGAGTTCACGGCTTCTCTAGAATGCCTAATATTTAGACAACATAATTCATTTGATGAATTGATAGGCAAATCCAATTCTGGACAATCGGGGACCGGCGCGGGATGGTGCCGCCATGAACGAACGACAGGAAAAAAGTCGGATATGGGAAGCCCCGTGATGCAGGCCGACATCGCCATTATCGGTGGCGGACTGGTCGGACTCAGCCTGGCCTGCGCCGCCGGCGGCGCCGGTTTGCAGGTCGTCATTGTCGACCGGGACGATCCGCGTGCGGTGCTGGATCAGGGCTTCGACGGCCGGGTTTCGGCCATCGCCTACGCCAGTTATCAGTTGCTCAAGACGACGGGTGTCTGGGCACACGTCGCCGAAGCCCAGCCGATCCTGGATATCCGGGTGACCGACGGGGATTCACCCCTGTTCCTGCACTACGATCATCGGCAGATCGGCGACGAGCCGTTCGGCTTCATGGTCGAAAACCGGTTGCTGCGCGTCGCGCTGGACCGGGCGGCGACGGCGTGCCCGCACATTCACCGGCTGGCACCCGCCACCGTCACAGGCATGGAGCGCGGCCGCGATGATGTGACGATCGGCCTGGCGGACGGGTCTTCCGTGCGGGCGCCGTTGGTGGTCGGTGCCGAAGGCCGGCGGTCGCCGACCCGCGAGGCCGCCGGCATCAACACGGTCGGCTGGTCCTATCATCAGACCGGGATCGTCTGCACGGTGGAACACGCCGTGCCTCATCAGGGTGTCGCGCATGAACGCTTTCTGCCGGCCGGACCGTTCGCCATCCTGCCCATGACCGGCGCCCGCTCGTCCCTGGTGTGGACCGAACCGACCGATGTGGCCGCCGCCATCATGGCGCTCGACGATGCGGCGTTTCTCGACGAACTCCGTGACCGTTTCGGTGATTTTCTCGGTGACCTGTCGGTCACCGGCCCGCGCTGGAGCTATCCGTTGGCGCTGCAGAACGCCGAACGCTACACCGACCATCGCCTGGTCCTGGTGGGCGACGCCGCCCACGGCATGCACCCCATCGCCGGCCAGGGCCTCAACCTGGGCCTGCGCGATGTGGCGGCGCTGGCGGAGGTGCTGGTGGACCGGGCCAGGCTCGGTCTCGATCTCGGTGCGGCGGACGGGCTGGAGCGCTACGAGCGCTGGCGGCGGTTCGATTCGGTGTCCCTGCTGGCGGTCACCGACGTCCTGAACCGGCTGTTTTCCAACGACGTTACGCCGGTCAAGGCGGCCCGCGATTTGGGTCTGGCGGCCGTCGACCGCATGCCGGCGCTGAAGGGCTTCTTCATGCGCCATGCCCGCGGCACGGTCGGCAAGCTGCCGCGTCTCTTACAAGGGGTGTCTCTTTAAGTTTTTTGCTGGCGCAAAAACCTAAGCCGGCCCGCTCCCCCGTCCCAACCACCCCTAGGGTACACTCATGGGTGGTTGGGACGGGGGAGCGGGCCGGCCTGGCCCATCCAACAGAGTCTTATCTAGGCGCCATGCGGATGGCGCCGTCGAGGCGGATGACTTCGCCGTTCATCATCGGGTTTTCGATGATATGGCGGGCGAGCGACGCATATTCATACGGCGTGCCCAGCCGCTGCGGGAACGGCACGCTGGCGCCCAGGGCTTCCTGCACTTTTTCAGGCAAAGTTTCCATCAGCGGGGTCTTGAACAGGCCCGGCGCGATGGTGCAGTTACGGATGCCCAGGTTCGACAGGTCGCGGGCGATCGGCAGGGTCATGCCGACGACGCCGCCCTTGGAGGCGGAATAGGCCGCTTGGCCGATCTGGCCGTCGAACGCGGCGACAGACGCGGTGGAGATGCACACGCCGCGCTCGCCGTCGTCGTTGACCGGGTCCTCGGCCGCCATATGGGTCGCCGCCAGCCGGATGCAGTTGAAGCTGCCGATCAGGTTGATGGTGATGACCTTGCTGAACTGGGCGAACGAGTGCGGCTCGCCGCGCGACGTGGTCTTGGCCGCCGGGCCGATGCCGGCGCAGTTGACCAGGATGCGGGCGGCGCCGTGGGCGTTCTTGATGGTCTCGAACGCCGCCGCTGCCGCGTCCTCGCTCGACACGTCGCATTCGACGAAGATGCCGCCCAGTTCACTGGCGATGCCCTCGCCGCGATCCTTGTTCAGGTCCAGAATGGCCACTTTGGCCCCGGCGGCCGCAAGTTCCCGTGCGGTGCCTTCACCCAGGCCCGACGCGCCACCGGTCACGGCGGCTGAAACGCCCGAAATATCCATGTTTTTCCTCCAACTTTGACAAGCCGCCGTCTTGTATCAGATCGCCCCAGACAGCGCGAGCACGCATTGTTTGCTCCTCAAACAATGCCCATATGCGGGTCATGACCAGGGACAACGGAGATGACGGCAAATACGATCCCGGCAAACTCGCCGAAGACGAACAATACGTTCGGCAGGGATTCTGGGACAAAATCCGATCAACGGCGAGTAAAATCCCGTTCGCCGAGGACGCCGTCGCCGCCTACTACTGCGCCATGGATTCCGCCACCCCCACCTATGTCAAGGCCATGCTGCTGGGCGCCATCGCCTACTTCATCATGCCGACCGACGTGATCCCCGATTTCATCGCCGCGCTCGGCTTCACCGACGACGCCTCGGTCCTCGCGGCAACCCTGGCGGCGGTCGGCCGGCACCTGACCCCGGAACACCGCGACCGGGCGCGCAGCCTGCTGAACAAGCCGGACCAGCTTGACGCCATGAAATAGCCGGGCCGCGATTCGTCCATTCTGATCCGCCAAGTTCTTTGCGCGGCGTTGCGTCTTCGAGTAAGTCTTGGTCAACAACACGGGACATCGGGAGGACGCACCATGCAGTTCATGGTTTTCGCCTACGACGGCAAGGACGACGGCGCGCTGGAGCGGCGCATGACGGCGCGGCCCATCCATTTCGAGACCGTTCCGAAAATGAAGGAAGAGGGCACGCTGATCAACGGCGGCGCCATTCTCGACGACGACGGCAAGATGATCGGATCGATCGCGCTGTACGAATTTCCCGACCGCGCGGCCTTCGATGCCTGGTATGAAAACGAGCCCTACGTCACCATGGGTGTGTGGCAGGACGTCACCATTCACACCGTCAAACTGGCCTGAGCCAGCTCCACCAAACAATGATGGCCTGAGGCAGAGGAGAATACCGTGGACCAACCCCTATGGAGCCCGAGCGCGGACCGCATGGCGCAAACCCACATGACCGCGTTCATGCGCGCGGCCGAACAACAGTGGGGCGTTTCGCTGGGCAGCTATTGGGACCTGCATGCCTGGTCCACGGACAGCATGGATCAGTTCTGGTCCTCGGTCTGGGACTATTGCGGCATCGTCGGCGACCGCGGTGACGGGCCGGTCCTTGTCGACGGCGACAAGATGCCGGGCGCCCGGTTTTTCCCCGATGCCAAGATCAATTTCGCCGAGAACATGTTGCGCCGGCGCGACGACGAAGACGCCATCGTGTTCCGTGGCGAGGATCAGGTCGCGCGGCGACTGAGTTACCGCGATGTGTACGACCGGGTTTCGCAGACGGCGCAGGCCCTGAAGGCGTTGGGCGTCGGCGCCGGCGACCGGGTCGGCGGCTTCATGCCCAACATGCCCGAAGCCATCATCGCCATGCTGGCGGCCAGCAGTCTGGGTGCCGTATGGTCGTCCTGTTCGCCCGACTTCGGCGTCAAGGGCGTGATGGACCGCTTCGGCCAGATCGCCCCCAAGGTGTTGTTCACGGCGGACGGCTATTTCTACAACGGCAAGGCCCATGATTCACTGGAGCGCGCCCAGGGTATCGCCGATCAGTTGGGCGACGATCTGGTCAAGGTCGTGGTCGTGCCCTATACCCGCGCCGCGCCGCCGCTCGATGCCTTCTCGGGCCGGGCCGTCATGCTGGACGAACTCGTCGCGCCCTACGCACCCGGCGACATCGACTTCGTGCGTATGCCGTTCAATGCGCCGCTCTACATCATGTACTCTTCTGGCACGACGGGCGTGCCCAAGTGCATCGTGCACGGTATCGGCGGCACGTTGCTGAAACACCTGACCGAACAGAAACTGCACGGCGACGTGCACCGCGGCGACCGGCTGTTCTATTTCACCACCTGCGGCTGGATGATGTGGAACTGGCTGGCGTCCGGTCTGTCCTCGGAAGCAACCCTGTTGCTCTATGACGGGTCGCCGTTCTACCCCGACGGCAACACGCTGTTCGACTACGCCCAGGCGGAGCGCATGACCCACTTCGGCACGTCGGCCAAATTCATCGACGCGGCCGCCAATGCGGGCCTCGAACCGGCCAAGACGCACGACCTGACCACGCTCCGCACCATCTTCTCCACCGGCTCGCCACTGGCGCCGCAAGGCTTTGATTTTATTTATGAAAACGTCAAATCCGATGTCTGCCTGGCGTCCATTGCTGGCGGCACGGACATCATCGGCTGCTTCGTCGGCGGCGTGCCCACCCTGCCGGTCTGGCGCGGTGAAATCCAGGCGTCTGCGCTGGGCATGCGCACCCAGGTGTTCGACGACGGCGGCAAGCCATTGATCGGAGAGAAGGGTGAGCTGGTCTGCACCCGGCCGTTCCCGTCCATGCCCATCGGTTTCTGGGACGACCCCGACGGCCGGCGCTACCACGATGCGTACTTCGATGTCTTTCCCAACATCTGGTGTCACGGCGATTATGTCGAGCAGACGGCACATGACGGTTTCATCATTTACGGCCGGTCGGACGCCGTCCTCAATCCCGGCGGTGTGCGCATCGGCACGGCGGAGATCTACCGCCAGGTCGAGAAACTCGACGCGGTGGAGGAAAGCATCGTCATCGGCCAGGACTGGGACAACGACGTGCGCGTTGTGCTGTTCGTGCGTTTGCAGGAAGGTCTCGCACTGGACGACGCGCTGCAGGACAAAATCCGCAAACAGATCCGTGCCAACGCGACACCGCGCCACGTGCCGGCCAAAATCGTCCAGGTGGCCGACATCCCGCGCACGCTCAGCGGCAAGATCGTCGAACTGGCGGTGCGCAACGTGGTGCTCGGCCGGCCGGTGAAAAACAAGGATGCACTGGCCAATCCGGAAGCATTGGACCTGTTCAGGGACCGGCCCGAACTGGCGGACTGACGGCTTAGGCCTGGCCGTGCCGCGACACTGAACCGCGCCATTTGTAAACGGAATATTAAAGCCTTCTTGCCACACTGACTTGACAGGTCGGGCCCTGGTGTAAGGAGGTTGGCATGACACGCCAAGTCATGCGCGTTCGAGCGGAAGACCGGACACCGCGAAGCGGTGCCTCCCGCCACGATCCGGCGCCAGACCGGCTCTCGCAACAACCCGGACGCCGGTCCTCGGCCCCGGCGCCGCACGCGCCCCGCCGCGTCGCCTTGCGCCGCGATGACATCCGTGCCGTGCAAACCCAATTCGACAAGCGCTTGCCCGGCAGCTGCTGGTGCGGTTTCGCCAGCTGGGAGGAAACCTACCACTGCCGCCGGCCCAATCCGCAGGACTGCAAATCGGCGCCCGTCAACGATGCCGGTGCCGCGCGGCTTGTCCTGTTCACGCTGACAGACGGCAGCCGCTATCTGACACTGAGCCGCTATGACGACGACCATCTGGAATTGACCAACGAGGTCGGCCATGTGGTGGCCTCGGCCGACCATGTCGATGCACTGATCGACGTCATCGAACGGCCCGGACGGCGCTAGGCACACGCCCCTTTCAGTCTCGTATCCGTGAGTTGACGCATCGCCGGGCGTTGCGCACGATTTGTCCGTACATCACGAACGGAAGCGGCAAGGGGTTCGCTTTGTTCAGACGGCGACGCATCCACAGGGTTGGCGTGGCCGCGTGGGCGCTGGCCTGCGTGGTGATGCTGTGTGCACAAAATGCATTTGCGAAAGACCGCCCGGTCGATCTGGAACTGGTCCTGGCGGTCGACATATCCGGCAGCATCGATCCCGGCGAGGCCCGGCTGCAGCGCGATGGTTACATCGCCGCCTTGACGGACAAGCGGGTTCTGGCGGCCATTGGCCAGGGCTTCCACGGCAAAATCGCCGCGACCTATATCGAATGGTCCGGTGCCGACAAGGTCTGGACCGCGGTGCGCTGGAGCGAAATCGCCTCGGCCCGCGATGCCCGGCTGTTTGCCAAGAAAATCAAGGACGCCCCGTTGATCAGCGGTGTCCGCACGTCGATCTCCGGCGCCATCGCCTACGCCCTGCAACTGTTTGACCGCAATGGCTTTTCCGCGCCCCGCCAGGTCATCGACCTGTCCGGCGACGGGCCCAACAATCACGGGCCGCTGGTCACGATTGCGCGCGATGCGGCCATGGCCATGAACGTCACCATCAACGGCCTGCCCATCGTCAATCTGCGGCCCAACCGGTTCGGCTTTCCGTTGCTGCCCGACCTGGATCTCTATTACGAGAATTGCGTCATCGGCGGGCCGGGCGCTTTCATCGTCGTCGCCGAAGGCTTCAACGCGTTTCCGGCGGCCATCCTGCGCAAACTCATCCTGGAAATCGCCGGACGGAAACCCCGGGATCCCCCGGTTCGCCTGGCCCAGGGGTACCGGCCGCCGCCCTGCGACATCGGCGAGCGGCAACTGCGCGAGTATTTCCACAGCAACCCGTTCGGCACGTTCTGACGGCCTCGGCCACGGCAATGATTCCTTCGGACACGGTATGAGCCGCCGACCGCTTGACCCTCTCGGCCCATTGCGCAGCTACACATGGCAAGACTCCGGCCCGGCATGGATATGTAATACGTATAAATAATGTATAATTTTTTATTTTACATTTTTATTTGACATTAAAAGTTTAATCTCAAATTTTAAGTGTGTTGTCAGTCGCTTCAACCCGCCGGGCCGCCGCCCGGCCAAGTTTGGGATGTGTTTCATGGTGGCCGCGCATCGTCTCGCGCATTCCGGCGCCCTGATCGAGAAAGCCGTCAAACGGCGTTTTCCTGGCCGGGTCGCCCTCTCGTCGTCGTTCGGCACATCGTCCGCGGTCCTGCTGCATCTGGTCTCGCGGATCGATCCGACGGTGCCGGTGTTGTTTCTCAATACGCAAAAACTGTTCGGAGAAACGCTGCGTTACCGGGATGACTTGATGGGCAGGCTGGGCTTGACGGATGTTCGCGAGTTGGCGCCCCATGCGGAAGACATCGCGGCCCACGACCCCGATGGCATGCTGTTCCGGACGCAGCCCGACCTCTGCTGCCATATGCGCAAAACGCTGCCCCTCAACCGCGCCCTGCAGGGCTTCGATGCCTGGATGACGGGCCGGCGGCAGGAACAGTCGAGCACGCGGTCCGCGTTGAAACCGGTCGAACGGATCGACGGCCGGGTCAAGATCAATCCCCTGGCTCACTGGTCGGGCGATGACATCGACGCCTACATGGATGCCCACGACCTGCCCCGCCATCCGCTGGAAGCGGACGGCTTCCTCTCCATCGGCTGCATGCCGTGCACCGACCGGGTGGCGCCCGGCGAGGACGCCCGCGCCGGCCGCTGGCGGGGGTCCGAGAAGTCCGAATGCGGCATTCATCTGCCTTTATCACCATTACCCGCGACCGGAGTACCCGCATGAACCACCTGGATGCCTTGGAAGCCGAAAGTATCTTCATCCTGCGCGAGGCGTATCACCAGCTCAACAAACCGGCCATGTTGTGGTCGGTCGGCAAGGATTCCAACGTCATGATCTGGCTGGCGCGCAAGGCGTTCGTCGGCGCCATCCCGTTTCCGGTGGTGCACTTGGATACCGGTAAGGAATTCGCCGAGACCTATGCCTTCCGCGACCGGTATGTCCCCGAATGGGGTCTCGACTTGATCGGCGATGCATGTCCGCCGATCGAAACCGTCGATCCGTCGCTGCCGCCCGCGTCGCGCTTCGCCGCCCGCAAAAGCCGTGGCCTGACCCAGGCGCTGGAGCGCCACGGCTTCGACGGCATCATCGCCGGCATCCGCCGCGACGAGCAATCGACCCGGGCCAAGGAACGGGTGTTCAGCCCGCGCGGGGCCGATGGTGTTTGGGATTTCCGTGATCAACCGCCTGAGTTCTGGCATCAGTTCAATGCCCGTGCACCCCGGGACGCCCATGTCCGCGTGCACCCCCTGCTGCAGTGGACGGAACGGGATATCTGGCTCTACATCCAGCGCGAAGGCATCCCCGTGGTGCCGCTTTACTTCGCCCGAGACGGCAAGCGATTCCGCTCGCTCGGCGAGGAGGGCATCACCCATCCCATCGACAGCAACGCCGCGACCATCGACGACATCATCGCCGAACTGGACGCGACGACGGCACCGGAACGCCAGGGCCGGGCCATGGATCACGAAGCGGAGGACGCCTTCGAGCGCCTGCGCGAAAGCGGCTACATGTAGGACGCTCGCCATGAACAGCACGATCGAAAATCAGCACGGCGCGCGGCCGTATCCCATCGTCATCGCCGGTCACGTGGATCACGGTAAGTCGACCCTGGTCGGGCGGTTGCTCTACGAGACCGCCAGCCTGCCCGACGGCAAGCTTGAAGAGCTGAAGCGCACATCGGAAAAGCGCGGCGCCGACATGGAATGGGCTTTCGCCTTGGATGCCCTGCAAATGGAGCGCGACCAGGGCATCACCCTGGACACCACGCGGGTTTGGTTCGCATCGGACGCACGGACCTACGTCATCATCGATGCGCCTGGGCACAAGGAGTTTCTCCGCAACATGATCACCGGCGCCGCCGCCGCCGACGGTGCCGTGCTGGTCGTCGACGCGGTCGAAGGCTTGAGCGAACAGACCCGTAGTCACGCCTATCTGCTTGCCCTTCTCGGTGTCCGCCAGGTGGTGGTGGCCGTCAACAAAATCGACAAGGTCGATGGCGGCGAATACCGTTTCGCATCCGTGCGCGACGATGTCGTCGACTATCTCGGTGGTATCGGGATCGAACCGCACGTCGTTCTGCCGCTGTCGGCCAAGCACGGCCATAATCTGGTTGCGGATCAAACGTCGGCGCTGCCATGGTGGTCCGGCCCCAGCCTTTTGGAGGCTCTGGATGCGCTGCCGGTGCGGCCCATTCAGTTGGAGGGCGATTTGCGTTTGCCGGTACAGGACCTCTATCGCCGGCCGGACAAACGCCTGATCGTCGGCCGCATCGAACGAGGCCGGGTCCGGGTCGGTGATACTCTCTCGGTGTGGCCCGGTGGGCGCAGCGCCAAAGTCGTCAGTCTGGAAACGGGCAGCGACGATACCCGCATCGCCGCCGCCGCCGGCCAGTCCATCGCCCTGACCCTGGACGACGAGCTGTTCGTCGAACGCGGGCATGTGCTGGCGGCAGGCGACCCGCCGGTGGAAGGCAACGCCATCCGGGCGCGCCTCTTTTGGCTCGACCGGACACCGTTGCGTGCAGGGGACACGCTGACCCTGCGTCTCGCCACCGCATCCCATCAGGTGGTCGTCGAACGGCTCGATACGGTCATCGACGTACAGACCCTCAGTGAACACGACGCCGATGCGGTGCCCAACAACGGTATCGCCGATGTGGTCCTGCGCAGCCGCTCCAAGCTGGTATTCGACCTGGCCGAGGGCGGCATCGCCACGGGCCGCGGCGCCCTGGTGCGCGATGACCGTATCGTCGGCGGCTTCACCGTGGCCCAGGCGGCCGATGTTGCCGACGGCCGGGTGCTGATCCCGGTGGACCATTCGGTCGGTGCCGGGGAACGGGCGGCCGCCAACGGCCACCAGGGGGGCGTGTTGTGGCTGACCGGCCTGTCCGGTTCCGGCAAGTCGACCCTGGCCATGGCGTTGCAGCGCCGGCTGTTCGACCGGGGCCAACAGGTGTACGTGCTGGACGGCGACAATATCCGTGGCGGCCTGAACAAGGACCTGGGCTTCAGCCCCGACGACCGTTCGGAAAACATCCGTCGCATCGCCGAGGCCGCGCGCCTGTTCGCCGATGCCGGTTTCATCGTGGTCACCGCCTTCATTTCGCCCTACCGGGAAGACCGTCACAACGCCCGCGCCATCATCGGCGACGGCTTCCAGGAGGTCTTCGTCAAGGCCGGACTGGACGCCTGTGAATCCCGCGATCCCAAGGGCCTGTATGTCCGGGCCCGCAGCGGGGAGATCCCCGAGTTTACCGGTATCACGGCGCCCTATGAGGAACCCCAGGATCCCGATCTGACGGTCGATACCGAGGCCTTGTCGCTGGATGCGGCGCTCAATGTGTTGATCGGCCAGATCGACCGGGTTTATGCAACCGGTGGCGACCGGGAGCGCGCCTCCGGCTAACCGGCGCGGCGGATCAGCAGGATGTTGAGGGCGTGCAGCACGGCGTAAAGCCGGTCGAAGCGCTGCCTGAACACGAACCAGTCCAGTCCGAGGCCCTTGTGAATGGCGTCCAGGCTGCGCCGCCCGTCGATCTGAGCCAGTACGGCGGCGGCGCCTTCAGGCAGGTCAAACCGGTGCTTGACCCCGTTGAGATCAACCTGGATACGCTTGCGCCCGGCCAGGCCCTTGGCCAGTTCGGCGTGGTTGCCGTCGCGTATCACGGGAACGGTGGTCTGGCTGTCCGGCGACGGCGGCAGTCCGCCGGCGCGGTTTGACGGTACGACGTAGAAGGAATGGGTTTTGATCGTGCCACCCAGGTTTTCCGCCAGCGCACAACGGTCGAGCCACGGCAGGGCCTGCGCCTTGGCCGCCAGGTCGGTGTCGGTCAGGTAGATCGCCGGGTCGTAGTTGACCGGTTCCACGAAACCGGTAAGCGCCAGGCCGGCGCCCTCCACCAAGGCCGCAACCTGCGGCACCGTATAGGCCCGGTCGCGGCTGTGCAGGAACAGATCGAACAAACCCGGGTCACCGGCCGTGATGTGGTCGGCCACCAACGTATTGCGCTTCAGCCAGTTGGACTCGGGCAGCGACGCCAGCAATGTGCGGGCGGTGGCGACGCGCTCGTCGGGCGGCAGGCCTTCGGGCGACAGCGCCCGCAAGGCGTTCTGCACGGGGTAGACGCCGGTCCGTCCCAACGCGCCATAGACCATCAGACCCATGCCGCCGTCGGGCTTGAGCACCGACATCAATGCAGCAAGGCCGGCCGCCGGATCCTCCAGGTGATGCAACACGCCGCAACAGTCGATGTAGTCGTAAGGACCCGGCGCCAAACCGGCGACGTCCAAAAGCGAACCTTGCAGGAAACGAATGTTGTCCAACCCGCGGGCTTCGGCCCGGGTCTGCGCCACTGCCATGCTGGCGGCGGACAGGTCGAGATAGGTGACTTGCGCGGCCGGCGTCCCCAAAGCTTGCGATTCCCACGCCAGTTGCTGGGCCAGCATGATGGTGCCGTCGCCGGTACCGCCGCCGGCGATCAGCACGTTCAGCGGGGATGACAGATCGCGGCGGCCGCCGAAGACATAGTGATCGATCTCCGCCAGGTGGCTCGGCGAACCGGTGATCAACCGCTTGCGTTCGTCGGCCGGGTCGCGCGGCGGGTAGGGCAGGTCCTCGTACTGCCGGTGCACCAGCCGGTCGCGCCTGGCCTGCCCGTTGTCGGATGCCGTCATGCGTGTGTCAGTTCGGCGTGATGACCAGTTTGCCGGTGGCCTTGCGGTCGGCGATGGCGCGCATGGCGTCGACCGCATGGTCCAGGTCGTAGGTCTGCGACACCAGCGGCTTGATCTTGCCGGCGTCGACCCATTGCATCAGGGTCTCGAAGTTGGCCCGGTTCTGTTGCGGATTGCGGGCGGCGAACGAACCCCAGAACACGCCGACCAGCGAGAAACTTTTCACCAGGGCGTAGTTGATCTTGAACGCGGGAATGCGGCCCGACGCGAAGCCGATGATCAGAAACCGCCCGCCCCATGCGGTGCAGCGCACGGCGTCGTCGAACACGTCGCCGCCGACCGGATCGTAGATCACGTCGGCGCCGGCGCCGCCGGTCAGTTCCTTCATGCGGTCGCGTAGGTTTTCCGTCGAATAGTTGATCAATTCGTCGGCGCCGTACTGCTTGGCGACCTCCAGTTTTTCGTCGTTCGAGGCGGCGGCGATGACCCGGGCACCGGCGGCCTTGCCCACCTCCACCGCCGACAGTCCGACACCGCCCGAGGCGCCGGTCACCAGCAGGGTTTCGCCGGCCTGCAACTGGCCGCGGTCGAACAGGGCGTGGTAGGTGGTGCCGTAGGTGATCTGCATCGCGGCTGCGGTGGCATAGTCGATGGAGTCGTGCAGCTTGTTCACCGTCGCGGCGGGGGCATTGACCTCCTCGGCATAGCCGCCCCAGGGGTGGGTGGCCATGACCCGGTCGCCCACCGCGATGTCCTTGACGTTGTCGCCGACCGCGATGACGTCACCGGCGGACTCGGGTCCCGGCGTGAACGGCAAGGGCGGCGTCACCTGGTACTTGCCCTGGACGATCAGGATATCGGGGAAATTGACCCCGGCCGCGCGGACCTTGATGCGGACTTCGTTGGGTCCCGGAGCCCGGGCCTCGACATCCTCGATGACCAGGTCGTCGATTTCACCGAAGGCCTTGCATACGACTGCTTTCATGGTGTGCACCCTTGTTCAGTGTTCGGTTTTGTCTGCTGATACCCCGCGCGGCCTCGGTGGTCAAATGGCTGAACGTTCGCCGGCCGAAGCAACCCGGACTTCACCGACAAGCAATTCCCGGCGGTTGAGCAACGGCGCGACGGCATAGGCGTTGAGTTGGCACAGGGCATCATCGGACAGGCCGCCGAAACGGCGCAGCACGGCGATGACCGCCGCCTGAGAGGCGCGGGTGGCGCCGTCGCGTACCTTCAGACCGATGCCCAGGCCTTTGGCCGGGATGGCCGCGGCGTATACCCCTTCCGCGCCGGTCTTGACCAGGGCGGCGCCGCCGGTCGCTTCCATGATCGCGGTACAGGCCCGGCCATGACCGGCCACCATGAAGGGTTCGGCGGCCATGGCGGCGGCGACCCGGCGGCAGGCTTCGGTGAGGGCGGCAGGCAGTCCGTCGGGCTTGCCGAACCGGGCCATGGCCCGCGCCAACCCCGTCAGCGGCAGGCCGATGGTCGGCAGGGAACAGCCATCGATACCCGCGGCGGCGGACGACAGGTCACACTCGCTCATGTCCTCGATCGCCGCGCGGACGCGCTGTTGCACCGGATGGTCGGCCTGGGAATAGCCGGCGACGTCTTCTCCCAGGTGTACGGCCGTGGCCATCATGCCCGTGTGTTTGCCCGAACAGTTGTTGTGCACGTTTTCGGCGTCATTGCGCTGTTCGATCATGGCGTTGGCGGACGCGGTGTGGCTGGGGTAGTGCGCGCCGCATTCGAGATCGTTGTTATTCAGTCCGACTCGGGCCAGGAGACTTCGTACCGTATCCACATGCGCCAATTCACCGCCATGGGAGGCACACGCCAGGGCGATTTCCTTGTCGTCGAACGCAAACGCGTCGGCGGTGCCGCTTTCGACCAGGGGCAGGGCCTGGATCGGCTTGATGGCCGAGCGCGGATAGACCGGCCGGTCCACGTCGCCCCATGCGGCCACCAGCGCACCGGTCTGATCGACCACGGCACAGGCCACATCGTGGGTGCTTTCCACCATGGGTCCACGGGTCGTGACAACAGTGAACGGGTCCGCCCCTTCGGGTGGCAACGTCAGCAATCTGTCCAGCTCCTGGGCCGGTAGGTCCGCCCGCGACGGGCTCAGCATGGTCTCGGGGATTGTCATCTGCGCGTCATTGCCTCATGTTTGCGGGCGCCCGGACGGGGCAGGCAGTATAGGCGACGTCACGGATTTGACCATGCGGGGATTCTTCGGAATCGGAGTCGAGGGCTTGAGCAAGCCGATGAACGCCGGAAACCTGTTCCGTTCGGCCCATGCCTTCGGCGCCAGTTTCGTCTTCACCATCGATTCGGTGTATTCACGCAGTCTGGCGAAATCCGATACCAGCAAGACGCCCGAGCACTTGCCGTTCTACCAGTTCGACACCGTCGCCGAACTCGCCTTGCCCGAGCGCTGCGCCCTGGTCGGAATCGAACTGACCGATGACGCGGTCGAATTGCCGAGTTTTCATCATCCCCTGCGGGCGGCCTATGTTCTGGGCCGCGAGCGGGGCTCCCTCACGCCCGAACTGGTTGAACGCTGCGACTCGGTCGTCAAAATTCCGACCAAGTTCTGCATCAATGTGGCGACAGCCGGGGCGGTGGTGATGTATGACCGGCTGATCAGCCGTGGCCGGTTCGCCGAACGGCCGGTCGGATCGCAAGCCCGGGCGGGCGATCTGCCGCAACATGTCCATGGCGGGCCGGTGATCCGCGGCGGTTCGGGCGTGAAGGGACAGAAAATCGTTGACGATACAACCAAGTGATGGTCTGGAAATCAGTATGAGCCGACGTTATTTTAACGCCATGAAAATTTCAGTTTCAAAACTTGCCGCCGTATTCGCGCTGGCCGGCGCCGCCCTGGCGGTGGCACCCGCGCATGCTCAGGTCAATCCCGAATTGCTGGGAACGTTCAAGGCCTGGGAAGCGTACACCTACAAGGAAGGCAAAAGCGCCGTGTGTTTCATGCTCGGGCGGCCGAAATCGACCGCGGCGTTCCGCAACGGCAAGTCCATCAAGAACGTCAAACGCGGCGACATCTACATTCTCGTCACCCATCGCCCGGCGCAGAACTCCGTCAACGTTGTCAGTATCAATGCCGGTTACCCTTACAAGCTGGGGTCCAAGGTGAAGATCCGCGTCGACAAGAAAAAGGCGTACCAGATGTTCACCGCCGACGACAAGGCGTTGAAGGAAGGCGCCGCCAACGACACCGCCTGGGCACGCGACGACACGGACCAGGCGCTGGTCAAAGCCATGCGCGCGGGGAACCGGCTGCGCGTCACCGGCACGTCGCGCCGCGGCACGGAAACCAGGGACACCTATTCCCTGTCCGGATTTACCGCCGCCCACAAGGCGATCAACAAGGCCTGCAAGTAAGCCGTTGCAGGCCGTATCCACGGGTCGGGTTCCCGTGGGGAGCACAAACCATGTCCATCGCAGCGCATTCGGCCAAGGATGCCGCACACACACCTGCCGATCGGCCGCGCAGCCTGATCGGCCTCGACCGCAGCGAACTGGCGGCCGAACTGGCCGCCGTCGGTGTGCCCGACCGGGCCCTGCGCATGCGGGCCAATCAGTTGTGGCACTGGATCTATCACCGCGGCGCCACCGACTTCGCCGCGATGACCACGATCTCCAAGGACTTACGGGCGCTATTGGCGCAGCACTTCACCCTGGACCGGCCCGAAATCACACGCGCCCTCGAGTCCAGCGACGGCACGCGCAAGTGGCTTCTGAAGTTTTCCGACGGCCAGGAAGCGGAATCGGTACATATCCCCGAGGAAGACCGGGGCGCCTTGTGCGTTTCGAGCCAGGTCGGCTGCACCTTGAACTGCACGTTCTGCCACACCGGCACCCAGCGCTTGGTCCGCAATCTCGGACCTGCGGAAATCGTGTCCCAGGTTCTGGTCGCCCGCGACGCCCTGGCGGAATGGCCGTCGCCCCAGGAAGGCCGCCTGCTCAGCAACATCGTGATGATGGGCATGGGCGAGCCGCTCTACAATTACGACAATGTGGCCAAGGCCCTGTCCATCGTCATGGACCCGGAAGGCATCGCCCTGTCGCGCCGGCGCATCACCCTGTCCACCGCCGGCGTGGTGCCGATGATCGAGCGCTGCGGCGAGGAGCTCGCGGTCAATTTGGCCATTTCCCTGCACGCCGTGCGCGACGGTCTGCGCGACGAGATCGTGCCGATCAACAGGAAGTATCCCATCGCCGAACTGCTCGACGCCTGCCGGCGTTACCCGTCTTCCAGCAACGCCCGGCGCATCACGTTCGAATACGTCATGTTGAAAGACGTGAACGACAGCCCGGCAGAGGCCCGCGAACTGGTGCGATTGCTGAAAGGCATTCCGGCCAAGGTCAATCTCATTCCGTTCAACCCGTGGCCCGGCGCGCCGTTCGAGCGTTCGCCGCGCAAATCCATCGCGGCCTTTGCCCGCATCGTCAACGATGCCGGGTATTCATCGCCCGTGCGCGTCCCGCGCGGCGAGGACATCATGGCCGCCTGCGGACAGTTGAAATCCGACAGCGTGCGCCTCACCGCACGAGAGCAAAAGGCCCTGTCCAATACTAGCGCAGGCGCGGAAAGCCTTGAATACAAAGCCTGACAGGCGTAAGTGTGAGGGAGAGTAGCGTAGCCGGTTGCAGACACCATGCGGCGTAGAGGGGCATGAGCGTTTGATTTGCAACGGGAACACAGGTCGTGACTAAGATCATGCAATTGGATCGAACCGCCAAGTTTCACATCGGACAAATCGTCCGGCACCGCGTCTATCCGTTCCGCGGTGTCATTTTCGATGTGGACCCCGAGTTCAACAACACCGAAGAGTGGCTGATGTCGATCCCCGAGGACGTGCGTCCGCGCCGGGAACAGCCGTTCTATCATCTGTTCGCGGAAAACGAGGAAACAACCTACATCGCCTACGTTTCCGAGCAGAACCTGGTGATCGACGAATCCGCCGAACCGATCGGCCATCCCCAGGTTTACGACGTTTTCACGGGGATCGAGGACGGCCAGTACGTGTTGCGGAAGTTCCAATCCCACTGATCGGACGTGGTCACGAATTGCTCTAGGTGCGGCGGTTTGCGCCAGCCGTTGGCAATTGCGCCGGCCTAGGATTTCCCTATACTGCGCGCCTCTCTTTACCCGGTTCTCCCATCTGCGAGGCGCTTGACCCATGAGCAGCGATGTCAAGAAGGTCGTCCTGGCCTATTCCGGCGGCCTTGATACGTCGGTCATTCTGAAATGGCTGAAAGTCACCTACGACTGCGAGGTCGTGACCTTCACGGCCGACCTGGGCCAGGGGGACGAACTGGACGACGCCCGGCGCAAGGCGGAGATGCTGGGCATCAAGGAAATCTACATCGAGGACCTGCGCGAGGAATTCGTCCGCGACTATGTCTTTCCCATGTTCCGGGCGAACACGGTCTATGAAGGCACGTACCTGCTGGGCACCTCCATCGCCCGGCCGCTGATCGCCAAGCGCCAGATCGAGATCGCCCGGGAGACCGGTGCCGACGCGGTCTGCCACGGGTCGACGGGCAAGGGCAACGACCAGGTCCGGTTCGAGCTTGGCTACTATGCCCGCAATCCGGACATCAAGGTCATCGCGCCATGGCGCGAATGGGATTTGGACTCGCGCACCAAACTGATCGAATTCGCCGAGCAGCACCAGATCCCGATCCCCAGGGACAAGCGGGGCGAGGCGCCGTTTTCGGTCGACGCCAACCTCCTGCACATCTCGGCCGAAGGCAAGGTGCTGGAGGATCCCTGGGTCGAGCCGCAGGAGTATGTCTACAGCCGCTCCGTCGCGCCGGAAGACGCGCCCGACACGCCGACCTATGTCGAGATCGCCTTCGAGAAGGGCGACGCCGTGGCCGTCGACGGCGAGTCCCTGTCCCCGGCCCGGCTGCTGACCAAACTGAACGCACTGGCCGGCGCCAACGGGATCGGCCGGCTCGACCTGGTCGAGAACCGCTATGTCGGCATGAAAAGCCGCGGCGTGTACGAGACTCCCGGCGGCACCATCCTGCTGGCGGCCCATCGCGGCATGGAAAGCATCACCCTCGACCGCGGCGCGGCGCATCTGAAGGACGAGCTGATGCCGCGCTATGCCGAACTGATCTACAACGGCTACTGGTTCTCGCCGGAGCGGGACATGCTGCAGGCGGCCATCGACCACAGCCAGGAACGGGTCACCGGCGACGTGCGGCTGAAACTGTACAAGGGCAGCGTCACCGTGGTCGGACGGCGCAGCCCCTACAGCCTGTACAGCGAGGAGCATGTCACCTTCGAAGAGGATACGGTCTACGATCAACGCGACGCCGCGGGCTTCATCAAACTCAATGCCCTGCGGCTGCGCCTTTTGAACCGGCAACACGACAACAGCGAATAGTCAGGAACAGCATCATGGCGCAGACCTGGACGGTTTATCTCTCGGGCGAAATTCACACGGACTGGCGCGAACGCATCGTCGAGGGCAGCCGCGCGGCGGGCCTGGACATCGACTTCGTCGGTCCCGTGACCGAACACGACACCAGCGACGACTGCGGCGTTGCCATTCTCGGCGCCGAGGCGGACGATTTCTGGAAGGACCAGAAGGGCTCGCGCATGAACGCCATCCGCACCCGCACGTTGATCGAGCGGTCCGATGTCGTGGTGGTGCGCTTCGGCGACAAGTACCGGCAGTGGAACGCGGCGTTCGATGCCGGCTATGCCGCCGCCCTGGGCACGCCCACCATCACACTGCACGATCCGTCGCTCAACCATGCGTTGAAGGAAGTTGACGGCGCCGCCTGCGCCGTCGCCGAAACGCCCGAACAGGTGGTGCGCGTTCTGACCTACGTGATCGAAGGCACGCTGTAGCTCTAGGATGATTGCGGCGTGGGCTCTTCGCGCCGCGCCAAAATCAAATTGATCAGGATGTGGGCGGCGACGGCCAGCGTCATGCAGAGGAAAATGGCGATGCCGAGCAGGTTCGGATCGTCGACCACGATCTTGCCGACGATGTAGGAAATGACCGCCGAAACGGTCATCTGCATGAAACCGGTCAGTCCCGACGCGGCGCCGACCAGGCGTGGCGATACGCTGACTGCACCGGCGATGCCGTTGGGCAGGGTCAGGCCGTTGCCCATGGCGATCAGACCCATGAACCCGAACAGCGTCACCGTGGTCACGTTGCCGGTCAGCGAGACAACCAGCAGGCCGATGGCCCCGGACATGGTCAGCACCGCCCCGACGGACAGCATGGTGTCCACCCCGAGCCGGGCCGACACGCGGGCGGTGGCGAAATTGCCGATCATGAACATGATCGAAATGGCGATGAAGTAGAGGCCGAACTGGGTCGCGCTCAGGCCCAGCACCTCGACGGTGACATACGGCGCACCGGCGAGAAACGCGAAGAACGCCGAGGTGGCGAAGGTGACCTGAAGCGAATAGCCGTAGTACCGGCGGATCGTCAGCAGCGCGCCGAACCCGGCGAACAGACCGGTCAGGCTGACCGGCATCCGCTCCGCGACGTGGGTTTCGGGCAGCTTTGCGGTGGCGAACAGCAGGGCCAGGGCGCCGGCCGCGGCGACGAAAATGAACGTGGCGCGCCAGTTGTAGCTGTCGTCCAGATACCCGCCGATGGTCGGCGCCATCATCGGCGCGATGACCATGGCCATGGTGACATAGGCGATCATGCTCGCCGCCCGGTCGCGTTCGTAAAGATCGCGGACGATCGCCCGGGTCAAAACGATACCCGCCGAGCCGCCCAACGCCTGCACGATGCGCCCGCCGATAAACCACTCGATGGACTGGGCCAGCATGCACATGACGCTGCCGAGTACGAACAGGCCGAGGCCGAGCAGCAGCGGCGTCCGGCGGCCGAAGCGGTCGGAAACGGGGCCGTAGACCAACTGCGATACCGCCACGCCGAACAGGTACACCGTCAGTGCCAGCTGCACCGTGCCGTAGTCCGTGTCGAAAACCCGCTGCAGCCCGGGCATGGAGGGCAGGATGATGTGCATCGCCATCGGCCCCACCGCCGTGACGGCAACGAGAATAGGCAGCAGGAGCGAGGCACGGACGGCAGTCAAAACGGAATCCTACGGCGGACGGAGAATGGGATGCGGCCGCCGACCGGCAGCCGAACAACAGAACTAAAATGGGGGCTTACGAATCCGGGGTGGCGGATGCGGCTTTTTGCTCGAGGCGCCAGCGGGGAAACAGGATGCCCCGCTCGTAGGCCTTGTCGACCACGTATTCGAAGGCGCTGCGGTAAAACCGTGCCGGCAGATAGCCGTGCACCCGGAACGCTTCCTTGCCCGAGTCGTCGAGAAACACCGTCGACGGCGTGAAATGGACGCGGAATTCCTGGGCCAGCCCCTTTTCGCTGGCGTCGGCACCCGACAGGGACGTCGCCGTCTTGTCGCCGAACAGATTGATCTGCACCACATCGAAATACTTGCGGATGTAGGCGACCAGGTCCTTGTCCTGGAAATTCACTTCATGCAGCTTTCGGCACGAGCCGCACCCGGGAGCTTCGAACAGCAGCACCAGGCCTTTGCCCGCCGCCTTGGCGTCCGCCAGGTCTTCCTTCAAATCCAGGAAGCTGAGGTTCTTGATCCAGTCCTGATAATGCAGGCCATCGGGCCGCTTGGCTGTGTCCGACGCGGTGGCCGGCGCGGTAATGAGCACGGCAACCAGGCACAGGGTCAGGTACTGGATCAGTTTCATGGCGCGGATGTCCAAATGATGGCAAATACGGGTCGTTCGGATATAGGCGTCACCGCCGGGAACGGTAACGATCCTAAGGGATTTCACCGACGAGGACAAATCACACAACCGACAAGACGTGCCCGATGCGAAATTTCGCGAAATTCAATGGTTCAGGGAGCCGGGCTGAGGCGGGTCAGAAATCCGGTCACCGCACCGTCGTCTCCGGCCACCGGCACGATGGTCGCATCCAGTTTCAGTTGAAATCCCCGGCCGTGGGGGTTGTAGACAACGGCCGAGCGCGGGCATCCGTCGTGGCGGACCCGATGCAGCAAGTCGTTGATTTCCGATCCTTGCTGCGTCCGTTCAGGCAGACCGTTCGAACCGCACAACAAAACCCACTCATCGCTGACGTTGACGATGCGGCCGGCGGTATCCGTCAACAACAGGGCGTCGTCACCGTTCTCGAACAGATCGTCCACCTGCCGCGCCGACGGCACGATGGAGTAATCAAGACGGGCTTCGCTGAATACGCCGCTCACGGATGCTGACCTCCGTCTGGTGTGCAATCTCGATCGGTTCGGGCAAAGCATCACGGCCCGCACGCTGTGTGGCGCGCGTCATTCTATCCTGAATTGTCATGATGCTTTGTTCTAAAGCGGGCAAATGATCAAATAAAACGTGCACGTTTTCAACTATAAAATCGCCGCGACACAAAAAAGACGTGCATACATTAATATTCACTGAGTTGCACTTTGTATCCACAGAGTTATGCACAGGAAACGGGCGGTGTTTTTCTGATTTGTACCTCTAGCGCATAATGTGAGTAATCACTATCCGGGCGAAATATCCACGAAATACAATCGTTGAGGCCGGAATTTACTGCGTGCCGGGTTCGGGCACGCCGGCTTGGCGGCAGGCCGCCGTGACGGTGTTTTTCAGCAGTACCGCGATGGTCATCGGTCCAACGCCGCCGGGCACAGGCGTGATGGCGCCGGCCACCTTGACGGCGCCGTCGAAGTCCACATCACCGACCAGGCGGGTCTTGCCGTCGTCCTTGGGAATGCGGTTGATGCCGACGTCGATCACCGTCGCGCCCGGTTTGATCCAGTCGCCTTTGATCATCTGCGGCCGGCCGACGGCGGCGATCAGGATATCGGCCCGGCGGCACACCTCCGGCAGGTCCTTGGTGCGGGAATGGGCGATGGTGACGGTGCAGCTTTCATGCAGCAGCAACGACGCCATGGGCTTGCCGACGATGTTGGAACGCCCCACCACCAGGGCATCGAGTCCGGACAACTCGCCCAGCCGGTCCTTCAGCAGCATCAGGCAGCCGAGCGGCGTGCACGGCACCAGGGCCTGCTGGCCGATGGTCAGACGCCCCGTGTTGATGACGTGAAAACCGTCCACGTCCTTGGCCGGATCGATCGCCGCGATGACGGCGTTTTCGTCGATGCCGTCGGGCAGCGGTAATTGCACCAGGATGCCGTGCACCGCCGGATCGGCGTTGAGCCGTCCGACCACGTCCAGCACCTCGTCCTGGCTGGCGGTTTCCGGTAGGCGGATCAGGTCGGAATTCATGCCGGCTTCGGCGGTTTGCCGTTCCTTGTTGCGCACGTAGACCTGGCTGGCCGGATCCTCGCCGACCAGCACGACCGTCAGGCCGGGGGTCAGACCGTGTTCGGCCTTCAACGCCGCGACGTGCGCCGCGACCTTTTCCCGCAGGCCGGCGGCGAACGCCCGCCCGTCGATGATCTCCGCTCCGGTGTTTTCCACGCTACCGCTCTCCGCTGTCCCGCCCATCGAACCACTCCTTCAACATGTGCGTGATGTCGTCCCCGTCGCCTTCTAGCAAAACCGTCTTGTCGCGGTCCTTGTCGCCCGCGACGATCCGGAGTCGGCTTTGCGACAATCCCCACTCCTTGGCCAATAATTTCAGCAAGGCTTTGTTGGCCTTACCCTTCTCGGGCACGGCCGTGACCCGGGCGCGCAGATAGAATCGCCCGTCCGAGGCCCGCGCCACGCCGTCCGCGCAGGTGCGGCCGGCTTTCGGTGCGAGCCGGATGTTTACAGTGATGCCGCGCGAGCTCTGGGTGAACGGATAAACCTGTGGTGCCAAGGGTGCGGCCGTCAGCGCGCCAGATATTCCCACATCAGGTTGCGGGCGAATACCAAAAGCAGGATCAGCACGACCGGAGAAATATCGATGCCGCCCAGGTCCGGGATGATTCGCCGGATCGGCCTCAGTGCCGGTTCCGTGATGCGGTGGAGGAAATTGCCGACGGTGTAGACGAACTGGTTGCTGGTGTTGATCACGTTGAAGGACACCAGCCAACTCATGACCACCGAAATAATCAACATCCACATGTAAATGCTGATGACCGTATCGATCAGTAATATGAGGGAGTTCATGGAATACCCGCCCGTTCGTCGTCCGTACGCGACAGCACAGATAATCCCTGAATGCCCCGTACGCAAGCAGTGATCGCAGTCCGCGGCCCGATCCTCCGCCCCTGATTTCACCGATATTCGGCCCAAAACCGGGCCGCGAGGCCCATATTGGCACTTGACTCGCGGGCAAGGGCGGCGCAAATATCCCGCGCCTCGTGCCGCAGCCGCGGCACGGCGCCCGTGGGGCCGTAGCTCAGTTGGGAGAGCGCAACGTTCGCAACGTTGAGGTCAGGGGTTCGATTCCCCTCGGCTCCACCAAATTTCCTACATTTCTGTCGTTAGCACAGTGGAAACCGTTTTCCCGCCGAAGCATCCGTCATAGTAACCGGCCCGGACGGCTGCGCCGATGAAATTGCAGATAAGGCGCTCGGCATGCACCATGGTCGTGATACCCACATCGAAACTGGGCGCGATTTCCACCAGGTCCATGCCCAAAACCCGGCCTTTTTTGGTGAGGCCATGGATAAGCGTGTGCGTTTGTATCCAATCGAGGCCACCCGGCGTCTGCGCCATTTCTGAACGGTCTTCGGGTTGAGTCCGTAGGTTCGGCTCAACGCCGCGATCGAAGCTTTCGATCGCTGTATTGCCGCTCGGATGGCGTGCGTCGTCGTGGCGCTGCCGTGAAGTACCTGTCCCACAGTGCCGCCTTCTATTCCGGCGAAAAGATCGCGCCATCAAAGTCTGGGATCAAACACCTAGTTCAAGAATTTGGCTGGTGGGGTCCAATGCGTTGTTGTGGTTTGCTGGGTCGATCGTTGGCCGACTGTTGCGCACGCCCAGCTTGATGGCAAGACTCGTACGCGTGCCCTTTGGAATGACGGTAATGTCGACGTCGCCGGCTTCCAGATCCATTAGCTGTGGAGCGTCAACAGGTTGTCCGGGTTTAGATCGAGTTGACTGATGGGCGTTTGATTTTTTATGCCGCCGTGGGGCCGATGCCAATTGTACATATGTGTCCACCGGGGCAGGTGGGCGGCGCGCTGGTCCGAGGTCTGGTAGGCCCGGGCGTAGACCCATTCGCGCAAGGCGGTCTGGATGAAGCGTTCGGCCTTTCCGTTGGTTTTGGGTGTGTAGGGTTTTGTCCGGATGTGCTTGAGCTTGAGATCGCGGCAGGCTTCGGCGAAGGCCTCTGATTTGTAGCATGATCCGTTGTCGGTCATGACGCGGGTGACGGTGACGCCAAGGCTTTGGTACCAGGCGACGGCCGCCTTGAGGTGGGCGACGGCGCTGGTGGCTTTCTCGTCGGGATGGATCTGGGTGAAGGACAGGCGCGAACGGTCGTCGATGCACACATGGACATATTCCCAGCCATAGCCGCCGGTTTTCCGGGCCCGCGGGTTGGACTGGCCGGCGCGGTCGCCGGTGACGCGGTGGCCGGGGCGTTCGAAACGGCCGAGCTTCTTGATGTCGAGGTGGATCATCTCGCCGGGCGTGCTGCGTTCGTAACGGCGCACCGGTTCGGCCGGTTCCAGGTCTTTCAGGCGGGACAGGCCGGCCCGCCGCAAGACCCGGCTGACGGTGGCCGGCGACACACCAACCTCACGGGCGATATGCCGGCCGGTC
>JANQFL010000098.1 GCA_028277845.1 Sneathiellales bacterium
GTGGTGGTCAACACCAGCTTCAACGTGCGCGGCGAACCGATCGTCTGCACGCCCGAAGACGCCTTTCACTGTTTCATGGGCACGGACATCGAGGTGCTGCTGGTGGGCAATTGCTTCCTGCGCAAGGAGCGGCAGGACCCGGCGCTCAGGCAAGACTATAAAGACGCCTTCGAACTGGATTGAGGTCGATTCGCTTGAGAACGATTCGCGAATGATCCGGCGAATGTCGTGTTGGAAGTAAGATCCCTTTCAACGAAAGCCTTACCATGACTAGCAACCGATTATCCCGGTATTTCTTGTTGGCCATCGCAGCGTTGCTGCTACTCTTGATGGGATACAAGGGATTGGAACTTGGCATAGCCACCACGTCGTGGAATTTGTTTTATTACTACGGCGTTCCTTTGTTTTTCGCCGTAACTATGTTTTCGTGTGCGTTTCTGCCCGTGACGGCACGTTCCCATATATCGGTTTGGATCGTGGCGATTGGGATCGGACTCTTGGGTGCCGAGATATACCTGGCCTTAACGACTGTAACCTACCAGGAGGCTACTCACCGCACATTTGTTGAAAGGTGGGAAGCAAGGGGAATAGACTATGATGGCCGGCCATTATTGGAAGTAGTCGAAGACCTGCGTGACGCGGGTACGGACGCTTATCCTAAACTCAATCCAGCAACGGTGATCCGGCCGGTCAAGTCGGGCTTGGAGGTGTCAGAGCTTCGGGTCAATGGCGCGGAGTTGGTGCCGCTAAGTACAATCTCGAATACAGTTTCTGTCTACTGCAACGAGTCCGGGGAGTATCTTGTATACAAAAGCGACGAGTTTGGATTTCACAATCCAGCAAACCTATGGTCTGCCAATCATATTCAAATTGCTGCTCTAGGAGATTCCTTTACTGAAGGCGCGTGCGTTTCGTCAGAAAAGAACATGGTGTCGTTGATTCGAGGGAAATACGCAACGACTTTGAATCTAGGGATGGGTGGAAACGGCCCGCTAATGCAATTGGCGGGCTTGACTGAATACTTGACACACAAAAGTCCCGAGATCGTGCTGTGGTTCTTTTTCGACGGTAATGACTTGATTGATCTCCACGGTGAAAGCCAATCTCCCCTCTTGATGAGATACTTAGACGACGAATTTACGCAGAATCTTTTCTTCCGTCAGGCGTCCGTCGACGAAACCATTCGTGCCTACATGCGTCGCAATATGGTGCGCGCGCACGCCGAAAAGGCTGATCGTAAAACTGGTCTCTTCGATATCTTACTTTTGAGAAACCTTCGGGACAGATTGTCGCAAATGATCGAGCAAAGAACAGTGCCGGGCTCTCCATCCGAAAGGGAATTGCATTTATTGCGCCGAATCCTCTCCACTGCGAAAACACGGATCGAACGATGGGGGGGAGATATGGTCCTGGTATATGTGCCCGGTCGTTCAACGATCAGAGTTGAGCTGGAACCGTCT
Organism: Sneathiellales bacterium; assembly: GCA_028277845.1. Taxonomy (GTDB): domain Bacteria; phylum Pseudomonadota; class Alphaproteobacteria; order JANQFL01; family JANQFL01; genus JANQFL01. The sequence goes on from JANQFL010000098.1 coordinate 1,461, forward strand.
GAGCCACAGCACCTGAAGAATACTGTGTTGGCCATGATGGCGGAACTAGACATTCGCGCGATTGATATGACGCCAGATCTCGCAGCCCCACCTGGCATCAATTCGCGGGTACCATTTCCCCAGCTAGGCCACTTCAACGAACGCGGTTATCGCACAATTGCAGACAAAGTTATGCTCACGGTTGATGAGATCATGAAATCAAGATCCCTTAGCGATCGAAATGTCCGTTAGTTGTTTTCATCGCCGCTGACTTCCGCGCTACACAGGCAGATAATCAAAACGCGATTGGACTTGAAAGCTGTTCCCCTCGGGCCAATACATTCTGGCATTGGCGCAGTAAAAGTTGTTCGCTATCGATCCGTTAGACAGCTCCCCTTACCGGCATTGCAAAGAAAAGATCGCACCATCAAAGCCTGGGACCAAACACCTAGGGCGTGGGTTCCTAAAAGCATCGCCGCAGCCCGTCCCAGATCATTGGCGATCGCTGCAAAATCGTAAATCGCGTATCGGCCCATCGGCTGTTCGGCGGGTTCGAGTTACCGACATCGGAGTAGCAGGCGGGTTCACCGCTTGCCCTACGGATCCGATTTCGTTAGGGTCTCGCCATGGCACCGCTGCTGCACACCATCGGCCGAATACTCTGACGCCACATCTGTGGGCGTCAGCACTGGTTGTGCGGGCGGGGTTTATACTCCTGTATAGCGCCAGATAAGCGTGCACGGCTGGGTTCGATTCCCAGGGCGCCTACCATTCTCCAATTCTTGCGAAGCGCGTTTGCGGTTCCGGCGATCCGCCGCGAATCCTGCAGCAGGCGTTGCGAATTCGCTCCAAATCGCACGGGAGGAATTGCTCGGAGTCCGGAACCCAGCGGGTTTTGGCTCGTATCGGGGGCAAGGCGAACATTTCCGCCATGCTTCATCGGGTCGCATTTATGGGTACACGGTCGCGCGCTACCGCATCGAGTTCGGCAGGATATTGGATGGCCCGGATCGTTTTCCCGAGATAGATCGACCTTGCAATGCAATGTCCGATGGGGCTTCATTATAGCCTCCATTCATTGTGGTATTGCGCCCCGTTCTTGGTGGCCTCCCGGTTATTGGTAAGAGGAAATTCTATGAGTAAACTGACGGCTTGTGGCCGAGTGGCGATGTTGGCCGTGGCGCTGTTTTTGGTCGCGTCACCTGTTGCCGCGCATACCGGTGAAAGCGTTGTCGGCGGTTTCGCCAGCGGCTTCACCCATCCTATCCTCGGCTGGGATCACGTCGTCGCCATGGTGGCAGTCGGCCTCTGGGGCGCGTTTCTGGGCGCGCCGGCGATCTGGATACTGCCGGTCACCTTTCCTTTGGTCATGGCCTTCGGCGGCGCTTTGGGAGTAGTCGGGTTTCCCGTTCCCGCCGTGGAAGCGGGAATTGCGTCATCCTCGATTGTGCTCGGTGCGCTGATCGCGCTTGCCGTGCGCGCGCCGCTCTGGGTGGCGACGATCATCGTCGGCGTCTTCGCCATTTTTCACGGCCACGCCCACGGCACCGAACTGCCCGAAGCCGCCAACCCGATCACCTATGCCGTCGGTTTCGTTTGCGCGACCGGCCTTCTGCACCTTTCCGGTATCGGGCTGGGATTCCTGACACGGAGTCCGGCCGGCACCATCGCCGTTCGGGCCGGCGGGGCCGCTATTGCTGCGATGGGGGCCGCATTCTTGTTCGGAATCTTCTGACCGGATGAGAGCCCTCGCCGCTGTTGCGGTTTGCCTCCTGTTTCCGACGGCGGCGGCGGCGCATAGCCAGGTCGCCGGTAGTGACGGGTTCATCGTCGGCCTGCTTCATCCGCTTGAGGATGTTCTCCAAGCGATGGCTACTGTAGCGCTCGGGTTTTTCGTTGGCCAACAGCCGGCGGTTGTTGCTAACCGCACGGCGGGTGCCTTCATCGCTGGTCTCGTCATCGGATTGGCCGCGGCTTTCCTACCGACGCCGCCCTTCATTCCCATCCATGTGATTCTGGCGACCAGCATCGTCGCCGGGGTGGTGGTAGCTGCTCGACCCCGGCTGCCAAGCGCTGCTTCACTGTCGTTGGGTGCAGCGGGTGGCCTTGTTGTCGGGCTCGATCTGGTGCCGGGACTGGCGCCGCTTGAAACGATTGCGTTCATCGTCGCCGGCAGCTTCGTGAGCGTTGCGATTCTGTTCGCCTACGCCGTCATCTGCGCGAAGTGGATCGCGGCCAACACGAAATGGCCCTGGCTCGGAATCTGCCTCCGCATTGCCGGGTCATGGATAACCGCGGCATCGGTGCTGCTGATCGCTCTGGCATCACGAGTTTGATCCGGTTCGGCGCACGTCAGCCGAACCGTCCGTTAGCGGCAATTTCCGGGGCGCGCATTTAGAGCAATTCCTCTTTAAATGGAAGCATTCTGACGGAGCGTATTGGCGCCAAGGCCAAGGCTGGCGGTGACGGCCATACCCGGGGTATGGCCGAGACGGCAGCTGCCGGATTTGGCGCCAAGACGCCCGTCCCTCCGGGTTTCCGAGCGGCCGCCCCCCACGGCGTCAGACGGCTTGCGCGATGCCCGGCATCGCCCTACCCCGTCTTCCTGGTGGATGGCCAGGCCGCTCGAGAAACAGAATGGATTCCATCTAAAGAGGAATTGCTCTAGCCGCCGTCACTCGCCGGTGTAGACCTCCGGGAAATGCTCCTTCACCGCCGGACTGTCGCTCGCCCAGGTGTAGCAGGAATTCAACGGTAGCAGCTTGGCGGGGTCGGCTTTGTTGTTTAGCGCTTTCTCCCGTTCCGGCCACATGGTCTGCATGGCTGCCGTCGCCATCTGCGCCAGCATTTCGGTGATGTGGGTGCAGCCTTCCACGCCACCCACTTTCTGTCGCGCCTTCATGTTCCAGCCGGGTCCGATTTGCAGTCCGACCAGCCGTTTGAAATTGCCGGTCACGTCGGGACAGATGGTGTAGGGCGACGCGTCCGTGGCCGCCTCGACCTCCTGTACAATCATGGAATCGTCCACCGTCAGCCTGAGCCACATCTCATGAATGTAATCTCCGGCCTCCAGCGGCCCGCGCCCGCGCAAATGGTAGTCAAACGGTTTGCAGTCGGTGATATGGCCTTCGATGTCCCACAAGCCGTCTTCCCGCCTGTAGCCCTTGATTTCGAGCTGTCGGGTGTGAATGTGTCGGCGGGATTGGGGCGGCGGCAAAGGCATGAAATTCTGCTCCGAACGATAACGCTACAGCAGGGTATCTAGGGCTTTTACACCGCGGTGGCCAGAGAATAACCCGCTCAGCCAGTTGCGTGCGTTGCCGCGGCGGCCTTCAGTTCCGCCAGCAATTCGGACCGGCCGGGGGCGAAATCGGCCTCCTCCCATATGCTGCGCACGTGCGTGAGCAGGTCGCCGACAACCGGACCGGCCGGTACGCCCAGCGCCAGAACATCGGCGCCACGCAACGGAAATTCCGGCGCCGTCCACACCGCCGCCGCGTCGAGCAGGCGGCGATAGTTGTCTTCATCGGCGGTCTGGCCATCCGCCCAGGCAAACAGTATCCGGTCGCGGAACAATGCCTTGCCGATGTCGTACAGCGCGCGCCGCAGGGCTTTTCCATCCAGGTTTGGTTTCACTGTATCGTCGGGATGAGCCAGGGCGACGATCCGGTCCCGCTCGCTGTTGGAAAGCCGCAGACGGTCGGCCAAAACCGCCGCATCCTCAGGGGCGACGCGCAAGAGCGCGGCGAGCCGCCGCTCCGCGTCGACGTCGGACAATTGTGTTTCGATGTCGACGAGCCCGGGCAGGAGTGCCGCCGGGTCGGAGCCGGGCAGGATACGCTGCAGCACGCCGGCTTCATCCATTTTGATAAGGGATGGCACCGGATCCGATGCGGCCAGCAGGCGCCAAACCTCTCCCGCCACCCGTTCGCCGGACAAGATGGCGACGTTGGAGGCCTTTTCGACACAGGCGCCATAGTCGTCCGCCAGCATCTCGGCACGGCCGTAATGGGCGTGAAAGCGAAAGTACCGCAAGATTCGTAGCGCATCTTCCTCGATGCGCTGACGGGCATCGCCGACGAAGCGGATGCGTCCCGCTTCCAGGTCCGGCAATCCGCCGACCGGGTCAAACAATGTGCCGTCGGCATCACAGAACAGGGCGTTGATGGTGAAATCGCGGCGTTCTGCGTCGGCCATCCAGTCGTCGGTGTAGGCGACCTTGGCGTGGCGGCCATAGGTTTCGACGTCGTGCCGCAATGTGGTGATCTCGAAATGCTCACGATCGATCACCGCCGTCACGGTTCCATGGTCGATACCGGTCGGAATTGCCTTAATATCCGCAGATCTGAGCAAGTCCATGACAACATTCGGCTCGCACGGCGTCGCAATATCGATGTCCTTGGCCTCACGGCCGAGCACGGCGTCGCGTACGCATCCGCCGACGAACCGTGCCGGTTGGCCCGTGACGGTCAGCGCGGCAACAACAGCGACCGTTTCCGGTGCGGTCATCCAAGGCAAGGGATCAATTTTGCCTGCCGGCTTCACGAGAAATATCCGATCAGCGCACTTCGGACGGCACGATACGTCCGTCTTCCATGCGCGGCGGAATGTACGTACCGGACGGGTCGGATCCGGTCAGCGTCGCGGTAACGATCAGTGTGGTTATCGTCAGCCCGAGACCGACGGCAACCAGCCAGTACCAAGGCGTTTGCAATACGGCTTCCGGATTCGCGCGCCGGGTCAGACGGGCGTAGACGGCATAGAGTACGAACGGTGCCAGCAGCGGAACCAAGATGGTGATGAGGGTCCTGATCATGACGCCGACCTCCCCATGCTCGCAGATTCGCGGTTTTGCAGGCGTTGTGAGAGATCGACCAGCATGCCTGCCGTCGCACCCCAGATGTAATAGTCGCGGTAGGGCATAGCGTACCAATGACGTTTGATGCCACGGAATACGCCGGAATGGCGCTGGTGGTTGGACCGATCGATAAGAAATTCGAGCGGGACCTCGAACGCTTCGGCGACTTCGAAGTCGTCCAAATCCAGGGTGAACTCCGGCGTTACGAATCCGACAACGGGCACGACCGCATAACCGGTAACGGTGTGGTAAGTGTCCAGGCGCCCAACCACCTCGATCTTGTCCGGTGCGATGCCCACTTCCTCATGTGTCTCCCGCAATGCGGCGTGAACGGCATCCCGGTCCGTATCGTCGACCCGGCCGCCGGGAAAACTGATCTGTCCGGCATGGTCGTGCAGATGGTCTGTGCGTTTCGTAAGTAGAACGGTGAAACCATCGGAACGCTCGACGATGGGCACGAGAACGGCTGCAGGCCGGAACGGCCCCTTGTGAAAATAAGGCGCCTCCGGATTCAGGTCGTTGTCGCCACGGACGACCGTTTCGATGTCACCAAGCGACTCGAACGAATCCAATCGGCCGCTTATCCAATTACGCATTCAATCCATTCCTCGCGGATCACCAAGCGGGAAAAAGACCCCGCGACTCCATACCCCGAACACATAGTCATCGCCCGCGCCGCGCTCCACCCCCAGCGCGACCAGATCATAAAATACCGCGCGGGCGATCAAGGCCTCAAGCCGCCCGCGCACCAGGACGTAGGGTGACGGCTCATCGGTGTCCTGGTCCGTCACCACGCGAATGGGATGTTCGCCATCCGCCGTAACCCAATCGTCAACGTTGGTTCTGAATTTCAGAACCTGTTGCTCTCCTTCCCCTTCGACGCGCATTTCAACCGCGACAAACGGGGCATCGTCGACCGTAATGCCGATCTTCTCCACCGGCGTGACGAGATAGTGCTTGCCGTCGGCATCATGCCGCAACACGGTCGAGAACAGGCGAACCAGCCGCTTGCGGCCGATCGGCGAACCCAGATAGAACCAGGTACCGTCACGGGCGATGCGGATGTCAAGATCGCCGCAAAACGGCGGGTTCCATTTTTCCACCGGCGGCAAGCCCTTGCCCTCGATCTTCGAGGCCAGGGCATTGACATCCAAACTAGATGAAACTGTCACATCTTTCGCCTTTTTTTCGCCATCCTTGATTGGCAAGTGGCTCTCCCAATCGTTACTCTATGGACTTTGACAATAAGTATATAATTTAAACCATCATGCAGCAGGTCATAGAAGCGGGCGAAGCCCTTGTCGAGGAAGTCGAGGCCATTGGCGGCAAAATCGTTACCGTACGCGAAGCCGTCGGCCGGATCATCTTCGGACAGCAGGAAGTGGTCGACGAAAGCCTGATTACCCTGCTGGCCGGCGGTCATGCATTACTTGTGGGCGTTCCCGGATTGGGCAAGACCCGTCTGGTCGAAACCCTGGCCACCGTTCTCGGCATGGACGAAAAACGCGTTCAGTTCACGCCCGACCTCATGCCTGCCGACATTATCGGCTCGGAAGTCCTGGAGGAAAGCGAAACGGGCCGGCGCAGTTTCCGCTTCATCAAGGGACCGGTGTTTTGCCAGTTGCTGATGGCCGATGAAATCAACCGGGCCAGTCCGCGTACCCAGTCGGCTCTCCTGCAGGCGATGCAGGAACATCACGTTTCGGTCGCCGGACACCGCCACGACTTGCCGGCGCCGTTCCACGTTCTGGCCACGCAGAACCCATTGGAGCAGGAAGGCACCTATCCTCTGCCCGAAGCGCAGCTCGATCGCTTTCTCATTCAGATCGATGTCGGCTATCCGGAAACGGAGTCGGAGCGCACCATGCTGTTGGCGACGACAGGCGCCGAGCAGGAAACCGCCCAACAGGTCATGACGGTGAGTGAGCTGCAATCGGCCCAGCGGCTGATCCGCAGGCTTCCGGTCGGGGACAGTGTCGTCGAAGCGATCTTGAAACTGGTGCGTAGCGGTCGCCCCGAATCCAGCGAGCTGGAAACCGTGCGTAAGCATGTGGCCTGGGGTCCGGGCCCGCGGGCCAGCCAGGCTCTGATGATGGCGGTCCGGGCCCGGGCCATGCTCGACGGCCGGTTTTCGCCTTCGGTCGACGATGTTATCGCCCTGGCGCCGCCTGTTCTGCGTCATCGCATGGCATTGAATTTCGCCGCGCGTGCCGATGGCGTGACCATGGCCGACGTCATCAACAAGCTGATCGAAACCATTCGCTAGCGGCCGGAGACGCAACGCTGACAGACCGTTTCGCCAAGCACAGCCCCGCGCAACTGCAGCATCGGGCCGAACAACTGTCCGCCACTTTGCCGCCCCTGTTGGTGGCGGCGGAACAGGTGGCCTCGGTCGTCGCCCAGGGCGTGCACGGCAGGCGTCGCGTCGGTATCGGCGAAACCTTTTGGCAATACCGGCAGTACCAACAGGGCGACGACGCGACTCGCATTGACTGGCGCCAGTCCGCCCGCAGCATGCGCACCTACGTTCGGGAAAACGAATGGGAAGCGGCGCAGAGTGTCTGGCTGTGGCGCGACACGTCGACATCCATGCACTACAGATCGGATATATCCGATACCGCCAAGAACGAGCGCGCCGATATCCTGCTTCTGGCACTGGCCGCGTTGCTGTTGCGCGGCGAGGAACGTGTGGCCATGCTGGGACAGGAACGTCAGGCGCGGTCGGGCCGTAACGTTCTCGGACATTTGGCGCAGACGATGCTGAACCCTCGGCCGGTCGGACCCGCCGGCGCGGCGGACTATGAAAGCCTTCCCGGCATCTACGATTTGCCGCGACACGCCCAAATCGTTCTCATCGGTGACTTTCTGTCGCCGTTGACGGACATCGACGACCTTATCCGCGCCTACACCGGCCGGGCCGTAAAGGGGCATCTCTTACAGGTGCTCGACCCGGCGGAAGAAGATTTGCCGTTTGATGGACGCGCCCGTTTCACCGGACTGGAAGCCGACGGCGATATCACGGTCGGACGCGTGGAACACCTTCGTGACGCTTATCACGAACGCATTGCCAACAGGCGTGCCGCACTGATGGCAATGACCAAAGCCGCGGGCTGGACGTTCGCCACACACCGTACCAATGCGCCGCCACACATGGCGTTGCTCGGGTTGTTCGGCGCCATGTCTGAGACGTTCGTGCCGATGCCGGGGGTTTGAGGATGCTGGGCCTCGGAGGAATCATCGCCTTTGCCAATCCCTGGATCCTGCTTGCCCTGGCGGGTTTGCCGGTCTTGTGGTGGCTTCTGCGATTGACGCCGCCGCAACCCAGGCAGATCGTGTTTCCCCCCGTCCGTCTCTTACTTGGACTGAAGCGCACGGAAGAAACCCCTGCCCGCACCCCGCTTTGGCTGATGATCCTGCGCATGGTCCTGGCGGCAGCCGTCATATTGGCGATTGCACAGCCTGTCCTTGAACCGGAAACGAGATTGAAGGCAGCGGGTCCATTGGTTCTGATCGTCGACGACGATTGGACGGCGGCGTCACGCTGGCAGCAACGCATCGATACGTTGGACCGGCTGATCGGTCAGGCCAGCCGTAATCAGCGCCCCATCGTGTTGCTGACGACGGCGGCGCCACCATCCGGTGAACCGATTGCACCGCAATTGCTGACTGCAGCAAACGCCCGCGCCCTCGCCCGGGCACTGAAACCGAAACCCTGGCCGGTGGATCTGGATCAGGCGAGCGTCGCATTGGACAGTTTCTCGATCGACGGGGAGTGGGAAACCATCTGGCTGTCCAACGGCGTCGTGCTCGATGCCGACACCGGTAACCAACATGCGACGCAGCTGGCCGGCATGCTCTTGTCGCGCGGCAGCCTCAAGGTCATGCGCGATACGCCCGAAAGCAGCGCCGTGGCACTGATGCCGCCGATGCTGGAGCCGACGGGGATCCGGGCGCAGGTCATCCGGCCCGCCGCATCGGAAGCGGGCGGCGTCGCGCCATCGTATTGGCTGCGTCTGCTGTCTCCTTCCGGCGCCATTATCGCCCGTAACCAGCTCCGGTTCGACCCCGGGGAACGCTCCGCCTCGGTCGCCCTGAACGTGCCACTGGAACTGCGCAATCAGGCGACGCGGCTGGAGATCGAAGGCGAACCGGCGGCCGGTTCCGTGTTCCTGCTGGACGAACGGTGGCGCCGCCGGCCGGTCGGGGTGATTTCCGGAGAAGGCCTGGAAAAATCCCAACCTTTGCTCGCTGCACGGTATTACTTGAACAAGGCGCTGTCGCCCTACAGCGAAATCCGCGAAGGCACGGTCGCCAAGCTGCTCGAACGGGAGATCGCCGTTCTTGTGCTGGCCGATGTGGGTCGCGTAGTCGGCAAGGACCAGGACCTGCTGACGCCCTGGATCGAAAAGGGCGGCGTACTCGTCCGCTTCGCCGGCCCCCGCCTGGCCAAACAGGATGACGCGCTGATACCGGTCCGCCTTCGGCGCGGCGGCCGGGCACTGGGCGGCGCGTTGTCGTGGTCGCGCCCGGCCCGCCTGGATGCATTCGACGAATCGTCGCCGTTTGCCGGGCTTCCGATTCCCGCCGACGTCGTGGTCAATCGGCAGGTGCTGGCGGAACCTTCGCTCGATCTGGCCGAGCGGTCATGGGCCCGTCTGACAGATGGCACTCCCTTGGTGACCGCCGAACAGCGCGGCAGTGGCTGGATCGTGTTGTTTCACACGACGGCCGACACGACGTGGTCGAACCTGGCTCTGTCAGGACTGTTTGTCGACATGCTGCGCCGGGTCGTCGATCTGAGCCAGGGCGTCGCCTTGGCAACGACCGAAGGCAAGGAAATGATGGCACCGTTGAGCATGCTTGACGGGTTTGGTCATCTGGCGGGCGGGCAGAGCGACGCGCGCGCCATTCCGTCCGACGAAATCCAGGCCCGGCCGATCGGCCCCCGGCACCCGCCGGGTTTTTATGGCCGCGAAGACCAGCGCCGTGCCCGCAACACGACCATGAACCTGATCGATATGACGCCGCTGTCAAACTTGCCGGCGGGTGCCGAACAATCCGCCTACAGTGCCGGCCGGGAACGGGATTTGCGGCCCTGGCTGCTGATGGCCGCCATCCTGCTGGCCATGGCCGACATGGTGGCCGGCATTGCCCTGCGAGGCCGGTTGCGCCTGACCCGATCCGCGGCCACCACGGTGGTTGCGGCAATCATAGTTCTTCCGGCACTCGGTGACGCGTGGGCGCAAGATAAAGCACATGATTCGTTTGCCCTGGCGGCGTCGCTCGATACCCGGTTGGCCTATGTCTTGACCGGTGACGAGGATGTGGACCGCATGAGCAAGGCCGGCATCACAGGCCTGAGTGAAACGCTGACGCGGCGGACCGCCGTCGAACCGGCGCCGCCGCTGGGCGTCGATATCGAGCGTGACGACATTCTGTTCTTCCCGCTCATTTATTGGCCGGTGGTCGAAACGATGCCACGCCTGAGCGACGCGGCCGTTTCCAAGCTGGATCAGTACATGCGTAATGGCGGCACGGTGGTGTTCGACTCGCGGGATCAACAGGCCAGCGGATTGTCATTCGGTTCCAGCGCGAGAGGGCCCGGCATGGCGCGATTGCGATCCCTGTTGCAGCGTCTGGACGTTCCCCCGCTCATACCTGTGCCACAGGACCATGTGCTGACCAAGGCCTTCTATCTGATGCAGGATTTTCCCGGCCGCTGGTCGGGAGGCACCGTCTGGGTCGAACGTCATGCCGGTGGAGCCAATGATGGTGTCTCTCCCATCGTCATCGGCAGCGCCGATTGGGCCGCGGCGTGGGCGGTCGACGATCAGGGACGCCCGATGGCGGCCATGGTGCCGGGCGGTGAGCTGCAGCGCGAATACGCCTACCGCTTCGGTATCAACCTGGTGATGTACGCCTTGACCGGAAACTACAAGGCGGACCAGGTCCACGTACCCGCGCTTTTGGAACGGCTCGGGCAATAGGATGCCGGCGGTGACGGGTTTTGCCTCCATAACGTTCGCACCGATGGTTTCGTGGTGGGTCATCCTTGCCCTAGCATCCGTGGCTGCCCTGCTGGTGCTGTACGGCCTGTGGCAACGAATTCCCGGCACGGTCTGGCGCATGGCGGCGTTTGCCGCTCTTATCGGCCTGCTGAGCGATCCCAGCCTGGTTTCCGAAGAGCGGCAAATGCATCCCGACGTCGGCGTTATCGTCGTCGATGAAAGCGCCAGCCAGAGTATCGGCGAGCGCCAAATCGTGACCGAACAGGCCGTCGAACATTTGCTCAAACAGGCCGAAAATGCAAAGGACCTCGAACTCCGTATTGTCCGGGTCGACGGCAAAGGCGACAGGGAAGACGGCACGCGGCTGTTGAACGCTCTGGAGCGCAGCCTTTCGGACGTTTCGCCGAAACGCGTTGCCGGCGCCGTTCTGGTCACCGATGGCCAGGTGCACGATCTTGATACCAACCTCAGGGACGCGATCGCTCCGGTCCACGTCTTGCTCAGTGGCAACACGTCCGAAAAGGACCGCCGCCTGGTGGTGGTTCAAGCGCCCCGATACGGTATCGTCGGCGAGAAACTGACCGTAACCGTGCGCGTTGTCGATCAGGGTTACGGTGACGATGCGCGAAGGGCGCGGGTCTCCGTCCGCCGTCCGGACGGAAGTGCGCAAAGCTACGACATGCGCGTCGGCCGCGACCATAAGATCCCCTTGACCCTCGAACATGCCGGCCCGTCCGTCGTCGAACTGGCGGTCGAAGCCGCCGAGGACGAACTGACACTGCGCAACAACCGGGCCGTCGTCGTGACCAACGGTGTCCGCGACCGGTTGCGCGTGCTTCTGGTCTCCGGCAAACCCCATTCGGGCGAACGGACGTGGCGCAATTTGCTGAAAGCCGATCCGTCGGTCGACCTGGTGCACTTCACCATTCTGCGGCCGCCGGAAAAACAGGACGGCACCCCCATCAACGAACTGTCGTTGATCGCCTTTCCCATTCGTGAACTGTTCGAGGTCAAGCTCGACGAGTTCGACCTGATCATCTTCGACCGTTATCACCGCCGCGGTGTGCTGCCGTCCGTCTACCTCGACAACATTGCCGATTTCGTCCGGGAAGGCGGCGCGCTGCTGGAGGCCGCCGGCCCGGCCTTCGCCTCACCGCTCAGTCTGTATCGCACGCCGCTCGAAAGCGTCCTGCCGGGCCGGCCGTCCGGCAATGTCTTTGAAAGCGGTTTCCGCCCGGCCCTGACCGATGCCGGATATCGCCATCCTGTGACGACGGACCTGCAAGGCGCGGGCAATGCCGGCGACGTATCGCCGACCTGGGGCCGCTGGTTCCGCATGATCGAGGCAGAGGCAACCAGCGGAAACGCCCTGATGAAAGGCATCGGGGAAAAACCTGTCCTCATATTGGACCGGGTCGGCGAAGGCCGCGTGGCGCAATTGCTCTCCGACCAGTCCTGGCTTTGGGCCCGGGGCTTCGAGGGCGGCGGCCCCCAAAGCGAACTACTGCGCCGCCTGGCCCATTGGCTGATGAAGGAACCGGACCTCGAGGAAGACCGCCTGTCGGCGACGGTGCATGGCGACGAAATCCGCATCGAACGGCGCTCCCTGCTGGAGCAGACATCCGACGTCACGGTTACGGGACCGCGGGAGCAGACCTGGTCGGTCGCCTTGAAGACGGAAGCGCCCGGTCGTTCCGCCGGCAGCCTCACGGTGACCGAACCGGGGATCTACCGTCTAAGCGACGGCAAATTCACGACCGTGGCCGCGGTCGGCGGGCTTAACCCATTGGAATTCCAGGATGTCCGAACGACCGACACAAAGCTGGGACCCGTTGCGGAAGAGACCGGCGGCGGCGTCATCTGGCTGTCCGAAACCGGCCTGCCGGACTTGCGCCGCGTTCGCCCCGGCCGTGACGCCGCCGGCCGCAGCTGGATCGGTTTCAAGGCCAACAAGGACTATCTGGTCACCGGTGTCCGGCAAATAGACCTGCTGCCGCCGCTTGTCGTGCTGCTGATCACGCTCGGCACCCTGATCTTCGGATGGCGTCGGGAAGGCCGGTAACACACCCACACTACGCTGCCCTGCTCAGGTGCCAGTCCTGAGCCGGTTGTCCATGCCGGCGGCGGCGAACACACCTCCATGGTTTGACGTGGCCGAGCGCGGAACCGTGTCCTGATGAACGCAGCCATTTCGCCAGCAGCCTGTGCGGCTGTTCGTCGTGCATCGTGATGCCCAGTTCGGATGACGGCCGGAACCCGGCCTCACCGTAATAGCCGATATCGCCGACCAGGATGGCCAGCGGGTGCCCCGCCCATGCCGCCATGTCCAGGCTGGCGTGCATCAGCGCCACGCCGATCCCTTCGCCCCGGCAATCCCGGTCGACGGCCAGCGGCCCCAGCAGCAGGGCCGGCAGCGGGGAAAACCCGTATTCGGATAGCGCAATCGGCCAATACCGTATGGTGCCGACGATTTGATCTTTCCGCCGCGCGACGAGGCTGAGATACGGGACGGCGTCCACACCGTCACGGTAACGGTAGGACGTCTTGTTCCTTCTGTCGGCGCCGAAACTCTCGTTCAGCAGGATTTCAATGTGCGGCGTGTCTTCGGGCCGTTCTGTCGCGATGGTAAACACTTGGAACTCCGGATTGGGCAACGGACAATAGCTTTCGTATTGACGGCGCAATCAGTGCCATTCCAAGTATCTCTCAGAAATATTAAGGAAATTCGGAAACCCGGCCATGACGACGCCTGCGCCCCTCAAGGCGCATATCAGTTCATCGTCGTCGCAATTTTCCGCTGGCGGACATCGGGTTCCTCGTCAATTCGCGGCAGTCTGTAGCACATCCGTTCGGGCGTTTCCACCACCGATTGGAATTTGACTGTTTCACCCACGGGACTGGACGACCGCCCCTTTCCCGGCTAGAGCTACCGGATACAAGGGGCGCAGTAGCGAAGGATTAGAACCGATGTTTTACGAGGCCGACCAGCCGCACGGGCTGCCCAGGAATCCTTTCAAGAGTTTGATCGTGCCCCGTCCGATCGGCTGGATCTCTTCCGTCAGCCAAGACGGTGTGGTCAACCTGGCACCGTTTTCGTTTTTCAACGGGGCTACCGACCACCCGCCGATCGTCTGCTTTTCCTGCAACGGCCCACACACGGAAGGCGGCTACAAGGACACCCTCACCAACATCGAGGCGACGGGCGAATTCGTCGTCAATATCGCGACGTGGGATCTACGTCACGAAATGAACGCGTCCTCGGCCATGGCCCCGCGTGACGTCGATGAACTTTCGGCCGCGGGCCTCGAGGCGGTGCCGTCCGAACTCGTCAAGCCGCCCAGGGTCGGACAGTCGCCGGTCCATCTGGAGTGCGTTCATCTGAAAACCGTGGCGTTACCCTCGACCCTGGAGGGGTCGACCAACAATACCGTGTTCGGCCGGGTGATCGGCATCCATATCAGTGACGACATCATCACCGACGGTTTCGTGGATATGAACAAGTTCCGTCCGATCGCCCGACTCGGCTATATGGATTACTGTGTGGTCGACAATCACTTCACATTGACGCGGCCGGGGTGAAGGAGCGCCCCGGCATGCGACCATCGCAGACCGGCCATTAGAGCAATTCCTCTTTAGATGGAAGCATTCTGACGGAGCGTATTGGCGCCAAGGCCAAGGCTGCCGTCTCGGCCATACCCCGGGTATGGCCTTCACCGCCAGCC
>JANQFL010000056.1 GCA_028277845.1 Sneathiellales bacterium
GACCGGCCGGCATATCGCCCGTGAGGTTGGTGTGTCGCCGGCCACCGTCAGCCGGGTCTTGCGGCGGGCCGGCCTGTCCCGCCTGAAAGACCTGGAACCAGCCGAAAATTAGGCGGATCGAAATGTGGATTGAGCCGAAAGACCAACGTCAATCCACCCCCGCCTCCAGGACTGCCGCGATCTCATCCCTGTCGCATCCCAGTTCCTCCAGCACCTCACGGGTGTGCTGGCCGACACGGCCGGGGGGTAGGGCTACGGTCATCGGGCCATCGGTGTCGGCCATGAAAGGTGCACCGATCAAAGTGGCCGTTTCGTCGAGGCCTTCGATGCCGTCCGCGGTAGCCATGACTCCGCGGTAAGACCACTGGGCATCCATGGCAACTTCGGGCAGCGTACGCACGGCCTGCACGGGTACGCCGGCGGGTTTCAGAATGTCCAGCCATTCGGCGGTGGTTTTTTGCGCCATCACGGCGCCGACCACGATCTGCCCTTCCTTGGCATTGTCGCGCCGCGCTTCCATGGTGGCGAAGCGTGGATCGTCGAGCATGTCGCCGAGACCCAATGCCTTGAGCGCGGCTTCCTGCTGGGGGGAGGTCACGCTGACCATGTTGACGAAGCCGTCGGCGGTGGAAAACCCGCCGATGGTCGGCTGCGGCATGGCAGATCCGTTGCCGATCAACCCGGCCACATTGCCGCGCACCAGATAATCGGCCATTTGCGGCGCCATCATCACCATGGCCGCATCCATCATGGCCACGTCCAGCACCTGTCCTTCGCCCGTACGTTCACGGCGCAGCAGCGCCGAGGCGATAGCGAACGCCGCCGCCTGGCCGGTCATAAAATCGACGCCCATGAAGCCCGTTCGTGTTGGGCCGGTTTCGGGATGGCCGGTCAGGGTCATCAGGCCCGAGTCCGCCTGGATCGCCGAATCGTAAGCTTTCTCGCCGCTTTTCGGCCCGTCCTGGCCATAACCGGAGATGGAACAGTAAATGACACGGGAATTACGTGCCCGGATGGTTTCGGCATCAATGCCCAGCTTGGCGGCAACGCCGGGGCGGAAGTTCTCAACCACGACGTCGGCGGTGTCTGCCAGTTTCAGCGCGACGGCGCGGCCCGTGTCATCGGCCAGATCCAATGCGACGGAACGCTTGCCCATGTTGACGGTGAGGAACGCGGGCGACAGCAGCCGATCGGCCATCTCATCGTCGGTCAGGATGGCACGCATCTGGTCACCCCTGCCGGGCGATTCGATCTTGATCACCTCGGCGCCCATCAGCGCCAGCAACTGAGTCGCCACGGGCCCCGACAAAACCTGTGTAAAATCCACTACCCGCAAACCGGCAAACGCCTGCATGCATTCTACTCCCTGCCCCGCGCCTCGCGACGCTGTTGTTGTCTGGGACCCGTTGTACCCGGAACGGCACGATGACGAAATGGCGATCAACCATACCAGCGGGCGCAATTGAACGCGTCCGCATTTATCAACGCGCGCTCCTCAGACCACGCAATGGACCAACGCTGCCAGTTGCGCTGTTGGTCATAACCAGTCCGATTTGCCTGGCGCTGGGAGGCTTGCGGTGGCGGCAAAGGCACACCACGTAAATGGGGCTCCCTCCATTACCCTGGCGGCGCCTGCCCTCCTATGGCGCCGCCGGTTCTTTCCTTGGATGAAGACCCGGTTCAGCCGCGCCAGACCAGGCGCCGATCAGGCAGTTGCTCGGCATTGCGCCGCCCATCGGTGCGTTCGGCGGTGACAAAGCCATGGCGCTCGTAGAACCGGATGGCACCTTTGTTGTCCTCAAAGGTCCAGAGAAACAGCCGGCCCGGTGCGGCCACCTTGACCACCGCCAGCAACGCCGCGCCGACTCCGTAACCCTGGTCGCCGGGCCGCACATAAAGATGGGTCAGCTCCCCGGTTCGCTCATTCAGGGCTGCGTAACCCAACGCCCGGTCGGCTTCCTCCGCCAGCCAAACACACTCGTTTACCAGTACTATGTCTCGTTTCCAGGCAATGATATGTGCGGGCGTATGGGGGTTAGGTGGCAAAAACGCCAGTGCCAACCGCGCCAGCCGGTGAATTTCGGCACATGCGGCAGCATCGTCGATCGTGGCGCGGCGGATCTGCATGAACCGGTTTTAGCACGATCGGAGAGCGAAGAGAGCCGGACCGGCCGCGTGTTTAATCCATATTTTGCGATGGCCGAAGATACAGCATCACCTCTTCCGGATCTCGGGTTGCATAGTAAGGAATCGGTAATCTATTGATTTATTGCGAATTTTCGTCGCCGGTCCGCGATGCATCCGTACCCTCGCCGGTCCCGTCGCCGGAACCGTCACCGGCGGCGCGGCGTTCGGCCTTGGCTTTCTGGCGGGCGGCCTTTTTCGCGGCTTTCGCCCGATCGCGCTCCATGCGCTCAAATTTGTAATTGGGTTTGCGGGGCATGGCCTGTCCTTCCATCCGGGTTTGTAGAAGAAGGAAAGCGGCAGCGTCCTGGACGCGTACCGGCGATGCCTGCTCCTGAAAAAAGGTAGGCCCGATCATAGCACACCGGACGCGGGGCACCGAATTCGCCTCGATCGGGCCACAAATGAAAACGGGGGCGTTTCACCGCCCCCGTGTTTCGGCAGGACCGTGGACCGGCGTCAGTCGTTGACGACCAGATTCTCGGCGGCATCCTTGCCGTTGCGGCCGGTGACCAGGTCGTAGCTGACCTTCTGGCCCTCATTCAGACCCGACAGACCCGAACGCTCGACCGCGCTGATATGCACGAAGGCGTCCTTCGAGCCGTCTTCCGGTTGGATGAAACCAAAGCCCTTGACCGCGTCAAACCATTTGACAGTACCGTTGATAGCCATGTGATTTTCCTTTCATGACATGTGGCGAACGGCCGCGAGCGTGGCGCGGCGTTGCCGGGTTGTGACGTTCGCAATGTCGGAAAAGAAACCTGGCCGCCGGCGGACCGGCAATCGCAAGTGCAGTATCGACCTTGAAACGTGACGGAACCTCTCCGTCAGGGGTGTCATACCTCCGGCGTGAAAACCATGCAACGCAAAATTATGTGATAAGTTATTGGTCCGCGGCGCCACGCGGGGTGTCAAGACACCCCTTTTACCCGACGATTTCGACCAGTTCGACGTGAAACACCATGTCCTTGCCGGCAAGCGGGTGATTGCCGTCGAGGGTAACATTGTCATCGGTCACTTCGACGACAGTGAACACCAGCATCTGGCCATCGGGGCCGCTGGCCTGAAGCTGGCTGCCAATGGTCAGGTCGATTTCCGGCGGAATCATCGAACGTTCCACCTGCTGCACCGCGTCCGGGATGCGCGGTCCGTAACCATCGGCGGCGGCGATTTCCACGGTCGCGGTGTCACCCACGGCCATGCCTATGATGGCGGACTCCAAGGTCGGCAGGATGCTTTGCTGGCCGATAGTGAATTCGAGCGGGTCGCGCCCCTCCGAAGAATCGAAAACCGATCCGTCAGTCAGTTTTCCAGTGTAATGAATGCGTACGGTATGGCCGTCGTTTGCCTGGCTCAATGCAATGTCTCCTGGTGTCCCGGGCCACCGTCCACCGGCCATCCGACGTCTGGGGCATATCCGGGCGCTCTGGCGACATTCCGCGATCTTGGCCGGCCGACAGACACGTGTGAAGGCACCAACCTAGTGCATGCGGGGCCGAAACGCCAACGGTTGTCGTGGATCATGTCTGCCCCGGCGTAACCGGAAAGCGGCAAACGGTACACCCATGGGCAACTCGGCAGATTTCGGCCAATTCTCCTGTTCCGGACACCGCTGCGTTCGGATATGCTCCGAAACCTTGTGGCGATCGCCGCGCTGCACAAAAGGAGTCGGAGGAGATGGGAAACACCGCCGGACGATTGGCGCGGATCGTGATTCTGACGGCGGCGCTGCTGGGCTGGGGACCGTACCCGTCGGATGCCGCCAACAAGGACAGCGACCCGCTGGCTTGGGCCGGTGAGGAATTCAAGCGCGGCGCAATGCTGCTGCGTCAGCGCAACATCGCGGCGGACGAAAATAGCCAGAACGACGCCATCGGTGCCATGCGCAACGCCTTGTCGGTCTACAGCCAGGACACAACGCCGCGCGAATGGGCCCATGCACAGCAGGCCCTGGGCTCGGCTCTCTTCTATCTCGGTACCCTGAAGCAAAGCTCTAAAGTATTGGACGACGCGGTGGCGGCATTCCGTGCCGCGGCCAAGGTCTATACCCAGGCGTTGAACGGCCGCCTGTGGGCGCAGATCCAGTTCCGCATGGGCACCACCCTGCGCACAATCAGCCTGCTCGACGACGACCTGGGCACCAGCCGGGAAGCGGTCGACGCCTTCAAGGCGTCGCTTGCCGAACTGACGGTGGCCGAGACCCCCAAACAATGGGCCATCGCCCAGTACTTTCTTGCCGAAACCCTGCGCGAGCAGGACAGGTTCAGCAACGGGCCGGACAGCCTACCCGCCGCCGCCGACGCTTACCTCGCCGCCCTGTCGGTGTGGACCCGGAACGGCAGCTCGAAGAACTGGGCCGAGGCGACACTTGGCCTCGCCGTCACCCAGGCGGCCCTGGCCCAGCGCGGCAATGACGCCGGCCGCATGCGCGCCGCCGTGGAACTGGCACGGTCGGCCTCGGCCGTGTTCGTCGACCTCGGCGATCAGTACAATATCCGCCGTACCGGCCAGCGCCTCTCCGACATGACTCGGGCGCTCGAGATCATGGACGGCAAGTAGCGCCGGCTGCCGGCATTTGCCGTTCGTATATTTTGCCGCGCTCGACCGGTGGGCCGGCTGCATGTCCCGTCCATGCCATCGGCTTTTGCACGACCCGGCGGCCAGGCGGCGCCACCCCACGCTTTGCAGCAGCGCGACAAAGCGGACATCTTTCTCGCCGGCCTGCGCAAGATCGTCGACGAGACCGATCCGGCCAAATCTCCCGATGACTGGGCGTAGGCGCAGGCCACCCTGGCTGGATTCCTGTCCACGGCCGGCACCCGTTTCCGCGACCCGGTACTGCTCGACGAATCGGTGGCCGCCTGTCGCGCCGCCGGTGAAATATGGACTCAGGGCGGCGCTGCAAAAGCTGGAAAAGCAGGCACAATGAAGCCCGAGCCCACGTTTTCCCAGCGATTGATTCGGATTACGCAGCAACTGGTGCGCCATGAACACCCCTTTGGATGTCCTCGGCGATTACCTCAGCCGCAGAACGAGCCCGATATCACGTCGCGGGAAGGGCTTTTCACGACCACACAATTGACACGCTTGCCCGGTGCGGAACCGATGGTAGGGTGGCGACCAACTGAGCGAAACAGGATGAAATCGGGGTGTTGGTCGCATGCGGAAAGGGTATCGGGATGATATTGGCCGGGAGATACAGATAGCACGGCGGGCCGGTAGGGGCGCGCTGCTTACGGCTTTGCCGATCCTTGTTCTACTGGCCGCTTGTGCGGCACCACCGCCGCCGCCACCGCCCGCCAAACCGGCAATGGCACCCGCTCCCAAGGCCACAACGGCCATGTTCAAACCGCGCTACGATTTGGCCGCCGTCAGGAATATGGACCAGACTCGACTGGTGGCGGAAATCGCCGAGTTGAAAGGCAAATTGAATGCCATGAACGGCCGCGATATGCGCGGCCCAGAGGCTGCGGCACACGAGGACTTGGGTTGGCTATATCTCGCGTTGAGCCTGCGGAATCCCAACAAGCAAAGTTATTGGGATGCAATGAACGCATTCGACTACGTAACAAGCCTTCGCTACCAAGACGAGGACCCTCTCGGCTGGGCACGCGCCCATACCAGCCTGGGTACGGCACGGTTCGCTTTCGCCCAATGGCGAGACGATCCGAATTGGATGATCAAGGCCGTGCACAGCCACCGGTCGGCGCTGGCGGTTTACAGCCGGGCGGAAACGCCGGAACCCTGGTCGAACGTACAGCTCGGCCTGGCCCACGCCATGGACGCGCTATCGCAACGCGAACAGACGGAGAAGCGCCACGAAGAAACCGTTTGGCATTACCGCGCGGCGCTGACGGAAATACTGCCCGGTCGCCGGCCGGCACTGTGGGCCGACACCAAGGAACGCTTCGCCCGCGCCCTCGCCCGCCACGCCCTGCTGCGCAAGGATGCCGCGTTAATGAACGAGGCCCGCCTGCACATGCTGGCCGCCGGACTGGCCAAGCGCAAACTAGGCGACGAAAAGGGATTCAAGGACGCCCAGGCCGAAATGGCCCGAATGAACGCCGCCATGAAGACAATGGAACGGTAAGAACGGCGGCAAACAGCCCTTGCTTGGCATGACCACGATCAATTTCCGCCGGACCAGGCGCCCACTATGATGCCGGCCACGCGGTTGGCACAGCGGCCGCCTGGCACTGCCTGCGGGAGTCGGCCCATGCCGTATAGTATATCCATCGACAGCGATCTCGGCCTCGTGCTGGTGAAGGCCGAAGGCGTCTTTACGACACACGACTTGATGGAGAGTAGAGAGCAGGTGCAATCCGATCCGCGATACAGGCCCGGCTTCAATCACCTTGCCGACTTACGCCAGGTCACCCGCTTCGAACCCGGCACGGGCGACATTCGTGTCCGCACCCAACGCGATTTCGGCGATCGTCAGCTCGACGATAGCCTGATCGCCATTGTGGCGGACAACGATTACATCTTCGGCATGGCGCGCATCTACGAATCGCTGATGGACGGCGCCCCGGTCACCGTGCGCACCTTTCGCGAGATGTGTGCCGCCCACGCTTGGCTCGGCCTGCCGGCGGAAGACACGACGGCGGGATAGGCAACCGGATAAAACCCTTGGGGCCACACGGCCCAAGGGATGAAAAACCCTTTGCGCTGCGCCCGGATATGGCGTGAAATCCGCGCGGTCGGACTAGGGAGAATACGGCAGATATGAAGTGGCTGAGACGGCTGGCGATGGCGCTGACGCTGTTGGCGGTGATCGCCGTGTTCTGGTGGCGCCAACCAGGCCCGCCGGGACCGACGATCTATACCGGCGGCACCATCCTGACCATGGCCGCGCCCGACAGCGAGACACCGGCCCAGACGGAGGCGGTCTATGTCAAGGATGGCGTCATCGAGGCCGTGGGCCAGCGGGTGGATATCCTGACCCGTTATCCCGACGCGACAGTGCACGACCTGCAAGGCCACACCCTGACGCCCGGACTGATTGAACCCCATACCCACCCCATCACCACGGCACAGCTTGGCGCGGTCGCCGACATCTCGGGCTTCACTCACCGCACGCGGGCCGAGGTGATGGCGGCGCTGCAGAAGGCCGGCGACGGACTGGCGCTGACGCCGTGGATCATCGCCTACGGCTGGGACCCGGTCGCCGTGCCCGACCTCACGCCACCGACGCTGGCGGAACTGGATGCCATCGCGCCCGAGCGGCCCATGGTGGTGCTGACCCAGATGCTGCACGAGGTGTTCGCCAATACCGCGGCGATGGAGGCCGCCGGCATTCCCCTGATGGCCGAGCCGGCAACGGCCGGTGACGAGGCCAACAACGGCATCATTCGCGACGCCCAAGGCCGGGTCACCGGCGCCTTTCGCGAGATCGCCGCGGTTAACCGAATCCTTGACGCCATCCCGCCGGCCGACCCGCATATCGTCGAGATCCTGGTGCGCAAGACTTACGCCGATTATGCGCTGGCCGGCTACACGACAATCGGCGTCACGGGCGCGGTGGGCAAGCATCCGTCACCGGTGGATCTGCTGCGCCGCATCAGCGACAACGGCGACAGCCCATTGCGTACCTTTCTCTACCTGCTGCCCGAACAGACTGGGCATGCTCTTGGCGGCAGCGATGAATTCCGCATCGTGGGCAGCAAGTTCTGGCTCGACGGCTCGCCTTTCACCGGCGGCGCCGCCCTCGCCGAACCTTATACACCGAGCGCCTTGAGCAATGGCCGGCTGCACATCCCGCCGGGGCACCGGGGCGACTTGCTGCATGACCCCGGTGCCTTCGCCACCACCGTCGCCCGCCTGCATGCAACGGGTCACCAAATTGCCATCCACGTGCAAGGTGAACGGGCGGTCGGCGCGGCGCTTGACGCCATCGCGGCGGCACAGGGCGCGGCGCCCAACCCGGCACTCAAACACCGCCTCGAACACAACGCCTTGATTACCCGGACGCAGATGGAACGGGCGGCCAGGCTTGGCGTGTCGCTCGGTTTCTTTATCGGCCATGTACGCCACTACGGCGGCGCCCTGCCCGATCTTGTCGGGCCCGAACGAACGGCGCGCTACATGCCGGCGGGCGACGCCGTAAAGGCCGGTGCCGTGGTTACCCTGCACGCCGACCATCCGGCCAATCCACTGGACGCCATGGCGGTGCTGCGTACGGCCATCGACCGCATGCCGAGGGGCGGCGACAGACCGGTCGCTATCGATCAGGCCCTGACACCCGAACAGGCGCTGCGCGCCATGACCCTCGACGCGGCCCGGCAGCTCGGCCAGGAAGCGCTGATCGGTTCCATCGAACCGGGCAAGCGGGCAGACTTCACCCTGTTCACCGACAATCCCCTGGGCAGCCCGCTGACCGGTCCGGCCGGCGCTAGCCGCCCCCTTGCCACCTGGCGCAACGGCCGCAAGGTTAACGCCGACATCACCAACTGGCTGCGCTGGGGTCCCGTATGGGGTGCGGTGAAAGGTATGCTGGGGATGTAAAGAGCCAACGGGCATGGGCTATTTCCTCGGCCCCATCGCCGTCGGCCAGGTGAGCACATGGGCGGATCCGCTGACCGGGTATTATGTGCTGGCCGCGCTGATCGCCGCACAGGCGGTGGCGTTTTGTAAGGCGACCCGTCCCCGTGTAAAGTCTCCATCAAACGCGGATACATAAAAACGCACACGGGGAGACGGACATGAGCGATTCGGCACGGGAACCCATCGCGCCCTACATGGCAATCGGCATTTCGACGGTGGCCTATGGCATCGCCGAGAGGCGCCACATCACCCACAACCTGGACACCATCGAGGACGCCATACACGCCGCCGTGTCCATGGTCGGGATCAACATGCCGGTCAAGCTGATCTGTCTGGCCGAGGGGGCGCTGACGGGCTTTACCGACGAGATCTTCGACCTGCCCCACACCCTGGCGGCGCGGGAGTTGTTCATCGACCTGCCGGGCGAGGAAACCGAGCGCCTCGGCCAACTGGCGAAAATGTACGACACCTACATCGTCGTACAATGCAAGGCGCGCTGGCCCGAGGTCATGACCGACCGTTTCTTCAACACCCTGTTCGTCATCGGGCCCAGCGGCGACCTGGTGCACAAGGCGGCCAAGAACCATCTGTGGTGCCGCGAACGCTCCTGCACGCCGCACGATATCTACGACCGCTGGGTCGAAGTGTTCGGCGACGGACTCGACGCCTTCTACCCGGTGCTGCGCACGCCCGACATCGGCAATATCGGCACCATCTGCTGTTCCGACGGCGAATACCCGGAAGCCGTGCGGGCGCTCGCCTTCAACGGCGCCGAGGTGGTTTACCGGCCGTCCGAAGCCGTGCCGATGACCAACACCGGCGCCAGCCCGGGCGGTAGTTGGATGGTGCAGAACCGGGGCCACGCCGAGTTCAACAATGTCTATATGCTGTGTCCCAATATCGGCCCGGTGTATCTGTCGGCATCGTCGAAACACCCCATCGACATCTCGGGCGGCCAGAGCCACATCGTCGGCTATCGCGGCGAGGTGCTGAGCTACTCCGCCTCGGGCACCAACACGGTGGTGTCGGCCATCATCGACATCGAGTCCCTGCGCCAGTTCCGCGCCATGAACCTGAACAGCAACTGGCTCAAGGACCTGCGTACCGAACTGTTCAAGGGCATGTACCACCAGCCCATCCACCCGAAGAACCTGTGGCTCGACAATGATCCGCTGCACCACAACGACGTCGACGCCGTCTACCGCGAGAACATCGCCAAGCTGCAGGCCCGTGGCACCTGGACCCGCCCGGCCCACCCCCACGCCGGCGCCAAACTGCTGCCCGAGGGCGACCGAGGTACCAGCGAAGAACAGTGGCAGGAGGTCAAGGCCATGTGGGACGTGTGGGCAGAGGACTGACGGGGTGACGGAGACCGCACGGTACCCCTCCCGTCATGTTTGTACTCGATCCGAAGCGCCAGGAAACGGACTCAGCGCAAAGACCAAGCTTTGACGCCCGCCGGCGCACGGTCGAGGTTCAATTCGAACAACTCCAACAACACCCCGTCCGGCGCCTCGACCATGATGTAGCGCCCTTCTGGGGCCTCGCGGATATCCGAACGGAAGGCAACGCCGCCCGCCTTCATTGCAGCCACGAGTTCCGGCAGGTTGTCCGTTTCGAACCCCAGGTGGTGGACGGCATTTCTTCCTTGCCCGGGCGGCACCTGATCATAGAAATTCAGGCGCCCCGCGCCGACGGCAACCATGACGTTGCGTGCTCCGGCGAAAGTGATGTCGGCAACAACCTTCGCCCCGA
>JANQFL010000078.1 GCA_028277845.1 Sneathiellales bacterium
CAGGCCGATACTGTCATGGGTCATCACATAGACCACCCGCTGGCCCATCAGGGCGGACAAGCGAATGGCGGGCCGGCAGTAGTCGGTGAACACCAGGAAAGTACCGCCATAGGGAATCACCCCGCCATGCAGGGCCAGGCCGTTCATGGCCGCCGCCATGCCGTGCTCCCGCACCCCGTAGTGCACATAGCGGCCGCCGTAGTGATCGGTGTTGGCAACTTCCATGTCCCCCGTCCTGGTCAGGTTGGAGCCGGTCAGGTCGGCCGAGCCGCCGACGGTGTCGGGCAGCACCGGGTTGATGGCCTCCAGGGCCACCTGCGAGGCCTTGCGGGTGGCCAGCTTGGGCTGCTCGTCGGCCAGTTGCTGTTTCAGGGCGTTGATGGCCGCATCGAGTTCCGTCGGCAGGGTGCCGGAGAGACGCCGTTCGAACTCTGTCTTGGTCTCCGTATCCAGTTGTTCGACGCGCTGCCGCCAGGCGGCGTTGTCGGCCGCGCCCCGGGCGCCGGCGGCGCGCCAGGCGGCGGCGATGTCGGCGGGGATGTCGAAGGGGGCGTGCGGCCAGTCCAGGGCCTGCCGGGTGGCGGCGATCTCGTCGGCGCCGAGCGGCGCGCCGTGGGTCGCCGCCGTGCCGCCCTTGGTCGGCGCGCCGTAGCCGATGGTGGTGCGGCAGGCGATCAGCGAGGGGGTGTCGGTCTCCTTGGCGGCGGCAATGGCCGAAGCGACCGCCTCGGTGTCGTGGCCGTCGCAGGACGAGACGTCCCAGCCATGGGCCCGGAAGCGGGCCGGCTGGTCGTCCTGACAGGTCAGGTCGGTGCTGCCGTCGATGGAGATGCTGTTGTCGTCGAACAGCACGATCAGCTTATTCAGCTTCAGGTGTCCGGCCAGGCCGGCGGCTTCGTGGCTGATGCCTTCCATCAGGCAGCCGTCGCCGGCCAGCACGTAGGTGTAATGATCGACCACGTCATCGCCGAACCGGGCCGCCAGGTGCCTCTCCGCCAGGGCCATGCCCACGGCCGTCGCCAGGCCCTGGCCCAGGGGGCCCGTCGTCGTCTCCACCCCGGCGCCGTGGCCGTATTCCGGGTGGCCCGCGGTCAGGCTGCCCAGTTGGCGGAAGTCCTGCAACTGCTCCAACGTGAAGTCGCCGTGCCCGGTCAGGTGCAGCAGGCCATACAGCAGCATCGAACCGTGGCCCGCCGACAGCACGAATCTATCCCGGTCCGGCCAGTGGGGATCGGCGGCGTCGTACTTGAGGAACCGGGTGAACAGCACCGTCGCCACGTCCGCCATGCCCATCGGCATGCCGGGATGACCCGACTTCGCACGCTCAACCGCGTCAACCGCTAGAAAACGAAGGGCGTTGGCCATGGATTTGGCGTCGGTGCCGGTGGTCTTCGGTCTGTTCAGGGTGGCGACGTCGTTCATGAATTCTTCCTAGTGGGTCCTAAATGGCATGCACGCCCATGGCCGCCTTGACCATGTGGTAGGTGGCGAGCAGCTGGCTCAGCGCCAGCGGGTGGCTGATCTTGATGTGGTTTTCGGCATCGAGAAAAAGGCCGACGTTTTCGCGCAGATGCTGGGCTTCCGGGATCAGCTTCCACAGCAGGTCCTCGATGGCGCGGGCGCGCTTGTCGTCGATGTCGCCGGCGATCTCCAGCACGTCCACGGGCTTGCCGTCCACGTCCCGCGCCAGTTCCAGGCGGAAGCCGTTCTTGACGCCCAGGTCGAGGATCGGACTGAGGTCGGGGTGGGGCAGCGTCGGCCGCAACGTATGGCGGACATTGAGGTGGGCACCGGATTCTTCCACATGGTCTTCCGGCGGGTAGAAGTGCACGACCATGTCGGCGAAGGTGCGTTGCGGCCGGATGAAATTGACGCTGTCGCCCTTGCGCCGTTCCATCGACTGCACGACCTCTTCGGGCGAGTAACCGCGCTTGGCGGTGTCGCGCTGGATCTTCCAGGTGCGCCGCAACAGCTCGTCCGGTTCCAGGTAAATCTTGACGTCGTAACAGTCCCGCATGGTACGGGTCGAATAGCCCAGCAGGCCTTCGAGAATGATGTATTCCTTGGGTTCGATGTAGACCGGGGCGTCGAGGGTACCGCCGTCGTGGTTGTAGATCGGCTTGAGGATCGGCTGGCCGGCGCGCAAAAGACGAATGTGCTGTTCCAGGATGTCGATGTAGTTGCCGCGCGGATCGAGGGCCGAAATGCCGGTCTCGCCCCGCTGGATGCGCGAGTATTTGTGGTAGTCGTCGGTACAGATGGTGACGACGCGGTCGGGGCCGAGGATGTTGGCGATGCCGGCGGTCAGCGTGGTCTTCCCGGCGGCGGAGTCGCCGACGATACCGAGCAGGATGGGGCGTTCGACACGGCGGTTTCTGGGCATGGTCTTTTTTCCGTCAGGTCTTCAGGTGGTCGCGCCGTCGGAACGGCGGTAGTAGGTGTTCAGCACCTGGCGTTCGCCGCCGGGGCTGGCGATCATCAGGGTTTCTGTGCGGGTGTGGTGCCGGGTCTTCTCGACGCCGTCGAACAGCAGGCCGGTGGTGATGCCGGTGGCGCTGAAGTAGACCGTGTCGGAGCGCACCAGATGGTCGACCGGATACCACGTCTTGGTATCGATACGGGCGTCCGCGGCGGCGGCCTTCTCGCCGGACAATTGTGGATCCAGGCGGCCGATAAATTCGCCGCCCATGGCGCGGATGGCGCAGGCGGACAGAATGCCCTCGGGCGTGCCGCCGGTGCCCATCAGGCAGTCGATGCCGCTGTCGGGAATGGCCGCCATCAGCGCGCCGGCCACGTCGCCGGCGGGGTAGAGGGCGACCCGGGCGCCGGCGCCGTAGATGCGTTCGACCAGGTCCTTGTGCCGGGGCTTTTCCAGCACATAGACGCACAGCTCACGCACCGGCTTGTCGAGCGCCTTGGACAGTTGGGCCAGCTTGTCCTCGACCGGCGCTTCGGGGTCGACCCGGCCCTTGGCCGCCGGCGGCGCGGCGAACTTTTCCATGTAGTAGATCGGCGTCGGATCGAACAGCGCGCCGCGCGGCGCCATGGCGATGACGGCCATGGCGTTGGTCATGCCCTTGGCGAGGTAGGTCGTGCCTTCGACCGGATCGACGGCGATGTCGTATTGCGGTTCCGTGCCGCCGCCCAGGGTCTCGCCGTCGGCCAGTTCCGGGGCGTTGTCCTTGGCCCCTTCGCCGATCACCACGACGCCCTGGATGGGCAGGGCGTCCAGGGCCGCGCGCATGGCCGCGACCGCGGCGCCGTCGCCCTGGGATTTGTCGCCCCGGCCGATCCAGTCATACGCCGCCCGGGCCGCCGCCTCGGTGACGGTGCGCAGGGCGTAGACGATCAGGTTGTCGGCCACGGGGGCCGGCGCCGGATGGCTCATGGTTAAATCCCTAATTCAATCATGGGTAATGTGACGCGCCGGTCCCGCTGCCGGAACACTCCGCCGGGTTGGCCGGTAATCTCTTATGGGGAGGGGGCATCCTACCCGAACGGGTAGGTTGGGGCAATCAGCCGTCGTTCAGATACCGTGCCACCGCCTGCGCCCGGTTCGACACCTGCAGCTTGTCATAAAGGTTTTTCAGGTGGAATTTCACCGTATTGACCGAGATATCCAACGATTTCGCCAACTGCGCGTTGGTCTGCCCGTCCGCCAGTCCGGCCAGCAAATCCCTCTCCCGCGCCGTCAAGGAATCCCCCTGGGCCGTGCCGCCGGCGCCGGCCCCGAACGGAAACACCATGCGCCCGGCGGCGACGGCGGCCACGGTGTCCACCAGCCGCTCCGGCGGGTCGCTTTTATGGCAGAAACCCGCGGCGCCGGCGGCCATGGCGTCGGACGGGATCTGCCGGTTCTGCGATCCTGTGTAGACGATGATGCGCGGCGGCTGATCGCTGGTTTTCAGCGCTTCCAGCACCGCCGCACCGTCCAGGTACGGCATTTCCCAGCCGATGATGCCGATATCGAAGCTCAACCGGTGCACCGCCTCCAGAAAACGCTCACCATCGGATGCCACGGCAATCACATCAAACCGCGGGTCTTCATCCAGAAGCACGCGCAACCCGTTCTGCACGATCGGGCTTTTGTCGGCGATGACGATTTCTGAAGGTCGCGTTTTGGGCATATCGGTGGATGCTAAGAGGACTGGAGTCAGCATATCGTGTCCTGCCGCGTCGGCAACCACCTCAAATCTACCCCAGATGGTGTCGTGGACGCGGAATCACGCTTTACGGTAGATTAACCAATCGATTGCAAGATAAACCCAGGATTTTTGCGCGAGAACCTGTCAACCATGCTTGGTGCATTGGCCCGGAACAAAGAGGCTGCGGCGAACGATGACACTCCGCAGCACTCTTTCAAGGAGCGACTCGTTGCCTGGTGGGAAGGTTACGACCTGCCAAGCACGACCGACGGCCATGCGGACCTCGTGGACGGTGACGAAGTCGAGGAAGTGGAAGGTCAGCCGACAGTGCGCAGCTGGCCGACGGAACGGATCGAATCCGTTCAGCAACTGTTCGGTGCCGGATTCACTTGGCCGGCCAGCGAGGAGTTTCTCGATTCCATCATCAAACCCCTGGGGTTGGACGAAAAGGCCAGCGTCATCAACATCGGCGCCGGCCTTGGCGGATTGGCGCGCCACATTGCCAAAAACGCCGGTGCCTGGGTCAAGGGCTACGAACTGGATGCGAAGCTGGCGGCCACGGGCGCGGAATTGTCGGAAATCGCCGGGCTGGCCAAGCGGGCCACGATCGAGCCCAGCGGCCTGACGACGCTGGATGCGCGGGATGGCGCGACCGATGCCGTCGTCTCGAACATGATCTTGTTCACGGCGGAGGACAAAGCGCCCCTGCTGACCGAAATGCGCCGAGTTCTGAAACCCGACGGCCGCATCACCGTGGTGGACTACGTGGCGGGCGATCAGGGATCCGACACCGTGCCTTACACTGAATGGGTCAAGGCCGAACCGCGCGAACCCCATCTGTGGACGGTCGACGAAACCCGCCAGGCACTGACGGAACAGGGCTTCAAGGTGAGCGTCGCCGAGGATGTTTCGCAGGAGTATCGCGACCAGGTTCTGATATCCTTTTCCGCCTATTACGAGTTCCTGCGCGATCAGGACCATGACGGCAATCTGCACCAGTGGGCGCTGTGCGAGGGCGAGTTGTGGTCGCGCCGCATCAGCGCCATCAACGCCGGTGTTTTCAGCGTTTACCGGTTCTACGGACAGTTGGCATAAACGGCGGAAATCGCCGGTTTCGCCGGTTGACAGAGGCCCGCCGGGCCACTATGGTCCCGCCCTTCCAGATTACGAATCCGACGGATTAGACCCATGAAAGTACGGAATTCCTTGAAATCCTTGAAACGGCGCCACCGGGACTGCCGCGTCATCCGCCGTAAAGGACGGGTCTATGTCATCAACAAGACCAATCCCCGGTTCAAGGCCCGCCAGGGCTGAACGGCGATGCCTCGGACCGCTCAAGGGTCCGGTGGTTCAAGGTGCGGCGTCCCACGGGGCGCCGTTTTCGATTCCGGACCGTGCGAACCCGGAGATGAGGACAGACCCATGACCCGGCCCGGCGATCCGTTGCAGGCCGTGGTGTTCGATATCGGCGGGGTCCTGCTCGACTGGAACCCGCGGCACCTCTATCGCAAGCTGTTCGGCGACCGGGTCGCCGAGATGGAGCATTTCCTGTCGGAGGTCTGCTCCCGGTCCTGGAACGAGCAACACGACGCCGGCCGGCCGTTCGCGGACGGTGTCGCGGATCTGCAAAAAGTCCACCCGCACCTTGCCGACCTGATCGCAGCCTATCACCTGCGTTGGGACGAGATGCTCGCGGGTGCCTTGGACGACACCGTCGATATCCTGTCGGCCTTACGTGAAAGCGGCTTGCCGCTGTATGCCCTGACCAATTTCTCGGCCGAGAAGTTTCCCGTCGCCCTGGACCGGTTCGACTTTCTCCACTGGTTCGACGGCATCGTCGTTTCCGGCGTGGAAAAGGTCATCAAGCCCGATGCTGCCATCTTCCAGATTCTGACGGAGCGGTACGATTTGATTCCGGAAAAAACCGTCTTCATCGATGACGTGGAGAGAAACGTGCGGGCGGCCGAGGCGCTGGGATTCCGCACGCACCATTTCACCGGCGCTGACGGTCTCAGGCGCGCATTGCAACAGAGCGGCCTCCTGCCCGCCTGAACCTTCCCGCAGCGTGGAAATGTGTCCGGGTTTGCTCGACGTAACCCGCGCGGTATGCTTTATCTGATGCCGTACAGTGCGTCGGGAGGCCATATCTCATGCAAATGCCGGAGCCGGATAAAAAGGTTCTCGCCCAGCGCGGGAGTTTGGTCGCGGCATTGCGCAATGTCGTGCCGCCGGATAGCGTCATCGCCGACGAACAGGCCTTGAAGGCGTTCGAGTGCGACGGCCTGACCGCCTACCGCCAGCCCCCGATGATCGCCGTGCTGCCGGAAACCGTGGACCAGGTGGCGGAGGTCTTGAAGCTGTGCCAGGACCGGGGCGTCAAGGTGGTGCCGCGCGGCGCCGGCACGTCGCTGTCGGGCGGGGCCTTGCCGCTGGCGGACGGCGTGCTGCTGACCATGACCAAGTTCAACCGCATCCTCGAGGTCGACTTCGACAACCGCTGCGCCGTGGTGCAGCCGGGTGTCACTAACCTGGCCATCACCAATGCGGTGCAGGACGAAGGTTTTTATTACGCGCCCGATCCGTCGAGCCAGATCGCCTGCACCATCGGCGGCAATGTGGCGGAAAATTCCGGCGGCGTGCACTGCCTGAAATACGGCCTGACCACCAACAACATCCTCGGCCTGCAAGTGGTGCTGATGGACGGCACGGTACTGCGCCTCGGCGGCAAGCACCTGGATTCGGAAGGCTATGACCTGATCGGCCTGATGACCGGCTCGGAGGGATTGCTGGGCGTCGTGACCGAGGTGACGGTGCGGCTGCTGCGGGCGCCGGAAACGGCGCGGGCCCTGTTGATAGGGTTTCCGTCCAACGAGGCGGGCGGCGATTGCGTGGCGAAAATCATCGCCGCCGGCATCATTCCGGCCGGCCTCGAAATGATGGACAGGTTCGCCATCCAGGCCGCCGAGGAGTTCTGCCAGCCGGGTTATCCGATGGACGCCGAATCGTTGCTGATCGTCGAGCTGGACGGTCCCGACGCCGAGGTCGAGTATCTCGTGTCGCAGGTCCGCGGTATCGCCGATGCGTGCGGAGCCCTGTCGATCAGGGTCAGCGAGAGCGAGGACGAGCGCCTCAACTTCTGGGCCGGGCGCAAGAACGCGTTTCCGGCCATCGGACGCCTGTCGCCCGACTATTACTGCATGGACGGCACCATCCCGCGGCACAAGCTGCCCCTGGTGCTGACCCGCATGGCCGAGATGTCGCGCCACTATGGCTTGCGCGTGGCCAACGTGTTCCATGCCGGCGACGGCAATCTGCACCCGTTGATCCTGTATGACGCCAACAACCCCGGTGAACTGGAGAAGGCCGAGGACTTCGGGTCCGATATTCTCAAACTGTGCGTCGAAGTGGGCGGCGTTCTGACCGGCGAACACGGGGTCGGGGTCGAGAAGCGCGATTTGATGGGCGCAATGTTCAGTGAAGAGGACCTGAACCAGCAACAGCGGGTGAAGTGCGCCTTCGACCCGGACGGCTATCTCAATCCCGGCAAGGTCTTCCCCGTGCTGCACCGCTGCGCCGAGCTGGGCCGCATGCACATCAACCGGGGACAGATGCCGTTCCCCGACCTGCCGCGATTCTGATGACCGAAGGGTTTCAAGCCGAGACACCGGAACAGGTGGCCGAAGCCGTGCGCTGGGCGGTGTCGTCGGACACGCCGCTCGCCCTGCGCGGCAACGGCAGCAAGTCGGCTTTGGGCCGGGCGACCGATGCGCATACGGTGCTCGACTTGTCCCGCCTTGCCGGCATCAGTCTGTACGAACCGGAGGAACTGGTGATGACGGCCGGGGTCGGTACACGGCTGGCCGACATCGAGGCGGCACTGAAAGAGAACAACCAGCAACTCGCATTCGAACCGCCGTTCTGGACCAGCCTGCTGGGCGCCAACGAGGAACCGACCATCGGCGGCGTCATGGCCTGCAACCTGGCCGGGCCGCGCCGCTACAAGGCCGGCGCCGCGCGGGATCATCTGTTGGGTGTTCAGGGTGTGACGGGCCGGGGCGATGCCATCAAGACCGGCGGCCGCGTGGTCAAGAACGTCACCGGTTACGACCTGTGCAAGCTCGCGGCGGGGTCCTACGGCACGTTGCTGGCCATGACGGAAGTGACGTTCAAGGTGTTGCCCGCCGCCGAGAAGGCGCGCACGTTCCTGCTGATGGGTTTGTCTCCCGCGGATGCCGTCAAGGCGCTGGGCGACGCCGCGCGGTCGCCGCACGAGGTGTCCGGCCTGGCGTACCTGCCGGACCGGGCGGCGGCACGAAGCGCGGTGGAGTACGTTTCCGCCACCGGTCAATCGGTGACGGCGGTCCGTGTCGAAGGGCCGGGACCCAGCGTCGAGTACCGCTGCGGCGCCCTGCGTGACATGTTCGCCGATATCCAGGTTGAAGAACTGCACAGCCGCAACACGAGAACCCTGTGGCGGGAAATCGGCGAAGTCGCCCCCTTGATGGATGCCCCCGTCATCTGGCGCCTGTCGGTGCCGCCAGCGGAAGGGGCCGCCGTCGCTGCCGCCCTTTCGGCGCAGGGTGCGGAGGCGCTTCTGTTCGACTGGGCCGGTGGCCTGATCTGGTTGGGCATGGCATCGCTCGCGGCCGATCAGGCGGCGGCCGTGCGGGCCGATGTAGACCGCGTCGGCGGCCATGCCACGCTGATCAGGGCGGATGAGGCCTTACGCGCCGTCGTTCCCGTGTTCCACCCACAGCCAGCGGCGCTTGCCGCGTTGAGCCGGCGGGTCAAGGACAGTTTCGACCCCCACCATATCCTCAACCGCGGCCGCATGGTCCCCGAGACCGGTTAGGCCGAGATGCAGACCCGCTTTACCGCCGAACAACTGGCCCGGCCCTCCATCCGCGAAGCCGATTCGATCCTGCGCAAATGCGTGCACTGCGGGTTCTGCACGGCGACGTGTCCGACCTACCAGGAGCTGGGTGATGAACGCGACAGTCCGCGCGGACGGATCTATCTGATCAAGGACATGCTGGAAGGGGATGGCCCGCCGCCGGCCGCCGTCATCACCCATGTCGACCGCTGTCTGACGTGCTTGAATTGCATGACGACATGTCCGTCCGGCGTGCACTACATGCACCTGGTCGACGTCGCACGCGCCCATATCGCCGAGCATGGATCGCGGCCCGTCACCGAACGGCTGCTGCGCTGGGGCCTGGCAACCGTCATGCCGCGGCCGGCAGTGTTCCGGCCGCTTATGAAGCTGGCGCGGCTGTTCCGGCCGCTGGCCGGGTTGGCGCCCAAGATCGTCGGGGCGATGCTGCGGTCCGTGCCCGACCGGATCCCACCGCTTTCTTCGGGCGATCGCCCGCAGGTTCATGCCGCGACAGGCGAGCGGCGAACGCGTGTCGCGTTGCTGACCGGATGCGTTCAGCCCGTGCTGGCCCCGGACATCAACGAGGCGACGGTCCGTGTTCTGACAAAGCTGGGCTGCGAAGTGGTGATCGCCGAGAACGCCGGCTGCTGCGGCGCACTGACCCACCACATGGGCATGGAAGACAAAGCCGTGGCATCGGCCAAGGCTAACATCGACGCATGGAGCCGGGTGCTGGACGAGGGCGGCCTCGATGCCGTGGTCGTCAATGCGTCGGGCTGCGGCACCATGGTCAAGGATTACGGTCACCTGTTGCACGACGACCCCGATTGGGCCGAACGGGCAGCCAGGATATCGGACCTTGCCAAGGACTTGAGCGAGGTGCTCGACGATTTGGCATTGCCCGACATGCGGCCTCCCGCCGATGTGGCCGTGGCCTATCACGCCGCGTGTTCCTTGCAGCACGGCCAGAAAATCACCCGTCAACCCAAGGCGTTGTTGCGGCAGGCCGGCTTCGACGTGCGCGATGTGCCGGAGGGCCATTTGTGTTGCGGCTCCGCCGGCACGTACAGTCTGTTGCAGCCGGAATTGTCGGAGCGGTTGCGGCGTCGCAAGGTGGACAACATCGCGCGGACCGGCGCCCGCGTCGTTGCCGCGGGGAATATCGGCTGCATCGAACATATCGGGCAGGGAACGGACCTGCCCGTCGTACACACCGTGCAGTTGATCGACTGGGCGCTGGGTGGACCCAAGCCGGAAAAACTCACGGCATTATGATGACAGTGCAACAGCCCGGACTTGTCTCCCGGATATCCGCTTCCTAGTCTTTATTCCATGACCTTACGGAACTGGTTCATTCCGGTCGTTGTCGCGGCTGCCATGGCTATGGCTGCATCGTCCCTGGCGCGCCAGGACGACGCGCGGCTGGAGACACTGTTCCAGGAGTTGCTGGCCGCCAAAGACGAAGACGATGCCAAGCGGCTGACCGTCTCGATCTGGAAAATCTGGTACCAGTCCGGCAGCGATACCGTGGACTTGCTGGTGGCCAACGGCGACAAGGCCATGGCGGCGCATCGTTTCGACAAGGCCCACGAACTGTTTTCGGCGGCGATCAAGATCGACCCGCAATTCGCCGAAGCCTGGAACCGGCGCGCGACACTCAACTACGCCATGGGGCGGCTTGACGAATCGGTGCACGACATCCAAAAGACTCTGGCGCTGGAGCCGCGCCATTTCGGTGCCTTGTCCGGGTTGGGGCTGATTTACGACGCCCTCGACAAACCCGAAGGCGCGCTGAAGGCCTACCGCAAGGCGATCAGCGTCAACCCGCACCTGGACCACGCCAAGAAGCGCATCGAGATCCTGAAAAAAGAAGTGGAAGGGTCGCGGATCTAGTCCGAGACGGTCCGTTAGTTTTGTCCGCCGACCCAGGCAATGCGCAACACATTGGTCGAGCCGGGCGTGCCGAAGGGTACACCGGCGGTGACCACCAGACGGCTGCCCTTGGTCGCCAGCTCTTCCTTCTCGGCAATGCGGCAGGCCTTGCGCACCATCTCCGAGAAGCTGGCGACATCGCTGGTGTGCACGCTGTGCACGCCCCACACCAGCGCCAGTCGGCGGGCTGTCTCGATCGCGGGAGTCAGGCACAGAATGGGCGCGTACGGCCGTTCGCGCGCCGCCCGCAGTGTCGTCGACCCCGATGTGGTGTAGGTGACGATGGCGGTGGCGCCGATGGTTTCGGCCACCTGACGGGCGGCTGCGGTGATGGCGTCGGCGGCGGTGGCTTCAGGGTTGGCGTGGTCGGCGTCCATGATGCCGCGATAGAGCGGGTCTTTCTGCACCTGGTCGGCGATGCCGCTCATGGTCTCGACCGCTTCCAGCGGATAGTCGCCGGCTGCCGATTCCGCCGACAGCATGACCGCGTCGGCGCCGTCATAGACCGCCGTCGCCACGTCGGACACCTCTGCCCGGGTGGGCACCGGTGCGTTGATCATGGATTCCAACATTTGCGTGGCGACGACCACCGGCTTGCCGGCGTGCCGTGCCGCCCGCACGATACGCTTCTGCAGACCGGGCACTTCGTTGACGGGCAGCTCGACGCCCAGGTCGCCGCGGGCGATCATGATGGCGTCGGACAGGTCGACGATCTCGTCAAGCCGTTCCAGGGCGCTTGGCTTCTCGATTTTGGCCAAGACCGCGGCCTTGCCGCCGATGGCCTTGCGGGCTTCGGCCACGTCCTCGGGCCGTTGCACGAAGCTCAACGCGATATAGTCGACACCCAGGGTCAGGGCAAACGACAGGTCACGCCGGTCCTTGGTTGTCAGGGCGCTCAAGGGCAGGATCGTATCGGGCAGGTTGACGCCCTTCCGGTCGGACAACTCACCGCCGACGATGACTTCCGTGTCGGCGCCGCGCTTGCCGACCTTGTTGACCCGCAGGCGCAGCTTGCCGTCGTTGAGCAGGAGATCGCTGCCGGCCTTGATGGCGGAAAACACTTCCGGATGCGGCAGGCTCACGCGCTTGGCGTCACCCGGCTTCTCGTTGAGGTCGAGGCGAAACGCCTGGCCTTCCTCCAGGGTAACAGCGCCGTCCTTGAACGCGCCGATGCGCAATTTCGGGCCTTGCATGTCGGCGATAATGGCAATGGGCCGCTTCATGCGTTTTTCCAGCGCCCGGATGATCTTGACCCGGCGCTTGTGATCGGCGTGATCGCCATGACTGAAATTCAGGCGGAAGGCGTCGGCGCCGGCTTCGAACAAGGCGGTGATGGTCGCCTCGTCGGAACTGCTGGGGCCCAGGGTCGCCAGGATTTTCGTACTGCGTTGTCTTCGCATCGCGCGAGCTTACTCTCCGTTTCAAGTCTCCGCCAACATGTATGCGGCAAACAGGTTAGAAGTTTGTGACCAAGATGGCCCGGAAATCGTTGACGTTGGTGCGGGTCGGGCCGGTCATCACCAGGTCGCCGATGGCGGAAAACAGGCCGTAGGCGTCGTTGTTGTCGAGACAGCCCTGCGGATCGATGCCGCGGTCACGGGCGCGGGCAAGCGTATCCGGCAGAACGACCGCGCCGGCATTGTCCTCGCTGCCGTCGATGCCGTCCGTATCGCAGGCGATCGCGTAGATGCCGTCGGCGCCGCTCAACGCCTGGGCGAGACCGAGCAAGTATTCCACATTGCGCCCACCGCGCCCATTGCCGCGCACGGTCACCGTGGTTTCACCGCCGGACACGATCAGCACCGTGCGGCCGGCCGCTTTGCAGTCCAGCGCCAGGCGGGCGTGGACCGCACCCAGTCCGCGCGCTTCGCCTTCCAGGTCGTCTCCCAGAACGATGGTCTCGAAGCCTTCCCGTTCCGCCAACGCCTCCGCGGCCGCGAGGGCGTCGGCGGCACGGGCGACGACGATGGCGTCCGATCGCGTCAAGTGATCGTCGCCGGGCTTCGGCGTTTCGTTGGCCGGGTCGGTAAGGCACGCCGCGATGCTTTCCGGCGGTTCGATGCCGTACTTGGCCAGGACGGCGCGGGCGTCGTCCAGCGTCGTGGCGTCCGCAAGCGTCGGGCCCGAGGCGACCACGGCCGGATCGTCGCCCGGCACGTCGGAGATCATCAGGGTCACGACGCGGGCCGGATAGGCGGCCCGGGCCAGACGGCCGCCCTTGATGGCCGACAGATGTTTGCGCACGCAATTGATCTCGAAGATCGTCGCGCCGCTGCGCAGCAACGCCTTGTTGACGGTCTGTTTGTCATCCAGTGGAACACCGGGTGCCGGTGCCGTCAGCAAGGCGGATCCGCCGCCCGACAGCAGGCACAAGACCAAATCGTCATCGTCAAGTCCGTCGACCATCTGCAGCATCCGTTCCGCCGCTTTCCGGCCGGCCGCATCGGGCACTGGATGGGCTGCTTCCAGGACGTCGATATGTTCGGTTTCGGCGCCATGCCCGTACCGGGTAACCACCAGTCCCGACAGGTTCCCCGGCCATGCCGCTTCGACGCTCTGTGCCATCGCCGCCGCGCCCTTACCGGCACCGACGACAATGGTGCGGCCGGTGTCCGGCGGTGCGGGCAGTTGACCGGGCAAACAATGTTCCGGCAGAACGGCCTCGACTGCGGTGTCGAACAATCGGCGTAGAAAGTCTTCCGGTGAATCCATCGTCAGGTCACGGCGCGCGGTGAGGGCGTTGATCGAATGCAAGGTGTAACAACGAGTTTTAGGGTATCATACGCCTATGGTCGAGGACTCGTTTACGCCTGTCGCCGATGACGCCGATACCGACGCGCTTGATATCGCGCCGGACGGTGATCCGGCGCCTTACTCCATTCTCAATCCCGACGGGCCGGCGCCCGTCGTTCTGATGTGTGATCACGCCAGCCGGGTATTGCCGCAAGCCTACGGCACGCTCGGCGTCGACGAAGCCGCATTGTGGCGCCACATCGCCTGGGATATCGGCGCCGCCGACGTGACGGCCCGGCTGGCCACCATGCTGGATGCGCCGGCCGTGTTGTCCGGTTTTTCGCGGTTGCTGATCGACTGCAACCGCTCCGTCGAAAGTCCGACATCCGTGCCGGAGGAAAGCGACGGCGTGCTGGTACCGGGCAACCGGAACATCGATGACGCCGAGCGTGCATTCCGAATTGCCAGCTACTTCCGGCCCTATCACGATGCCGCCGAGGACGTGATCGCCGCCAAGCGGGCGCAAGGCATCGTGCCTGCCATTCTGTCCATGCACAGCTTCACACCGGTGATGAACGGTCACGAACGGCCCTGGCATGTCGGCCTGTTGTGGCATTTGGACGACCGGTTGTTTTTGCCGCTTCATAACTACTTCCGCGGCATGCACGGCATCGTCGTCGGCGACAACAAGCCCTATCACGCCCACAGCCCGCACGGCTATTCCATGGCTTCCCACTCTGAGCAGACCGGGCTGCCGCACATCCTGTTCGAAATCCGTCAAGACTTGATCGACACTCACCACGGCGCCGAATCCTGGGCCAACATTCTCGCCGACGCGATCAATCATGCTCTTGCCGAGTCCGGCCCGTTTGATATCAAGGTGTATAGCGAATGAGCGTTCCCCTTGTTCCGTTGACGATCGGCATCGAGGAGGAATACCTCCTCGTCGACAAGAAAACCCGTGATCTGGCGACCGAGCCGCCGGACACCATGATGACCGAGTGCGAGGAACTGCTGCACGGCCAAGTCAGTCCCGAGTTCCTCAAATCGCAAATCGAAATCGGCTCGCGGGTGTGTCTGAACGTGCAGGAAGCCCGGGCCGATCTGGCGCATCTTCGGGCCACGGTGGCCCGGGTCGCCAACCGCTACGGCCTGGCGCCCATCGCTGCGTCCACCCATCCGTTCGGCCAC
The DNA here is from genome assembly GCA_028277845.1 of Sneathiellales bacterium. Classification (GTDB taxonomy): domain Bacteria; phylum Pseudomonadota; class Alphaproteobacteria; order JANQFL01; family JANQFL01; genus JANQFL01. The sequence continues at coordinate 14,878 of JANQFL010000078.1, forward strand.
TGGCAGGAACAGAAGCACACCGAAAAGGAACGCTACAACATCCTGGCCAAGGACATGGCGGCCGTCGCCCGGCGCCTGCTGATCTGCGGCATGCACGTACATGTGGGGATCGAGGACGAGGACCTGCGCATCGATATGATGAACCAGGTGTCCTACTTCCTGCCCCATCTGCTGGCGCTCAGCACATCGTCGCCCTTCTGGGGCGGTGAGGAAACCGGGCTCAAGTCGTACAGGCTGACCGTGTTCGACGGCCTGCCCCGCACCGGCCTGCCCGATACCTTCCAGTCCTTCGGCGAATACGAACGCCTGGTCGCCCGCATGGTCGGCGCCGGCCTGGTGGAGGACGCCACCAAGTTGTGGTGGGATATCCGGCCGAGCGCGCGCTATCCCACCCTGGAAATGCGCATGACCGATGTGTGCACCCGGCTCGATGACACGGTCACCATCGCCGCCATTTTCAAGTGCCTGCTGTCCATGCTCGGCCGGTTGCGCGGCAACAATCAGCGCTGGCGCATTTATCCCCGCACGCTGGTCCAGGAAAACCGCTGGCTGGCGCAACGCTACGGCGCCCACGGCGAATTGGTCGATTTCGGCCGCGGCATCAAGGCACCGGTATCGGAGTTGATCGAGGAGATCATTTCACTGGTGCGGGAAGATGCCGAGCATCTCGGTTGCCTGGACGAGGTGTTGCACGCCCGCGACATCGTCGAGCGGGGAACCAGTGCGCACCGGCAATTGGCCATCTACCACAAGGCTATGGAGGACGGGGCGGACCGGATGGAGGCCTTCCGTCAGGTCGTGGATATGCTGATCGAGGAAACCCTGCACGGCATCAACATAGAGGAAGATTGACCGGCCCGCGGTTGTCATGCCGGCTCGGCCGCGCCACATAACCCTGAGCATCGAGCGACAATCAACAAGACCGAGACAAGGACCATGGACGATCAGACACGCACCGAACTGGAAGCGGCGGCCTTTCGCGGCCTGCGGGACTATCTGCAAAAACGCACGGACGTGCAGAACATCGACTTGATGATTCTGGCGGGCTTCTGCCGCAATTGCCTGTCCAAATGGTACCGGGCGGCGGCCGAGGAAAAGGGCCTGGACATGTCCTACGACGAGGCCCGGGAAGTCGTCTACGGCATGCCCTACGACGACTGGAAGGATAAATACCAGACCGAGGTCACGGACGACAAAAAGCAGGCGTTCAAGGACGCGGAGAAGGCGTTCTAGCCGTCGCGGCGCAATTCATCGTCTGAGTGATTGCACGACCAATTCTGGCCGGGTATTGTCTCGGCCCTTCAATACGCTCAACAAGCATACATACAGGACGCGGAGGTTAGTCAGATGGCCGATACCGGTGCGATCGCTGCCGATCATTTGAAATCGTTCATCGAACGGATCGAACGGCTGGAAGAAGAAAAAGCGGCCCTGGCCGCGGATGTGCGCGAGGTCTTCGCAGAGGCCAAATCGGCCGGTTTCGACGTCAAGATCATGCGCCAGGTGCTGCGCCTGCGTAAACTGGACTCCGCCGACCGCCAGGAACAGGAAGCCCTGCTCGATATCTACCTGCATGCCCTGGGTATGGAACAGGACTAGATCGTCAGGAATAGTGCCGCAATATCTCAGGTCTTTTTTCCTGGATGTTCCTGAAAGCGGAATAGGATCCGGTCATACAGGAACGACACGTCCTGACTCGTTCCGGAGGTATCTGACCAACGTGTCATGCCGCATATCTACTAGAGATCTACAAACAAAGTGTGGTAATTGCGTTCGCTCACTTGTCCTTTTTGCGGCGGCGTGCGGCCAGGATTCCGATGGTCCCAATACTGAAGAGTGCGAGTGCTTCGGGTTCGGGAACGGAATTCGCGGAAGGCCGTAGGTCGCCGTCCGACACTGAGGCCATGGGCAAGTTGCTCACGGTAATAGTGATGAGATCCAATAGGTCAGGATCATAGTTCGGGTCGAGTGAAATGATCGGGTCGACAATCGCAAACGCTGATCTGACGATCCCCGGGGTTGCCCAGCCAAGGATTGCTTCTGCGGACTTTGTGACGGTAAAGCCTTCGCCTGACCGCACGCCGGGGTACATCGATCGAGTGATCCTGTCGCTTACCACGCTCCACTTCTGCAAACCAAGGGAACTAAAAACTTCAACGCTCGCTATGGATTGGCCTCCCATCACCCAGAAATCCATATCTAACTTGATTGGAAGTCGGCCTGACGGATCCAATCCTGTTCGGGTAAAAAAGATTGGAGCAACCTCAATTCCTACATGGTACGTATAGCTTGCACGCGCGTGCGCGTATGCTAGGCAACTGTTGCTGGCGCCAGGTATTGCTGCAGAAGTACAGTCAATAATTACTTGAGCCTTGGCTTCTTCAGTGAAACCGGCATTGCCTGCCCGAGCGAACGAATAGGCGTATCCAGGCGCACCGATTCCAGCATCAACATACAAAGTACGCGTACCGGGCGGCAACGGGATCGCTTGAGCTGTCCCTGCTATCCCAAACAGAACCAGAGTGATTAGAACGCCAGCTAACCTCTTAATTGTCGTGTTATTCGCATGCATCATTGGACTCTCCCCGGCGAACTGAACTAGACGCAATATTGGTTTGGTTCGTATTCGTGTAGATCTTCGACACGACGAACTTGTTGCGGAATTGTCATCAGCGAGGAGTGTCGGTTTGCGCCGGAAGTTGGCGCCGGAACCTGAAAAAGCGAATGGACTTGCATTTCATTGTCACTTCCCGCAACACGACCGTTTCTTCTTCTGTAATTCCCATCTTGGCTGCTTGTTGTTGGTCTAGGGTATGCAGCCCGTGGCGTGCGTCAGCCCCCGTACGGGGGTAACGATCGCGTTTTTGTCTCAATAGATGGGGAAATGCGCCATCCTGAATAGTTTGAATTGCGACGGAATTATTTTTTGATCAACACTTTGAAATGCTCGTTTTGCAGGCATCGCTTGAGAAAGTGCGTGCCACAGATTGATTTTGTATTTATTGCCTTTCCTTTAGATTACAGTAATTTGATTCTCCGATTGACGTTGCCTTCCATGTGAATATCGCGGGTGATGGCGTAACGGGGGGCAGCAAGCAGCTTTCATTGAGGAACATAGAAGGGGACGCGTTTGGCAACGCATCAAATGGACAGAACCCTAATGTTCGAAACGGTGGGTCGACTCTACGAAGCAGCCGCTAATCCTGAGCGCTGGCCAGCGGCGGTCGAGACAGCGGCTCAATTGTTCAACGCACCCATGGGACAGATCAATGTGTATAACGCGCGTCAGTCCCGCCTGAATTTTTCGGTTGCCCACGGTGTCGCTTATAGCCATCACGTGTTAAACCGCTATGCAGAATTAAGTGCAGGAGATCCGTTCACCCACAAGGCACTGAAGTATTCCGGCAAAGCTTTACGGTGCAGCCAGATCGCCGACCGATCGACCATACGAAAGTCTCAAATGTACCGGGAGATCCTTCAGCCTCACGGTATCGAATACCGCGTTGTCTCTATTGTCGGTGACCAAGAGTCTCAATTCGGCATCTTTGGCCTAATGCGCGGATCCAATGATAGAGATTTCGACGACGACGACGTGGCCTTGATGAGCGATATCTTGCCCCATTTCCGTCAGGCTATGTCGCTGTACTCCACGCTCTCTACTGGAACAACCGGGGACAAATTTGCTCTCGCGGCACTCAACAGCCTGTCAGTCGGCATTGCCATCGTCGATTCTAACGCCAGCGTGCTGTTTCTCAATACAGCAGGCAAGGCGATCATCGATGAAGAAGGAGGCTTTGCTTTACGTAACAATCACCTCACGGCGGACCGTCCAGAAGACGCAGTGAGGATGTTGGCAATTCTCCGCCAAATTATCGGCGAATCGAAGTCCGGTGTTTCCACGTCTGCCGACTTTTTAGTGCTCGGCCGTATTGACGGCGGGGCGCCACTTTCGGCAACCATTGCGCCGTTGGTCCGGCACGTTGACTTGCCCGTCCCACTCGCCCATGTCGATAGCCTAGCAATCGTTGTATTCACTGACCCCTGCCGACAGATGGAGGTGCCGGCGGAACTGCTTCAACGGCTCTACGGCCTGACACCGGCGGAAGGCCGCCTGCTTGCTGAACTGGTCGGCGGCCGGTCCCTGGAGGATGCGGCCCGCGCCCTCGGCGTCAAAAAAGAAACCGGCCGCAAGCGCTTGGCCAACATTTTTCAGAAGACTCAGACCAATCGACAGGCTGAATTAGTCCGTCACGTATTGGCCAACCCTGTATGGATCACGGAACAAGCCAAACGACCCTCACTGGCCGTGGCTAGTGTATGAATGTTGAGGCAAGTAGATTATTTCAAACCTTCACCGTGCAAACATGCCTGGACGAGTTGCGCGGACTGACCTTGCTTTCTCGACGTATGCCTCCTTGTGGCTAATCTCCGAGACCTCCCACAAACAAAGTTGGGCTCGCAAATCTTCCAATAGCCGACGTCCGAACAACCGCTAACGGTCGCCGTAAACACGGACAAACCCTAAAACGTCTCCGTCGACGGCCTGAGGTCCAGCTCGAAGGTCCAGGCGTTTTTCGGCTGGGCGTGAAGCTGATAGTAGGCGTCCGCGATATCGTCGGGATTGAGCATGGTGTCGGCGGGCGCTTCGCCGAACCGTTCGCGGGTACGGTCGCTGTCGATGCGGCCGTCGATCACCACATGGGCCACATGGATGCCGTCCGGGCCCAGCTCCCGGGCCATGCTCTGGGCCAGCGCCCTGAGCGCGAACTTGCCGCCGGCGAAGGCCGCAAATCCGTTGCCGCCGCGCATGCTGGCGGTGGCGCCGGAAAACAGGATGGTGCCGGCATGACGGTTGAGCATGCAGCGGGCGGCCTCGCGGCCCACCAGGAACCCGGCGAAGGCGCTGAGGCGCCAGACCTTCTCGTACATGTCTGCCGGCATTTCAATGATGCTGGTGTTGAACCAGGCGCCGGCGTTGTAGACCGCGGTGGTGACCGGTCCGACGTCCTTTTCGACGCGGGCAAACAGGTCGGCGACCGCCGCTTCGTTCTGGGCGTCGCAGGCGATGGCGGTGATCATCGACGGGTCCGTGCCGGTGTCCGCGGCACAGGCAGCGGCGACCGCATCCAGCTTGCCCTGGTTGCGCGACGAAACGGCGACCCGGGCGCCCGACTTGAGGAAGCGGCGGGCGATGGCGGCGCCCAGTCCGCTGCCCGCTCCGACAATGACGGCGACGTCCGAAGTCATGGGATCCTCCCTGGTTGTTGCCGCCCCGTCTTCTATTCCGCGGCGGTGGCCTGGGGCGCCGGGTTTTTGTAGCTCTGCAGCAGTTCCGCCTCGCGCGCCTTGGTCTCGCTGACCGCCTGTTCCTTGACGTGGCCGTAGCCGCGCATCTTCAGGGGCAGGCCGGCGATCTCGATGGCCAGGGCATGGTTGTCGGAATTCAAACCGTCCAGCAGGGCCGCCACGGTGGCCTCGTAATCGGCAATGAGCTGGCGTTCCTGTTTTCGTTCCGCGGTATAGCCGAAGATGTCGAACGTGCCGCCGCGCAGTCCCTTCAGGCCGGCCAGCATCCTGAAGGCCTTGAAGACCCAGGGGCCGAAGGCGCGTTTCTGCAATTGGCCGGTGTTGGGGTCTCGTTGGGCCAGCAACGGCGGCGCCAGGTTGAATTCCAGCGTGTAGTCGCCGTCGAACTGGGCGGCCAGTTTGCGTTCGAACTCGCCGTCGGTGAACAGCCGGGCGACCTCGTATTCGTCCTTGTAGGCCATCAGCTTGTAGAAGGCGCGGGCGACGGCTTCGGCCAGGCCGCCGCGGCCGGGCGCCTTGTGGTGCTCGCTTTCCTGAACCTTGCGGACCAGGCCTTCAAACCGTTTCGCATAGGCACTGTCCTGGTAGGCCGTGAGATCGGCCACGCGCTTGGCGATGATGCCTTCCAGATCGGCGGCGATTTCCTCGTCTTCCGCCGATTCGGTCAACGGCGCGATCGCCTGTTCGACCATTTTCGGGTCATGGGCGGCGAGCCGGCCCCAGGACAGGGCCTTCTTGTTGGACGCGACGGCGACGCCGTTGATGTCGATGGCCCGCTCGATGGCTTCCAGGCTGACCGGCACCAGGCCGCGCTGGATGGCATAACCCAGCATGAAGATGTTGGTGGCGATGGCGTCGCCCATCAGGGTCGTCGCCATGCGGGTCGCCTCGACGAACTCGGTCAGATTGTCTCCGGCCGCCTTGCGGATGGCCGCCTGGGTATAGTCTGCGTGGAATGCCATGTCCGGGTTCATGGTGAAGGCGGCGGTCGGCACCAGGTGCTTGTTGATGACGGCGTGGGTCGAGCCGCTTTGCACCTTGGCCAGGGCATCGAAGCTGCCGGCCACCACCATGTCGCAGCCGAGCAGCAGATTGGCGCCGCCGGCGGCGATGCGCACGGCGTTGATGTCCTCGGGCTTCTGGGATATGCGCACGTGGCTGAGCACGGCGCCGTTCTTCTGGGCCAGGCCGGTCATGTCGAGGACGGAGCAGCCCTTGCCTTCCAGATGGGCGGCCATGCCGAGCAGGGCACCGATGGTGATGACGCCCGTGCCGCCGATGCCGGTGACCAGGATGTCGTAGGGCTGATCGATCTCGGCGACGGACGGAAGCGGCAGGTTCTCGAGCGCTTCGGTCGCCGCGCCGCCGGTGACGCCGGTCTTGCGCTTGCGGATCTGCGCCCCGCGCACGGTGACGAAGCTGGGGCAGAAACCCTTCTGGCAGGAATAGTCCTTATTGCAGGCCGACTGGTTGATGGTGCGCTTGCGGCCGTATTCGGTCTCCAGCGGTTCGACCGAGACGCAGTTGGACTGCACCGAACAGTCGCCGCAGCCCTCGCAGACCCGGGCGTTGATGAACAGCCGCTTGTCCGGATCGGGGAAGGCGCCGCGCTTGCGCCGGCGGCGTTTCTCGGCGGCGCAGGTCTGGTCGTAGATCAGCACCGTGCAGCCCTCGACCTCGCGCAGTTCCTTCTGAATGGCGTCCAGTTTGTCCCGGTGGTGCACCGTGACGCCGGGCGCGAAGTCGACCCCGATGGGGTATTTGTCGGGTTCGTCGCTGACGATGACGATTTTCTTGACCCCTTCGCCGTAGACCTGGTGGGTGATCTTGGGCACCGTGAGCTGGTGATCGAGCGGCTGGCCGCCGGTCATGGCCACGGCGTCGTTGAACAGGATCTTGTAGGTGATGTTGACACCGGCGGCGACGGCGGCGCGGATCGCCAGCAGGCCGGAATGGTGGTAGGTGCCGTCGCCCAGATTGGCGAAGATGTGGTTTTCGTCGGTAAACGGCGCCTGGCCGGTCCACGGCACACCTTCGCCGCCCATCTGGGTGAAGGTGGCGGTGGAACGGTCCATCCACACGGCCATGAAGTGGCAGCCGATGCCGGCCACGGCGCGGCTGCCGTCGGGCACCTTGGTCGACGTGTTGTGTGGGCAGCCCGAACAGAAATAGGGCATGCGCACCGTCTTCGGCGGTTCGCGGTCGAGGGCGCGCTCCTTCTTGTCGAGGAACTCGAGCCGTTCGTGGATCTTGCGGTTGGTATAGAACTTGTCGAGCCGGTCGGAAATGATGCGGGCGATGCGCGCCGGCGTCAGTTCGCCGGCCGACGGCAGCACCCAGTTGCCGTCCTCGTCGAACTTGCCGACGATGCGCGGCCGCACGTGGGGGCGCCAGTTGTAGAGCTGTTCCTTGAGCTGGTTTTCCAGCAGCGCCCGTTTTTCCTCGATGACCAGGACCTCTTCCAGGCCCTCGGCGAAGCGCCGGGCGCCGACCCGCTCGAGCGGCCAGGGCATGCCGACCTTGTAGACCCGCAGGCCGATCTTGGCCGCTTCGGCGTCGTCGATGCCGAGATCCTCGAGCGCCTGGCGCACGTCGAGATACGACTTGCCGGTGGTGATGATGCCGAAGCGCGGGTTGGGGCTGTCGATCACCACCTTGTCCAGCTGATTGGCGCGGGCGAACGACAGGCAGGCGTAGATCTTCTGCTGGTGCAGGCGCTGTTCCTGGTCGATGCGGTCGTCGGGCCAACGGATGTTGAGGCCCTCGGGCGGCATGTTGAAGTCCTCCGGGATCTTCACGTCGACCCGGTGCGGGTCGACATAGACGCTGGCGGAGCTTTCGACGGTCTCGGCGGCGGCGATGAAACCGACCCACAGGCCCGAGAAGCGCGACATCTCCCAACCCAGAATGCCGTAGTCGAGATATTCCTGCACGTTGGCCGGGTTGAGCACCGGCATCATGGTGGCCATGAAATTGTGCTCGGACTGGTGCGCCAGCGTCGACGAGATGGCGGCATGGTCGTCGCCGGCAATGACCAGCACGCCGCCGTGTTTCGACGAGCCGGCCGCGTTGCCGTGCTTGAACACGTCGCCGCAACGGTCGACGCCGGGGCCCTTGCCGTACCAGATGGAAAACACGCCGTCGTACTTGGCGCCCTGGAACAGGTTGTTCTGCTGGCTGCCCCAGACGGCGGTGGCGGCCAGGTCTTCGTTGACGCCCGGCTCGAAGTGGACGTGGTTGTCCTTGAGAAAGCTGCGGGCGCGCCACAGGTTCTGGTCGTAGCCGCCCAGCGGCGAACCGCGATAGCCGGAAATAAACCCGGCCGTGTTGAGGCCGTTGGCCAGATCGCGCTGGCGCTGCATCATGGGCAGCCGGACCAGGGCCTGGACCCCGTTCAGGAACACACGGCCCGAATCGAGCGTGTACTTGTCGTCAAGGGTGACGGCGGCAAGCGTCATGGCGTTTGATCTCCCGGATGCGCAGTCTTTTCATAATAGGTAAAGCATGCTGACCTATTTGTCCATGCGCAAGCATGTGCGGAGCCTGAGTGCGGTACGGGCAGAAATAAATAAACTATTGAATTTAATCGACTTATTGTCTGAGGCCGTGGCATTCCACTCAATCAGTCAATTCTGCGCGACGAACCGGAAAACGCCACGATTCGCCCCTATCGATCAATGAACTAGGGCAGTTATACACCGGAAAGAAGCTTTTCGCCGGAAAGACGGACATTCGCCACGAAATATTTACCCGCACGGGCGAATTTAGCCCGGTGACATTCGTGCCGAATTACACGAATACGGCATATTCAGGGGATGATTTCGCCGGAGCGGGCGACTATCTTGGCGCCGCGCACCAGCCGTCAACAGAAGGATTGTTTTTATGGCCGTGCTTGTTACAGGCGTTGCCGGATTTATCGGCTCGCATGTTGCCCAGGCATTGCTCGACCGCGGCGACCAGGTCGTCGGCGTCGACAACATGAACACCTATTACGACGTCACGCTCAAGGAAGCCCGGCTCGAGCGGTTGCGCACGCGCAACGGTTTTTCCTTCCACAAGGTGGACATCACCGACGAAGACGCCATGACCGCCGCCTTCGCCGATCTGGGCGGCGTCACCAAGGCCGTCAATCTGGCGGCCCAGGCCGGCGTGCGTCACTCGATCGAACATCCCATGGACTATGTGCGCACCAACCTGGTCGGCCATATGGTTGTGCTGGAACGCTGCCGCCACCAACCCGGCTTTGAGCATCTGGTCTACGCCTCGTCCAGCTCGGTCTACGGCGGCAACGACAAGTATCCTTCGTCGGTCGCAGATCCGGTCGACAAGCCGATTTCACTGTATGCCGCCACCAAGAAGGCGGACGAACTATTCGGCCATTGCTACGGCCACCTCTACAACATTCCGCAAACCGGTCTGCGGTTCTTCACCGTGTACGGACCGTGGGGCCGTCCGGACATGGCGCTGTTCCTGTTCACCAAGGCGATCCTGGACGGCAAGCCGATCCATGTATTCAACAACGGCGATATGCGGCGCGACTTCACCTACATCGACGATATCGTGTCGGGTGTGCTGGCGGCGCTCGACAATCCGCCGGCGGCGGACGAGGACGGCGCGGTCCCGCACCGGGTCTACAATCTCGGCAATCACAAGTCCGAACAGTTGATGGACATGATCGGTGTACTGGAACAAACCCTGGGCCGGGAAGCGGAAAAGATCTTCGAACCCATGCAGCCGGGAGACGTGCGGGAAAGCTATGCCGACATCGCCGAAACCCAGCGGGACCTCGGCTTCGAGCCGAAGACGCCCATCTCCGACGGAATTCCCCGCTTCGTGGAATGGTACAAGGGTTTTTATGGCGTCGCGTAAGTCGGAGCGGCGCCCATGAGCATGCCCGAATTGCCGGTCGATGAAGATCTGGTCCGGCGCATCATCCACGACGGCATTCCCCATTGTAAGGAATTGAACACGTCCCTGGTCGATGTCGATATCGCCAATCGCCGGGCCACCATGAAGCTGCCCTACGACAAGAAGCTTGTCGGCAACCCGGCGACGGGTGTGTTGCACGGTGGTGCCATTACCTCGGTCATCGACACGGTGTGCGGCGCGGCATTGATGGCGTCGCTGGAAAAGCTGGTCGCCGTGGCGACGTTGGACCTGCGCATCGACTATCTGCGGCCGGCGACCCCCGAGAAGGACGTTCTGGCCACCGCCGAGGTCTACCGCATGACCCGGCGCATCGCCTTCATCCGCGCCACGGCTTATCACGACGACCCGGACGATCCGATCGCGTCCTGCGCCGGCGCCTTCATGATCGGGTCGAGCGAGAAACCGGTTTTGCCCGGCAATGGTTCCGACGGCGGAGGCGGTGATGCTGCCTGACGCCATCATCAAGGCCAAGGAAACCGGCGATTACAACGGGCTGATCGACGAGATTCCCTATCTGCGTTTCATCGGCCTGCAACTGCGGACCACCGATGACGGCATTCTGTGCGAGCTGCCGGCCAACCCCAAGCTGATCGGCAATCCCTTGCTGCCGGCCATGCATGGCGGCGTGATCGGGGCTTTGCTGGAATCCGCCGCGATCATTCAGCTATTGTGGGCCCAGGAAACCGTGAAAGTCCCCAAAACCATCGATTTTTCGGTAGACTACTTGCGATCCGCCAAGCCCGTACAAACCTATGCTCAAGGGATCATCACCAAGCACGGTCGCCGTGTCGCCAATGTCCGGGTCGAGGCATGGCAGGACGACCGCGCCAAACCTGTGGCGGCCGCCCACGTTCACCTGCTTCTTGAGTGACCGGGCGGTCTGCGCCTGGAGTGAACGATGCGAAAAACTGGAATGATCGCGGCCGCGCTGCTGTCCGCCGTTGTCATGACGGCGCCCTTGGCGTCCAACGCAAACGAGCTGTTCCGGACCGATTCAGCTGAGGAAACCCTGAAGGACGCGGAGCGGCTGGCCAAGGAAACGGCCGAACGGCTGATGGGCACCTTGCGCATGCTGCTGGAATTCGTGCCCCAGTACGAAATGCCGGAAGTGCTGGAGAACGGCGACATCATCATTCGCCGCAAGAACCCGAAAAAGGATAAGGACGACGAGTCCGAAGATGACGCTTTGAAGACCTGACGGTGTTTCGGTGTAATTGTTCAGGCAAGACAGACGGGAATGACAGGCATGACTGAGACGGCGGCCTTGGGCGAGATGCCCCAATGGGACTTGACCGACCTTTACCCGGGACCGGATTCGCCGGCGTTGAGCGGCGATCTGGATAAGGCGGACACGGATGCACAGGCGTTTCAATCCGCCTACGCCGGTAAGCTTGCCGATCTGGACGGTGAAACATTGGGTGGCGCCGTAAGAGAATACGAAGCCCTGCAGGACGTTCTGCAGCGGGTCATGAGCTTCGCCCACCTTTATTATGTCTGTGACATGGAGAACCCTGAGACGGGCCGGTTCTTCCAGACCATGCAGGAACGGGTCAACGACATCTCGACCCATCTGTTGTTTTTCACCCTCGAAATCAACCGGCTCGACGATGCCGTTCTGGCGGACAAACTGACATCGGAAAAGCTCGCCCACTACGAGCCCTGGCTGCGCGACGTGCGGGTGTTCCGGCCCTATCAGCTGAGCGACGAACTGGAAAAACTGCTGCACGAAAAGAGCGTGTCCGGCCGGTCCGCCTGGATGCGGCTGTTCGATGAAACCATGACTGCGCTACGCTTCCCGCTGAATGGCGAGGAACTGAACAGCGAGCAGGCATTGACTTTGTTGTCGGACCGGAACCGCGACACGCGTCAGGCCGCGGCGGAAAGCCTGGGCGGCGTCTTCGCCGACAATGTGCGGCTGTTCGCCCTGATCACCAATACGCTCGCCAAGGACAAGGAGACCGAGGACAAGTGGCGCGGTCTGCCGAACCCGGCGGCGTCCCGGCACCTGGCCAATCAGGTCGAATCCGAGGTCGTCGACGCACTGGTCACCGCGGTCAAGGACTCGTACCCGCGGCTCTCGCACCGCTACTACCAGTTCAAGGCCAAGTGGATGGGCCTGGACGGATTGGAGCACTGGGACCGCAACGCGCCGCTGCCGGAAGACGATGACCGGCTGATCCCGTGGGACGAGGCGCGCGAGACTGTCTTGACGGCCTATGGCCGCTTCTCTCCGCACATGGCGGATATCGGCAGGCAGTTCTTCGACAAACCTTGGATCGACGCCGCGGTCAAACCGGGCAAGGCGCCCGGCGCGTTCGCCCACCCCACCGTGCCCAGCGCCCACCCGTACCTGCTGCTCAACTATCAAGGCAAGGTACGCGACGTCATGACCCTGGCCCATGAGCTCGGCCACGGTGTGCACCAGGTGCTGGCCGCGGATCAGGGTACGCTGATGTCGGACACGCCGCTCACCTTGGCGGAAACCGCGTCGGTGTTCGGTGAACAGCTCACGTTCCGGTCCATGCTCGAACAGGAAAGCGATGCCGCCAGGCGGCGCATCATGCTGGCCGGCAAGGTGGAGGACATGCTCAACACCGTGGTGCGCCAGATCGCTTTTTATGAGTTTGAGCGCCACGTGCATGACGAACGCCGGAGCGGCGAGCTGACTCCGGACCGGCTCGGTGAGATCTGGATGCAGGTGCAGACCGAAAGCCTCGGCCCGGCATTTCATTTCGCCGACAGCTACAAACATTACTGGAGCTACATCCCGCACTTCATTCATTCGCCGTTCTATGTTTACGCCTATGCGTTCGGCGACTGCCTGGTGAATGCGCTGTACGCGGTCTACGAAAATGCCGAAGCCGGGTTCCAGGAAAAGTACTTCGACATGCTGCGGGCCGGCGGCACGTTGCGCCACAAGGAGCTGTTGGCGCCCTTCGGACTGGATGCCGGCGATTCCGCCTTTTGGTCGAAAGGGCTCGGCGTCATCGAATCTTTTGTCGACGAATTGGTTGCTGAATAAATCGGAATGGCTGGTGAAGACAACAATCTCGGTGCGCGGGTCAAGCGTTACGCCAAGGTGTCCACGGCCGTCGGCGGCCTGGCTGCGAAGCTTGCCGGCGAACGGTTTTTCGGCCTGGAACTGGACCGCGGCGAACACGCGGCCGAACTGCGCAGCGCCCTTGGCGGCCTGAAAGGGCCGTTGATGAAGGTGGCCCAGATCATGGCCACGATTCCGGAGGCCCTGCCGAAAGAATACGTTCAGGAACTGGGCCAGTTGCAAGCCAACGCACCGGCCATGGGCTGGCCGTTTGTCAAACGGCGCATGGCATCCGAACTGGGCCCGGATTGGCAAAAACGGTTCAAGTCGTTCGAGCACACCGCCGCCGCCGCCGCATCGCTCGGCCAGGTGCACAAGGCTTACAACGAAGACGGCGATCTGCTGGCCTGCAAACTGCAATATCCCGACATGCGTTCCGCCGTCGAAGCGGACCTGCGGCAGCTCAAACTGATCTTCGCCATCTACGCACGCTACGACCGCAGCATCGAAACCAAACATATTCACGAGGAGATTTCCGCCCGGCTGCGCGAGGAACTGGACTACAAACTGGAATCGAAGCACATGGCGCTCTACCGGTTGATGCTGGCCGACGAAGCCAATGTGCATGTGCCCGACGTGGTGCCGGATTTCACAACGGACCGGCTGCTGACCATGACCTGGCTCGACGGCGATCCGTTGATGAGCCGCATCGAAGCGCCGCTCGAGGAGCGCAACCGGCTGGCCGACAATATGTTCCGGGCCTGGTATGTGCCGTTCTACTATTACGGTGTGATCCACGGCGATCCCCACTTGGGCAATTACACGGTGCGCGACGACTATTCCGTCAACCTGCTGGATTTCGGCTGTATCCGCACGTTCCGGCCCAAGTTCGTGCAAGGCGTCATCGACCTCTACCACGCCATCGAACAGGAAAACCGTGAGCTGGCGGTGCATGCCTACGAGACATGGGGGTTCTCGGGGCTGTCCAACGAAGTGATCGACACCCTCAACCTGTGGGCCGAGTTCGTCTACGCGCCGCTGCTGGAAGACCGGCCCCGGCGCATCCAGGAATTCGAGTCGAGCGGCATTTACGGCCGCGAGGTCGCCGAGAAGGTGCATAAGCAGCTGCGGGAACTCGGCGGCGTCACGCCGCCGCGCGAATTCGTGTTCATGGACCGGGCCGCCATCGGCCTGGGCGGTGTATTCCTGCACCTGAAGGCGGAGATCAACTGGCACCGCCTGTTCCACGACATGATCGCCGACTTCGACGTCAAGGTGCTGGAGAAACGCCAGAAGCAGGCGTTCAAGAAAACCGGCGTGCCCTTGCCCTGATGGACTATGGCGTTTCGGCCGTCCCGGTCAGGCGCCAGACATTGGTCGGTCCCGTGCCTTTGAGGTCGACCGTCCCTATCGACTGGAATGAAAACGCCTCGGCGTGGGCCCGGGCAAAGTCTTCGGTGACCTGAATACAGCCGCCATCGCCATGCGCTTCCAGGCGTTGGGCCAAATTGACCGTCTCGCCCCAAACGTCATAGAGAAACCGTTTGCCGCCAATGACACCGGCCACGACCGGTCCACTGTTCAGGCCAATGCGAACGCCCAGCATCGTGCCGTCGGGCCGATTGCGATCGGCGGCAACCAACATGTCCAGGGCCAGTCGGCCGGCGCGTACGGCATGATTGCCGGTGCTGTCGGTCAGGCCCGCCGCCGCCATGTAGGAGTCACCGATGGTCTTGATTTTTTCGACGCCATGCTGTTCGGCCAACGCGTCGAAATCGGCAAACAGCCGGTCGAGAAATTCGACGACATCCTTGGACGGGCAATTGGCGGTCAGGCCGGTGAAATCGACCACGTCGGCGAACAGAATGGTGGCGTCCGCGACTGTGTCGACGATCTGTGTCTGCCCGCCCGATAAGCGGTCGGCGATGGATTCGGGCAGGACGCGGGTGAGCAGGGCATGGTGCCGACGGCGTTCGCTGTCGATGCGGTCCAGATTGAGAAAATCCTGACGGCGGAAGCGGTCCATCCAATAGAGCGCGAACATGCCGACGGCGTTGGCGGTCAGATATTGCACACCGACTATGGACACAACGTCCAGGCTAAGCGGGCGGGTCAGCAAGATGGCCAGGGCGAAGCCGATGGTACACAACCAACCGGCAGTGGATGCCGTCACAAATCCTACCGGCAGAAAGACATAGAGAACAAACAGGACGATGGCGTAGCCGGCAAGATAGATATCGGGCGCATCGGAGACGATCGTCAAGCCGGCATAGATCATCGTATAGGCCACGAAACCGGTCGTCGCCAGCAGCCGCAGTCGCGGTTGAATCGAGGGTACGAACGTCAGAATGACGAGGGCGAACAAGATCGCTGTGGCGACACCGGCCCTGAGCAGCACGGCCGTGCCAACATTGACGGTCAGAACATAGGCGTCGATGACGGCAAAGTTGGCGTTGAGCAGGGCCCCGACGGCGATGGCGATCCGGGTCTGCTTGAGATCGCCGGGCAGGTGGCTGGTGCGATAGGCGGCTTCCAGGCGCGGTTCGGTGAACCGGAGTCTGAGCGTATCCAGAACGCCTATTCGGCGATCGTTTGTATCGTCCGCCACCCTGCCCCTCATGACAGTTGCCGGGGCAGTTTAACGCGGCTTGTCCCTGAAGGGGAAATGCCGGCGGCGGGCCGTGCCGGGACGGTCCGCCGCCGGGCTTGCGATCCGGGAGATCCGAGGCGTCAGTTGTGGCTGTGACCCTTCATGGCGCCGGCTTTCATGACCGTGACGTCGATGGTCACTGAACCGGATTTGGCGAAGTTCAGGGTCAGCGGGAAGCTTTCGCCCATCTTGAGCGGCGCCTTCAAGCCCATGAACATGACGTGATAGCTGCCGGGCTTCAGTTCGGCCATGCCGCCGGCGGGGACGGCGACGCCGCCTTCCACTTCACGCATGATCATCTTGCCGTCCTGCATCTTGCTCAGGTGAATTTCGGTTTTCTTGGAGACGTCCGAGCTGGCGGACACCAGGGTGTCGCCGGCCGCACCACCGTTTTTAAGCATGAAGAAGGCGGCGCCCGAACGGGCAGTGCTGGTAGCGCTGGCGCGCGCCCAGGGTTTGTGGACTTCGATGTCGCCTGCCTTCCACATTTTCATTTCGGCCTGAGCCGTAATGGGGGCGGAAAGGGGCAGGGCCGCGATCAGGACGGCAAACAGGGCGAATAGGATCGTGCGCATGGCGTGATCTCCGAATCGGTTTTTCAATACGGGTGCTGCCTGCCGGCATCGCGAGATAAGCCGCGCACCGGCAGGCAGCCGTCATTTGGAGAGTAATTGTGAGACGTGCCTAGGCGGGCGGAGCGCGTGGGAATGCGGGTTGGCAATCCGCGTGGCCCAACGTGGAGATGTCATTCGACGCCGGCCATGCCGGTTCTGACGGTGCCGGGGAGAAGGCATCGGCAGCGGCTTTGGGGAGAGTGGCCAACGGCGTGGAGACCGTCGGACAAAGCGGACAGCTCGGGCATTCCGGGCAGAGGTGGTTGAAAGGTTGCGGCGCGTTCTCACGCCGCTCTTCCCCTGCCACGATAACGGTGACCAGGCCTTCGGGCGCGCAGATGGTGATGCGTTCACCACCCGCCGCCCAGGCCGCCAGGTCATGGGCGGTGGGGATCAGCAGGTTGGCGAGCACCGCAAGCAGGGCGACAGCCAGCCCACGCCGTGCACGGCGCAGTTTTGCCATCCATCCTGTATGCCTATGTGGCGCCACTCTTGGCCTCGAAATCACAAACGGGTCGTCCTTGCGGCCCTATTCCTACTTATTTTGGAAGCCGGGTGCAGCCAAAATATGCGGCGCAACGACGCACCACTACTGTGGCCGAAGCCCCTTCGCGGCGCTTTGATTACAGTCAAACGGCGGACATCTTAGGTCGATGGCCGTTCCTGGGCGGCTTTCTGATCAGCCGGCAGCGCCTTGTAATCATCCTTTTCTATAGCGATTCCCGCTTCCAGGAAGGTATCCCGCATGGTGTAGCCGTTACCGGCATGGGCCGTCATGGCCTCGGGCGGCGTGGTCTTCTCCGGTTCCGGCCAATGCCCGGGCTGCATGGTGGCCCCTTCGTCGACAATATCCATTGGCGCCACTTCGTCCATCGCCGGGGTTTTGGTGATTTCCACGGTATCCCAGCTCACTTCGAGGGGGATATTGTTGGGATCGAAGAAATAGATCGACCACATGGTGCCGTGATCGACGGCGCCGGTGACTTCGATTCCGGCCGCTTCCAGCCGGTCCTTGAGCCCGAACAGGCCTTCCCGGCTGCCTACCGTGAAGGAAACATGGTCGAAACCCAGCGGCTGCCGGGTCGGCGAGCCGTGAAACTTCTTTTCCATGGGCGCGGCGCCGGCATATTCGAAAAAGGCGACTTGGGTATTGCCGGCCCGGAAGAAGTAATGCCGGTAACCGTCGTGGCCGATGCCCGCCACCAACTCCATGTCCAGCAGGTCGCGGTAGAAGCGAATGGTCTTTTCCATATCGCCGGTGATGAACGCCAGGTGGTTGATGCCGGTCAGCAGCATGGTGGTCTCCTGTGATCGCCGGAACGGTCCGGGGGCTGTCTGTTCGCGTTTTGTTATGCCTATATCATATAGGAAAAGTCGGATATTTGATTAGGGGCCGGCGGGAAACACTGCGTCGCTCAAGACCACTATCTCGCACCCCATTGATCGGCTTTCACTCTTTGATATAGTGCGGCGGCTTTCGCCGCCATTTTCAGGCAAATTTCCGGCGGCCCAAACAAAAGACTACGGAGTTCAGGCATGGATATTTCGGCCCAGCAGGAAACGTGGAACAACTTCAAGAAATTGATGACCTGGTCCACGGTCACTGTCGTAATCGTACTGAGTTTGATGGCTCTATTTCTGCTCTAACATCAAGGGGTCGTCTCTGACGTCAATCCATCCATAAATCCCGTACGAAACAGACCGTGTTTGGAGGCGCTTAGGGGAGGGCCGACTTCCGCGTGGCACCCGTCGTATTGGGACCCAAGGGGACAGTCACGATGAAGCTTGCAGTACCAAAAGAAAGACGGCCGCACGAAAAACGTGTGGCCGCATCCCCGGATACGGTGAAAAAACTGGTCGGCCTGGGGGTCGACGTCTGCGTCGAAACCGGTGCCGGTGACGGGGCGCGCATTTCCGATGCCGCATTCGAGGCCGCCGGGGCGACCATCGCCGCTGACGCGGGCGCCTGCATGAAGGACGCCGACCTGATCTTCAAGGTCCAGCGGCCGATCATGGCCGGCGAGGACGGACCCGACGAACTGGCGATGATGAAGCCGGGCGCGGCGCTGGCCGCCGTGCTGGCACCGTTCAACAACCGCGAACAGGCCGACGCCTTCGCCAAGGCCAACATCACGGCTTTCGCCATGGATTGGATGCCCCGCATCACCCGGGCCCAGTCCATGGACGTGCTGTCGTCCCAGTCCAACATGGCGGGATACAAGGCCGTCCTGGACGCCTGCGAGCAATTCGGGCGGGCCCTGCCGATGATGATGACCGCGGCCGGTACGATCGCCCCGGCCCGGGTCTTCATTCTCGGTGTCGGCGTCGCCGGCCTGCAGGCCATCGCCACGGCCAAGCGCCTCGGCGCCATCGTCTCGGCCACCGACGTGCGGCCGGCGACCAAGGAGCAGGTCGAATCACTGGGCGCCGAGTTCATCATGGTCGAAAGCGAAGAGACCAAGGACGCGGAAACCGCCGGCGGCTACGCCAAGGAAATGAGCGAGGACTTCAAGCGCCGCCAGGCGGAGCTGGTGTCCGAACACATCAAGAAGCAGGACATCGTCATCACCACGGCGCTGATCCCGGGCCGGCCGGCGCCGACCCTGATCGACGACGCCATGATCGCCTCCATGAAGGCCGGATCGGTCATCGTCGATCTGGCGGTCGAGGCGGGCGGCAATGTCACCCAGTCGAAGCTGGGCGAGGTGGTCGAGGTCGACGGCGTCACCATCGTTGGCCATCACAACTGGCCGAGCCGCTTGGCGGCCGATACGTCGGCGCTGTACGCCAAGAACCTGCTGAACTTCATCCAACCCCACATCGACGGTGAAAGCCACGAGCTGAACATCGATTGGGAAGACGAAACCATCACCGGCACCGCGCTGACCCGCGACGGCGCCGTTGTACATCCGTTGTTGACGGGGGAGGGCAACTGACATGGAAGCCGTAGATCCCATTGTCTTTCAGCTCAGCATTTTCGTGCTGGCTGTTTTCGTAGGCTATTACGTGGTGTGGAGCGTCACACCGGCCTTGCATACGCCGCTGATGTCGGTCACCAACGCCATCTCCAGCGTCATCATTGTCGGCGCCCTGATCGCCGCCGGCCCCGAGGAAATGGATATCGCCAAGATCCTCGGCATCATCGCCATCGGTCTGGCGGCCGTGAACATTTTCGGTGGTTTCACCGTGACCCAGCGCATGCTGGAAATGTTCAAGAAGAAGTAGGGGGCGCATATCATGTCAGCGAATTTGACGGCGCTCGCCTACGTCATCGCGTCGGCGTTGTTCATCCTGGCCCTGCGCGGCCTGTCCCATCCCGAAATGGCCCGGCGGGGCAACATGCTGGGCATCATCGGCATGGTCATCGCCGTGGTCACCACGATCATCAGCCCGGCCATTACATCCTATCTATGGATCCTGATCGCCCTGGTCGTCGGTGGTGCCATCGGCACCGTCATCGCCTTGCGTATCCAGATGACGGCCATGCCGCAGCTTGTGGCCGCGTTCCACAGCCTGGTCGGTCTGGCCGCCGTATTGGTGGCCGGCGCGGCGCTCAACAACCCGGGCGCCTACGGCATCGCCGACGCGGTCGGGGAAATCTTTCTGGCCAGCCGCATCGAGATGTCATTGGGTGTCGCCATCGGCGCCATCACGTTCTCGGGCTCGGTGGTCGCCTTCGCCAAGCTGCAGGGTCTGGTGTCGGGCAATCCGGTGGTGTTCCCCGGCCAGCATCTGCTCAACCTGCTGATCGGCATCGCCATCATCGGGCTGATCGCCTATTTCTGCACCGATCAGTCGCACGAGATCTTCTGGATCATGACGGCGCTGGCCTTCCTGGTCGGCTTCCTGATCATCATCCCGATCGGCGGCGCCGACATGCCGGTGGTGGTCTCCATGCTCAACTCCTATTCGGGCTGGGCGGCGGCCGGTATCGGCTTCACCCTGGGCAACAGCGCGCTGATCGTCACCGGCGCCCTGGTCGGATCGTCGGGCGCGATTCTCAGTTACATCATGTGCAAGGCGATGAACCGCTCGTTCTTCTCGGTCATCCTCGGCGGTTTCGGCGGCGATACGACGGCCGCGGCGGCAACCCGCAGCGACCGGCCGGTCAAGCCGGGCAGCGCCGACGACGCGGCCTTCATCATGAAGAACGCAGGTTCGGTCGTGATCGTGCCGGGGTATGGCCTGGCGGTGGCCCAGGCCCAGCACGCGGTCAAGGAAATGGCCGACATGCTGAAGGAGCACGGCGTCAAGGTGCGCTACGCCATCCACCCGGTGGCGGGCCGCATGCCGGGCCACATGAACGTGCTGCTGGCCGAAGCGGCGGTACCCTACGATGAGGTGTTCGAGCTGGAGGAAATCAACTCCGAATTCGCCAACACCGACGTCGCCTTCGTCATCGGCGCCAACGACGTCACCAACCCGGCGGCGCACGATCCCGGCAGCCCGATCTTCGGCATGCCGGTGCTCGACGTGAACAAGGCGAAGACGACCCTGTTCGTCAAACGCTCGCTGTCGCCGGGCTATGCCGGCATCGACAACGACCTGTTCTACGCCGACAAAACCATGATGCTGTTCGCCGACGCCAAGAAACTGGTCGAGGACGTGGTCAAGGCACTATAACCGCGGCCAACAGATTTCGAGGACCCATCCCCCGCCGTTTCTCAACGGCGGGGGTTTTCTTGTCTCTCTTAGGTCTCGACGTACTTCCGCTCGTGCGAGAGCCCCATGTAGAGACACAGGCACATGGCGATCAGCACCACGGTGAACGGCAGACCGACGGTGATCGCAGCGGCCTGTAATGCCGTCAGCGCGTCGGCCCCGCCACCGAACAGCAGCACCGCCGCCACAACGCCTTCGATGACGACCCAGAAGATACGCTGTACCGCCGGGGCATCGACCTTGCCGCCGGCCGTGATGGCATCGATGACCAGCGAGCCTGAATCGGATGAGGTGATAAAGAACACCAGCACCAGCAGGATGCCGATCGCCGATGTGATCGTCGCCAGGGGAAGGTTCTCGAGCATCTGGAACATGGCCAGTTCGACCTTGTCCAGTCCATTGGCCAGGGCGCCGATCGAGCTTTGGATTTGATCGAGTGCCGAGCCGCCAAATACACTCATCCAGACCAGGGTGACGAGAGTCGGTATCAGCAGAACGGCGACAATGAACTCGCGCACCGTGCGGCCTTTCGAGACGCGTGCGATGAACATGCCGACGAAGGGCGACCAGGAAATCCACCAGGCCCAGTAAAAGACCGTCCAGCCTTGCATCCAGGCTTCGTCATCGCGGCCGACCCAGTTGCTGTAGGCGAGTATGTTCTCCAGATAGCCGACCATCGTGGTCCCCATGGTGGAGAATATCACCGCCGTCGGTCCGGCAAGCAGAACGAACACCAGAAGCACCGCGGCAATGGTCATGTTGACGTTGCTCAGTATCTTGACCCCGCCATCGAGGCCGCGCAGAACCGAAATCAGTGCGATTGCCGTGACGACGACGATAATGGCAATCTGCGTGTTGATGCCGGCGTCGAAGCCGAACAGGAAGGACAACCCGGCGGAGGCCTGCTGAGCCCCGAAGCCGAGTGAGGTGGCCAGGCCGAACAAGGTGGCAAGGACGGCGACCGTATCGATCAGGTGACCGAACGGCCCCCAGGAATGATCCTTGATCAACGGGTAGAACGCCGAGCGAATGGTCAGCGGCAGCCCCTTGTTGTAGGAAAAGAAAGCCAGAGACAGGGCCACGACGGCGTAGATGGCCCAGGGATGCAGGCCCCAGTGGAACATGGTGGCACTCATCGCCATGCGGGCCGCTTCGGGCGAGTTGGCCTCGACACCTAAAGGTGTCTTGTACCAGCCGGTGAAGTAGGCGGTCGGTTCGGCGACGCTCCAGAACATCAACCCGATGCCCATGCCGGCGGCGAACAGCATGGCAAACCACGAGATGGTGGAAAATTCCGGTTTGGCGTCCGCGCCGCCGAGGCGGATCTTGCCCACCGGAAGCACGATAAGCAGCAGGCAAAAGACGACGAAAATATTGCCGCCCAGCATGAACAGCCAATCGAAGGCGCCGATAGACCACCATTTCGCTCCGTCGAAGGCGCCTTTGGCCGCCTCGGGCGCAATCAGTACGCCAATGACAAAAAGCAATACCAGTCCGGACGAAATCCAGAACACCGGATGGTGTACGTCCATTCCCCAGCGGCGCAAATTATCCTGCCCGAGCTGAAATTCGGTTTCGTAGAGTGTGCTTTGATCGGCCACGTTGGTGCTCTCCTTGTGTGTGTCCGTTCTTGCTACGTCAGTTCATGGAGGCGATGACGTGGCTTCCATGAACTCCTGAAAATCAGGGGTACGCCGTTTTGTTGATCTTGATGGTGTGAATTCTCCGCTACGCAGTGGCGACGACAGTTCCTCATGTACGACCCCAGTTAACGAATACCCGACACTAAAGTGCTTGATGCGCCTTACGCCGGCACGGTCAATTGACTTAAACTGAACGTATGGATCAGGGAGCGTTGCGTATGACGGGCACGGCTCAAGGCCGGGAATCGCTGCCGAAGAACGAATTGAACCGCGCCATCGGTGAAGCCGATTTGCGGGTTTTGCTGATGGTGTTGTTTCACCTCACCGGTGAGCGACGCTGGCTCGAGCCGCCCTACCAGCCCAAGCGCGATGTCAAGCTGATCGCCGATGAAGACGCTGGCCTGGCGCCCGATATCCAGCAGGACATCCGCGACGCGGCTGTTGCGTTGCTAAGCGATCCGGCTGTACAGCCCGCCGTCGGCGACCCCGGCGACGACTTGATGGTCGAACTGATGAGCGCGTGTCTCGGTGAGGCCGTGCCGCCTGAGTACGCACCCATGATGCGGGAGGAAATGGGGTTCCGCTCCCGCTTCATAAACTGGACGGGTTCGCGGCCGGAGCGAAACCCGGGCGACTTGCCTGTCATCATCGTCGGTGCCGGAGCCAGTGGCATCGCGCTCGGCGCCAATTTGGAGGCGCTCGGCATTCCCTATGTCATCCTGGAGAAGAACGACGAAGTCGGCGGCACCTGGTACGAGAACACCTATCCCGGTTGCGGCGTCGATACGCCCAATCATGCCTATTCCTTTTCCTTCGGACGGCCCAACCGCTGGAGCCGGTACTTCGCGCCGCAGGAGGAACTGCAGGCCTACATGGTGCGCAGCGCCGACGAGGCCGGCGTGCGGCCGCGCATTCGATTCAGGACACGGGTGATCCAGGCCGGCTGGAGCGAAGCCAACACCTGCTGGCGGGTGATGACCGACAGCGGTGACGAGATATGCGGACGCGCCCTGGTCAGCGCCATCGGACAACTCAGTCTGCCGTCCATGCCGCCCATCGACGGCGCCGAAGACTTCGACGGACCGGTGTTTCATTCCTCGCAGTGGCCGGATGGCCTCGATGTCACGGGTAAGCGCGTGGCGGTCATCGGCACCGGCGCGTCGTCCATGCAGATTGTGCCGACCATCGCGGACAAAGTGGCGTCGCTGACGGTCTATCAGCGCAACGCCCAGTGGGCCCGGCCCATCCCGCGGTACCACGACCCCATCAGCGACGGCGGGCAGTGGCTGCTGGAACACGTGCCGTTCTACGCCGCCTGGTTCCGCTTCACCATGCTCTGGCGCTATGGCGACGGGTTGCTGCCCTGGCTGTACAAGGATCCGGACTGGCCCCATCCGGAACGTTCGCTCAACCGCATCAACGACCGCCACCGCCGGGAGATGACGGACCACGTTATTGCCGAACTGGGTGAGCGGCAGGACCTGCTTGACAAATGCTTGCCGGCCTACCCGCCCTACGGCAAGCGCATCCTGCTCGACAACGGCTGGTACAAGGCCATCACCCGGCCGAACGTCGAACTGGTGACGGACGACATAGACTACATCGCATCAGACGGGGTGGTTGCCGGCGGCGGCACGAAGCGGGACACCGATCTCATCGTGTTGGCGACAGGGTTCAAGGTGACGTTGATGGCGGCGCGGCTCAACATAACGGGACGTGATGGGCGCGTATTGGCCGACGTGTGGGCCAACGATAACCCGGCGGCCCATCTCGGCATTACCGTGCCCGGCTTTCCCAATCTGTTCATCATGCAGGGCCCCAATACCGGCCTCGGCCACGGTGGCAGCGCCATCTTCCAGGCGGAATGTCAGGCCCGCTATATCGCCGGGTGCCTTGTCCGTATGATCGAGCGGAGTATTGCCGCCATCGATGTCCGGCAGGACGTGCACGACGCGTATGTCCGGCGAGTCGACGCGGAACATGAAAAGATGATCTGGACCCATCCCGGCATGTCGACCTATTACCGCAACGCCCGGGGCCGGGTGGTTTCCGTAATGCCGTGGCGACTGGTCGACTACTGGGCCATGACCCATGAGCCGGACTTCAACGAGTACCACCTCACGCCACGTCGGAGGGACGACGCGATGCGAGTCGCCGGCTCGTGACTCGGGATCACCGTGATATGCAGCCATTGTTACCTGATTCCCGGTGCACGGGCATCGTGTGGCCTGCTGTCCCGCCGGGAACGACCGCGGCGCTGCTGGCATTGCATTTCCAGATCGAGCAAAGCCAGTGGTGGGCACCGGAAGTGCTCGAACGGTTTCAGATGCGGCAGTTGATTGAACTCCTGAATCATGCCGCCAAAACCGTGCCCTTTTACAGCGATCGCCTGAACAAAATCGCCAAGCTACGGCCGGACAAATTGACGATGGAGCGATTTCGGACCATCCCGGTCATGAACCGCCAGGATATCCAGAACGCCGGTGATCGTCTCCGTTCCGACACGGTACCGACCGATCATGGAAATGTCAGCGAGGTGCGATCATCGGGCTCCACCGGCCGACCGATCAGCGTCGCCGGCACGACGGTGGAAGCGCTCTTCCAAGGAAGCCTGGATTTGCGATTCCACTTGTCCCACAAACGCGATCTGACGGCGAAGTGCGCCTCGATCATTTTTCTTGGTCAGGGCAGGGATGCGGCCGAAGCCCGGTTTTTTGGCGCCTTCTCCAACGCCGGTCGAATGGTACTGCTGCACGTCTTTACGCCGACGGGCAAACAGCTCGACTGGCTGCTGCGGGAGGATCCCGAGTATCTTTTGACCTATCCCTCCAACCTGCGTGCCTTGCTGCAGCGCTCGGCCGAAACCGGGCGCAAGCCGCGCAAGCTGCGCCAAGTGAGCTGCAT
>JANQFL010000118.1 GCA_028277845.1 Sneathiellales bacterium
GTCTCGGCCATACCGCCAGGTATGGCCGTCACCGCCAGCCTTGGCCTTGGCGCCAATGCGCTCCGTCAGAATGCTTCCATCTAAAGAGGAATTGCTCTAAGGACGGCAACCAGCGTCACTCCGCCGACATGGCGGCTGCCAGACGTTCCATCAGGAACGGCCAGCCTTGCGGTGATGCGAATCCGGCCTGGTAATCCTCCCAGCCCGCGCCGTAACGGCTGAAACCGGTGTGGGTCAATTCAATGGTCGTACCACCGGTGTCGTCATCGATGAACTGGACCAGCACCTTGCTTGCCCGGTCCGGGTCCTGGACCACGGTGCGGTCGGGTGCGATGAGCCAACTGAAGGAAATGTGCTCGGGCGGGAAATACTCCTCCACCACGCCCCACACGGTTTCACCGCCATTGCGGTGCCGTTCGATGCAGCGGCCACCGGAATGGGGCTCGATCCAGATACGGTCGAGGGCGTCTTGGGCCCAGGTGTATTCCGATGGCCACCATTGATCGAAGCGTTTGACGAACACCTCGAACGCCTTGGCCGGCGGGCAAGGCACGGTCACCACGTGCTGCACGGTATCGCGCATAATTGCCAACATCACTGTCAAATCCTATGCTGTCCTCGGGTCGACAAGATACACGACCAAAAAGAACATAACAAGAACATCTAGGGCGTACTTTTGGCTGCGTTCGTCTGCCGGTTTCCGGCTGGGGGCATGGTTTGACCTGCTCACCACGGGAGACCTGCGGCCTTGAATGCGAAGAGACACTTCCTGGTAATACTGGCGGGATCATTGATTCCGGCCATCGTGCTGCTGATCTGGGCCACCACGCCCGCCACCGCCCAGATGGATCGCTCCCAACAGGGATTGCGTATCGCCTGCCAGAATTTTCCACCCCACAAGATCGAACACCCGGCCGATGACTTGAAAGGTCTCGACATCGAGATACTGGAAACGGTTTTCGGGGACGCCGGCTGGCCGCTGACGATCGAATACTTTCCATTTGCAAGGGCGCTGCGCTCGGCCCAGGAAGGCTTGTACGACGCCAATTGCGGCTGTTCATTCAGCGAAGAGCGGGCACCTCATTTCCTGTTTTCCGACGTCATGGGGCATATCGAGGTCGGCTTGTTTACCCGCGCCGACGGATCGATACCGGCGATTGGCGACATCGTCGATCTCGAGGACAAAACCGTGGGTGTCGTAGCCGGTTACGTACTGAACCAGGAACTGGAGCAAGCCGGTTTGGTACCGATCACTCCGCACGACAACCTCCAAGCCTACAAGATGCTGGTCGCTGGACGTTTCGAGTATCTCTACAGCTACCGCCACACCATCGACTATATCGCCCACCAGGACGGCAGGGCCGGGGCTCTCCGATTTCAGTCTCTGCGCGCCACGCCCTATTACTTCTGCGTCAGCCGCAAGGCCCCCGACGCCCAGGCAATCATCGACAGGTTCAACAGCGGATTCCGTAAACTTATGGAGAGAGGTACGGTGAAAGACATCCGACGCCGCTATTTCGGCCGGCCATCGTCATGAAGAGTCGGTTCAGGCGTCGATGACCATGCCGTCGTAGGCCGGTTCGACCCCGCCGGGCAACTCGTTCAACAGCGTGCGGTAGTCGAGCTCGAAGTTCATGTGGGTCAACACGGCACGCGTCGGCTTGACCCGCTCGATCCAACCGAGCGTCGTTGCAAGGTTCGCGTGAGTGGGATGGGGCTCGTACCGCAAGGCGTCGACGACCCAGACCTGTACGCCTTCCAGCGCCGCGAACGCCGCCTCGTCCAGGTCGACCACATCGGTGGAATAGGCGATCGGCCCGAATCGCAGGCCCAGCGAATCCATATCGCCATGGCGCTGGGCGAACGGTACAACGTCGATATCGCCGACGGTGAACGGCCCGTCGACCACGTGGGACCGCACGATCGGCGGATACAGGCTGCCTTCGGGCGTTTCGAAGCAGTAATCGAATCGTTGGCGGAGGCGATCGAGAGTGTGCCGGTCACTGTAGACATCAACACGCTGGCGCATGGCGTAGGCCAGAAAACGCAGATCGTCTATGCCATGGCAATGGTCGGCGTGATCGTGGGTGTAGACGACACCGTCCAGCCGGTCGATGCCGGCATCGAGGCACTGGTCGCGAAAATCAGGCGAAGTATCCACGACAATGCGGGACTGGCCCGATTCGACACAGACCGAGGCGCGGCGGCGGCGGTTGCGTGGTTCGCTTGGGTCGCAATCGCCCCAATCGTTACCGATACGGGGAACCCCGCCCGACGTGCCGCAGCCGAGTATCGTCAGGCGCATGATTTGGGACGCCGGGCCTTGGAAAACAGCCGGAAGAAGTTGTCGCTGGTCGCCTGAGCCAGTTCTTCGTAAGTGATACCCTTGACGTCGGCCAAGGCCCTGGCCGTGTGGGCAACGTAGGCCGGTTCGTTGGGTTTGCCCCGTTTCGGGACCGGTGCGAGGTACGGCGCATCGGTTTCAACGAGAAGTTTGTCCAAGGGCACGTCGCGCAAGGTATCGCGCAGTTCATCGGCCTTCTTGAATGTGGCGATGCCCGAAACCGAGATGTGCAAGCCGAGGTCGACGGACCGCATGGCCAAATCACGACTCGAGCTGAAGCAATGGATCAGACCCGTGAAGGCACCCTCGTGCATTTCCTCGGCCAGGATATCCATGGTGTCGTCGTCCGCATCGCGGGTGTGCACGATGAGCGGCAGGCCCGAGAGCCGCGCCGCCGCGATGTGGCTGCGAAACTGGCGCTGCTGGTCGTCGCGCGGACTGTGCTCGTAAAAATAGTCGAGCCCGGTCTCGCCGATACCCACCACTTTTTCGTCGGCCGCCAGGTCACACAGGGTATTGGCGCTGACATCGTCCTCGGCCGCCGCTTCGTGTGGGTGGATGCCGACCGTGCACCATAGATTGTCCGCCGTCCTGGCGACGCCCAGCACCTTCGGAAACGTACTGATCTTGGTCGAGATGGTGACCATGCCGGAGACGCCCGCCTCTTCCGCGCGCGACAACACTCCCGGCAAGTCGTCGATCAGACCGGGGAAATCCAGATGACAATGACTATCGATCAGCATCGGTTCACTCTACGCACCCTTCACTTCGATCCGGCGGTCGCTTCAGGCGTCTTCGTCACTGAAGCGCGGGAACACGCCGTGCGGCTTAGGCAGTGCCGTACCGGCAATCAGCGGCGCTCCGCCCTCGCCCAGCGTGCCGAAGCCGCGGGCATCCGCGCCGAGGGACAACTGGTCGAGGATCCTACCGGCAGAATCGGGCATCACCGGCTGGATCATCACCGCCAGGTGGCGGATGGTCTCGGCCAACACATAGAGCACCGTGGCCATGCGGTCGGGGTCCGTCTTGCGGAGAGCCCACGGCGCCATGTCGTCCACATAACGGTTGGCCTGTCCGACCACGTCCCAGATCACGGCGAGCCCCTTGTGGATCGCCTGCACTTCCAGTTCGTCACGCACGGCGGGCAGCATGTCGAAGGCCGCCTGCAGCAGCGTCGTATCGGCGGTCTCGAACGGGCCGGCGTGAGGTACCGCGGCGTCGCAGTTCTTGTGGATCATGCTCAGCACCCGTTGCACCAGATTGCCGAGATCGTTGGCCAGGTCGCCGTTGATCCGGTGGGCCATGGCGGCGCGGGAAAAATCGCCGTCATTGCCGAACGGCACTTCGCGCATCAGAAAATAACGGGTCTGGTCGAGACCGTAGGTCTCCACCAGATGGACCGGGTCGATGACGTTGCCAAGCGACTTGGAAATCTTCTCGCCCTCGTTGGTCCACCAGCCGTGGGCGAACACCCGCTTGGGCGGCGCGATGCCGGCGGACATCAGGAACGCCGGCCAGTAGACCGCGTGGAAACGCAGGATGTCCTTGCCGACCATGTGCAGATCGGCCGGCCAGTAGGTGGAGAAGCTGTCGCTCCTTTCGTCGGGATAGCCGACGGCGGTGATGTAGTTGGTCAAGGCGTCGAGCCACACATACATGATGTGATCTTCGTCGCCCGGTACCGGCACGCCCCATTTGAAGCTGGTGCGCGAAATGGACAGGTCGCGCAGGCCGCCCTTGACGAAACTGACCACCTCGTTGCGCCGGGTCAGCGGCAGGATGAACTCGGGGTTGGCGTCGTAGAAATCCAGCAACCGATCCTGCCAGGCCGACAGCTTGAAGAAGTAACTCGGCTCTTCGACCCACTCCACCGGCGCACCGCTGGGTGCCAGGAACGACCCGTCCGGCGCCTTGCTCAACTCGCCCTCGTCGAAGAACGCCTCGTCGCGCACCGAATACCAGCCGGCGTATTTGTCGAGATAGACGTCGCCGGCGTCGACCAGCTTTTGCCAGATGGCTTGGGACGACAGCCGGTGGCGTGGCTCCGTGGTGCGGATGAAGTCGTCGTTGGAATAGTTCATCACCCCGGCCAGGTCGCGGAAACGCTGCGAAACCTCATCGCAGAACGCCAACGGGTCCTTGCCGACGGCGTTGGCGGATTTTTCCACCTTCTGGCCGTGCTCGTCGGTGCCGGTGAGAAACATCACGTTACGTCCGTCCAGCCGCATGAACCGGGCCAGCACGTCGCAGGCCAGGGTCGTGTAGGCGTGCCCGATATGCGGGATATCGTTCACATAATAGATCGGTGTCGTGATGTAATAAGCCTCACGGTCAGACATAACTTTTCTCCCGAAAGCACTGATATTAAAGCACTTTCACGTAACGACAAATGCCGCGAACAATTCGGCGCGTTGATCTAGCCGTGTTCCCGCGGAACCAATGCGGTCAGGGCGTTCAGCAGCACCTGCTTACGGCCGAGGTTGACGCTGTCCGCCCGTTCGAACAGGCGGGCCATCTTTTCCCACAGCTCGAGGGTTTGTTCAAGGGTGCGGCCATGCGTGACATTGGCGATGGCTCGGCCCTCGCCGGGCACCACATCGCCATCCGCGCTCTGCCCCGTCGCCTGTGCCCGGATCACGCGGGCCATCCACCACTGCAGCAGCTCGACGAAGTTGCGGTAAGCCGGTTCGGCGTGGGCGGGCGCGAAGGTATCGCCCAGTTCATGCAAGCCGATGCGGTTGTTGCCGCCGCCGGCAGCCAGAGCAATAAACTTACGGAATCCGTCAAGGCCGCCCTGTTCGGCGATATGCATGGCGCGGCCCAGACTGCCCTCACCCAGCCGGGCCGCCAGCGCGCGGGTCTCATGGTCCACGTCCGGCAAGTGCCGCTCTAGCAGCGTCTCGACGATACTGAGAGCCAGCGGGTTGAGGCGCAAGGTGCGGCAGCGTGAGCGGATGGTCGGCAGCAAGCGGCCCGGCGCATGGGCCACCAGCAGGAACAGCACCTGTTTCGGCGGCTCCTCCAGCACCTTGAGGATGGCGTTCGCGGCATTGCGGTTCATCTCGTCCACGGCGTCGATAACCACCACACGCCAGCCCTCCTCCGCGGCCGTGTTGCCGGTGAAGGTCCGTAGCGGCACTGTATCGCCGACAGTGATTTCCTTGCGCAACCGCTTGGCCTTGTCGTCCCAGCTGCGTTCGATGGTCAGCATGTTGGGGTGGCTACCAGCGGCAACCTGGCTGAAGACCTGGCTTTCGGGGTCAATGAAAAGGCTGTCGGGCGCATCGCCGAACAGGCCGCCCTCCTGATCCGGCGACAGCACGAAACGTGCGAAACGGAACGCCAGCGTCGCCTTGCCGATGCCCTTGGGGCCGGTGAGCAGCCAGGCATGTGAAATGCGGCCAGATTGCCATGCGTGCAAGAGCGTGTCTTCGGCGGCTTCGTGGCCAATCAGGTCCGCCGTCTCGCGCGATTTCGGGATGCCGTCTTCGTCGTCGTCCGCCGCCACCGGAATTACCTCACGTCCAGGCCGAAACGGCTGGCAACGGTCATCCAGATGGCGTTGTGCACGGCGTCGATACTGGCATCCGCGTTGACGATGGCGCAGCGTTCCGGCTCGCGGGCGGCGATGTCGAGAAAACCAAGCCGCAACTTATCATGAAAATCCAGGTCCATGCGTTCGTAGCGGTCCTCGGCGGTACCACCTTCGTCACCATCGCCGGCCATACGGGCGTTGGCCCGGTCCAGGCCGACCTCGACGGGGATGTCGAGGATCAGCGTCAGGTCGGGCTTGAAGGCTCCGACGACCTGTTGGTACAGCGCCGTCAGCACCGCCTTGTCGACGCCGAGACCGGCGCCTTGATAAGCCTCCGTACTGTCGGCGAAGCGGTCGCTGACCACCCAGGCACCGCGGTCGAGCGCCGGCCAGACGGTCCGCGTCAAATGCTCGCGCCGGGCGGCATAGTGCAGCAACGCCTCGGTCACCGGATCCCAGCGTCCGGTCGGGCCCGAGACCAGTAAGCCGCGGATCAATTCGGCGCCATCGGATCCGCCAGGCTCGCGGGTCCTCACCACCTCCAGGCCGGCGGCGGCGAGCTTGTCGGCCAACAAGCCGACCTGGGTCGACTTGCCACTGCCTTCACCGCCCTCCAGGGTTATGAATTTGCTTTTGGCCACTCGGTTCCGTCCGTTACGCCGCTTCGCGAATTACTGTTGCGTCGCACCCCATACAAGATGACCGAGCGCCGCGAACACCCGGCCCATGAAGCCAAGCTGACCCACGGACTCGCCGGCATACAGCGGAATCTCGGTGGGATCGGATCCGGGCGTCGAAATGGTCAGTTTGGCGATGCGATCGCCCTGCGCAATAGGCGCCGGAATGGGACCGTCATAGACCACGGCGACTTTCATGTTGGCGCGGTGCTTGCGCGGCAGGGTAACGGTGACGTCGCCGTCGGCTATCAACGGTACGGTGCCCGCCTCGCCCAGCCAGACCTCGGCCTCCGAGACGGTCTCGCCACTCTTGAACATGGCGTAGTTGTTGAACTCGCGGAATCCCCATTTCAGCAGGCGTTCGGATTCCCGCGCCCGCTGGCTGACGCTCTTCAACCCGTTGACCACAAGAATCAGGCGCCGCTCGCCGCGTACCGCGGAGGCCGTCAGGCCATATCCGGCGGCCTCGGTATGGCCTGTCTTGAGGCCGTCAGACCCCATGTTCTTATACAGCAGCGGATTGCGGTTGCCCTGCTGGATCTTGTTGTACTTGAAATTCTTTTCCTTGAAGTAGTGGTAGTACTGCGGAAACTTGTGGATCAACAGCTGGGACAGCTTGGCCAGATCCTCGGGCGACATTTCATGGCCATCGGCGGGCCAGCCGGTCGCGTTGACGAAGCGGCTGTTCTTCAGGCCGATCTCTTCGGCCTTACGATTCATTTCAGCGACGAAGGCGTCTTCGCTGCCAGCCAGTCCCTCGGCCAGCACGATACAGGCGTCGTTGCCCGACTGCACGATGACGCCGCGTAACAGATCCTCGATACTGACCTGAGTGTTGACGCGGACGAACATTTTCGAGCCGCCCATCCGCCAGGCCTTCTTCGAGACACTGAACTCGTCGTCGAGTTTGAGGCCGCCGGCGGCGAGCTGCTCGAACACCATATAGAGCGTCATCAGTTTGCTCATGGACGACGGCGGCATGGGATCGTAGGCGTTTTTGGTCAGAAGAATCGCGCCGGTCCGATCATCGATCAAAATGGCTTGTTTGGCCGGTGTCTCGATGCTCTGGGCCGGTGCGGTTTGGGTCCAGCCCGACAGGCCGGTCAGCACAAGCGCCACCGCGGCCATGGCCGTGAATCGATTGGCTGTCATCATTCCAGTCGTTTTCCGTGCAATGAATTCGGCGATATCAGTCGTCAAAACGCCGGTACTATGAAGCGGGTGGCGAACCGGGTCAATCGACCACCACGATGCGGGCTTGCGATTGGCCTGCGCGGATCACTTTGTTCAGGGTGTGGTCGGCTTCCTCCACATTCCGCAGCGGACCGACACGGACCCGGTAGAATTGCACGCCATCGCGAAAGACCGGCACAATGCGGGCGTCGCCGATGGAATCCATCTTCGCTCTCAGGACGCGCGCCTTGTTGATGTCGATAAAGGCACCGGCCTGAACGAACAGCACCGATGGCCGCACCGCCTGCTGCGAGATACCGTCACGCGCGGCGGGAGCCGCATTGGCGACCCGCGCGGATGGCGCTGCGGTGGACGGCCCGGCCACCTGGACGGTTTGCGGTGCTTGCGCCATACCCGGCGGCGGCGGCAGTGCCTGAGCACTGACGCCGCTCTGCGGCGCGGCGGCGACGGCACGTCGTTCTTCATCGGTGGTGACCGGCTTGCGCGAGACGAACTGATCGGACTTTCCGGCCAGCGCTTCCACCCGTACACGGGCCGTGCCGTTGCGCATGAAGCCCAGCAGTTGGGCGGCGCGGCGCGATACATCGATGATGCGGCCGTGCACGAACGGCCCGCGGTCGTTGACTCGGAGCACCACAGAGCGGCCGTTCTCCAGATTGGTCACCCGAACCATGGTCGGCATCGGCAGCGTCTTGTGCGCCGCCGTTAGGGCATTCATGTCGTAAATTTCACCGTTAGCGGTGTTGCGGCCGTGGAACTTCTTGCCATACCAGGACGCGATGCCCTTCTCGTCGTAGTGTGGGTCTTCCTTGGGGTAATACCAGACACCGGCTACCTGATAGGGTTTGCCGACCTTGTACACGCCGCCGCCTCGACGCGGCTGCGCCTGGGGTTGGGATTGGCCCGGGCTTCTGGAGGGGGAAGACGATGTGCCGTTGACGACGGATTTGGCGGCGTGAACCACCAGTTGGGTTTCGGCACAGGCGGAAAGAAAAAGCAGGGTGCAACAAGCGGCGAACAGTTTAACTGCCGGCTGTCGGTCCATCATTTTGTGCGTCCTGACGCAAATAGTCATAGATATGGTAACCTAACGCGCCCAGTATGGTGGCGCAATATGAGGAAATACCTAATAGACGCGCGAAAACGCCGGTATCTCCCGCGTTGCAACCACCTCCCCGTATGCCGTTGTGCCGCCCGGTTGATCCGGGTTCCGGTCTAGTTGCCGGCGCGCAGCCGGTCCAGCAATTGCGCCGTGGGATACCCGTCCGGCACCATGCCGGCCGTCTTCTGATAAGCGCGGACGGCCGCCCGTGTCTTGGCCCCGACGATGCCGTCGGCGGCACCACCGTCATGCCCCTTCGCCGCCAGCAACGTCTGGATTTCCATCACCTCGGTGCGCAACAGCGGCTTCTCGGTGCGCGACGGCTTGACCAGCAACCCGCCCCGGCCGGCGATGCGGTCCGCCAGGTGGCCCACGGACAAGGCATAGAAGATTGAGCCGTTCCACACCATGATCTTGCGGAAATTCCTGTAGACCACGAAGGCCGGTCCGGTGTGGCCGCCGGGCAGCACGATCGCACCCTCGATATCCACCTTGGGCAGATCGCGGCCATCGGCCCGGCGCACGCCGAGCGTCTGCCATTCGGCCAGGGATTTCCTCACATTGAGCCGGGCCAGTTCGAAATCGAATCCGGCCGGCAATTTGACCTCACGTCCCCAGGTCTTTGAGCCGTCCCAGCCGACGCCCGAGAGATAGTTGGAGGCCGATCCGAACACATCGGGCAGGCTGTTCCACAAATCGCGCTTGTTGTCGCCATCCATGTCGATGGCGTACTCGCGGTATGTGATCGGCATGAACTGCAAGTGCCCCATGGCGCCGGCCCACGATCCCGCCACGTCGGGTCCGATATCGCCCTGATCGATGATCTGCAGCAATGCCAATAGCTGCGCCCGGAAAAACGGTCCGCGTCGGCCTTCATAGGACAGGGTTGCGAGTGAACTGACCAGCGGGTACTTGCCGAAATAGTCGCCGAAATTGGTTTCGAGTCCCCAGAAGGCGACAAGAAACCGGGGTTGCACGCCGTACCGGGCATGCACCTTGCCCAGCAGACCGGCATGTTTTTGCAGCAACGCGCGGCCCCGCTCTATCCGCTTCTGTGACACCCGGGAGTAGAAGTACTTGGCAAAGGTTTGGGTGAATTCGGGCTGGCTGCGGTCCTGTTTGATGGCCCGCTCGATCAGCGTGGCGCCGGCGAGCGCCCGGTCGACTGTCGCGACCCGAATACCGAGTTGGATGGCCTCGGCCCGCAGACCGGCCAGCCATTCCTCGAATGATTCCGCGGACGTACCGGCCGGCGTCTGGGCCTGTGCCCCGGCCGTCGCCGCCATCACCAGGCCCACCATCATGGGAATCAGCAAGCGCAGGCGATCAATCATAAAACGAACCCTTGCATACAAATCATTTGGCTCAATATGGCGCCCTTCTTGCCATATGCGGACAGGCGGCGCAACGCGCTTCGCTCAAGCACGCGGACCCGGGAACAACGTGTCGGTCCGGTCCATCAAGTAGTAGGCCGCCAGTCCGATATATTCATGCAGGGCATCGCCCAGGGCATTGAGGCCGCCGGAGAGATGAAAGCCCAGCGAGAAACCCTTCTTTCCCGAGGTGGTGAAATCCACCGGGTAAGGCACGATGTCCCAGCCGGCCTGGCGGAAACAGCCCACGGCGCGGGGCATATGAAATGCGGACGTGATCAGCAGCCAGGTCTCGTTCGGTTGCGGGTCGGCGGCCCGTTTGGCGAATACGGCGTTGTCATGGGTATTGCGCGCGTTGCGCTCGAACACCACACGGCCGACATCCAGGCCGAGTTCGGCCATCAATTGCTTGGCCACGTCGGCCTCGCGAACGTCGGTCAGGGTCAAGGCCCCCGACCCGCCGGTAAACACCAGCTTGGCGTCCGGGTAGCGCCGCGCCAGGGTCACGAACGTGGTCAGCCGTTCGGCGTAGCCGCCGAACGCCACCTGACCCCGTTTCTCCGACACTTCAAGGCTGACGCTGCCACCCAGTACGACGATGCCATCGATATGTCCGGGCAATTCGGCCACCGGCGGAAAGCGGTCTTCCAGCACCTGCATCAGTTTTCCGACCGGCAGTACGGTCACCAAAACGAAACCGAGCACGGCCACGCCGGTAAAGAAGCGCCCCGAGCGCCGCCAGCCCGCCATCAGCAGCGCCAGGCCGAGCAGCAAGCTCAACAGCAGCGCGTTGCCGGGATTGACGATGAACCACAAAACCTTGGACAGCACGAACGTCATGGCCGTCTCCATAGCGTGATGGCCAAGGGGATGCAACACGCCCATAATGGGGTCGACTGTCCACATTTCTCCTGCTGAGGCCGCCCGTGTCCCTGACCGAATCCCTCGTCACCCTGATCAACGCCAAAGCCATCGACGGCGACGACCTGGACCAGGCGGCGCTGTTCACCCTGGACGCCCTGGCCAACGCCATCGCCGGGCGCAACAGCGAACCGGGGCGCATTCTGACGCAATGGTGGGCCGAACAGCCGCCTTCGCCCATGGCGCTGTCGTTCGTGCTCGGCGGCCTGACCCATATCCTCGAGGTCGACGATCTGCACAAGGAATCGGTCGTGCACCCGGGCTGCGTGGTGGTGCCGGCGGCATACGCGGTGGCCAAACGGCGCGGCACCGGCGGCCGCGACTTCCTGCGCGCCGTGCTGCGGGGGTTCGAGGCCACGTGCCGGGTCGGCATGGCCGTGGGCGCGCAGCATTACAAGATCTGGCACAACACGGCGACCTGCGGGCCCTACGGGTCGGCCTTCGCCGTCGCCGACTTGCTCGGCCTCGACGCGGCGGAAACCGTGCACGCGCTGGGCAACGCCGGCACCCAGTCGAGCGGCCTGTGGCAGTTCCTCGAAACCGGCGCCATGTCGAAGCAGTTGCACGCCGGCCACGCCGCCCAGGCGGGACTGCACGCCGCCGAACTGGCCCGCCTCGGGTTTACCGGCCCGCCGAAAATTCTCGAAGGCGACAAGGGTTTCTTCGCCGCCGCCTGCCCCGACGCCGTCCCCGGTGCGGTGTTGCGCGGCGCGAACGATCTTTGGCAACTGCGCCAGACCTCCATCAAACCGTGGCCGTCGTGCCGTCACACCCACCCCGCCGTCGATGCCGCTATCGAGTTGAGTGAACAGGTGGGCAACCGCGCGGTCACCGGCATCCGTATCGAAACCTACCAGGCCGCCTTCGATGTCTGCGACCGGCCCGATCCGCACTCGGAATACGCCGCCAAGTTCTCGCTGCAGCATTGCGTCGCCGCGGCGTTGCGCGACGGCGGCCTGGCCTTCGGCTCGTTCGACACCGACAGCCGCACCGTGCTCGGCCAGTTGCGGGACGCGACCGAGATCGTGGTGACGCCGGCCTACAGCGACCCGTATCCGCGGGCCTGGGGTAGCGCCGTGACGGTGGCGCTCTCCGACGGCGCCGAAATCGCCGCGACGCGGCAGCACTGCCTCGGCGACCCGGACGCGCCGCTCGACCACGCCGCCATGACGGACAAGGCCGCCATGCTGCTCGCGCACGGCGGCCATCCCGACCCGCAAGGCTTCATCGGAACCGTGCTGGCCCTCGCCGACGACGGTCCGCTGCCGGAAATCGTTCCTTAGTCCGCCGCGTCCTCCGCCTCGTAGGAGAACACCTCGTGCAGCGGGCGTCCGAAGGCGTGCGCGATGAGGAAGGCCAGTTCGAGGGAGGGCGAGTATTTGGCCTTTTCGATGGCGACGATGGTCTGGCGGGTGACGCCGACGGCTTCCGCCAACTGCTTCTGGGTCATCTCGTCGTGCTCGAAGCGCAGACGGCGGATGTTGTTGCGGATGCGGCTCCGGCCCATGCGCCCCACGGTCAGACCCCGTACCGGTAGAGCATCAGCTTGACCACGTCGCCGATGACGCTGGCGAAGAACATGGCGCCGACGATGATCAGCAATGCCGTCTGCAGCGCCGCCATGCCGAGCGCCAGCAGCCCCATGGCGGCGACGAAGCCGAGCGAAAACACCATGTAACCCACCTGCATGGCCTTGAGGTCGATGAGCCTGTCGCGTTCGTCGCTGACCGGTTTTTCCTCTTCCCGGGTGACCATGGCGTTGACGATGGCGAAGACGATCTGCAGCACGATGACGGCGGCGATGCCGGCGCCCATCAGGATGAACACGCTGCGGCCGATCAGCGCGCCGGCATCGGGTCCGGCCAGGCGGCCGTCCT
The DNA here is from genome assembly GCA_028277845.1 of Sneathiellales bacterium. Taxonomy (GTDB): domain Bacteria; phylum Pseudomonadota; class Alphaproteobacteria; order JANQFL01; family JANQFL01; genus JANQFL01. The sequence continues at coordinate 13,024 of JANQFL010000118.1, forward strand.
GGTAATAGCCGGCCATGCAGACGGCATAGACGGCGAACACGGCGAGCATGCCGAGCAGGGAGATGGAGACGCGCTTTTCCTGGTAGGACATTTATAAAACCTCAATGTCTGCGGCGGTGATGTGTCTTGTTTGTTTGACGTTATGTATGACTTACACGACATGGAGTCAAATATTTTTAACACGACCATGCACCGATCCGGTTGAGTGCCGGAATTCTTTACAACCGGACAATCCGAGGAAACGCCGCCATCCCCTTGAAGGAATTGGGATAACGCCGGCCCGGTTCATATCGTGACACACGCGCATGGGGATAGTATGTCGGCATACTTGACACTTATACGGGCTCCCCTCCCTGCCGAATCCGTAAACCCTTGATTTTACGCCACTATTCTACCGGGCACGGGACTTGCATCGATCATCGAGTTCTGCAACCCGGCAAATCAAAAACACTCAGAGGGGGAATTCATGAGATTGGGATCCTGGACCGGCGCCGCCGTGGCGGCCGCCGCGGTACTGGCCGTGTCCGTCGTCGGCGCCGCGCCCGCCCGGGCCGGCTTCGTCGACTACGTCATCCGGTCGACGCCGACCGTCAACCACAACCCGGGCGGCTTCCCGGCGCCGTCCACCGAGTTCGTCATCAGCGCCGGCGGCCAGAAGGCGGCGCTCGGCTCCAACGACATCAACGGCAGCACCATCGGGTCGATCGCCAGCCTGCACATCGACCGGCTCGACGACCGCACCCGGTTCGCCGCCGGTTCGGGGCCGTACGTGGCGCCGTACATCAACCTGTGGATCACCGACGGCCTCGGCAACTACGCGGTAGTGGCCAACGAGCCGTCCGACGCCGCCTTCCAGCCGCTCTACTCGGGCGGCTACGACCTGAGCTACGCCGACCTGGCCGACAAGGTGGCCAAGATCTACGAGAACGCCGATATGTCGTGGCTGCCCAACGCCGGCGTCGGCCTGACCTTCGCCGACCTGGCCGGGTTCATGATCCAGGCGCCGACGGTGGCCGAACTGACGGCCGGCTGGGCCGGCCTGGGTAGCGGCGCGCCGCGCGAACTGGGCACCAACGTCGCCTACGGCGTCAACTGGGTGTTCGGCGATACCCTGTCCAACTACGTCTCGGGCGATCTGGGCTACGTGGTGGCCAACGCCCGCGTCGCCGCGACCCAGGTGCCGGCGCCCGGCGCCCTCGGCCTGTTCGCCGTCGGCCTGATCGGCCTGGCGGGGCTGCGGCGCAAGGCGTAACCCGGCGCAACACGATTCCTCACCCCGGCGGCAGCACCAGCAGGGTGGCGCCGCCGGCGGCCAGGGCGCAGGCCAACGCCAGGCCGGTCCGCAGGCCCAGGCCCGGTCCGCCGATGACGAACGCCAGACCGGTCTTGACCACGGTGTTGGCCAGCGCCGCCAGCAGAATGCCGGCGGCGGCCAGGGCGGCCGGGATGCCGCCCTGCACGGCCATGGCCGAGAACGACAGCACGATGGCGTCCACGTCGCCCAGGCCGGACACCACGGCGAGAGCCAGCAGGCCGGCGTCGCCGAGCCAGGCCCGGGCCGCCCTGGCGAGCAGGAAGATGGCCGCCAGCAGGGCGCCGAACTGCAGCGCCGTGGCCAGGTCGAGGGGGTTCCGGGGATCGGCGGCCCCAGTGTTGGCACCCGCCGCCCCGTCCGCTTGCGCGTCGTTTTGCCTTGTGGCCATCGCGTGCCCGCGCCGCACCAGCAGCCCGGCCGCCAGCAACCCGACCGCGCCGGCGGCCAGCAGCGGCGCGGAGAGGCCCAGCGCCATGCCCGGCGCCACCACCGCCAGCACCAGGGCCATGCGCGGGAACATGATGGACGACGCGGCCGTGATGCCGGCGGCGCACAGGTCCCGCTCGTCCGGCCGCCCCCGCGCCCGCCTGGCCAGGGCGACGGTCACCGCGGTCGACGACACCAGGCCGCCGCACAGGCCGGTGACCATCACGCCGCGTGTCCGCCCGGCCCACTTGATGGCGATGTAACCGACATAGCTGACCCCGGCGATCAGCACCACCATCCACCAGATCTTGTAGGGATTGAGCGCCTGCCACGGGCCGTAACCCCGGTCGGGCAGGATCGGCAGCAGGACCACGGAAATCAGCAGCAGGCGGAGCGTGGCGATCAGTTCGGCCCGGTCGATTCGTTTCAGCAGGCCATGCAGTTCCGGCTTCATGCCGAGCAGCAGGGCGATGACCACGGCCGAGGCCGACGCGATGAGCAACTGCCCCACGCCGGCGAGGGCGCCCAGGGCGAAGACGAGAAACGCCGCCGTCATGGTGGTGATGCCGAAATCGCCGGTGGCGCGGATCCGCCGCCAGTAGGCCAGGACGACGACCACGGCGAAGCCCGCCGCCAGGGCAGCCGCCAGCACCACTCCGAACGCCTGCGCCAGCGCCGCCGTCACGGCGCCGAGCAGACCGATGACGCCGAAGGTGCGGATGCCGGCGACCCGCGTCCCCTCCTCCCGCGTCCGCGTGACCCAGCCGCGCTCCAGCCCGATCAGCAGCCCGATGGCCAGGGCCACGGCGAAGGGCACCAGCGACTGCAGCGTATCCGGCAAGGCAACGGGCATGGCGCCTCGATACGGGTTGACGGCGGATGACGGGGACATGGTAGGCGCGCGGCGGCACCGGCGGCTTTGACCTGGATCAGGAGACGCCGGCCCATTTCGTTCATCGTTATGGCCGCTCATCCGGACGGCGGCGGACGCGGGTCACGCGGCGTACGGTTCCGCCGCCGAAGACGCCCGCGCGATGCGCAGGCCGGATGATCCGGCCGTCCGGCGCCCTACTCCGCGCCGGCCCCTTCGGGGATCAGGTAGACCGGGGCGCCGTCCGCCAGGTAGGCCACATCGGCGACGTCGAGCTTGTTGACCCGCATGATGGTGTGCAGCGACCTGACGTATTGGCGGCCCCGTTCGGAGTGGGTGGCCAGGGTGTCGGCCAGGGCCCAGCCGCTGACCAACTGGCCGCCGTCGCGCAGTTCGGCCCGCTTGGCCCGCAGGTCGGCATAGGCCGGGTGGGTGTTCAGGGTCTGCATATAGTCCATGACGGAGTCGAGGGGCGTCTCGAATTCGGCGATGCGATGGTCGCCGCGTCCGGCCCGCCGCGCCTTGGGTTCAGTGTCTTTTTCGCCCCCCTTGCCGTCACGCCATGTCCATTGCCCGAACAGGGCGTTGCCGAGATCGGCGAACCGCGCCGTGCCCCAGCCGCTTTCCTCGGCGGCCTGGGCCAGCGCCAGGGACGGCGGCACCGTATCGATGCGCATCAGCAGGTTGTCCAGCTTGTTGCCGGTCAGCTTTTCGCCGGGCGCCGACAGGATGCCGTAACGGGCGGCCGTCTGCTTGAGCCATGCGGCGTCCGCGGGCGGCACCGGCTCGCGCGAGAAGGCGGCCTCCTTCAGTTCGGCGGCCCGTTGCCGGTCGGCGGCGATCAGCTCGTTGGCCCGCAGCACCAGCGGTGCCATGAGGCGGAAGAACAGCCGCTCCCTGCCCAGCACCGTCACATCCTCGGCGTTTTTCTCGCGCCAGCGTTCGGGCATATGGGTGACAAAGAGGCGCGGCACCTCGCGCACCCCGGCCTGCCATTTCTCCGGCGTGTAGCCCAGCTTGTCGAACAGCGCCTCCACGTCGCGGTAGGAGTGGATCGGCACGCGTTCGTTGTTGGCGTCGGCACGATCTGGCGTCAGGGCGGCGATGACAAAGCCGGCCAGCAGCATGGGCCCTGTCCGGCTGATCCAACGGCTCGGGTTCGGCATGGCAGCCTCCTTCCGTTGACGGATCCCCTCCCCCTATTGAAGCGCGCTTGACGCGCCTACGCAATGGGGTGGAAGGCGGTGTGGAGACGCGTAATGCGGGTGGTGGGAGGGGGGTGCGAACCGAGATCGGCAACGGAGTACGCCTCCAATCTAACAGTCCAAATAGATGAATGCAGAACGGAAACGGCTACAAATCTGTAATGTACCCTGCTCCATCAAGTGCGATGTTATGTCACAGAATTGCAATTGCGAATCAGTTGCAAATTTGTCCTTCCCTGGGTAGAAAACCAAATAGTTGATATATCACATCGCCCTGCAAGCGTTAGTCACGTGTTTTTACTCCCATGACTTCACTTTCTGGGACCTATAGTGATGGCGATGAGCGTAGGCGAGGTATGACGAATTGATACGAAATGAGATAAAGAGTCAAAGTCTGATCAAGCGCCTAAGACGTCTGACTCGGGTCACCGTCCTTGCGTGGTTCGGCGTTATCGCTCTAATCGTCTCCTCTTCTGCGGAACAGCACAAATTTGCCTGGCTGCGCACATTTTCCTCGAGTAATGGCGAATACCCTTTGGCCCTATTCCCGAATAAGGACGACACCCTGTTGGTGGTACTACAGGGAATTCGAAATGGCATCAGGTACATCGCATTCCAAAAACTTGACGACACAGGCGGCACCGTTTGGAAACGAACTGTCCTCAAGAAGAAAACTGGTCAAGTGGACAATTTGAAGCGCGAGGCCGTTCGCGTAAATAACGACTTGATCGCCATCGTCGAGGTACTTCGACACCCGAGCAAACGATTGGCCGGTAAAGACAAAAAGATTGTTTATTCTGACTGGCTCAAAGTTGCTCAAAAACTCCACTATGTGTCACTAGTCGACATAAACGGAAACATCCGTTGGCAAGATAAAGTAGCGACTCCACCACTTTCCTGGACCAGCAGACTCATCTCATCAGATGGAGCGAAGTTTTCGATCATCTGGAATGCGAACACCTGGGAAACAAGCGACAAGTATTTCGTATCGACTTTTGGAAGTTCAGTCACCGGTACGACACAGAAGCACGAAATATCTACGATACCGTACTCCAGAATTGCGTTTGCCCTACCGATAAATGATAGGGAATTCATTGCCGCAAGAAGAAAACACATTCCATTCAGAGAAAGAAAAATGCTAGGGCTCCCGCCCTTCCGCCGAGATGTAAGAGATTCTTTGATTCTCGAAAGGATCGACCATGACAGTAGTAAACCGAAATGGCGATTACGACTAGACGGGTGGGGCTTCTCTGCACTCGAACTGCTCGAAAATCCTGTTGGTCCACCAAGTATTGTCGCGGTGCGGAACCCTGGTCACACAAAATACTCCGACACAGTTATTAGAGGTGACCGGAGGATCGCAAAGATCACTACCGAGGGCGAGATCGAGTGGGATTTACCATTCCAATCGGCGATCCGCGGTTACGCCTCCGGTTGGCCGAAATTATTGGCTACTGCTGACAAACTCATAATGGTTGGACTGTTGAAAACTCCCTTAAACAGGGAATCCGAATATGGGCAAGTTATACGAATTGGCCCGAAAATGCGGAACATCGGTATCACTGAAAGTAGTCTCTCAGGACAACAAATCAAATCGACAGTGCTGACAGAGATCGACACGGCATACCTTATATTTTCGAATGTAGACGGCCAAGGAGCATTCTATCTGGCTGGCTCGAAGGACACCCGGACACTGGGCAAACAGGACTACTGGGTCGGCAAGATCATGTCGCCCTAGCTTTTGCATCAAAAGTAAATCTTCAACTAGACGAGAACAATCCAACTCGGGAGACGACACATGGCCGAAAGTGATGCCGCTAAACTTGCATTTTGGATGGGTCAAATTGAAAGCGAAATTGCGGTTGCTTTCACTGAAGAGTTTTACGGTGATAATCAAGCAGCGAGGTCTGCCGAAGTTCTCCGTATTATTAGGAGTTTTGTCGCTACTGAAGATTCTGGAATCACATCCAAAGATATGGCGGAAGTTATCAAAAACGCCATCAACACTCAGACGACAAATCCGTTCTCAAATAACCAAGTACAAGAACAGTTACATCGCGAGCTAGAAGTTCTTGTAAGGGTACTGAACACGTTCGATGTGCTAAATGTTGGTTCGGACATGGCTAACATGTTTATCGAACTGGTAGCCTTTGCAAAGGACATAGCAACCCTTGAGGTAAAACCTCTTCTTGATTTGGCAACCGATCTAGCTGTTGATACAGCAGTAGGCGAGATCAAAGAAATTCTCGAAATCAGGGTGCCGGACATGGTGAAGAGTTCGCAGGCTCTGAGCGATTCCGTCCTCCGAAAATTGGCAAAAGGGGCAGTCTTTACAACACTCGGTAAATGCCGTTCCGATTTAGGATGCGACCCAGACGAGTTTGAGATCAAGTTCAAGCAAGCCTCGTCCGTTTCCCCCACGCCTCCAAGCCCATTGGTTCTCGACCTGGACGGTGACGGAGTTGAAACAGTGGGTGTCGAGAATGGTGCATTCTTCGATCATGAAGCTGACGGTTTCGCTGAACAAACGGGGTGGGTTGGCGCTGACGACGGTTTACTCGTTTACGATCGTAACGGCGACGGAAAAATTACAAATGGTACGGAACTTTTCGGCGACAATACGGTACTTAGCGATGGTTCTAAAGCAACTGGTGGATTCCAGGCACTAGCGGACCTGGATGATAACGGGGATGGAAAAATTACATCTGCCGACGCCGCATGGAACAATCTACAGGTTTGGGTCGATACAGACAGCGACGGTATCAGTGATCCCAACGAACTTCATTCACTTTCAACGTTCGACATTGCCTCATTCGATTTAACCTACCAGGCAACGAATCAGGTTCTAGAAAACGGCAATACGCTGACCCAAATAGGCTCCTTCACGAAAACGGATGGGACCTCATTTGGACTGAATGATTACCTGTTTGATACTGTCTCAAGCTATACCCGTTACGAACACATCGACGTGCCTGAAAGCATCGCTTCGCTGCCGACATTGATGGGGCAGGGAAATCTTTACAGTTTGCATCAAGCCATGGCACGAGACCCCAGTGGAGCGCTAGTTACAGCCGTTCAGTCTTTTGTCGCTAACGTCGATCCGTATTCGAGATTGGAAGATTTCGATGATCTTTTGTTCGAATGGGCGGGCGTGAACGAGATTTCGGTCGACTCACGTGGTCCACACATCGATGCGAGAGTAGTAGCGTTCCTGGAGAAATGGTTCGCCACTGACTTTGTCGGGATAGGCGGATCGAATCCCAACGATAATGCGGCAACATTGTTGATAGAGTCATTCACAGGTATCAAAGAGCTCAACTATTACGCGCTGTTGGCTGGTTCGCATCTTCAGCCCTACCTCTCGAAAATCGAAAGGGATTTCGACTTATCTACAGGAGAAAGCACCTACGACTTTACCCCGTTGATACAATTTGTCTCGGCCAATTTTGACTGGAAAACTCCTGAGTTCGTTGCCAACACATTTGAGCTGATAAAGACACTCAATGAAACTATGAACGATAAGGGCTGGAGTTCCTCGCTCTTGCAGGGAACCGCAGCCTACGAGCTTGTGACACGCAATATCGAAGATGTGCGCGTATTCGGTGATCAAGTAGACTTGGTAACCGCCGTAGGAAGCACGTCTTATGTCGCTGGTCTCGGCGGCAACGACACCATCAATACGGGAGGCGGCAACGATGTCATCGACGGCGGAGCCGGCGACGACATCATCAATGCGTCGAGCGGTGACGACGTCATCGACGGCGGCGACGGCAACGACACCATCGATGGTGGCAGCGGCAACAATACGATTAACGGCGGGGCCGGCGACGATGTCATCACCGGCGGCCTCGACAACGACACCATCGACGGCGGCGACGGCAACGACACCATCGAGGTCAGCTATCGTGGA
>JANQFL010000117.1 GCA_028277845.1 Sneathiellales bacterium
GGCGACCGAGGAGCTGTCCTCGTCGATCTCCGAGATCAGCCGCCAGGTGACCGATTCGGCCCGCATCGCCGGCGAGGCCACCACCGAGGCCGAACGCACCAACGCCACCATCCAGGGCCTCAACGACTCCGCCCAGAAGATCGGCGACGTGGTCGAACTGATCAACGACATCGCCTCCCAGACCAATCTGCTGGCGCTGAACGCCACCATCGAGGCGGCCCGCGCCGGCGAGGCCGGCAAGGGCTTCGCCGTGGTCGCCTCCGAGGTCAAGAACCTGGCGACACAGACCGCCCGGGCCACCGAGGAGATCGCCAACCAGATCACCACGGTGCAGACCGAGACGGAAAGCGCGGTCGGCGCCATTCAGGGCATCACGGCGACCATCGGCAAGATCAACGAGATCGCGACATCCATCTCATCCGCCGTCGAGCAGCAGGGCGCGGCGACCGGGGAGATCAGCCGCAATGTCCAGGAGGCCGCCCGTGGCACCCAGGAAGTGTCCTCCAACGTGGCCGGAGTGACCCAGGCGGCTCAGGAAACCGGCAGCGCGGCGGGCGAGGTCCTATCCGCCGCCGGCGAGCTGAACCAGCAGTCCAATTCGCTGAACAGCGAGGTCGAGGGCTTCCTGCGCAAGATCCGCGCCGCCTAAGCCGCAGGAAACAGTTGGGGTTCTATGCTCGAACGTCCGGCGTTTTGAACTACTCCGTGACAATCAACGCGTGATGACGCGATGAACCGCAACACCATGCGCATGTTGTTCCGCAGATGCGATCCCATCCCGTGATGTTCGATCGACAACATTGACCCGCGCGCGTCTGAGCCTGGTTTTGATTGCGCCAAATTCAACCTGGTGTCACATTTGCCGCGACAGGCACGGTATAGAGTGTGCTGCAGCAATAGTTTGAGAACGCTTGGGAAATATGCCACTGCAATTCACTTCGCAGAGCGAAGCACGCACACTGATCGGTCAAGAATCATTTGTTACGGAATGGCGCAATCTCAACGACCGCTGTGGATGGAGTACCTTCTATCAAGGCGTCGAATTCGTCCAAACGTGGTTCCAGCACTATTCGGATATCTATCAGCCAATCGTCATCCTTGACCGCCTGCCGAACGGTACTCTCTCGCATTTGCTGCTTCTCGCGCATGACGTGGAATCCGGTCTCGTTACCGTTCCGGGCGCACATCAAGCGGAATACCAATGCTGGCTTTCGTCAGGAGACGGTGACGACACCTTTCTTGCCGATGCGTTCGCGGCATTGTCCGAGCGGCTGCCACTGACCCAACTTCGGTTCAAATTTCTGCCCGCTATCCTCATGGAGAACATTCGTGACGTGCTCGATCGCATGTCCATCCCGTGGACATTGCGGGAAGAAGAGTGCCCGATCGTCGACCTTGCCGAAGAACCCTGGACGTCGCTCAGGAAAAAAAGCAACAAAAGCAAGCTATCAAGATTGCGAAAGGCCGGACCGCTGGAGCTGAAGATTTTGACCTGTCCGCACGACAATGAGCTTGATGGGTTGGATGCTGCAGTTCGCGCCGTCGCGCCGATGTACGATTTACGCCAGGGTGCCACCAGCAATACGTCCCCGTTTCTCGAAGACGACAACAAGCTGCCTTTTCATTTGTCTCTTCTGGCCAAAGCCGATGATTTCAAGGCGATCACGCTGAACAGCGGCGATGACACCATTGCCGCTCTGATCGGCCCTCTCAAGGACGGTATTTTCAGTGTCGGTGTCTTTGCACACACACCGTTTCTAGCCCGCCATTCTCCGGGCAAGTTCATACTTCTTCTGGCCGAGCAAGCCTTGTCCGAGGAAGGCGCGACGGAAGTCGACTTGACACCGGGTGGAGACTGGAAATGGCGATTTGCCAACGGAAAAAAAACCGTCGGTGAACTGACGTTCTTTCTGAACCAAACGGCGTACCGAAAAACCCTGTACAAAGAGAAGGCCGAACAGGCGGCAAAGTCATTACTGGCGGTCGTCGGCATGACACCCGGTTCGGCACGCAATGCCGTCAATCTGTTGAAATCCCTGTCCGTTTCTCGTGTCGTCAACAAGCTGAAATCCATTTCAGCCGGCCGTCAAACCCGCGAATTTCGCGTGTACGCCTTTCCCGCCGAAAAAGCCGCCGCATTGTCGCCTCCGGACTGCAGCTTCAATACGGATTCGATGGACGACTTCTTGCAGTTTCAGCCCACCGAATCATGGCACACACGGCAAGCCTTCCTGGGTTCCGTGATCGGACGGTTCGAGTCGGGAGTGAAAGGTTACTCGTTTGCGAAGGATGGCGTTCTGTTGCACAGCGGGTGGCTGGTGCCCCGTCAGAAGGAATCGTTCTTCGACGAGGTCGGGCAAAGATATGTCTATCCCGACAATTGCAGCGTCTTGTTTGATTTTTACACACACCCGTCCGCACGGGGGCAAGGGCTCTACCAAGCGTCATTGACCCGCATGCTCATCGACAGCGCACACATCCAGGGCACCCAACAGATTTACATCTCGGTGCTCGCCGACAACGCGCCATCCCGGCATGTGATCGAAAAAGTGGGTTTCGAATACATTGAGTCCGTGTACGGGCGGCCCGCCTCTTCAGCGTGAGCGCAACGCGGACACAAGATTGCGCTTGAGTTCGAGAAACCCCGACAACTCCGCTTCGATTTCCAGTTGAGACACATATTGCCCGTCCAGGATGCGCGACAGGGAATACCGGTGCGTATTGCTGTCGTTGAGTCCGGCTTCGACCGTCGTCGACGACTTCACGCCGTGCTTTTCCATGAACCGGTACATGGATGAACTGTGAACGCCGCTGGGATAGCAAAAGTGGTTCAACGGCCCTTTCACGTTTCCTTCCAGCCTGTCGCGGTTCAAGGAGATCTCCGCGTCGATGCGCTCAGGCTCTTCCAGGGTCAGGTCGTGATTGTGCGTATGCAATTGCACGTCGATGCCGCGTTCGGACATGTCCGTGATTTCGCCGTACGTCATATTGTGGAGCTGTCGGGAGTCATGCAAGGTCGTGAAATCCAAACCGGCACCGTCATAGAGTTCCCGGCAGGCTTCGAGCCTTTGCTGTTCCGGCAAGGCCATAATACGCCCGATGAGATCTTGAGCCGCCGCATCCTTGTCGTGCGCCAGGTCGACGGTGTCCCGTCCGTCACCGTTCCTGAGCGAGGCCGGCAATACGATCTCCGACCGTTTCGCGATGTTGCACATGTGTTGGACGGCGATTTCAAAATGCGGCAGTTGGCTGTCGACGGCCGCGGTGGTGATGTACACCGTGGCCGGCATCTCCAGTTCGGAGAGAACCGGAACCATATGTTTGTAGGTCCCGTACCAGCCATCATCGATGGTGACGACCACGGCACAGTCCGGCAGGCTCCCGTCATAGAGTTTTTCGACGGCCTCATCGAGACCCAGCACGGGAAAACGGGAGCGCGACAGCCATGCCATTCTGCTTTTGAACGTTTCGGGTTTCATGAAAATCCGATTCCCGAAATGGCCGTCCGACCACCAAATTCCGTGATATCCGAGTATCCGCAACTTGCGGCGCGTCAAAACCCGCGACAAAGCCAGCAATCCAAGGATTTTGGCGACGAGAAACACCGTTGTACGCATAACTCAATATCTCACGAGATGGTCTCAAGCCGGACGGGTGTCCGGCGAAATAGACAATATGTGCCCCAGGGTAGGCTAGGCAAGTCAACGAACCGTTTGCTTTTCTTGACTGGATTGCGATCGGCAGGTTTCCCAATACTTGACGGATAGTATTCTGCGGCTGCCTGTTTCCAGCGGGTTATGAGCCTGCACGCTCACTCCCGGCCCGCAGCATCAAAATGCCGGTTCCACTCGTAAAGAAAAAGCCTCTAAGATCGGCCCACAACAAAATGGGCCCGGGGCGGAAATGATGGAAGCGGTGCAGGCTTCTCGTTCGGTATGAATGGAATGAGGCGCAGCGGTGCACCGGGCGGACACCGGCGGGCAATCCGTAAATTCGCGGCCGTGTGGTTCGTGGCTCTGTCGGCCATCGTCTTGCTGGCATCCTGTAGCCGGTCGGACGTCGAACAAGTCAGGCTTTGCCAAAGCATAATCCCGGCACTGGAAAATACGGACAGCACCGTCACTTTCGGCGCGGCCACCGTGCCGGAAAACGAGACCTACGCTGTTCGTATCGCGTACACGACCGGAGATGATCCCGATCCGCATTGGATCATCTGTCGCTTTACGGGCGGCAGGCTGTCATCGCAGCGGCTGGGGCTGATCGGTGTCGAAACGGATCGCGCGGGGAAACTGTCCGATGTCAAACTCCACATCCTGCGCCGGTTCTGGCTGGGCAGTTTTCAGCTCCGGCACCAGGAAAGTGCGGCGTCAGGCGGCGACTTCTCCTCCCGGATCGGTGCGTACACACTGCAACAGACGATCAATGCCAGCGTCGTAGGCTGCGTCTACGCCCTGCTTGCGATCGCCTACACCCTGGTGTTCGGCATTCTGTCGCGCATCAACCTGGCCTTCGGCGACCTGACCATGCTCGGCGGTTTCACGACATTGGCGGGCGTGCAACTGGCCGCTTCCATGGGCGCGACGTCCATCGCCCTCGTTCTTCTGGCACTACTGGTGCTTTCCGCAATCGCGACGGCGGCGTGGGGCAGCGCGACCGAGCGGCTGGTGTTTCGTCCGTTGCGCCAAGCCCGGGGGCAGTCCGCGCTGATCGTTACCATCGGACTGGCGATCGCCATCCGGGAACTGATCCGGTTGCAGCACGGCGCCGGCGAACGCTGGTTGCAGCCTGTTCTGAGCGACACCATCGTCCTACTGACACAGGCGGGCTTCACCGTCACGATCACGCCATTTCAAATTCTGATCGTGTCGGCCACCGTGCTCCTGTATGTGGGCCATACCCGACTTGCCGAGCGACGCTCCTTTGGTTTCCGCTGGCGTGCCTGTGCCCAGGACCGGTTCATGGCAGCCCTGTGCGGTGTCGACGTCAACAGAGTGGTGGCCACGACGTTTGTCGTCGCGGGCGCCTATGCCGGGCTGGCCGGCTGGACCATCGCCATGAACTACGGCAGCGTGAGCTTCTACATGGGCGCCGTATTGGGTTTCAAAGCATTGACGGCCGCTGTCATCGGCGGGATCGGATCGGTCAGCGGCGCCTTTATCGGTGGCCTGGCACTGGGGCTGGCGGAAACGATGTGGTCGGCGTTCCTGCCCGCGGATTACCGCGATGTTTTCGTTTTCGCCCTTCTGGCCGCGACCCTGATCTTCCGCCCCAATGGCTTGCTGAACAAGCCGACACCGGAATCGGCCACTGGCGTGGGTGAATCCAAGCACTCCAACTGACAGTTCAACGTGCCGAATGGCTGTGTATTGAAAGACCTCAACCCTTGCACTTTCGGCCCATAAGAGTACGCTTAATTCCCTGAGCGCCGCACAAGAGCGCCAGTTTTCGACAGGGAATGCTGGACCAGGCTCCAGGGAACGTGGAGCGTCGGCCCAATCTTCGCGCGGGCAACCGGTAACCGAGGAAAGTGGTATCCCATGTTGGATGTGGAACGGATTAAGAAACAGTTGGAAGCCCGGCTCGAGGAACTCGGAGAACGGGTTCACGACATCGAGGACGATCTGCGATCGCCCTCCAATCCCGATTTTGCCGAATATGCCACCGAGGCCGAGGGCGACGAGGTCCTGCAAAGCCTGGAACGGTCGTCGCTGCAGGAAATCGAACAAATCCGTTCCGCGCTCGAACGGATCGCCGAAGGCTCGTACGGCGAATGCGTCACGTGCGGCGAGCCGATTCGGGAGAAACGCCTCGAAGCGCTGCCCTACGCGACGACGTGCATCAAATGCGCCTCGTAACGGCCAGCCCCGTCAAACCGATTCCGCACTGACGACGTTCTTTTCCAACACCTCCCGAAACGTGTCCGGAATTGGGATCGCGGATCGCGACACCGGATCGAAAAATACCTCGATCATATCCTGGCTGGCGTGCAGGTCTCCGTTTTCCGCGTGAGTCATTCTTTGCGCTACCGTAACGCTTTTTGATCCGACCCGGGAAAAGCCCGATTGGATGACCACCATATCGCCCGCTTTCAGTTCTCGAACGAAGTTCGTCGTGGTTTGCCCGATGACCGTATGGAAGCCCTGATCTTCCATGGTCTTGTAACCGATACCGAGCTTGGGCCACAGCGCGAACCCGGCGTCGTCGAAAAAATGCGCATACCAGCGCACGTTCATATGGCCGAACTGATCGCAGTGCCACGGAAACACCACGCCCCGAAACGTTTCCTGCCAGGCCGACATCATCGTTCCCCGTTGTTCAGCATCTCAGACACCCCACTTCCAGAAATCCAGTCCTTCGTTCTTATGGAACCGGGACAGGACCATCTTGTGCACTTCCGACGCGCCGTCAACGAGCCGTGCCTGGCGGGCATAGCGGTACATCCACTCAAGCAGGGTATCCTTCGAATACCCTTTGGCGCCGCATAGCTGGATCGCCGTGTCGACGCACTTGTGCAGCGTGTCGGCAACATGGATCTTGGCCATGGACACTTCCTTGCGGGCAAAATCGCCCTGGTCCAGTTTCCAGGCCGCGTGCATGGTCATGAGCCGGCCGACCGAGATTTCCTTGGCGGCCTCCCCCATCATCCACTGTACGCCTTCATGGTCGATCAGCTTCATGCCGAAGCTTTCCCGCGCGTTGACATATTCGGACGCGATGGCCAGCGCGCGCTTGGACATGCCCAGCCAGCGCATACAGTGGGTCAGACGCGCCGTACCCAGACGGATTTGCGTGACTTTCAGGCCGTCGCCGATCTCCAGCAACCGGTCTTCGTCCGGGATCTCCAAGCCATCGAATACCAGTTCGCAGTGACCGCCGTGTTCTTCGGGGCCCATGATCGGGATGCGCCGCTCGATGCGCCAGCCGGGCTGGTCCGCATGGAACAGGAACGCGGTCAGACCTTTGCGGGTATCGTCCGAGGTTCGGGCGATCAGGATGTAATGACCGGCGCCTTCCGCACCCGTGATGAACCACTTGCGCCCGCTGATGATCCACTTGTCACCCCTCTTCTCCGCTTTCGTCAGCATCTGCGACGGGTCGGAACCGCCGCCCGGCATGGGTTCGGTCATGACGAACGACGAACGCATCCGGCCGTCGATGATCGGTTGCAGCCATTTATCCTTCTGCGCCGGCGTACCGCACTTTTCCAGCACGATCATGTTGCCGTCGTCGGGGGCCGAACAGTTGAACACCAGAGCGCCAAACGGCGAATAACCCATTTCCTCGTAACACGCCGCCATACCGACAATACCGACGCCTTGGCCGCCCCGCTCCCTCGGCATTTGAAACGCCCACAAGCCTTCCGCCTTTGCCTTGTCACGCAGCGGTCCAAGTACGTCCTCGCGGATCATTTCGTGTTCGTCGTAGTTGGCGCGGTCCGCTTCGGCCGGTAGCACATGCTCGGCGACAAACGCACGGACGCGTTTCCGGTAGTCCTCGATTTCGGGCGACAGCGTAAAATCCATAAATCGTGCCTCTCAATTGACTTCAGAATGGTGACTCTGAATGGATGAAACGATTGGCGTTATTGGGCGACGATGCCGCCGTCGACGATCAGCTCGGAACCGGTGACATACGCGGACTCCTCGGACGCCAGATAGACGACCATGTAGCCGACATCATCGGGCCGGCCGAGCCGTCCCATCGGCACCTGGCGTTGCAGTTTCGCCAAAGTCTTGTCCGGGTCTGAACTGCCGCCGATCATCTTGTGCAGCATGGGCGTGTCGATGAACGTCGGATGCACGCTGTTGCAGCGGATATTGTAGCCCTGGCGGGCGCAATGCAAAGCAACCGACTTGGTCAACAATCGCACGCCTCCCTTGCTGGCGTTGTATGCCGCCAAGTTGTGTCCGCCGATGATACCCGACACCGACGACAGGTTGATGATGGAGCCGCCGTCACCGTGCTGCTTGATCGCCTTGACGCCATATTTGCAGCCGAGAAACACGCCGTCCAGGTTGATGGCCATCATGCGGCGCCAGGCGTCCAAAGTGGTTTCTTCGACATTGTTCATGTCGGCGATGCCGGCACTGTTGACCACCACGTCGAGCCGGCCGAAGCGATCCGTGGCGGCTTCGATGGCGGTGATCCACTGATCTTCGCTGCTGACGTCGTGACCGACGAATATCGCGTCACCGCCGATATCGGCTGCAACTTCGGCACCCAAGTCGGTGTTGATATCGGTCAGAACCACCCTCGCGCCTTCGGACACCAGAAGCCGCGCCGAGGCCTCGCCCAGGCCCGACGCCCCACCCGTGATCAACGCGACCTTGCCGTCTACTCGCCCCATCCTCGATCTCCCCGTCTGATGCCACCGGACCGGTATGCAACGCTGCGCCACCGGCCGTCAATTGTTTCTATACATATGAAATGCACGACGGCCGCACAGGACACCCTGGACGCGCGCGCCTCTTTACAATACCGTAAAATAACGCTTCAAGAAGGGCGGAATATGTGGGCAAGGATGACGCGGGGGAAACCGGCCCGCCAAAACGCCACGGGAACGGATCGCTACGAAGCACAACGCAGTTTGGCATGAAACGACGGGAAATCATCTTAAAACGGGCGGGCGAACTGTTCGAACGGGACGGCTTCGCCGACACGTCGCTCCAGGACATCGCGGACGCCGCGGGTATCGCCCGCGAGGGCATTTATTATTACTTCAAGAACAAGACGCAGATCCTGCTGGAGCTGATCATGCCGGTCAGCCAGTCGCTGCTGGCGGGCTTGCAGGCCCTGTTGGACTCGGATGCGGACAGTGTCGACAAGTTGCGCGCGGCCATGCGCAATCATCTCGGCGCCTTCAATCCGGACTATATCGAGATGACCCTGGCCCTGCGTAACGTCTACAGCGAGCAGGAAGACGAAAAGCTGGCCGAGCTCAATGCCCTGTGGAAAGACTATGAGAAATCCTGGGTCGATCTGATCATTCAGGGCCAGGAGCGTGGCGGCTTCGTCGGCGACCTGGATCCCAAGATCGTCGCTTTCGGTATCCTCGGTATGTGCAACTGGATGTCGCGCTGGTACGACCCGGACCGGTCCGCCACCATCGACGAGATTTCAGACATCTTCTACCGGCTGGTGGCGGACAAGTTCGCGCTGGCGGGTTGAACGACGCGTCCGCTACCGTCCTGGATCTATCGGCGTGAACACGCCCTGTGACCGCTCGATCGTTTCCGCCGCGTCGAGACATGCGTCTTCATGAAAACGCGGCCCGATGATTTGCACGCCCATTGGCGGACCGTCACCAACCTGGACCGGCACCGCCACGCTGGGCAGGCCGATGAGATTGCACAGTTCCGTCAATTCCAGCGACCGGACGAACCGCTTGGCTTGCGCCCGACCGGCGATATCGTAACCGACCTTGAACGGGCGCATCGTTGAAACCGGCCCGAGCACGAGCGTGTGGTCGTCGAGGAACCGCGACCACGCCGCGGCAATGCGGTGCCTCTCCCCGATGGCATCCATGTAACCGTTCAGGTCGGAGTCCGTGCCG
This sequence comes from Sneathiellales bacterium, assembly GCA_028277845.1. GTDB lineage: Bacteria > Pseudomonadota > Alphaproteobacteria > JANQFL01 > JANQFL01 > JANQFL01. The sequence continues at coordinate 9,554 of JANQFL010000117.1, forward strand.
CCCATGATGTGATCCAGGAAGATGCGCGCGCCGTCCGAAACCAGGGCCCGCAACTGGGGCAGGAAATCCGCGAACTCCATATCGGAAATGCGCTGGATGACCGCAGATGATTCCGCGACCAAGGGCGGGTCCATGGCCTCGACGGCATAACCGGCATCGGACAGAATATCGGCGGCCCGCCTGATGCCGGCGGCAACCTCATCGTCGACGCCGCACCCGCCCGGATCCTCGGTGACGGCAACGCGGACCGGTTCCGGCGCATCCGGTTCCGGCCATGCCGCCGGCGTCCATTCGGGATCGGCCGGGTCGGGCCGGCTCATGACACGGAGCGCAATACGCAAATCCGCCACATGCCGGGCAATGGGTCCGTTCACGGCCGCAACCTGCTCGTAGAAGCGCGGCGGCTGGGGAAACATGGCGGTCGCAATACGGGATACCCGGCCGAGGCTGGGCCGGATCCCCGTCACCCCACAGCAATAGGCGGGATAGCGGATCGATCCACCCATGTCGTTGCCGATGCCCAAGGGCGTCATGCCCGTCGCCACGGCCACGGCGTCGCCGCCGCTGGATCCGCCGGGTGTTGTCTCCCGGTCCCACGGATTGAGCGTTGCACCGTACAGGTCGTTGTCGGTGTGCCAGCGCAATCCATAGTCCGGCAGATTGGTGCGACCGATCGGGATCGCCCCGGCGCGTTTGAGATGGGCGACGACCGGCGCATCCCTGGACGACTTCAAATCCCGGTGCGCGGTGACGCCGTGGGTCGTGGCGGTCCCGGCAACGTCGATATTCTCTTTGATGGTGACCGGCACGCCGTGCAGCGGGCCGACCGCTTCGCCATTGGCCACCCGGGAATCGGCCGCGTCGGCCGCGCGCATGGCCTCGTCCTCCAAGGTACGGACGACGGCATTGATCCGGGGGTTGATGGACTTGATCCGGTCCAGGTGGGAGCGCACCACGGATGCGCTGGAAACCGTAGCGGCACGAATGGCTTGCGCCTGCTCGGCGGCGCTCATCTGCCACAGTTCTTTTGTCATGGTAAGGGTGTCTTTCATACGAACGCGTGGACGCATGATTACGCAGCGCCAACAAGCAACCGTTGGCCCCGATACGGGAGCGTAATCGATGGATCGTGTGTCGGTCAGGTTCGCATGGGCGGCAGTTTACGGGCACAGCATCGAAAATTTCAAGCAAATCGTCTTTCCCAATTACGCGCTCGATGGTAAGTTTTGTTCCCTATTTGTTCAAAACTCAAGATAAGGATATCGCGACCGCCATGGATCAGCATTTCATTTGCGCCAATCCCGTATTGCCCGTCGAAAACGTCAAGGAAACAGCCAAATTCTATGAAGACAAGCTGGGCTTCAAGACCACCCTTCTGTGGGAAGATCCGGCCTACGGCGTGGTCAAGCGAGGTAACGCGGCCATCGAATTCGGTGACAAAAGGAAGGCCCACGCTGGGACGGGCGTTGTCATCGTCCGGGTTGCCGATGCCGACGCCATCCATGCCGAATGGCAGGAAAAAGGCATTGAATTCGTCGGCGACCTGGCCGACCGGGAATACGGCAGCCGCGACTTCCGGGTGCGCGACAACAACGGCAACATGCTGATCGTCGGACACGATTTGGAAAATCACGCGGACCTGATACAAAAGGGCAATCGCGCCTGACGGCGCGCCCTTTCTCCTCGCGCCTGCCCGGACGACCCTATGCACGCACTTCCGGCCGATTCACCGGCCTTCCGCATTCTGAACGACGTGTTCGGCTACGCGTCGTTCCGTCCGGGCCAGGAACAGGTCATCGCCAGCATCCTCGATGGGACCAGCGTGCTGACCGTGATGCCCACCGGCGCAGGCAAGTCGCTGTGCTATCAGGTGCCGGCCCTGGTCAAGGACGGGTTGACGCTGGTCGTCTCGCCTCTTGTGGCATTGATGGAGGATCAGGTGGCGGCCCTCAAGCTGGACGGTGTCGCCGCCGAAACCATCAATTCGTCGCGCGACCGGGAAACCAACGTGGACGCCTGGCGCCGGGTGGCGTCGGGCGCGGCCCGCTTGTTGTATATCTCGCCCGAACGTTTGATGACCGACCGCATGGTGACGGCATTGCGCAAACTGCCGCTGGTGCAGATCGCCATCGACGAGGCCCATTGCATTTCCCGCTGGGGTCCGTCGTTCCGACCCGATTACGAGTCGCTCGGCCGGCTGTCCGAGCTGTTCCCCGGCGTGCCGGTATCGGCCTTCACCGCCACCGCCGATGCGGTGACGCGCGAGGACATCGCCGAGAAGCTGTTCCGCGGACAGGGACGCACCTTCGTCACCGGATTCGATCGGCCCAATATCCGTCTCGCCGTGGAGATGCGCCGCGACTGGAAACGCCAGTTGCTCGATTTCGTCAAGGAGCGGCCGAACGAGAGCGGCATCGTCTACTGCCTGTCGCGCAAGAAGACCGAGGAAACTGCGGAACTGCTGGTCCGGAACGGCCTGCGCGCCCTGCCCTACCATGCCGGCATGGACAGCGCCGTCCGCGCCGCCAACCAGGACGTGTTCATGACCGAACCGGGCGTCGTCATGGTCGCCACCATCGCTTTCGGCATGGGTATCGACAAGCCCGACGTGCGCTATGTCTTCCACACCGACCTGCCCGGTAACATGGAGGCCTACTACCAGGAAATGGGCCGCGCCGGACGCGACGGCAGACCGGCGGATGCGTTCATGCTCTATGGCCTCAACGACATCCGCCAGCGCCGGGTGTTCATCGAGGAGGAAGGTGGCGACGACGAACACCGGCGCCGCGAACACAAGCGCCTCGACGCCCTCATCGCCTATTGCGAGACACCCGCATGCCGGCGCAAGGCGTTGCTCGCCTATTTTTCGGAAGACGCCGATGATTGCGGCAATTGCGACATCTGCCTCAACCCGCCGGTGCTGGCCGACGGCGCGGTCCATGCCTGCAATGCCATCAACGCCGTCCTGCAGACCGGCGAGATGTTCGGCGCAGCCCACATCATCGACGTGCTGCGCGGCGCCAACACCGACAAAATCTGCAGCCTGCGCCACGACGAGCGCGCCGCCTACGGCACCGGCCAGGACGAGGACAAGGACACCTGGCGCTCGATCCTGCGCCAGATGGTGGCGGCGGGTTATCTGCGCCTCGACATCACCGGTTACGGCGGCCTCAGCGTCACCGACGCCGGTCGCGCGTTGCTGAAGAACGACGGCGACGGCTTCCAGTTCCGCCGCGACGCCGTGCGCGCGAAGGCGAAAACCAGCCGCCCGTCCCGCAAATCGCGTGACGTCGAGATGGCCGACCTGTCCGAACGCGACGACGCCCTGTTGGGCGCCTTGAAGAAACTGCGCTCCCAATACGCCCGTCAGCGCGGCGTGCCGGCCTATGTCATCTTCCGTGACCGCTCCCTCATCGACATGGCCCGCAGCAAACCCGCCAACCATGCAGAATTCGCGGAATGTTTCGGTGTCGGTGAAGCCAAACTGCGCGACTTCGCCGAACCGTTCATGAAGCTGATCGCGGAGTTCGAATAGAGCACCTGGTCGAAACGCGGATCAAGAAGTTGCGTTCCGCCATTTCGATGTTGTTAACCGATTGCCTGTACGACTTCGTGGTTGTTCACCGGGGCAGGCATGGGGGAACGATATGCTGCACACCGTGAAGCGGCTGATTAACTATCTGCTTTTCACCAAAAAGCCGGCGTGGGTCGCCCGGAACTGGTCGGGCGCGACGGATCACGAAGTCGCCTACTGGAACACATGGGTGGCCGACGACGGCGGGAAATATGCCGAAGACTTCAAGGACCGCCTCAACCCGAATTTCCCGCTTCAAGATCAGTTCACGGCTCTCCTGAATGCGCCGGAAGGCACCGAGGTCACGATCGTCGACGTGGGCGCCGGGCCCTGTACCTATATCGGCAAGGTCTACCCGGGCCGAACCGTCAACCTGATCCCCGTGGATCCACTTGCCGATCAGTATGCCGAAATATGGTCCAAGAACGGCCTGACGGTTCCCATACCCACCAGGAAATGCATGGGCGAAGACCTTCGGAGCATGTTCGAAGACCACACCGCGAACCTCGTCTATTCCCGCAACGCGCTGGACCACGCGATCGACCCGATCAAGATCATTCGCGGCATGATCGCCATTTGCAAGCCGGGTGGTCACGTCCTGATCGACTTGGAAGAGAATGAGGGCCAGAACGAAGGTTATGCCGGCCTGCACCAATGGAATTTCGGACGGGAGAAAGGTGACCTCATCCTCTGGCGTCCCGGGTTCAAGGTGCCTTTAGGACAATTCATGTCGCAGTGCGGTGACTTGAACGTCACGGGCCGGGACGGTTGGATTTCGATCTGTCTCCGTGTGGGTGAGTCCTGGACCTTCCCGACCGAAGTTTCGTCCGCCGGAACGTCGTCTCTCGTCAAATACGCCGAAGACCTTGCGTGATGAGCGTTGTCGGAGGAGCATCGCGTTCTTCGTGTTCCATAACGCCCTGATCAAGCTGGCGGCCGGTGCCGACCGCGGAGTTCGAGTAGACGTTCGTCTCGGACTTGGCGTACCGAGGTGTGATCTTATACGCCGCGTTTCTCGGGGTTTTGCATTTGGTTGCGGCCGAAACACGTTCCGGCATTGCCGTTCCGCCGACAGACTCGTCTTCCGAGCAAAGACCGTTCCTACGCCGTGAGCGAGTACTGTTGCGTCAAGCGGTCCGAAACGGCCGTCATTGGCTGATCGTCCGGACGCCAGAATTGATGCGATGGACTGCGCCCATCAAGAATCCGCAAGCATGCGGCGACGATTTCCGCATCGAAAATAGTGCCGGCTCCGTTCTCCAGTATCAAAGTCACGTCACGAAGAGTCTTGCCGGGCCGGTAAGGTCTGTGAGAGAGAACCGCATCGACAGTGTCGGCGACACCGATAATACGTGCTTCCAGCCGTATCTGATTGCCCCTAAGTCCTTGCGGGTAACCTGATCCATCCAGCCTTTCATGATGATGAAGAATGATCTCGCCGATAGGCCAGGGAAAATCGACGGTTTCGAGCAACCGGGCCCCATTCCTGCAGTGTGTGGTTACGAGCGCGAATTCCTCGGCGGTGAGTTTTCCCGGTTTCGACAAGATCTCGAGTGGAATACTGATTTTACCGATGTCGTGGAGGGTTGCCGCGACACGCACGGCCTCGATCTGCTGATCGTCCAACATCAAATCCTGTGCGATACACCGCGCAAGCCGCGCCACATTTTGTTGATGGCTCGCGGTGTAGGGATCCCTCATCGCTACAACACCGGAGAGAACATTGATGAGTTGGTACAGATGCCTCGATTTTCTGTTCGAATCGGCACTGAAAGTTGTATGTCCCGTCATTGCGATTCTCTACCTAAAGAAGCGAATATATAACATGTAAACAATTAAAGAGTTACTAAGCATGGAAACTCGCCTGGGGCTCTTGACGGGCATGGGAGCAGCCGCAAGCGCGCGATTGCCCCAGCTTGCAACAAATAACCTATTGCTTTCCCGCCCCTAATCCCCGATCAAACGCCTCATGTCGCAGATGTCGGATAATGTGCGCGGGGCCGCGTTGATGGTGGGGAGCATGGCGTTCTTCGTGTTCAACGACGCCCTGATCAAGCTGGCGGCCGGCAGTCTGAACATCTTCCAGGTCATGTTCCTGCGCGGCATGCTGGCAACGGCGCTGTTGGCGCTGATCGCCTGGAAACGCCGGGAGCTGTTTCCCAGGCTGGCACGGGGCGAGTGGCGGCTGGTGGGCTACCGCATGGCCGGCGAGCTGGGCGCGACGTTGTGTTACCTGACCGCCCTGTTCAACATGCCCATCGCCAACGCCACGGCAATCCTGCAGTCCCTGCCGCTCGCCGTCACATTGGGGGCCGCGGTGTTCCTGGGTGAGACGGTGGGCTGGCGGCGCTACCTGGCCATTCTGATCGGCTTCGCCGGTGTCCTGATCATCGTACGGCCCGGGTCCGAGGGCTTCAACGCCTATGCGATCTGGGCGCTGGCCGCGGTGGCGTTCATCGTGCTGCGCGACCTGACCACCCGCGCCCTGGCCACCCATGTGCCATCCATCTTCGTGGCCATGGCGGGATCGGCTGCGATCATGCTGGCAGGAATGGTGTTGTCGCCGACCATGGACTGGCAGCCGGTGGACCTGCGATCCGCGCAGTTGCTGGCCGCGGCAGCGGTGTTCCTGGTCTTCGCCTATCTAACCAGCGTCATGACCATGCGGGTCGGCGAAATCAGTTTCATCTCGCCGTTCCGCTACACCATTCTGCTCTGGGCCATTATCCTCGGGGTCGTCGTGTTCGGCGACATCCCCGACGGCTGGACCCTGCTCGGCAGCGCCATCATCGTCGCCATGGGCATCTACACGTTCTACCGGGAACGCAAGGTATACCGGGCCACCGTGGCAGTGAAGGCGGGGGACTAAACCTCCCCCAACCCGCCGCCGCCCGGCAGCTCGAGCACCAGGTGGCGGCCGGCGGGCACGATCTGCTTGCCCTTGCCCTTCAACACCGTGCCATCGTCGAGGCGGACCTGGCCGGCATCACCGGGACCGCCGCCGGCGCGGCCGCGGGCGGGATGGTCGATGCGGTCGAACAGGGCGAAGACGGCGAACGGCGCGTCCTCGCCGTGGGCGATTTCGATGATCTGGCCGTCGCCACCCGTGTGCCTCCCCTCGCCACCCGAGCCGATGCGGTACTCCTTGCGCTGGAACACCACCGGTGCGATGGATTCGGTGATCTCAACCGGCGTGTTACGCACGCCCGAGGGATAGGCCGTCGCAGACAGGCCGTCCTTGCCCGGCCGCGCGCCGGTGCCGCCGGAGTGGAAGATGGTCACGGCGAACGGCGTGGCGTCGCCGTAGGGCAGATCGCCGGTCAGGCCGTGGCCGCCCGAGAGCATGGGGTTCCACAGGCTCGACGAGCCCTCCGCCGGGATCTCGCCCGGCAGGGCCTGGTCGAGGCAGCCCATGACCACGTCGGGCAGCATCTGGCCGATGACGTGGCGTACGTTGACGGCACACGGACGCGGCGCGTTGAGGATCGACCCCTCCGGCGCCGTCACCGTGATCGGTTCCAGCGATCCCGTGTTGTTGGGAATATCGTGGCCGACGAAACAGCGGATACCGAAACAGGTATAGGCCTGGCAATAGGTCAGCGGCACGTTGATGCCGTAAGGCGAGACGTGCGACGTGCCCGCATAGTCGACGGTAATCCGGCTGTCCTTGACGGTCATCGCCGCCGCCAGGTCGACAGGCCGGTCGTAGCCGTCGACGGTCATGGTGTTCTCGTAACGGCCGTCAGGCAGCTTGGCGATGGCGTCCTGCATGGCGGCGCGCGAGGTCTCGATGATGTGGTCGCCGATGAAGCCGAGATCGTTGAGGCCGAACTCCGCCATCAAGTCGAGTAAACGGCGGGCACCGACGTCGTTGCTGGCGGTCAGGGAGTACAAATCGCCCACCACCTGGGCCGGCTCACGCACGTTGGCCCGCACGATGTCGAACACGCTCTCGTTGGCCTCACCGCCGTCGAACAGGCGCATGATGGGAATGCACAAGCCTTCCTCGAACACCTGGCCGCCGTCGGGGCTGAAACCGGGCCCGCCGATGTCGACCACGTGCACGGTCGAGGCGAACAGCGCCACCGCCCGGTCGCCGCCGAACACCGGCGTGACCACGGTGAAGTCGAACAGGTGCCCGGTGCCGAGCCACGGGTCGTTGGTGACGAACACGTCGCCCGGTTTCATGGTGCCGATGGGAAACTTTTCGAGGAAATAGCCGACCGACGCGGCCATGGCGTTGACGTGGCCCGGCGTGCCGGTGACCGCCTGCGCCAGCATGCGCCCGGCCGGGTCGAACACGCCCGCCGACAAATCGCCGGCCTCACGCACCGTGGTCGAGAACGCCGTGCGGATGATGGCCTGGGCCTGTTCCTCGACGATGGAAATCAGCCGGTCCCACAGCACCTGCTGGCGGATCTCGCCGGCGATGCCCGTTTGCACCTGCACCGACGGGCGCGCGGCCTGTCGATCCAGCAGCAAATCGCCCGCGGTATTGATCCGGGCCTGCCACTCCGGCGGCACGATCGTGCTGGTCTGGGCCTCCTGAATCACGCCGGGACCGGTCAGGCAATCGCCGGAAGACAACGCCGTCCTTTCGTAAACCACGGCCTTGAGTAGCTCCGCCGAACCGGGAACACGAATGTCGCGTGTAAGGTCGCCGGACACGACGGCACCGTCCTGCACCGCCTCCTGTTTGGCGGCTTCCGGCGACGGTGCCGACACGGTCACGGACCAGGTGAGAACCTCGATCTCCGCGTCCGGAATCAGCAGGCCGAACTGCGCCTCGTAGGCACGGTCGAATGCTTGGCGCAGGATGTCGTCGCACGCATCTTTGAACGCGTCGTGCGGGATCTCCACCTTGACCTCATGGCCTTGTCCGACGTACCGGGCGTAACCGTGCCATTGCGCCGAAAGTACGCCGTCGGGGGCGCCAAGGCGGACCACCGACGCCGCTTCCTCCTGCATCTCGGCGAACAGGGTTGCGACGGCGGCGGCGTCCATTCGGTCGAGCCGGGTATAGCGACTGCGCACCACCTCGTAGGCGATCGGCGCCAATAGGAAGCCGACCGCCGAACCGACGCCGGCGCTGGCCGGCACGACGATGCGGTCGATGCCGAGCTTCTCGGCCAGGCGTGTGGCGTGCAGGGGCGCCGCGCCGCCGAAGGCGATCAGGGTGCGGCCGGACAGGTCCTTGCCCCGTTCGGCAGCGTGCACCCGGGCCGCGCTCGCCATGTTCTCGTCGACGATTTCGATCACCCCCATGGCCGCCGCCGCCGTATCGAGACCGAGCGCTTGACCGATATGCTGCTGCAGTGCTGCCTCGCTGGCCGCCGTATCCAGCGTGATCTGGCCGCCGGCGAAACCGTCCGCGCCGATGCAGCCAAGCAACAGATTGGCATCGGTGACCGTCGGTTTTTCGCCGCCCTGGCCGTAGCAGGCCGGACCCGGGTCGGCGCCCGCGCTTTCCGGGCCGACATGGATGCGCTTCAGGGCATCGACATGGGCGATGGAGCCGCCACCGGCGCCGATCTCCACCATCTCCACCACGGGGATCTTCACCGGCATGCCGCTGCCCTTCATGAAGCGGTGCGCCCGGTCGACCTCGAACTCGCGGCTGAGGACCGGTTCGCCGTCGTCGATCAGGCAGATTTTCGCGGTGGTGCCGCCCATGTCGAAGGACAGCACTCGCTCCTCGTCCAGCGCACGGGCCATATGAGCTGCCAGGATGGCGCCCCCGGCCGGGCCGGATTCCACCAGCCTGACGGGAAAGCGCGACGCCGTCTCGATGGTCACCAGGCTGCCGGCCGACGTCATGAGCAGACAGGGGCAGCCAAAGCCCTGCCCGGCGAGTTGGCTCTGCAAGTCGGCCAAATAGCCGGCCATGGCCGGCTGCACATAGGCATTGGCGCAGGTGGTCGACTGGCGTTCGTATTCGCGGATTTCCGGACAGACCTGGGACGACAGCGAAACCGATACGCCGGGCAGCGCCTCGGCCAGCATCCGCGCGACGTGTTCTTCGTGGGCGGGATTGGCATAGGCGTGCAGCAATCCGATGGCGATGCTTTCGACGCCTGCCTGTTGCAGTTGCGGCACCAGGGCGGTAACGCTGGACCCGTCCAACGGCTGCAGCACGTCGCCCCGGTAGTCGATCCGCTCGAAGACCGGCAAGCGCAGCGCGCGCGGCACCAGCGGCGGCAGCCGGTCGGCGAAAATGTCGTATTGGTCGAAACGGTTTTCGTAGGCCATCTCGAGGGAATCGCGGTGGCCCTCGGTGGTGATCAGCGCTGTCACGGCCCCCTTGCGCTCGATCAGCGCGTTCGTGGCCAAAGTCGTGCCGTGCAGGATGAGGTCCACGTCCGCCGGCGCCGTGCCGCTGTCCGCCAATACCCGGCCGACACCGGCCATGAAACCGTCGGCCGGCCGCGCCGGTGTGGTCAGCACCTTCGCCGTGGTCTGCGCGCCGCCGCGATCCAGCACGATGTCGGTAAAGGTGCCGCCGATATCGACGGCCAGGCGAACAGTCATCCAACTTCCTTACATGTCACGGAACAGGGGAACTACGACCGCACATGGTGCGCAAACTTCCGTCAGAAAACAACTGCGCCCCGGAGAAACTTGTAACTGGTTTCTCCAGGGCACGTCAGCTTGCCCTTTCGGCGCGGAGGTTTACTCCGTAATACGGCCTTCCGTCTTCGGTGAGATATCACCGATTTTCGTAATGTAGTTCATCACCATTGTCGCCATCAGGGTGGCGCCTGATGCGTCGATGACCTGCTCGCCCTTTTTCAGCGCGGCATATCCGTCCCCGCCGTTGGCGATGTAGTCGTTGGTCGCCAGGGTATAGAACTTGCCGGGATCGAGCATCGATCCGCCGACTTTGACTTCTGTGACACGTTTGCCACGGGGTTTGCTGCGGTCGAACTTGACCGTCATACCCGACACGTGCGGGAAGCGGCCCGCCGTGTCCTCGACCCGGCTGACGCCGTTCTCCAAGGCCGCCAGCAGGTCGGCCCCTTTCAGCTTCATCATGATGGTGACGTTGCCGAACGGCAGTTCGGTCAGGATGTCCTTACGGGTCAAGGTGGTGCCGGGATCGTATGTGCGGTCGCCGCGAATGCCGCCGCCGTTGGTCAGTGCCACGTCGGCCCCGACGCCGTCCTTCAGGGCATCGGCGATCAGGTTGGCGAAATTGCTTTCCCGGGTCCGCACGGTCGCCCGGCGGCTGTCCAGTTCCACCGAGGTCTTGCCGACGGCCACCGACAACTGCTTGTCCAGCTCGGCTTCATATTCCTTCACCTTTGCGGCGATTTCGGCGTCGTGTTCAACACCGGCGGTGGCCAGGAAGCGCCATTGCGGCGCGATCGAGACACGAATACCGCGGCGGGTTTCCCGTTTGTTGAAAGTGACGTCGGCCACCGCCAGATAGTGCGCGTCGTAGCCCGCCTTGAGGATCAGCGTGCCACCCTCGAAGAAGGTGATGGGATCGTGATCGTGGCCGCCGAGGATGACGTGAATGCCGCGCACGGTGCGGGCCAATTCACGGTCTTCGGCGATATCCAGGTGGGTGATGGCGATGATGGCATCGGCGCCGGCATCCTTCAGCGACTTCACAGCCGCCTTGGCGGTTTCCATCACCGGCTTGAAGACCACGCCGGATTCGGGACTGGACAGGTGCTCGGTTTCAGGCGTGAGCAACGCGAAGTATCCGACTTTCAGTTCGCCCAGATCCCGCATCACCGTCGCGGCCGCGCCGCCCCAGGGTTTGCCGGACGTGTCCAGTACATTGGTCGCAATCCAGGTGAACTTGGACTGGCCCATGCGCTCATCCAGGATGTCGTTGCCGAAATCGAACTCGTGATTGCCCAAGCCAGCCAGATCGACACCGATGGCATTCATCATTTCGATCATCTGCCGGCCCTTGGTCAGGCCCGACATCACCGACGGTGAGATCAAGTCGCCACCGAGGGTCGTGACGTGATGCTTGGCGCCGGCCCGCTCCTGCTTGAGCAAGGTCATCAAGGGCGCCATGCCGCCTTTGCCGCGTTTAGGTGAAATCTCGTAAACGTCGTTGATATGCAATATGCGCAGTGTTTCGGATTGTGCCCATGCGGTGACGGGCAAACCGAAAGCCAGCACCAAGGCCAACGGTGCCGCGAGGCGTCGAATAAAACGGATCATGGCTGACCTCCTGTCATTGTTTTCTTGAATTCGTAAATCCAGAAACTTTGTTTTCATTCCAAGTCAAACTGGTGGCACTCATATTAAAGGCAAAGGCCGCCGGTGACGATGCCGCCGGCGGCCTTTCTTCTCAATGGTCTATCGGGTCCGTATGACAGACCAGTGATAACGACCGCTCGACTTATTCTCCGGACCAGGCGTCAACGGAGTCGAGCTTCATTTTGCGCTTTTCATCGCCGGACAATTTGTAATTAAAGCCGTAGGGCGCGGATTCCCACGAACCGTATGTCGGATTGGCGACCGCGATCCAGCTCTTGCCCCACTTGTCGGCATGACTGACCAGCGTGTTGTTGCGCTCCGTCAACGTCCCCTTGTAGTTGTCGACGAAGTCACCGAAATTATCACCGAGCAGCAACAGAATGCGGTAGTCCTTGGCGACGTGCTCGCGGCGGTTGCCTTTTTTGGAACCCCACTCCTTGCGTTCGCGCTTCAACAGAACCGTGTCCACATTGCCGCCCATGGGATATCCGTAGGCTTCCAGGTTCTTGCGGGTCGCCTCTTCCAGCTTTGTGTTGCGGTTCGAGACATAGAACACCTTCACGCCCTTGCTGTCGGCGTATTTCGTGAACTCGAGCGAGCCGGGAATCGGCTTGGACGAGATGGTGTTGACGAACTTGGCCCAGGTCTTGGGATGGAAGCTCTTGTCGTTCTTGACCATCCAGCCCTGATAGCCGGAATTGTCGAGCACTGTCTCGTCGACATCAAGAATGACGGCCGGAGGCAGGTTCTGGTAATTGCCGGTCTGCTCGGTCGCGGCGGTCCAGTTCTTGTCGGCCAGCGCCCGATCCAGCATGATGGTCGCTAGGCTGTAGGCCGTCAGCGCCGTCGCTTTGAACTCGACCGAAGTCTGGGTCCAAAGGGTGGCGTTGAGGTTGTCGTTTTGCGGCACCGCATCGGCCGCCGGCGCAGTTTGAATACCGGCCATTAGTGCACACATAGCCGCAGCTGAAACAAGCCCGGTTTTCAATGATTTGGCGCTCGATTTGAAAGTCGATTGCATAGTTATCGCACCTCCCATTATGCGTTGTTCATTGCTGTTTTCTGCAACTTGGTCAGGCGTACAACACCCCCGTCTCGAGCGGCCTGACACGCCGCTCGCTGTAACAGATTTGAAATTAAACGGTCACTTTGACGCCCAAGTCAACTATCATTGACGAGCTAGTCAAATCGAATCCATACTTGATCAATTGGTCAGGTTCCCGGACACCCGACGACCGGCCTAGAAAAAAGACCACCGCGAGGCTGCACGAGTCCTGATGAATACCCCGATGATCACCGTCCCGCAGACGCAGCGACCGGTGCGCGAGCGCATCCTGGAAGCGGCCGAAGCCGTATTTGCCGAATCGGGGTACGAAGGCGCGACGGTGACCGATATCGCGGCCCGCGCCGGGCTGCCGAAATCCAACCTGCACTACTATTTCGGTACCAAGGAAGCCTTGTACGAAGCCGTGTTATTCAACACCTTGTCCATGTGGGACGATGCGTTCCAGGTGCTGCGGGCCGAGCGCGATCCGGCCGAAGCACTGGCCGAGTGCATTCGCTTGAAGATGGACCTGTCCCGCAAGCGACCCAACGCCAACAAGGTGATGACCGGGGAAATGCTGCAAGGCGCCCCCCGGCTGAACACGTTTCTCAACACCACCTTGCGCGACCAGGTCGCCCAGTCCATGGCGGTCCTGAACCATTGGATCGAATTGGGCAAAATGGACGCCGTCAGCCCGATGCATGTGCTGCTTAGCATCTGGGCCATGACGCAGCAATACGCGGACTACAATCCGCCGATTAAGGCGTTGCTGGAAAAGGAAGAACTCGAAGAACGCGACTACGACGCGGCGACCGACGCGATCGTGCAACTGGTTTTACGGGGGTGCGGCGTCCCCCAGGCGACGGCATGAGCCGGCGCGGCGCCCAAACGCCACAACGGTCGGCCCGGCTATCAATTGACGGACCGGCCAGCGCTACTCATACTCGAACGGAAATGTCCGTTCGTTGAACTGATTGACGGATCATAACAACAGGGAGCAACGAACCATGAAGCGTACGATCCTAGCCGCGGTTGCGGCGACAGCCATTGCCACTACGGCATCGGCGGCTGATTTCAAGCCGGCCGTCGTCTTCGACATGGGCGGCAAGTTCGACAAGTCGTTCAACGAAGCCGCCTATAACGGCGCCGAGAAATTCAAGAAGGACACCGGTATCGCCTACCGGGAGTTCGAAGTCACCAACGTATCGCAGCGCGAGCAGGCCCTGCGCAACATGGCCCGCCGCGGCGCCGGCATCGTCGTCGCCATGGGCTTCGCCCAGGCCGCGGCCGTCGAAAAGGTGGCCAAGGAGTATCCCGACGTGAAGTTCACCCTCATCGACATGGTGGTCGATCTGCCGAACGTGCAGTCGGTGGTGTTCAAGGAACATGAAGGCTCGTTCCTGGTCGGCATGGCCGCCGCCATGGCTTCCAAGACCGGCAAGGTCGGTTTCGTCGGCGGCATGGACATTCCGCTGATCCGCAAATTCGCGCTGGGTTATGTGGAAGGCGCCAAGTACGTCAACGGTAACGTCGAGGTGTTCCAGAACATGACCGGCACAACCCCGGCCGCCTGGAACGACCCGACCAAGGGCGGTGAGTTGGCCCGCAGCCAGTTCGACCGTGGCGCCGATGTGGTCTACGCGGCCGCGGGCGGCACCGGCATCGGTGTCTACCAGGCCGCCAAGGACAGCGGCAAGCTGGCCATCGGCGTGGATAGCAACCAGAACTACCTGCATCCGGGCACCATGCTAACGTCGATGATCAAGCGCGTCGATGTGGCCGTGTACGACGCCTTCAAGTCGGCCAAGGACGGCACCTGGAAGGGCGGCATCAAGGTTCTCGGCCTGGCCGAGGAAGGTGTCGGCTACTCCATCGACGAACACAACCGTTCGCTGATCTCCGCCGACATGGAGGCCAAGCTTGAGAAAGCGCGGTCGGAAATCATCGCCGGTAAGATCAAGGTTACCGACTACATGATGAAGTAGTTTGACGGCTCCCGTTGCCCGGGTTCCCCAAGTGGAACCCGGGTTGCGGCCGTTTTCATACATTTCCAAGATCGGTCGGTTATGACCCAGGCGCAATCCGGTCCTGCCGCCGCAGGGAATTTGCCCCCTGCCCTGGCGCTCCACGGCATCAACAAACGGTTCAGTACGGTGCACGCCAACAAGGACGTTTCCTTGTCGGTGGCCAAGGGCACCATTCACGGCATCATCGGCGAAAACGGTGCCGGCAAGTCCACCTTGATGAGCATCGTCTACGGCTACTACCAAGCCGACAGCGGTACCATCGAAGTCGATGGCGAGCGGGTTTCCATCAAGGAGCCGCAGGATGCTCTGGGTGTCGGCATCGGCATGGTGCATCAGCACTTCATGCTCGTGAACACGTTCACGGTGCTGGAGAACGTGGTGCTTGGAGTCGAGGGCGGCATGACGCTCGGCACCGGCATGGACGCCGCGCGCAAGGAACTGGAGCACCTGGAAAAGGAATACAGCCTGGAGGTCGACCCAGACGCCATTATCGGCGACTTGCCGGTCGGTCTGCAGCAGCGGGTCGAAATCCTCAAGGCACTCTACCGTGGCGCCGAGACACTGGTGCTCGACGAACCCACCGGCGTGCTGACTCCGCAGGAAGTCGACCATCTTTTCCGCATCCTGCATGCCCTTCGCGACCAGGGTAAGACGATCATCCTGATTACCCATAAACTGCGTGAAATCATGGCCTTGACCGACAATGTCACTGTGATGCGTCAAGGCGAAGTGGTGGCCAACGTCAAGACCGCCGACACCAGCCGCGAGCAACTGGCCGAACTGATGGTCGGCCGCTCGGTGCTTTTGCGCGTCGAGAAGACGCCAGCCCAGCCGACCGATGTATGCCTCGCCGTCAAGGGCCTCAACGTGATCGACGGCAACGGCGTGCGCCGGGTCAAGGACGTGGATTTCGACGTGCGCTACGGCGAGATTGTCGGTATCGCCGGTGTATCCGGCAACGGCCAATCGGAATTGCTCGAAGCCCTGTCGGGCATTCGCCCCGTCGACACCGGCGACATCCTGTTCAAGGGTGAGAACCTGGCCGCCATGGACGGTCATCTCAGCCGCTGGGTCCGAGAGCATGGCATGGGCCACGTGCCGGAGGACCGCCAGCACATGGGGCTGGTGCTGGATTTCCATGCGTTCGAGGACACCATCCTCGGCTACCATCATGACCCGCTCTACAACCGGCACGGCCTGTTGAACTACAATGCCATCACCGGCCAGTGCGCCGATTGGATGCAGGGCTACGACGTGCGTCCCGCCGTACCGGAACAGAAGGCCGGCGATTTCTCAGGCGGCAATCAGCAGAAAATTGTGCTGGCACGCGAGATGGAGCGCGATCCGGAACTGCTGCTGGTCGGACAACCGACCCGCGGCGTCGATATCGGCGCCATCGAATTCATCCACAAGCGGCTGATCGCCATGCGCGATGCCGGCAAGGCCATCCTGCTGGTCTCGGTCGAACTGGACGAGATCATGTCGCTGGCCGATCGCATCCTGGTCATGTTCGACGGCATGATCGTCGGCGAGATGCCACAGGGTGAGGCGACGGAACAGCAACTCGGTCTGTTGATGGCCGGTGAAAGCACCAACGTGCAGCAGGGCGCGTCATGAGCGCCGCCAACAAAGCTCCGCGCTGGGTCACCCTGGCATTGGTGCCGGCCGTCAATCTGATGGCCGCCTTCTTCATCGCCGGGCTGATCATCACCGCAATCGGTGAAAACCCCTTCGCCGCCCTCGAGGTCCTGGTCTACGGCGCCTTCGTATTTCCGGAGGCGCTGGGATTCACGCTCTATTACACCACCAACTTCGTCTTCACCGGCCTGGCCGTCGCCATGGCCTTTCACTGCCGGCTGTTCAATATCGGCGGCGAGGGCCAGGCCTATATCGGCGGCCTCGGCGTCGGTCTCGTCTGCCTGTACATGGGCGGCTGGCCGTTCCCGATCGTTCTGATCGTCGCCATCATGGCCGGGGCGCTCTTCGGCGGGGCATGGGCCTTCATTCCGGCCTACCTGCAGGCCAAGCGCGGCAGCCACGTGGTCATCACAACGATCATGTTCAACTTTATTGCCGCGGCGCTGATGACCTACATCATGGTCGAAATCCTGATCAAGCCGGGGCAGCAGTCGCCGGAAAGCCGGGAATTCGACCCTGGGACCTGGCTGCCTTTCGTGCATGAGATGCTCGGTGCAATCGGTATCGAAGTGGCCCGCTCGCCGCTCAATCTGTCCTTCCTGATCGCTCTCGTTTGCTGCGTGCTGGTTTGGGTATTCATCTGGCACACACGCTGGGGATACGAAATCAGGACCGTCGGCCACAACGAATCCGCCGCCGTCTATGCCGGCATTTCGCCGTCGCGCAATATCATCATCGCCATGTGTATCTCGGGGGCCCTGGCCGGCATGGTCGGCATCAACGAGATCATGGGCGTGCAGCACCGGCTGATCCTCGACTTCACCGGCGGTTACGGTTTCGTCGGTATCGCCGTGGCTCTGATGGGCCGCAACCATCCCATCGGTATCGTGCTGGCGGCGCTGCTGTTCGGTGCGCTCTATCAGGGCGGCAGCGAACTGGCCTTCGAGATGCCCAACATTACCCGTCACATGGTGGTGGTCATCCAGGGTCTGGTCATCCTGTTCAGCGGCGCGCTGGAACACTTGTTCCGGCCGCGCATCGAGGCGCTGTTCATCCGTAAGCCGGACGCCGTACCGGCGCAGGCGGCGGAGTAGGGTCATGGGCGAGTTTTTCACCATCTTCATCCTGACCCTGGACGCCACGTTGCGTGTCGCCACCCCGCTGGTCTTGGCCGCCCTCGCCGGCATGTTCTCGGAACGCTCCGGCGTCATCGACATCGGGCTGGAGGGCAAGATGCTCGGCGCCGCCTTCTCGGCCGCCGCCACGGCCGCCGTCACCGGTTCGCCCTGGCTCGGCCTGATGGCCGGCATCGTCACGTCCATGTGCCTGTCCATGGTGCATGCCTTCGCCTGCGTCACCCACCACGGCAACCAGGTGGTTTCGGGCATGGCCCTGAACATCGCCGTCGCCGGTCTCGGTCCGACGCTGGGTCTGGCCTGGTTCCACCAGGGCGGCCAGACGCCCATGCTCGGCCATTCGTCGCGTTTCACCGCCATCGACTGGCCGTTCGCCAAGGCCCTGGCGGACGTACCGCTGATCGGTCACATCTATTCCGAGATTTTCAGCGGCCACAACATCATCGTCTACTTCGCCATGGTGGCCGTACCGGTGGCGGCCTATGTGCTGTACCGCACCCGGTTCGGATTGCGCCTGCGCGCCGTCGGCGAAAGCCCGGAGGCGGTCGACACGGCCGGCATTTCCGTCGCCGGCATGCGCTACCGCGCCTTGCTGATAACCGGATTCCTGTGCGGTGTAGCCGGCACTTATCTGTCGACGGCCCACAGCGCCGGCTTCATCCGCGACATGACCGCGGGCAAAGGGTATCTGGCATTGGCGGCGCTGATCTTTGGCAAGTGGAAGCCGGTGCCGACCATGCTGGCCTGCCTGCTGTTCGCCTTTGCCGATGCGGTGCAAATCCGCTTGCAGGGTGTCGAGCTGCCGGTGATCGGCACCATCCCGGTGCAATTCATCCAGGCTCTGCCCTATGTCCTGACGGTGCTGCTGCTGGCCGGTTTCGTCGGCAAGGCCATCGCGCCCAAGGCTATCGGCGAACCCTACATCAAGGAACGATGAGTACGCTCGACGACATGATCGCCTTGGCCCGTGCGGCCCAGGCGCGGGCTTACGCCCCCTATTCCAAATTCAGGGTGGGCGCCTGCGTGCGCACCGAGTCCGGTGAATTGTATGCCGGCTGCAACGTGGAAAACGCCGCCTACCCGCAGGGCCAGTGCGCCGAGGCCTCTGCCATCGGCGCCATGGTGCACGGCGGCGAGACATCCATCGTCGAGGTGGTCGTCATCGGCGACGGCGACGGACTGTGTACGCCCTGTGGTGGCTGCCGCCAGCGCCTGAACGAATTCGCCACCGGCGACACGCCGGTGCATGTGTGCGGGCCCGAAGGCCTGCGCAAGACCATCCCGCTGGGCGAGTTGATACCCTACGCCTTCGGCCCGAAGAACCTGGACACGCCATGACCGACGCGGCTTTCACCTGCGCTGAGAAGATCACCAACGCCTTGAACGGCCTCAAACCGAAGGTCGGTTTGGTACTCGGCTCGGGACTCGGCGATTTCGTCGACCAGCTCGAGGACGCCCGGGCGTTCGACTACACCGACCTGCCCGGTTTCCCGCAGCCCGGCGTCGAAGGCCATTCCGGCCGCCTGGTCGCCGGCCGCGTCAACGGCACCGACGTCGCCTGCCTGCAGGGTCGTGTCCACGTCTACGAAGGCCAACCCTTTCAAGCCATGCAGACACCGATCCGCACGCTCAAGCAGATCGGCTGCGATACCCTGCTGGTGACCAATGCCGCCGGCAGCCTGATGACGGACGTCACCCCCGGTGATCTGATGATGATCATCGATCACATCAACCTGCTCGGCGGCAATCCGCTGATGGGCGACAACGACGAGCGCTTCGGCCCGCGCTTCATCGGTATGGACGGCGCCTATGACGCCGACCTGCAAGCAGCCATGCGCAACGCCGCCAAGGATCTGGATATCACCCTGTGGGAAGGCGTGTACCTCGCCTACACCGGACCCAGCTTCGAAACGCCGGCCGAAATTCGCGCCTTCCGCACCTGGGGCGCCGACGCCGTCGGCATGTCGACCGCGCCCGAGGTGATCCTCGCCCGCCATTGCGGCCTGCGGGTGGCCGGGCTGTCCATTCTGACCAATTTGGCCGCCGGCCTGTCCGACATGGAACTCAGCCACGACCAGACCCTGCATTACGCCGCCCTGGCGGCCAAGAACGTCGAGCGTTTGCTGCATGCCTTTCTCGGGACATTGAACCATGACCAGTGACTCCCTACTCGCGATGGGCCCGACCCGGCGGTCCACATTGAAGCACCTGGAAATGTGTAATCCCGGTACGGCCTTGCAGTTGGACTGGCTGCGCGACGTACGGGTCAATCGCAGCGCCGTCGAGCGCCGCGCCGCCACCATGGGCACCCGCCGCTCGGTCAAGAAGGCCTGGCAGGCGGCCTGGTTGTTGAAGGCCGTCACCTGCATCGACCTGACGACGTTGAGCGGCGACGACACACCGGGCAAAGTGCGGCGGATGTGCGCCAAGGCCCGTCAGCCCGTGCGGCAGGATCTGCTCGATACCCTTGGTGTCGGCGACAAGGGCCTGACCGTCGGCGCCGTGTGCGTTTATCACAATATGATCCAAACCGCCGTCGACGCGCTCAAGGGCAGCGACATTCCGGTGGCCGCCGTGTCGACCGGTTTTCCGGCCGGCCTGTCGCCGCTTGAGACCCGCCTGCGCGAGATCGAACTGTCGGTCGCCGCCGGCGCCAAGGAAATCGACATCGTCATCGACCGCGGCCTTGTGCTGACCGGCCAGTGGGAGGAGATGTACGACCAGGTGCGCGCCTTCAAGGACGCATGCGGCGACGCGCATCTCAAGACCATCCTCGGCACCGGCGACCTCAACACCTTGCGCAATGTGGGCAAGGCCAGCCTGGTCTGCATGATGGCCGGGGCCGACTTCATCAAGACGTCGACGGGCAAGGAATCGGTCAACGCCACCCTGCCCGTCAGCCTGGTGATGATCCGCGCCATCCGCGAGTACCGCGAACGCACGGGCCACGTGGTCGGCTTCAAGCCGGCCGGCGGCATCAGCACGGCCAAGGCGTCGCTCGAATACCTCGTCATGATGAAGGAGGAACTGGGCCGGCCGTGGATGGAGCCCAACCTGTTCCGCTTCGGCGCGTCCAGCCTGCTCGGCGACATCGAACGCCAGCTCGAACACCACGTGACCGGCCGCTACTCGGCCAACAACCGCCATCCCATGGCGTAGTTTGAACCCCGCGAATCAGGAGTGACGACGTGAGCGTCGCAGAAATACTCGATTCCATGGACTACGGTCCGGCCCCCGAAAGCGCCGATCAGGCCGAGGACTGGCTTGACGGCCACCAGCGCAAGTTCGGCATTTTCATCGACGGCCAGTGGCGCGCGCCCAAAGGCCGCAAGCGGTTCGAAACCCTCAATCCCGCCACCAGCCAGCCGCTGGCCCACATCGCCCAGGCCAGCAACGCCGACGTCGATGCCGCTGTCGCCGCGGCCCGCAAGGCGCTGCCGAAATGGGCCAAATTGGGGACGCACGGCCGTGCCCGTATCCTTTATGCCCTGGCCCGGCTGCTGCAGAAACACGCCCGCCTGTTCGCCGTCGTGGAAACCATGGACAACGGCAAGCCGATCCGCGAAACCCGCGACATCGACATTCCCCTGGCTATTCGCCATTTCTATCACCACGCCGGCTGGGCCCAGATGCTGGACGACGAGTTTCCCGGCATGGAGGCGCACGGCGTGGTCGGCCAGATCATTCCGTGGAACTTCCCGCTGCTCATGCTCGCGTGGAAGGTTGCCCCCGCCCTCGCCGCCGGCAACACGGTGGTCTTGAAACCGGCCGAGTTCACCAGCCTGACCACCCTACTGTTCGCCGAGATCTGCGAGGAAGCCGGATTGCCGGCCGGTGTGCTGAATATCGTCACCGGCGACGGCCGCGTCGGCGAACTGATCGTGCGCCATGACGACGTCAACAAGATCGCCTTCACCGGCTCGACCGACGTCGGCCGTCTGATCCGCGAGGCCACCGCCGGCAGCGGCAAGGCCCTGACCCTGGAACTGGGCGGCAAGTCGCCGCTGATCGTGTTCGAGGACGCCGACCTGGACAGCGCCGTCGAGGGCGTGGTCGACGGCATCTGGTTCAACCAGGGCCAGGTATGCTGCGCTGGGTCGCGCCTTTTGGTGCAGGAAAACGTCGCCGACCGCTTCATCGCCAAACTGAAGGCACGGATGGAAACCCTGCGGGTCGGCGATCCGCTGGACAAGGCGGTCGACATCGGCGCCATCATCGCGCCGGTGCAGCTGGACCGCATCAAGGCCCTGGTCGACAGCGGCGTGCAGGACGGCGCCGAACTGTGGCAGCCGAGCTGGGCCTGCCCCAAGGACGGCTGGTTCTACCCGCCGACCCTGTTCACCAACGTCTCCCCTGCCGCGACCATCGCCCAGGAAGAAATCTTCGGACCCGTGCTGTCAGCCATGACGTTCCGCACCCCGTCCGAGGCCGTCGGCCTTGCCAACAACACCCGTTACGGCCTGGCCGCCAGCATCTGGAGCGAAAGTCTCAACCTCGCCCTCGACATCGCGCCGAAACTGAAGGCCGGCGTGGTCTGGGTCAATGGCACCAACATGTTCGATGCCGCCTGCGGCTTCGGCGGTTACCGTGAGTCCGGCTTTGGACGGGAAGGCGGCAAGGAAGGCATGGTGGAATACCTGCGCCCCGCCTTCCGCGCCAAACTGCCGCTGTATGCCGAAAAGAAACCGGCGCCCGAGATCAAACCGCCTGCGGCCGATACCCACGTCGACCGTACCGCCAAGATGTATGTGGGCGGCAAGCAGGCCCGGCCCGATTCCGGTTACAGCCGGCCCGTGCTGGCGCCCAACGGACGCCTGATCGCCGAAGTGGGCGAGGGCAACCGCAAGGACATCCGCAACGCCGTCGAGGCCGCCAGGAAAGCGGCTTCGTGGAGCCTGTCCACGGGCCACCTGCGGGCCCAGATCCTTTACTACGTCGCCGAGAACCTGGACGCTCGCCGCGAGGAATTCATCGCCCGCATCCGCGCGATGACCGGCGCCCGCTCCGCCGCCGCGGCCAAGGAAGTCGAGACGTCGGTGCAACGGCTGTTCACCTATGCGGCCTGGGCCGACAAGTTCGACGCCGCCGTGCACAACCCGCCCATGCGCGGGGTTACGCTGGCCATGAACGAGCCGCTCGGCATCATCGGCATGACCTGCCCGGACGAACTGCCGCTACTCGGTTTCGTCTCGCTGGTGGCGCCGGCCATCGCCATGGGCAACTGCGTCATCGCCGTGCCATCGGAGCCCCATCCCTTGTCGGCGACGGATTTCTATCAGGTGCTCGACACGTCCGATGTGCCGGGCGGCGTGGTCAACATCGTCACCGGTGACAGTGCGGCGCTGATTTCGGTTCTGGCCCAGCACGACGAAGTCGATGCCGTCTGGTGTGTCGGTGACGCGCAGACCGGCACCGACGTGGAGCGCCTATCGACGGGTAACCTGAAACGCACCTGGGTCAATCACGGCCGCCGCCCGGACTGGTACGACAACCGGCAGGCCGAGGGCCGCGCGTTCCTGGCCCGGGCGACCCAGGTCAAGAACATCTGGGTGCCCTATGGCGAATGAGCAGGCCTTCTTCCCGCAGGAGATCATCCGGCGCAAACGCGACGGTGCGGTCCTGTCGGACGACGAGATTGCGTTTCTGGTCGGCGGCATCACCGACGATTCGGTGACCGAAGGCCAGGCTGCCGCGTTCGCCATGGCAGTGTTCTTTCAGGGTATGGAACCGGCCGAATGTGCCAGCCTGACCAAGGCCATGACCCATTCCGGCACCGTGCTCGACTGGTCGGGCGCGGACCTGGGCGGCCCGGTTCTCGACAAACATTCCACCGGCGGCGTCGGCGACAAGGTCAGCCTGATGCTGGCGCCGATCCTCGCCGCCTGCGGCGCCTATGTGCCGATGATCTCCGGCCGGGGTCTCGGCCATACGGGTGGCACGCTCGACAAGCTGGATGCCGTTCCCGGTTACGACACCAGCCCGGGCCAGGATACGTTCGTACGGACGGTCAAGGACGTGGGATGCGCCATCATCGGACAGACCGCCGATCTCGCGCCCGCCGACCGGAGACTGTATGCCATCCGAGATGTCACGGCCACGGTCGAATCCATCCCCCTGATCACCGCCAGCATCCTGTCCAAGAAACTGGCGGCCGGACTGGACGGTCTCGTGATGGACGTCAAGTTCGGTAACGGGTCCTTTGCCGGTAGTCGCGACAACGCCGTGGCGCTGGCGCGTTCCATCGTCGATGTGGCCGGCGGCGCCGGCCTGCCCTGCTCCGCCCTGCTGACCGACATGAACCAGATCCTGGGTCATACGGCGGGTAATGCCCTGGAAGTACGTGAAGCCATTGACTACCTGACCGGCGAACACCGCGACCCGCGACTGCACAAAGTGACCGTCGCTTTGTGCGCCGAACTGCTTCGGTTGGGCGGCCTGACGGCTTCGGACGAAGCGGCGGCCGCGCAGATCGAGGATGCTCTGCAAACCGGCGTGGCGGCTGAAATTTTCGGCCGGATGGTCCATGCCTTGGGCGGCCCGACCGATTTGATGGACGATCCTGGAAGGCATTTGCCGAACGCACCTGTCGTGCGTACGGTTCTCCCGCCGGAGGCGGGATATGTCGCCGAGATGGATACGCGAGCCCTCGGCGTCGCCGTCATGGGACTGGGCGGCGGACGACGCGCCGCCGGCGATACCATCGATTACAGGGTCGGCCTCTCGCGCATGGTGTCTTTGGGAAATGCGGTCTCCGCCGATCAACCGGTCTGCACTGTGCACGCCCGCAATGACGATGAGGCGGAACAGGCGGTCGAAGCCATATTGTCTGCCGTGTCGGTCGGACCCGACGCCGCGGCCGACATGCCTGTGATTCAAGACCGTATCGCGGCATAACCGGAATTGGACACATGCCCCGTGCCTTCATATTGGTGATGGATTCGTTCGGTATCGGCGGCGCTCCCGACGCGGCCAACTTTGGCGACGAAGGATCAGACACTTTTGGCCATATCGCCGCGGCGTGCTCCGCGGGGCGTGCCGACCTGGATGGAGTACGGTCGGGTCCCTTGATCATTCCCAACCTTTTACGACTGGGTCTGGGCGCTGCGTCCGAACTGAGTACCGGGATCTGGCCGGACGGTGTTGACCGGGTTGATCCGGCTGGGTGCGTCTACGGCGCCGCGCAAGAACGCAGCCTGGGCAAGGACACACCCAGCGGCCACTGGGAAATGGCCGGGCTGCCGGTGGATTACGACTGGGGCTATTTTCCCAAAACCGAGCCGTGCTTTCCCGAAGCGCTGACGAATGCCCTGATTGCGGAGGCCGGTTTGCCGGGACTGCTCGGTAACAAGCATGCATCGGGGACGGTAATCATCAACGAACTGGGCGATGAACATGTCCGATCGGGCATGCCGATCGCCTACACCTCCGCCGATTCCGTTCTCCAGATCGCTGCCCACGAAGACATTTTTGGCCTGGAACGGCTCTACGAGCTATGCGCCATCGCCCGGCGCTTGGTCGACGACTATCAGATCGGGCGGGTGATCGCCCGGCCGTTTGTCGGCTCGGACGGCCAATACACCCGCACCGCCAATCGAAAGGATCTGGCCACGCCCCCACACGGTCCGACTCTACTGGACCAAGTGCTGAACGACGGCGGCCATGTCTTTTCGATCGGTAAAATCGGCGACATCTTCGCCCATGTCTCCACCGGCACCGAGATCAAGGCCGATGGCAACGATGCCCTGATGGCCGCCACCATTGACGCCGCCAGATCCGCACCCGACCGGGCCCTCGTCCTGACCAACTTTGTCGACTTCGACACGCTTTACGGCCACCGCCGGGATGTCGCCGGCTATGCCGCCGCCGTCGAAGCCTTCGACCGCATGCTGCCCGAATTCGAAGCCGTCATGAAACCCGGCGACCTGGCGGTCATTACCGCCGATCATGGCTGCGATCCCACCTGGCCGGGCAGCGATCATACGCGCGAGAATGTTCCGGTCCTGATGTTCGGGAGTTACACGGAAGATTGGTCAAATGACGTGTACGACGGTTTTACCGTGATCGCCGACAGATTGTCGGCCGCGTTGCAGCTTGGCTGACCGACCGGGCTATTCCTTGCCCGTGGGGTATTCGATCAGCATCAAGGTGAATCCCTTGCCGGGCCCCGACGCTTGCCACGCATATCCCGATTTCGTCTTGGTGTAGTAGACCGGCATGTAGCCGTTCGGACCGTGCCAGGATTCACACAGTGTCTGCTTGTTGCGATACCACTGCTTGTGCCAAATCTTGAAGTCCTTGAGCGGATGGATTTCACCGTTTACCCAGACGAGTTTGCGAAACCGGCAAAAGAAACGCAGCCCGATCCACACCGGGTCCGCCGGCTGGAACGTCGACGTGACGAACTCGTGCGTCTGCTTGTCGCGAATGATCGCGAGTCTGCCCTTGGCTCCCTTATACCGTTTTGATTCGGCATATCTTTTGTGTACCGGCCAGGCAGGGTGGCCTTCCGGGATCTGCTTGAGTTCGAAATAGCTTTTCGTGTGCGGGAAATAGACCGGTTCATTCAGCAGCTGCCCTTTTTCGTCGCCGAAGCTCGGGACCGGTGAGCCGAGGACAAATCCAAAAAGGACCGCCAACAATATGGATCGCAAAAACATCGATCGCGCTCTCGAGTGCCTATCGTGATTCAAGGTATGGATCGTGCCAGAACCGCCACGGTTCCATTTCAATCCTATAATACAACGGTTAAAAAGTTGTAGAAAGGTGGTGTCCGTTACGTGTGAGGACGCATCGGATGCTGGTCGCGGTGCAATGCTACCGAAGTGTCGGACGCGGTATCGGAACTCATGATATTCCGGATGAATTGAGACGCGCTGTCCAGAACCGCGCGCCGGTTTTGATGGTGTGGCGCATGGCCACAGTGGGGCACGACAACACGCTGACACGGGTCGGACAGTAACTCTTCGATCCCATCCAACTGGTCTTCGGAAAAAAACTCATCGTCTTTGCCCTGCAGCAGCAATACCGGGCATTTGACTTTGGCCACATAGCTTTCGATACCCCAGCTGCCGGCCCCGTCCACGGTCCACGCTTCCACCAACCTCTGAAACAACCGTTCGGTCTTCGAGCCATGAAAGCGCTCGAGCCGGGCCTTCAGATCTCCGTTGCGGAAGTCATGAATCTGACGGTTGATTTCGGCCAATGTCTTGTCTTCGCGATAGATGTGCGGCGCCTCGGCGACGATCCCCCGGACACGGTCGGGATGAGCGCCGGCAAAGGTCAGGGCCATGGCGGCCCCATCCGAATGTCCGACCAGGATCGCCTGGTCGATCCGCGCGGCATCCAACACGCTTGGCAAGACTTCGAGGGCTTCTTCCAATATGTAGCCACGATGGAACGGCGGTTCGAGGGGATCGGAATCGCCGGCACCCAATCGGTCATAGACCAGGGCGGGCAATCCCGTGGCCTTGGCCAGGCGATGTGGAATATCCCGCCACATGCGGGCACAGCCGAGCGCTTCGTGGAGAAAGACCAGGGTGGGCGCGTTCTTGGATTGGGTCCCGATCATATGACCGCGCAGGGTTTTACCACCTTCAACCGGGATGATGAGCTGACGCACGGCGGCCGCGATCACATCGCGGAAATCCTCGGGTTCCAGGTTGACGAAGTCGGCGGTCGTTTCCTCGAAGAACGCAATAACGGTTTCCGGTGCCTGAGCCGTCTCGACACCGCGCAACCGTGCCTCCAGGTCGAACACCACGCGCGGCGGTGTGACGAAAAAGTCGCCTGTGATCAAGACCTCGCGGATACGGTTGCGGTCGTGGCCTTCCAGCCGGATGTCCGCCCGCAACGTGCCGCCCCGTTTGGTGAGTGAAGCCGTCACGAGCGTGTCGTCGGCTTCCCGGGCATCGATCATGGCGACGTAGTCGTCGGTGCCGATTTCCTCGTCGTATATTTCCCGCGCAAGCGTTTCTTCCGTGTCGGTGATTTCCCCGGGGACCGGCGTGATCTCCAAGGCGTCGGCGAAGCCGTCCAGCAAGGCCTGTTTGATGGCCGGCACGTCGGGCAGGTCGTCGCCCAGCAGTTCGCGCAGGGTGACGACACGTTGGCGCGCCGAATCCAAATCCCGTTTGGCCAGTTTCTCGACCGGGACTTTCAGAGCGGCGATCATGTCGGCGGGATCGAAATCGATCAATAATGTGCCCTGATAGAACAATGTCGAACCGTCGAAAAACCCGCCGGTGCCGCTGATCTTGCGGCCGTCGACCTCGATGTCGTTGCGCGGGCGGTATTGTGCGTCGACGCCCAGATTCCGTAAGCCCAGGGCCGCCGCTTCGCAGATGCGCCGGGTCAGTTCAGTAAGATCACTGATGCCGAGCGTCGCACGATCGAACACCAACTCCCAGCCGATCTGTCCTTCGTCCAGGTACAAACCGCCGCCACCGGTGATACGCCGGCCGATCTGGATATTACGGTCGCGACAATACTGCAGCCGTACTTCGTGATTGAGGATCTGATGCACGCCCACGAGGGCGCACGGCGGGAACTTGAGGAAGCGGATGGTGTCAGGGATGAAGTCCTGCTTGCGGGCGTCGATCAGCGCCTGGTCGAAGGCGATGTTCATGCGGGCGTCGCGCACGCCCGTATCGATCACCCGGAAGGACGGTCTCATCTCGTGTCTTCCCCTCGCCCGTCAGTCGTCGCCGTCCATGCCTTCGAGGGCCAACTGCCGCCGCACCTTTTTGACGTCCTTCTTGTTCAGCTTGAAGGGATAGGACGCGATGTCGCTGGGCGGCGAGTCGCCGTAGGGCCGGTCGCAGGCGGAAATGTCCTCGGCTTCCTTGCCGGGACAGCCCGACGTGCGGAACGCCGTGCCGGCATCGATGACGGCCTGCAAGTCGCTCTCGGGCACGCCGAAATCGACCAGGCTGCCGCTCTCGTCGAAACGCATATTTTCCAGCCGGGCTTCGCGGTAGTCGATGAGATAGCGGGCCAGCTGCACCCGGCGCCACTGGGTGCGGGGCACCGGCGGCAGGTGGTCCATCAACGAGCCCTTCTCGGGGAAGAAGGCGAACATGTGGCTGTGGCCGCCCATGTCGCGCAGGTCCTGCACCACCTTGAGCACGTCGTATTCGCTCTCGCCCATGCCGACGATGATGTGGGCGCCGAATTTCTCCGGCCCGAAGATCTCGGCCGCCGCCTTCATGACATCCCAGTACTTGTCCCAACTGTGCGGCGACTGCACGCCGCGCCCGCGGGTCTGGTCGAAGATGTCCGGATTGGCCGCGTCCAGCGCCACGGTGAAGATCTCGGCGCCCAGGTCCTTGAGGTCCTGCACGTCCTGCCGCGCCATGGTGGTCGGATTGGACAGGATGGAGACCGGGATGTGGTCGATGCGCTCGGTCCACTTGCGCAACACCGTGCGGGTGTCGTCGTCGGACCGGGGATGGGTGATCATGCTGATGCACATGCGGTGGAACTGGCCCTTGTCGCCGCCCGATTGGATGATCTCCAGCACCTCGTCGTAGGGCACGGCCGGCCAGTCGACGCGGATGAAGTTGCGGTCGGCGTAGTCCCGCTCGGCTTCACGGTGACGGGCCAGGCCGCAGTAAGCACAGTTGGCGCGGCAGCCCTCGGGATAGGTCAGCAACAGGTTGAGGCAGCGTGTGCAGCCGGTGCGGTGCATCTTACCCGGCACGACACCCAGGGTGATGGCCGCTGCCGTCGACATCTGTACGTAATCGGGCGACTGCATGTAGGGCGTCAGCATGCGGTAGTCGGGCCGGTAAACGCCTTCCGGCCGGGCGCCGTCCGCCTTGACCCGGCCGCCGTTCTTCAGGTCCTGCGGCACCTGGGCCGGCGCCCGGGGCTTCATGGTTTCGGCGTCGTTGAAATCCTTTTTCGCCTTGCCCGTAAAGTCCGGTGCGGCATCGCGCGGAAATTCCAAACAGCTCATTGCTCGTTTCCCTCGTTGCCGCCCTCAGGCGGCCCAATAGTCGTCATAGGCGATCCAACCCCGGCGCAAGTCCCGTGCGTCGGGTTGACATCCCCGGTCGTAAATCGACAGAAGTTCCCGCCGCCGCCGCACGGCACGGCCGAGCGAGGCATCGAACAGGTCGGCCAGGTCTTCCTCGTATTCCTCCACGGACTCGAGATCGCCGGCCAGCAGTTGAACAACGGCACGCCCGGCCAGGGTGCCCGACTGCACGGCCGCGGGGATGCCGGCGCCGGTCGCCGGATTGGTCAGGCCGGCGGCGTCACCGACCAGCAGCACCGGCGTCTCCCGCAGCCGGCCATGGGGCGTGATGCGCCCGCCGACCGGTATAGGCCCACCGGTGTGTCCGAGGATGTCCGCCCCGACCCGGCCCGCCGCAACCAGCTCGGCATGCAACGTTTCGAGCAGCGGCTTCAACCGGTGCCGGTGCGCCGGTACGACGCCGAGGCCGAGATTGGCCTTGTCCCCCTTGGGAAACAGCCAGCCATAGCCGCCGACGATATCGGCGCGCAGAAAAATGTCGGTCGAGGAATTGCGGTCCTTGAGTGGCACGGTGATCTGCCGGGTCTCTACGATCTCCGTGTTCACGCATCCAATGGCCTGACCGACAATGCTGCGGGGGCCATCGGCGCCAATGACGGCCCGGGCCCGTATGCGCGCACCGTCGCCCGCATGCACGGTGCCGTCCGCGTCGATGGCGGTGACGGCGACACCGGAACGGCAGTCCACCCCGGCCCCCACCGCGCGCTCGGCCAGCATGCGGTCGAAGGACTCGCGATCGATGATGCGGCCAAGGAAATCGGGTTTGCGGTCCGGCGCATCGGCCTCGACCAGCGTGGTCATGTGGTCGATCGGCTGTGCCGTCACGCCCTCCAGCCGCTTGAGTTCCTGGTCCAGCATGGTGGGCACGAATTCGGCGCACTGCACCGGCGCGCCGGGCGATTGCTTGCGGTCGAGGGCCATGACCGATAGATCGGGATTTGCCGTCTTCGCCGCATAGGCCGCACAGCTCCCCGCCGGGCCAAGACCGGCAATCAGGATATCGCAGTGCTCGTCGCGCATCGTCTCTCGGTCTTAGGCGGCGCAGGCGCGCTGGCCGCCGACGCTGTCGACCACCATGGAACAGCAGGCGTGCTGCTGATCGACCGGCCGGCCGATCGCCTCGGCCACCGCCTTCACCCCTTCCGCCGGAAACGCGATGCCGTCCAGGCCGGCCATCACGGCGTAGGTGTCGGTGACCAGTTTGTGGGCGCCCGCCGGCCGGGCACAGCCGAGCTGCACCGCCACGTCGGGCAAGGTCTGGCGCGACGCCATGAACACGGCCGCCACGTCCCGGGTCGGCACGGTGGCGAACATGTCGGGCTTGGGCGCGTAAAACGGCATGACCACCACCAGCACCAGCGCGTCGACGCCATGGCGCGACACGATGTCGAGGGCGTTGTATTCGCCGAGGATGTCACCGTAATGCAGGCCGATGACGATATGCGGCACCACGTCCATCTTGGTCGACGCCAGCGCCGCCAGGGTCTGTTCGAAATCGTCCACCGGACGGTCGAGGTGATAGACCTGCTCGATGGTTTCCTGTGCGCCGATGACGTCCATCATGGCCACGTCGACGCCGGCCGATTCCATCAGCTTGGCCCGTTTCTCGTCCAGCAACGCGGAATGGATGGCGATCTTCAGGTCGGGGAAGTCCCGTTTCAACCCTTCCACCACCGGATAATAGCGTTCATAGGGAATCTCGTTGCGCCGGTTGGACCCGCCCGACAGCAGAAAGCCGTTCAGGCCCTGCAGCATGATTAGGTCCCGCACCTTGCGGTCCAGTTCCTCGGGCTTGGTTGCCGGGATCATCGGTTCCAGGATCTTGGCCTGACAGTGGTCGCAATCGAGGGCGCAGGCGGCACCGGTGATGGAAAAGGCCGGAAAGCTGTTCTTGCCGCAGCCCTGGATTTCCTCGGTGGCGTATTCCTTGAACGTGGGCGTGTGAAAACGGATCGGCCGGGCCGCAACGCTGTCGGCCGAACGCTCGAAGCCCGCGATGATGGCAGGGTCCAAGTCCAAATCGTCGAACGGGTCGATGTCCCGCACGGCGTCATACCAGCCCATGATGTCCTCCTGCGATTCTTTAAATCAGTATTCCCTAATATAAGAACCGCTTCAAGCATTTCGATCTTACGCCGTCGGTCGCTGGTACAAAAGCATCCATGGACTCGTTATCGTTATAACGTTATAATGATAACAACTTCGATCACGAACGCTGGGATGAAAGCCATGCGTGTTTTCTCGCGAAAAAACCGCCCGGTGCATCTGGGGCCCTATCCGATGGAGAAGATCCGCCGGGTCGACGAACCGACGACGCTGATCATCGAGGACGAGGTCCAGCGTACGCCGCTGCGCGTCAACGGCTTCTTCCGGGCCGCCCACGGCGATTTCGGCGCCAAGGCGCAGACCGAGGTGAAGCGGTTCGTCAAGAAGGCACCCATTTCGGCCGCCATGGACCGGGTCATGAAGCAGTTGTGCAAGGTGCAGGATGGCGAGGTGGCGCCGGAGAAAGCGCCCATCACCAACGACCCGCGCAAACTGGCGGAGCACATGAAGGCCTTGTCCTATTTCCTCGATGCCGACCTGACCGGCATCTGCGAGGCCAGGGACTATTGCTGGTATTCCCATGACAAGCGCGGCGAACCGATCACGCCCTACCACAGATACGCCATCGTCATGATCATCGACCAGGGCTTCGATACCATGGACGGCGCCAGCGGCGACGACTGGATTTCCTCGGCCCAGAGCTACCGCGCTTACATGCGCGGGGCGGAAATCGCCGATGTCATGGCGGGCTATATCCGCTCGTTGGGTTTCGGAGCCCGCGCCCACACCAACAAGGACAGCCATGTCCAGCACGTGCCGCTCAGCCTGCTGGCGGGCCTCGGCGAGATGAGCCGGATCGGCGAGATGATCCTCAACCCGTTCGTCGGCCCGCGCATGAAGACGGTCGTGGTCACCACCGACCTGCCGCTGGAGGTCGACAAACCCATCGATTTCGGCCTGCAGGATTTCTGCGACAAGTGCCGTAAGTGCGCCCGCGAATGCCCCTGCGGCGCGATCCCGTTCGGCGGCAAGATCATGTACAACGGCTACGAGACCTGGAAGCCGGATTCCGAGGCTTGCACCAAGTACCGCACCACCAACCCGCGCGGATCGGCCTGCGGACGCTGCATGAAGATGTGCCCGTGGAACAAGGAAGGCCTGATGCACCATCGCCTGGCCATGTGGGCGGCGATCAAGTGGCCCTTCACCCGGCGCTTCCTGATTTGGCTCGACGACAAATGGAAGTACGGGATGCGCAACAGCACCAAACGGTGGTGGCTCGACCTGGACACCGTCGACGGCCATGTGGTGCGGCCCGACGGCATCAACGAACGCGATCTCAATCTGGGCCGGCGCATACCCGATGAAGACCGCACGGCGGTCTACACACCCGACCTGTGGCCGGCGCCCGACAACATGGCCACCTTCCCCACCGACCGACGGGAGGGGCAGAAGAAGTTCAAGCAGGCGGAACGGCCGGAAGACGCCCGCCGCCGTCTCGAGTCGCAGGGCGCCGACACCCATGTCTGAGAGTAAGAAGCAAGCCGGCGTCGACAATGCGGACATGAATCTGGAAACGGGTGCCGCCCGCGTCTACCGGCTGGAGGACCAGACCGGCTACCTGCTGGGCCGGGCGTCGTCGGTCGGCTACCGTAATCTGTCGCAGCGGATCTCCGATCTCGGCATCACGCCGCCCCAGCACTCGGTGATCATGAAGCTCTACGCCGAGGGCGAGGTTTCGCAGAACAGTCTCGGCCGCCAGGTCGGCATGGAGCCGGCCACCATTCACGGCATCGTCAAACGGCTGTCCGCCAGAGGCGTGTTGTCCATCCGCCCGGCCGAGGAAGACAAGCGGCGCATGCTGGCCACCTTGACCGATCAGGGCCGTGTCCTGGCCGACGAGCTGGCCTTGCGTTCGGAAGAAGGCACGGCCGCGACCATTGCGCCACTGACGCCGGAGGAAGTGGCGGAACTCAATAGCCTGTTGCAAAAGATAACGGCCGGCGCGTGCAAGGACGACTGACCGGCCGTGCAATCTTCCGCCTGAGCGGGCAGGACTATTCGGAGAGGATCTGTTCCCGGGCGGTGACCATCAGATCGTCCATCTCCCGCCGGACCTGGTGTTCGGACAGGTCGGACCCGGCCGCCTGAAGGTCGGCCCAGACCTTTTGAAAGACGTCATTGTCACCGGGTTCGTCAAAGTCCGATTTGACGACTTCCTTGGCGTAGTCCTCCGCAGATGCGCCGGACTTGCCGATTTTTTCGGCAACCCAAAGTCCGAGCAGCTTGTTGCGGCGGACCGTAATCTTGAAACTGTTCTCTTCATCGTGCGCGTACTTGGCTTCTGCGGCCTTTTCGCGGTCATTAAACGTGGTCATTTTATCGACGCTCCCAAGCTGAACTGCGTGCTGAAGGGGCACTAGGCTTATCCCCGCGCAGTTGACAATTCAATACCATATATATGGTGTATTCCCGCGCGAATGAAGGCCTTAATATGGGAGAAATCCGGGTGATTTTTTCCTATCCGAATCCGTTGTGTTGCTCAGAACGATGGGATATACCTTGCCCTCCATTCCGGAAGCACCGGTTCGCCCGCCGGAGGCTTCCGGTTTCACGTTTTGGGCGACCGCACGCGCCCTCCACATCTGAAAAGCGAGAATGCCATGTCGCGCCGTAGGCAAGTCTATGAGGGTAAGGGCAAAGTTCTGTTCGAAGGCCCTGAACCCGGTACGTTGGTGCAATATTTCAAGGACGATGCCACCGCCTTCAACGCCCAGAAACGGGGAGTCATCACCGGTAAGGGCGTCATCAACAACCGAATTTCCGAGTTTCTCATGACCCGGATCGCCGAAATGGGCATCCCCACCCATTTCGTGCGCCGCCTGAACATGCGTGAGCAACTGGTCAAGGAAGTGGAGATCATTCCGGTCGAGGTCGTCGTCCGCAACATCGCCGCCGGTTCCTTCACCAAGCGCATGGGCGTGCCGGAAGGGACCGCCCTGCCCCGCTCCATCGTCGAGTTTTTCTACAAGTCCGACGAATTGGACGATCCGCTGATCACGGAAGAACACGTTACCGCCTTCGGCTGGGCCAATCCGCAGGAAATCGACGAGATGGTGTCGATGGCGTTGCGCATCAACGACATCATGTCGGGCCTGTTCTACGGCGTCGGCATCCGCCTGATCGACTTCAAGGTCGAATTCGGCCGCCACTATCAGGGCGACGAGGTCCGCACCATCCTGGCCGACGAGATCAGCCCGGACAGCTGCCGGTTCTGGGACATCCAGACCAACGACAAGCTGGACAAGGACCGGTTCCGCCGCGACATGGGCGGCGCCGAGGAAGCCTACCAGGAAGTCGCCCGCCGGCTGGGCATCCTGCCCGAAGGCGGCCCGCGCGACATGAAGGGCCCCGAGGTGATGCAGTGACACCCAGCAATTTGGGGCCCCAGGCATGAAGGCACGGGTGCACGTCACGCTGAAAACGGGCGTCCTCGACCCGCAAGGCAAGGCCGTTGCACACGCCCTCGATTCCCTCGGATTCGAGGGCGTCAACGACGTGCGCCAGGGCAAGTACCTGGAACTGGACCTGGCCGAAAACGATCCCGACAAGGCGCACGCGGCGGTGGACGATATGTGCCGCAAGCTGCTCGCCAACATGGTGATCGAAAACTACGCCATCGAACTGGACACCTGACGACGAGCACGAGGCGTGACGGAATTCCACCGAGATACGAAACAGACTCCGTGGATTTCCCAGTCTCAGACCGTCCGTCCGAACGATCACGGTATGTGCCGCACGACGGCGCGCATCCCGCTTCCGTCCCCAACACCCTCAGTCAATTGGATGTGGCCACGATGAAAGCCGCCGTCATTGTCTTTCCCGGGACCAACCGCGAGCAGGACATGGTCGACGCCCTGTCGGCCTGCATGGGTAACGACCCGATCCTGGTCTGGCACGGCGATCCCACCGTACCCGATGTCGATCTGATCGTGCTGCCCGGCGGGTTTTCCTACGGCGATTATCTGCGCTCCGGCGCCATGGCCGCCCGGTCTCCGGTGATGCGGGACATCATCGCCAAATCGGAAAAAGGCGTGCCGGTGCTGGGCGTGTGCAACGGTTTCCAGATCCTGACCGAAACCGGCATGCTGCCGGGCGCCCTGATGCGCAACGCCGATCTGAAGTTCGTCTGCAAGGACGTGCGGCTCAAGGTGGAAACCTCACAGAGCCTGTTCGCCGGCGGCTATCAGGCGGGCCAGGTCATCCGCGTTCCCGTCGCCCATCACGACGGCAACTATTTCGCCGACGAGGAAACCCTCGACCGGCTGGAGGACCGCGGCCAGATCGCCTTCCGCTATTGCGACGAGGACGGCGGCCTGAACCGCGACGCCAACCCCAACGGCTCCATCCGAAACATCGCCGGCATCTACAACGAGGCGAAAACGGTGCTGGGCATGATGCCCCATCCGGAAAACATGATCGAATCGGCTCAGGGCGGTACCGACGGTCTCGCACTGTTCTCCGGCATGGTGGAGGCGCTGTCGTGACCGATGTAACGATTACCCCGGAACTGGTCGCCGAACACGGACTGACCGAAGAGGAATACGGCCGGGTGCTGGCACTGCAGGGCCGCGAACCGACCATCACCGAACTGGGCATCTATTCGGTGATGTGGAGCGAGCACTGCTCCTACAAGTCGTCCAAGAAATGGCTCAAGACCCTGCCGACCGAGGCGCCGTGGGTGATCTGCGGTCCGGGCGAGAACGCCGGCGTGGTCGACATCGGCGACGGTCAGGCGGCCATCTTCAAGATGGAAAGCCACAACCATC
This sequence comes from Sneathiellales bacterium, assembly GCA_028277845.1. GTDB lineage: Bacteria > Pseudomonadota > Alphaproteobacteria > JANQFL01 > JANQFL01 > JANQFL01. Next base: position 46,106 of record JANQFL010000117.1, read on the forward strand.
CCTCCTTCATCGAACCCTACCAGGGCGCGGCCACAGGCGTCGGCGGCATCATGCGCGACGTGTTCACCATGGGCGCCCGGCCCATCGCCAACATGAACGCCCTGCGCTTCGGCCATCCCGATCATGCCAAGACGCGCCACCTGGTGGCCGGCGTCGTGGCGGGTATCGGCGGCTACGGCAACTGCATGGGCGTGCCGACCGTGGGCGGCGAATGCGATTTCCATCCGTCCTACAACGGCAACATCCTGGTCAACGCCATGACCGTGGGCCTGGCCTCGACCGACGCCATCTTCTATTCGGCAGCGGCCGGCGTCGGCAACCCGGTGGTCTACGTGGGCTCCAAGACCGGCCGCGACGGCATCCACGGCGCCACCATGGCGTCGGCTGAATTCGACGACGATTCGGAGGAGAAACGCCCGACCGTGCAGGTCGGCGATCCGTTCACCGAGAAGCTGTTGCTGGAGGCCTGCCTCGAGCTGATGGCCACCGACGCCATCGTCGCCATCCAGGACATGGGCGCCGCCGGCCTGACGTCGTCGTCGGTGGAGATGGCCGGCAAGGGCGGTGTCGGCATCGAACTGAACCTGAACGAAGTGCCGGCCCGCGAAACCCACATGACGGCCTACGAACTGATGCTGTCGGAAAGCCAGGAGCGCATGCTCATGGTGCTGAAACCGGGCAGCCAAGGTCAGGCCAAGGCTATCTTCGACAAGTGGGAGCTGGACTTCGCCGTCATTGGCCGCCTGACCGACACCGGCCATATCGTGCTGAAGAAGGACGGCGACAGGGTCGCCGACATCCCGCTCGACGGCCTCAACGACGCGGCGCCGGAATACGACCGGCCGTGGACCGAGACCGCGGCCCGTGCGCCGCTCGATCCGGCCGGCGTGGCCGAGCCGGACGACTACGCCGATGCGCTGATGCGGCTGATGGCCTGTCCCGATGTGGCGTCGAAGCGCTGGATATGGGAGCAGTACGACCACCTGATCCGCGGCCATACCCTGCAGCGTCCGGGCAGCGACGCCGCCGTGGTGCGCATTCCGGATTCGCGCAAGGGCCTGGCGATCACCACCGACTGCACGCCGCGCTACTGTTACGCCGACCCGCGCACGGGCGGCGCCCAGGCGGTGGCGGAAAGCTGGCGCAACATCACCGCGACCGGCGCCAAGCCGCTGGCCATGACCGATTGCATGAATTTCGGAAACCCGGAACGGCCGCAGATCATGGGCCAGTTCGCCGGCTGCATCATGGGTATGGGCGACGCCGGCCGGGCGCTCGACTATCCCATCGTCTCGGGTAACGTGTCGCTCTACAACGAGACCAACGGCGAAGCCGTGCTACCCACACCGGCCATCGGCGGTGTCGGCCTGCTCGACGATGTCGACGCCATGGCGACGGTCGCCTTCAAGCAGGCGGGCGACGCGGTCATCGTCGTCGGTGCCGGCCGGGGGCATCTGGGTTCCAGCCTGTATCTGCGGGAGATCACGGGATCCGAGGACGGCCCGCCGCCGGCCGTGGACCTAGAGGCCGAGCGGCGCAACGGCGATTTCGTGCGGCAGCTGATCCGCGGCGGCAAGGTCACAGCCTGTCATGATCTCTCGGACGGCGGCCTGGCGGTCGGCCTGGCGGAGATGTGCCTGGCCGGTGGCATGGGCGCCGAGGTTTCTCTACCCGCATCCGATTTGCCGCGGCACGCCGCGCTTTTCGGCGAGGATCAGGCCCGCTACGTGCTGTCGGTAGTGGCCGGAAGCGCCGACGAAGTGATTGACGCTGCGGCGTCCGCCGGTGTACCAGCAAATGTGATCGGAAAAACAACCGGCGACGGCCATTTGACAGTCGGGGAATGCTTCACCATATCCGTAGCGGATATGCGTCGGGCGCATGAACAGTGGCTCCCCGACTACATGGCTGCGCCGTAAGGACCGAGGGAGACCAATACCGATGCCGATGGAAGCGGGAGAAATCGAACGCCTGATCCGGGAATCCATTCCCGACGCGGTTGTCACGATCGAGGACCTGCGGGGTGACGGCGATCATTACGCCGCCCATGTGGTATCGGCGGAATTCGCCGGCAAATCCCGGGTGCAGCAGCACCAGATGGTTTACAAGGCGCTGAAAGGCCGCATGGGCGGGGAACTGCATGCCCTGGCCCTGCAGACATCGGCGCCCGGCAGTTAACGAGAACAACGAGACATGGCTCACTGAGCCGAACAGCGTAAAGGAAACGGTATGAACGAGAACCCGGTATTCGAGCGTATTCGCCAGGACATCGCCGCCAACAAGGTGGTGCTGTTCATGAAGGGCAGCCCGGTCTTTCCGCAATGCGGATTTTCCTCGGCGGTGGTGCAGATCCTGACCCACATGGGCGTCAAGTTCAAAGGCATCGACGTGCTGATGGATCCGTCGCTGCGTGAAGGCATCAAGGAATTCAGCGAATGGCCGACCATCCCGCAGCTCTACGTCGACGGTGAATTCGTCGGCGGTTGTGACATCGTCCGGGAAATGTTCGAATCCGGCGAACTGCAGCAGGTCCTGGCCGGCGCGGAGACCGCGCAAGCGTAAGAAAATTCCGAACGATTTCCTTATGGGGAAAGGCGCGTCCAAGGACGCGCCTTTATTTTGTGTCGAGCGTGTTATCCGGCTTATCCGCATAGCCGTTATGGTTACCGGAAATTCTACCCTAAAGAGGAACGTTCCGGTTTTGTGGGCCGAAAACGATTAAAAGTCTCAATGACCCGTTAACCTCCTCCTTACTAAGCTAAACGGTAATCAGTCGGGGGAGCGCGTCTTTGATTATCCGGTCTTGAGAATGCCCCGTCGTACCCACGTTCATACGCCTCAGTGTGTTGACGACATTGCCACCGCGCCTTCCCAGGGCACGACGGGTGAACCCACGGCTGTTCAAAACAAACCCAACGGCATGACGAGCCTGGATGAGCGGTTTGACCTGGTGTCCGATCTCAGTTCCGAATGGGTCTGGGAAATGAACGCCGATCTGCGCTTCGTCTATTTCTCTCCCAGCTTCGAGCATCTCACAGGCATGTCGATTTCAGACGTAATCGGCAAGACCCGGTTCGAGATGAGTACGGACAACGAGGACGAATCATCACAACGACATATCGACGATCTCATCGCCCGGCGGGATTTCCGCAACTATACCTATCATGTGGAAACGCTCGACGGACGCCGACTGCACATCCGTACCAGCGGCAAGGCGGTGTACGACGAAAACGGCACATTCCAAGGCTATCGGGGTGTCGCGGCGGATGCGACGGATAAGGTCATCGCCGAGCGCCGCGCCGCGATGGCCGAAGTCAGCCTGCTCGAGGCGATTCAGAAGGCGCCGACGGCCTTGGCCCTTTATGACCGCAACGACTGTCTCGTCGCCTACAACGACCATTACAAATTCGACATTCTCGGCAAGGCGGCTCATGTCATCAAGGCCGGAATCACGTTCCGGGACCTCGCAAGGAAGGTAGCCGAATCGGGTATCATCGACGGCATCGACGAGGACCTGGAGGATTGGCTCGACCGGCGCGTCGAACGGCACCGTAATCCGCAGGGTCCGGTCAACTTTCACCTCTCGGATGGGCGATGGGTCCAGGGGGTCGAGTTCATCCTGGATTCCGGTTCGGTGCTCAGCACGTTTACCGACATCACCGACTTGAAACAGCGGGAAGCGGAGTTGCAGGCCGCCAAGGATGCCGCCGAACTGGCTGACCGGATCAAATCGGAATTTCTTGCCAATGTCAGTCACGAGTTGCGCACGCCGCTCAATGCTATCCTCGGCTTCTCGCAGATCATGCAGGACCAGCTGTTCGGCCCGATCGGCGACGACCGGTACATCAACTATTCGCGCGACATCCACGACAGCGGCACCCATTTGCTGGCCGTGATCAACGACATCCTCGACCTGTCGAAGATCGAATCGGGCAAGGCCGAACTGTACGAGGAGGTGTTCCGGCCGGAAATCGAGGTCGAAGCCTGCATGCGATTGATGCAGGAACGGGCGATGGACGCCGGCGTCCAACTGACATGCGATATTGCGGACGAACTGCAATCGGTGCATGCGGATCGGCGCAAGTTCAAGCAAATCCTCATCAATCTACTGTCCAATTCCGTCAAGTTCACGCTGTCGGGTGGACACGTCCAGGTAACGGCGGGGCTGGATCAACGGGGCGGATTGGAACTGATCGTGCGCGACGACGGCACCGGCATGGATCCCGATGATATTCCCGTCGCGCTCACGCCGTTCCGCCAGATCGACGGTTCATTGTCACGCAGTCACGAAGGCACGGGCTTGGGCCTTCCCCTCGTCAATTCATTGTGCCAACTTCACGGTGGCTCCCTGTCCTTGGCGAGCCGCAAGGGAGTCGGCACCACGGCCACGGTCAGGTTCCCTGCCGAACGTACGGTGACGGAAAGGGAGCAGCAAGTTGCCGGAGCCGAACAGCGATAGATCAGACTTCGGCACGATCGGTGTGGCGGGCTGCGGCGCCATGGGACTGCCCATGGCGGAACGGCTGCGCGACGCCGGATACGATATCTGGGGTTACGATGTTCGGCCCCTCGATGAATTCGGGTCGTTCGCAGAGCGCATGCTCAACAACCCCGTCGACTTCGCCGCCCGTTGCGAGACCGTCATCACAGTCGTCCGAGACGCCCGGCAAACGGACGCGGTGCTGTTCGACGACCAGGCGCTGTTTACACGGGACGCGCCGCCGGCCCGGCTGATCGTGTCATCCACCTTGTCGCCGCGCTATATCGCGAACCTGCCGGACCGTCTCCCACCGGGAATCGAATTGATCGACGCACCCATGTCCGGCGCACCCGTGGCCGCGAAAGCCGGTACCCTCACCTTCATGGTCGGTGGCACCGACGATGTCGTCGACCACTGCATGCCGCTGTTCCAAGCGATGGGTGACGCCATCCATCGCCTGGGCCCGTTCGGCAGCGGCATGACCTGCAAAGTGTTGAACAACTACGCCGCTGCGTCATCGGTCGTGGCGGTGCGGCGAATCTACGATGCCGCGCAACAACTGGGCGTCGACCGCGAGCGCCTGCGGTCGGTCATGGCGGACAGTTCCGGCAGCACCTGGTTTGGCGACACGTTCGACCGCATTTCCTGGTCACACGAAGGCTACGATCCCGCCAACACCATCGGCATCGTCGAGAAGGACGTCCGCGCCATGCTCGATGCCGTCAATCCGGACGGCGACAGCGGCAATCCGTTCGACGACGCCATTTTGGCCGGACTGCGTGCATTGCTCCCCATCGACCGTTAAGATCGAGGGAACACGAACGAAACTCTTAAGGGGGGGGGATTGTCCAACCATGTCGTCTGCCGTGGGGAAAGCCGCCAAGCTCGCGGCCGCACTCGTCCTGATCAACACACCGCGTTCCGTCGCGGCAATGATGTACCGCAACAAACTGGAAACCGTCGACGGCAATACCATCGACCCGATGGCCCGATTGATCGGCGGACTGATCAATAAGTTCCGCGTGCCCGGCCAACTGCCCACTGTCGAGGAATCCCGCCAGCAACTGGCCAATCTGTCCAAACTGCTCGATGCCCCGGCGCCCGCCCTGGCCGGCACGCGCGGCATGACAATACCCGCGGCGCCGAAGCCTGTCCCGGTGCGTGTCTACACACCGGCCGGCGACGACGAAGAACGCGGCGTCCTGGCGTTCTTTCACGGCGGCGGCTGGATCCAGGGCAGCATCGAAACCCATGACGGCATGTGCAAGCGCCTCGCCGCCTGGTCGAATTTTGTCGTGGTGTCGGTGGAGTACCGCTTGGCGCCCGAGAACAAGTTTCCGGCCGGGCTCGAAGACTGCTACACCGTCTATAAGTGGCTCCTCGACAACGCCGGCGAGATCGGCGGCGATAGCGCCGGCGGCAACCTCGCGGCGGCGATCTGCGGCCTATCCCGCAAGGACGGCATTCAGCAGCCGGTGCACCAGGTGTTGATCTATCCCGGCCTGGATTTCCGAATGGCCACCCATTCCCACCAGTCGCTCGCCAACACGTATATGCTGAGCAAGGACCGCATGGACTGGTACACCGGCCTTTATCTAAACAGTGATGACGACAAGTCGGACCTGCGGGCTTCGCCGCTGCAGGAAACCGACTTTGCCGGCTGGCCGTCGGCGACCGTCGTCACCGCCGGCTTTGATCCGCTCAGGGATGAAGGCAAGCAGTACGCGGATGTTCTCAACGTGGCCGGCGTCGACGCCCAATACCGCTGCTTCGAGGGCATGTTCCACGCCTTCTGTTCCATGCCCAAGGTGTTTGTCCAGGCGGACGAAGCATTACGGTTCTGTGCCGACGGATTGAAACGGGCAGCCACAGCGACATGATCCACACCATCGCGACGCAGTCAGTCGCCGCGGACATGTTCCCTTAGAAATTCCAGAACACGGGCATAGGCGTCGCGGCGTGCCGGTTCGTTGGTGCCGATCAGCGGCGCCTGCCCGTCCTCGGTCAACGAGCCCAGGCGCTGTTGTAGTGACAGATTCGGTACGTCGAAAGAATGCACCGCGTCCGGATAGAGGATGATACGGGCCGGATGGCCCCGCTTGCGCACCGCCTCGATGAACGCCACACACGGCTCCGGCTTGGTCCAATTGTCAGCGCCGCCCTGCAACACCAGCAGCGGTGATACCGGCCGCCAGGTACCGGGGGCGACCGTCGTATACGGCGACGACTGGTGTCGAACGCTGCACGCACTGGGATAGAACGCGACGGCCGCGCTGAAATCGTATCTCGGCGGTGGTGACGGACGTCCGATGCTTTGCGCACTGACGGTCAAAAGCACGATTCCACCGCCCTGGGACCAGCCCATCAGCACAATCCGGCGGGGATCAATGCGCGGGGATGACTGAAGATAGGCCAACGCCGCGTAAGCATCGCCTGGCCGTTCATGGTACATGCGCTTGCGTGCGTCACTCGGTCCACATGTCTCGCCGATTCCGCGAGAGCCGGCACTATCCACCATCAACACAGCATAACCGGTGCCGTTCAGATGCTCGGCCCACGCTGTGTAGATGGAACGGATCCGGCCTTTTTTCCGCAGTCCACTACATCCGTGCAGGAAGACGACGGCCGGGGCGCGGCGAGTATCCCTTGGCCACGAAAGATACCCCGTCAATTTGGGTAAACCGTCGGTCCCTCGAAACGTCACCGTTTCGACGGCCAGACTCGTGGCGGAAGAACAGGCGATCAGGACACCAACGAATACGACCGACATCGTCAGCCTGGAGATTTGTGCCCACGACGGTGTCGAGCGAAGGTCGACGTCAAACATCGCCGGTAATGTTACTGCGCGGCCGCCTTGAAGCGGATCGTGCCGTTCTCGGCGAAGCAGACGCCTTCGCGCTGCTGCGAGGCGATCCAGCCCTTGCCCTCTCCCTGGATCCTGCCCTTGCGCCAATCACCGGCGCAACGGTCGCCGCTGGCGAAGGTGTACATGCCCTTGCCGTGGAACACGCCGGCTCGGTATTCGCCCTCATAGCGCCGGCCGCCCTCGCCCTGCCACACGCCCTGGCCATGCAGGGTGCCGTTCTTGAACCCGCCTTCATAGCGGGTGCCGTCGGCCAGGACGAGCGTGCCTTCGCCCTCAAATCGGTCGTTCACGAACGCGCCTTCATAGTGGGTGCCGTCGGTGTCTTTCCAGACGCCCTGTCCGTGGCGCCGACCGTCCTTGAAGTCACCTTGGTATGTCGCGCCATTGGCCAGTTTCAGGGTGCCCTTGCCATTCTTGCGCCCATCGACGTAACCACCTTCGTAGATCGACTTCTTGGTCGTGCGCTTGCCTTGGCCGTGGAACTTTCCGGCCTTGTATTCGCCCTCGTAGCGGTCCCCGGCCTTCCCGAGGAACACACCGGCGCCGTCGTATGTCCCGTCCTTGAAAGTCCCTTCATAGACACCGTGCTTGTTACTGAGCCTGCCTTGACCGTTGAACTTGCCGGCAGCGAATTCACCCTCGTAAACCGCGCCACTGGCGTAGGTGTATTTGCCGCGGCCGACGAACTGTCCCTGCGCGAATTGTCCTTCGTACCGGGCGCCATTGTCGTAGCTCATGACGCCCTCGCCATGGATCGCGCCCTTGACGAAGCTGCCTTTGAACTGACCGGCGGCCAGCTTGATGGTGCCGTGGCCGTGCTTGGCACCGTCGACAAACGCGCCGTCATACACCGTGCCCTTGTCTTTTAGGACACCATGGCCATGAAACCGGCCATCACGGAAGTCGCCTTCGTAGCGGCCGCCGTCCTTGCCGTCCCACACGCCCCTGCCGGTCCAGCGGCCTTGCACGAACTGGCCGGTGTAGACGCCATCGGCATTTGTGTAGGTGCCCTTGCCATGAAATTTACCGGCCCGGAATGCCCCTTCGTACCGGGTACCATCCGGTTTGCCGTAGGTGCCTTTGCCGTGCATGCGGTTGTTGTCGAATCCGCCGGTGTAATGGGTGCCATCGGCCCATTGATAGGTGCCCAGTCCGGTCCGGACACCGTTGACGAAATCCCCCTCGTAGCGGTCGCCGTTGGCATAGGCCAGGACGCCGCGGCCGCTTTGCAGACCGTCGGTAAACATGCCCTCATAGCGGTTGCCCTCGGCGGTCTCGAAGACTGCGGAACCGTGGCCTTTACCGTTTTTCAATGTGCCGCGGAAAACCGATTGCCGGGCCTGGCCGTCCTTGCGGTAGCTCCAGGTCAGTACGCCCTCGCCGTGGCCCTGACCGTCCTTGCAGCCGCCGGTCCAATGCACGGTTTCATCGGGCTGCGGCGCGGCATTCCAGACCGCGCAGTTGGCTTGGTTTTCCAACCCCTGCCAGCGCCCGCCGCTTTGCGCCGCCGCTAGAGACGGTACGATCAACAGTACGGCAAGCGTTGCGGCCCGATGCATCGACATCCCATTCCTCCCCGGCAAACAAAAAAGCCGCCCACGGTAACACGGGGCGGCTTAAAGACTAGTGCGGAACTGCGCCCAAAATGGGGCGCAGGCCGGAAATTCTTAGCGGGAGTAGTATTCGATGACCAGGTTCGGTTCCATGCGCACCGGATACGGCACATCGGCCAGTTTCGGCGTGCGCACGAACGTGCCCTGCATCTTCTGGAAATCGACGTCCATGTAGTCGGGCACATCGCGTTCCGGCGATTCGATGGCTTCCAGGATCAACGCCATGGTGCGGGAACGTTCACGCACCGAAATGACATCGCCTTCCTTGACCCGGTAGCTCGGGATCGTGACCCGGCGGCCGTTGACCATAATGTGGCCGTGATTGACCACCTGGCGGGCGGCGAACACGGTCGGCACGAATTTCATGCGGTAGACCACGGCATCCAGGCGGCGTTCCAGCAGGCCGATCAGGTTCTCCGAGGTATCGCCCCGGACCTGCTCGGCTTCGCCATAGATGCGGCGGAACTGCTTCTCGGTGATGTTGCCGTAATAGCCGCGCAGCTTCTGCTTCGCCGACAGGTGAACGGCGAAATCCGAAGGCTTGCGCCGGCGTGCCTGGCCGTGCTGGCCGGGACCGTATTCGCGCTTGTTGACCGGGCTTTTCGGCCGGCCCCAGAGATTTTCTCCAAGGCGGCGGTTGATCTTGTATTTCGACTTCAGGCGCTTGCTCATGGGCCCCGACTAAGTTTGATTTTTGGCAAAAACAAAGGCCGGCACCCCTTGGGCCCGGTCCGAAGGCGCGTAATATACGCCGCAAAACCCGGTTGTCAAACCGATTCGCAGGTCATTTTTGGCTTATTTCGCCAGAAATTCCCGAATTATCCGATTAATCCGGTCAGGTTCCTGATGAAAGACCCAGTGGCCGGCTCCCTCGATCCGGTGAAGGGTCAGGTCTTCGACAATGTCATCAAGGCCATCCAGCAGGCTGGGCCGCAGGGCCGTGTCGTTCATGCCCCAGATGACGCAGGTCGGCACCCGAACCCGGAAGTCCGCCGGATCCAGGTCCGGCGGTGGCGGGCCGTCGTAACCACCGTCTTCGTTCGGTGGACGCAGCGGCGAGGCCTTGTACCAGTTGAGACCGGCCTCCAGGGCGCCGGGTTGGGACCAGGCTTCCAGATAGGCGGCCTTGTCGGCTGCACTGACGACGCCGTTGGTATCCCAGCTCCCGAATGAAAACCGCCACAGCATGGCATAGTCGTCCCGCGCCAGTTTTTCCGCCGCCTGCGGCATACGGAAGAAGTTCATGTACTGGCTGCCGGCGATCTGGTCGGGATTGGATTTCAGATCCCGGGCGAACAGGGCCGGATGGGGCGCATTGAGAATGACCAGTTTCTCGACCATGTCGGGATGGGCGATGGCGAAGTTCCAGGCGATGGCGCCGCCCCAGTCATGGGCCACCAGCACGCAGGAGCTTTGCCCCATAGCACGGATGAACTGGCGCAGATCCTCGACGATGAACTGCGGGCGGTATTCGCCCACACCCTTGGGTTTCGAGGACAGGTTGAAGCCGCGCATGTCCGGCGCGACGGCCAGATGGTCCTGGCCGAATTCGACCAACTGGTGGCGCCAAGTGTACCAGAAGTCGGGGAAACCATGCACGAATACCATGGCCCGACCACCGCCCTTGCGGGCGTAATGCAGGCGCACGCCATTGACTTCGGCGTAGTCGAACGAAATGCCCGCCCCCTCGGCGTCGAATTCAGCCATCACTTGTCGTTCCCCGTTGCGTGCGCCGGGCCAGCGCCTTGATGATGCCGCGCAGGGTGCGCACGTCCTGTTCCAGCAATTCGGCCCGCTGGAAGATGTTGCGCAGGTTGCGCACCATGGACGGCTTCTTTTCCGGCACCGGCGCGAAATAGCCGGCCTCGTCCAGGCTGTTTTCCAACTGATCCAGCATGCCGATCAGTTCTTCCTTCGTTGCCGGCCGCTCGCCGGTCTCCGGGACGGGCTGCGCCCCGGGCGGCGGTGCGGTGAAGCACTCATAGGCCATCACGGCCACGGCCTGGGCCAGGTTGAGGGATTGAAACGCCGGATTGAGCGGCACCGTCAGTACCGTATCGGCCAGAACCACGTCCTCGTTGGTCAGACCGGAGCGCTCCCGCCCGAACAGAATGCCGAATTTCCGGTCTTGTTTATCCTCACGCATGGTAGCGATGGCTTCGCGTGGAGAAACCACCGGCTTGGCCATTTCCCGGCGGCGGGCGGTGGCGGCAAAGACCCCTTGCAAATCCCCCACCGCCTCTTCCGTCGTATCGAACACGCGGACGAAATCGATGACGGCCGTCGCGCCCGACGCCATGGCGATGGCCTTCTGATTGGGCCAGCCGTCGCGGGGATTGACGATGCGCAGGTCGGTCAGGCCGAAATTGTGCATGACCCGCGCCGCCGCACCGATGTTTTCGCCCATTTGGGGTTCGACCAGGATGATCGCCGGGTTCAGATTGGTCTGCTGCTGTCCACTCATGGCCATGTCAGTCGATTCGCCCGGCGGTCTTTATATCACGGGCCGGCTTGAAGGAATCGCGGGAATACAGCACCAGCGCCAGCCAGATCAATCCGAACGTGACCATGTGGGTCCGAGTGAAAGCCTCGCCGTAGGCGAACACCGCGAGCAGAAACTGCATGGACGGCGCGATGTACTGGAACAGGCCCACCGTCGACAGCTGCAGCCGCCGCGCCGCCGCCGCGAACCACAGCAGCGGCAGAGCCGTGATCACGCCGGTCAGCACCATGAAGAACAGGTCCCGGTCGATACCCGGCTGGTAGACCGCGGTATCGCCCAGCCACACCAGATACCCGATGGCGAACGGCACCATCAGTAGGGTTTCAACGAACAGCCCATCCAGGGATTCCACCTTTATGACCTTGCGCACATAACCGTAGATGCCGAACGTTCCGGCCAGCCACAGCGAAATCCACGGCAGCCGTCCGAAGCCGACGGTCAGGATAAGCACCGCGACGCCGGCGAGGACGACGGCGACGGTCTGCAACGGGCTCAGGCGTTCGCGCAGCATCACCATGCCGATGACGACGGACAGCAGCGGGTTGATGTAATAGCCCAAGCTGGTTTCCAGAACCTGGTCGGAATTGACGGCCCAGATGTAGATAAACCAGTTACCCGAGAGCAGCACCGTCGTCAGGAACAGCCACAGTACCTGCTTGGGCGCACGGAACACCCGCATCACTGATTGCCAACGCCGGCCGACGGTGACCAGCACCGCAACGAAGGCGACCGACCAGAAAATTCGGTAGGCCAGGATTTCGTCCGCCGGAATGTGGTCGAGAAACTTGAAGAACGCGGGATTAAAGCCCCACAATACGAACGCCAGCATGGCGTACGTGGCACCGAGGCGTTTGATTTGGGCGGTATCCTGTGTCTGCGCCGATGTGTCCGCGGTCATTCCGCCGCCGCCAAACCCGCGGGTGCGTCATCCTTCAGCAGCTTGTACGTAATGCTGTCCAACAGTGCATCGAACGACGCGTCGACGATGTTGGGCGACACGCCGACCGTGAACCAGCGGTTGCCCTTGCTGTCGGCGCTTTCGATCATGACCCGGGTGACGGCGGCGGTACCCTGGGTGAGGATACGGACCTTGAAGTCCACCAGCCGCAGATCATCGATATAGGACGAATATTTGCCGAGGTCCTTGCGCAGCGCATTGTCGAGCGCATTGACGGGGCCGTTGCCCTCGCCGACCGACATCAGCCGTTCGCCGTCGACCACGACTTTGACCGTGGCTTCCGAGACCGTAATCAACTCGCCGACCGCGTTGTGGCGGCGTTCGACGATGACGCGGAAGCTTTCCACATCGAAATAGTTGGGCACGGCGCCGAGGGCACGGCGGGCCATCATCTCGAAACTGGCTTCGGCACCGTCGTAGGAATAGCCCTGGAATTCCTTCTCTTTGACCTCGTCGACCAGCCGGTTGATCTTGGGATTTTTCGGATCGACCACCAAGCCGATCTCGCGCAGCCGGGCCAGGATGTTGGAGCGGCCGGCCTGATCGGACACCAGGATGTTGCGTTTGTTGCCGACCGATTCCGGCGGCACGTGCTCGTAGCTGCGCGGGTCCTTCTCCACCGCCGAGGCGTGCAGCCCGCCCTTGTGGGCGAACGCGGCCGCGCCGACATAGGGCGCGTGCCGGTCGGGCGCGCGGTTGAGCTGTTCGTCCAGCATGCGCGAAGCCGCAGTCAGGTGATGCAGCCGCTCCGCCGTCACGCCGGTCTCGAACTTGCCGGCGTAGCCCGGCTTCAGCACCAGAGTCGGGATGATCGACACCAGATTGGCGTTACCGCAGCGCTCACCCAGGCCGTTCAGGGTACCCTGTACCATGCGCACGCCGGCCCGCACGGCGGCGAGCGAGTTGGCCACCGCGTTGTCGGTGTCGTTGTGGCAATGGATGGCCAAGTGATCGCCCGGGATCACTTCGGCCACATCGCCGACGATGGCCTCGATTTCCTCCGGCAGCGTGCCGCCATTGGTGTCGCACAGCACGACCCAGCGGGCGCCGGCGTCGTAGGCCGCCTTGACGCAGGCCAGGGCGAAGTCTGGGTTGGCCTTGTAGCCGTCGAAGAAGTGCTCGGCGTCGAACAGGGCCTCGCGCTTGCGCTGCACCACGGCGGTGATGGAATCGGAAATCAGGCCGATGTTTTCGTCGTTGGCGATGTTCAACGCCACGTCGACATGGAAGTCCCAGGTTTTGCCCACCAGGCAGACGGCGTCGACCTGGGCGTTCATCACCGGCACCAGGCCGGGATCGTTATCGGCGCTGCGGCCCGGCCGCTTGGTCATGCCGAACGAGGTCAGCTTGGCCGTCTCCAGCTTGGGCGCGTCGTCGAAGAACGCGGTGTCGCCCGGGTTGGCGCCGGGCCAGCCGCCCTCGATGTAATCGACGCCGAGTTTGTCCAGGGCCTGGGAAATGGCGCGCTTGTCCTCGACACTGAAATCGACGCCCTCGGTCTGAGCGCCATCCCGAAGCGTGGTGTCGAAGAGATAGATGCGTTCGCGCTTCATCCTGCGCGCCTCCATGTTGTGCCCCCGGGGCCGTCCTCCAGCAACACGCCCTGGGCCGCCAGGTCATCGCGGATCCGATCCGCCTCGGCGAAGTCCTTGCTCTTGCGGGCCGCAAGGCGGCGGGCAATGAGGTCCTCGATCTCCGTCGCCTCGGGGCCGTCGCCCCCTTCCTGGAACCAGGCTTCCGGATCCTGTTGCAGCAGGCCGATGACGGCGCCGCTGGCCAGTAGGGCACCCTTCAGCCGGACCTTATCGTCCGCGTTGTCTGCCTTGTTGGCCTCGCCGGCCAACGCATACAACACGGCCAGGGCTTTCGGCGTATTGAGGTCGTCCTCGAGCGCCGCGATGAAATTCGCGTCGGCCTCCGATTGGTCCACCTGGACATCGGCCAGTTGCCGCAAGGCATTGTAAAGCCTGTCCAAATTGGTTTTCGATTGGCGCAGGCCATCGGCGGTCCAGTCGAGCGGCTGGCGGTAGTGCCCGGTCAGCATGTTGAGTCGGATCACCTCGCCCGGCCAGTCGTCGAGCAGGTCGTGCACGGTGGTGAAGTTGCCGAGCGACTTGGACATCTTCTCGTGTTCCACGGTGACGAAACCGTTGTGCACCCAATAGCGCACGAACGGCGCGCCGTCGTGGGCGCAGGTGCTTTGCGCCACTTCGTTTTCGTGGTGCGGAAAAATCAGGTCACGCCCGCCGCCGTGGATATCGAATGTCAGGCCGAGCACCTTGGCGCTCATGGCCGAGCATTCGATGTGCCAGCCCGGCCGGCCCCGGCCCCACGGGCTGTCCCAGCCCGGCAGGTCATCGCTCGACGGTTTCCACAGCACGAAGTCCGCCGGATCGCGCTTGAACGGCGCCACCTCGATCCGCGCGCCGGCGATCATGTCGTCGCGGTTACGGCCCGACAGGCTGCCGTAGTTGGGATCGGACGGCACATGGAACAGCACATGGCCCTCGGCCTCGTAGGCGTGGCCCTTGACGACCAGCGTCTCGATCATGGCGATCATCTCGCCGACATGCTCGGTGGCGCGGGGCTCAGAATCGGGCCTGAGCGCGCCCAGCGCGTCCATATCCGTGTGGTAGGCGGCGATGGTGCGGGCCGTGATGGCGCCGATGGGCTCGCCGCTTTCCTGGGCCGCCGTGTTGATCTTGTCGTCGATGTCCGTGAAGTTGCGCACATAGGTGACATGATCGGCGCCGTATTCCTGACGCAACAGGCGATACAGCACGTCGAACACGATGACCGGCCGGGCGTTGCCGATATGGGCGAAGTCGTACACCGTCGGCCCGCAGACATACATGCGTACGTTGGCGGGGTCGATGGGTTCGAACGCCTCCTTGCGGCGCGTCAGCGTATTGTACAGATCGATGGTCACGGCGGTTACAGTCCGGAAAAATCACACGTTTTCTCCCCGCAACCGGGCTTTGGCGCGGGCTGAGCCGATAAGGGGTAGCAGATTCTTCATTTCCGGTCCACGCTCCTGCCCGGTCAAGGCCAGGCGCAGGGGATGAAACAGCCCTTTTCCCTTGCGCCCGGTCTCGGACTTGAGCGCCCCCGTCCAAGCGGGCCAGGTTTCCAGCGTGAGCTCGCCGTCCGGCAGCCGCTCGGCCGCCAGGGCGCAGAATTCAACATCCTCGATCACCGGTTCGATGGGATCGTGCACGATGTGCCACCAGGCGACCGCATCGGCCAGCACGTCCAGATTGCCCTGTACCGCTTGCCAGAACGTCTCGTCGGCGGCGTCAAGATCCAGGGCCCGCAAGCGGTCCGCCACCGCCGCGAACGGCAGGGCGTGCAGGATCTTGGAATTCAGGCGCTTGAGATCTTCGGGGTCGAACTTGGCCGGTGTGCGGGCGAAACGGGAAATTTCGAACCCGGCCAGCACGTCGGCCATGGCGCCGTGCGGCTCCACGGGGTCGGCCGAGCCCAGCCGGGACAACAGGCTGACCACCGACATGGCCTCGATGCCCTCGTCCCGCAGGCTTTCCAGCGACAACGAACCGAGCCGCTTCGACAGTCCCTCGCCACTGGCGCCGGTCAGCAACGCCATGTGGGCGAAGGCCGGCGCCTCGGCACCGATGGCCTTGAACATCTGGATATGCTCGGCGGTGTTGGTGACGTGATCCTCGCCCCGCACCACGTGGGTGATCGCCATGTCGGCGTCGTCGACCACCGAGCAAAGATGATAGAGCGGCGAGCCGTCGGAGCGGATCACCACCGGGTCACTGACCGATGCCATGTCGATCACCACCTTGCCCCGCACCAGGTCGTCCCACTCGACGACCTCGCGATCGAGCTTGAAGCGCCAGTGGGGCTGGCGGCCTTCGGCCTCGTATGCGGCGATCTGTTCGCTGCTCAGGTCCAGGGCGGCGCGGTCGTAGACCGGCGGCTTGCGCTGGGCGAGCTGCAATTTGCGCTTGCGCTCCAGTTCCTGCGGCGTTTCATAACAGGCGTACAACCGCCCGTCCTGTTTGAGTTTTTCGATCACCTCGGCATAGCGGTCGAGACGGTCGGATTGCTTGTGTTCCTCGTCCCAGGCCAGGCCGAGCCAGATCAGGTCATCGCGGATGGCCTGGGCGAATTCTTCGGTCGAGCGATCCTCGTCGGTGTCGTCGAGGCGCAGCACGAACGTACCACCGGCCGCCTTGGCGTACAGCCAGGTCACCAATGCCGTGCGCGCATTTCCGACATGCAGTAGTCCGGTCGGGCTGGGTGCGAAACGGGATTTCACGGTCATGAGTTTCCGCCTGTCTTGTTGCCGGTGTCCACGTCGCGGAACCCGCTGGTAATGGGATAACGCCGCTCGCGGCCGAAGCTGCGGCGGGTGATCTTGACCCCCGGCGGCGCCTGACGGCGTTTGTATTCGGCGACATACAACATGTGTTCGACCCGGTTGACCAGCTCACGGGCATGGCCGCGGCCGATGATCTCGTCGACCGGCATTTCCTGCTCCACCAGGCAGTGCAGGATGTCGTCGAGCACGTCATAGGGCGGCAGGCTGTCCTGGTCCACCTGATCGGGCGCCAGTTCCGCGCTGGGCGGCTTGGTGATGATGTTGCGCGGAATGACTTCGCCCTCGGGGCCGTCGAGCCACGGAAGATGGTCGGTGTTGCGCCACTCCGACAGCGCATAGGCCGTCATCTTGTAGACGTCCTTCAGCACCGAATAGCCGCCCGCCATGTCGCCGTACAAGGTGGCGTAACCGACCGACATCTCCGACTTGTTGCCCGTCGTCAGCAGCATGTGACCGAACTTGTTGGACATGGCCATAAGGATGATACCGCGGATGCGGGCCTGGATGTTTTCCTCGGTCGTGTCGCGCTGACGCCCGGCGAAGACGTCGGACAGCATGCCGTCGAAGGCGCCCACGGCCGGTTCGATGCCGATGGTGTGGTAGGTCATGCCGAGATTGCGGCAGCATTGCTCGGCATCGGCGACGCTGTGGTCGGACGAATAACGCGACGGCATCAGCACGCCGATGACCTTGTCCGGCCCCAGGGCATCGACCGCAACCGCGGCGCTGAGGGCCGAATCGATACCGCCCGACATGCCCAGTAGCACCCCGGGAAACCGGTTCTTGGTCACATAATCGCGCAGACCCGTGACCATGGCCGCGTAAATCCCCGGCAGGCGATCGAGCGGCGCGGCCCGGTCGGCTCTGACGCATTGCCAGCCGTCGCCGTCACGCTGCCAGGTGGTCGTCAGCAGCCCTTCGCGCCACGCCGGCAATTGTACGGCCAACTGCCGGTCGGCGTTGAGCACGAAGGAGGAGCCATCGAACACCAGTTCGTCCTGGCCACCCAGTTGATTGACGTACATCAGCGGCAGGCCGCTCTCCACCACCCGCGCCACGGCCAGGTTCAAGCGTTCGTCGGACTTGTCCAGCTCGAAAGGCGAGCCGTTGGGCACGACGAGAATTTCCGCGCCGGTCTCCTGCAGGCATTCGGTAACATCGGGCGTCCACATGTCCTCGCAGACCATGACGCCGAGCCGAACCCCCTTGAAGTTGATGGGACCCGGCAAGGGCCCCGCCTTGAACACCCGTTTTTCGTCGAAGACACCGTAGTTGGGCAGATCGTGCTTGGCCCGCACGGCGATGATCTCACCACCCGCCAGCAGCATGGCCGTATTGCACAGATGCCCGTCGATGACCCACGGCGCGCCGAGCAGCACCGCCGGACCATCGTCCGCCGTCTCCGCCGCCAGGGCCTGCACGGCAGTCTCGACCGCCACCTGGTGGGCCGGCTTGAGCACCAGGTCCTCCGGCGGATAGCCGCACAGAAACAACTCGGAAAATACGAGCAGGTCGGCGTCCCCGGCGCGGGTGCGGCAATCGCGCACGATCCCGGCATTGCCGACGATGTCGCCCACGGTCGGGTTGAACTGGGCAATGGCGATGGTCAGGTGATCGGTCATGGCGCTTACTTACCCCGACGCCCGAGCCGCGGCAACCGTTGCAGCGCCGTTGTCCTGCACGGCTGGTGCGTTATGTTGTCTGGTCAATTGCGCAAATCACCACAACCGTATCCATGAGGCGTTCATGACCACCAAAAACACCCAAATCCTCTTTGCCAAGCGGCCGACCGGCTGGGTCGACGAAACCACCTTCGAGACCGTCGAAACCGACCTGCCCGAGCTGGCCGACGGTCAGGTTCTGGTGCGCAACATCTATCTGTCGGTCGACCCCTACATGCGCGGACGCATGAACGACACCAAATCCTACGTGGACGGCTTCCAGCTGGGCCAGCCCCTGCAGGGCGGCGCGGTCGGGCAGATCGCCCAGAGCCGCAACAACCGCTTCCAGGAAGGCCAATACGTCACCGGCATGCTGGGTTGGGAGAGTTACTCCGTGTCCAGCGGCAAGGATCTGCGCGTGGTCGATCCGGCCCACGGCCCGTTGTCCTACTATCTCGGCGTACTGGGCATGCCCGGCCTGACCGCCTATGTGGGACTGCTGGACGTCGGCAGGGCCAAGGACGGCGATACCGTGTTCGTCTCGGCCGCGTCCGGCGCCGTCGGCAGCGTGGTCGGCCAGATCGCCAAGATCAAGGGCTGCCGCGCCGTGGGCAGCGCCGGCGGCGACGACAAGGTCGCCTACCTGACCGACGAACTGGGTTACGACGCCGCCTTCAACTACAAAACCGCCGACAGTCTCGGCCGCGCGCTGAAGGAGACCTGCCCCGACGGCATCGATGTCTACTTCGAAAACGTCGGCGGCGCCATGCTTGACGCGGTGCTGCCGCGCATGCGGTTTCAGGGCCGCATCGCGCTCTGCGGCATGATCTCGCAATACAATCTGGAACGGCCTGAGCCCATCAACAATCTGATCGCCATGCTGGTGAGCCGTTCCACGATCCAGGGCTTCATCGTCTCGGACCATTGGGACCGCCTGCCCGCCTTCATCGCCGACATGAGCGGCTGGCTGCGGGACGGCAAGGTGAAGTACCGCGAGGACGTCATGGAAGGCCTGGAAAACACTCCGGACGCCTTCATCCGCATGCTGTCAGGCAAGAACTTCGGCAAGCAGCTCGTCAAGATCGGGGAGGAATGAGCGTGAGCCAGAGCAACCGCCGCATTCTGCTGGCCGAACGCCCTAGCGGCATGCCGACGGCCGAATCGTTCAAGATGGTCGAGGAGGACATTCCGTCTCCCGGCACCGGTGAGGTCCTGGTCCGGACCCTGTACCTCTCCCTCGATCCCTACATGCGCGGGCGCATGAACGCGGCCAAATCCTATACGGCACCGGTCGAGATCGGTGACGTCATGGTCGGCGGTGTAGTCGGACGGATCGAAGCCTCCAATGCCGAAGGGTGGACTGCCGGCGACATCGTCGAGGGAACCCTGGGCTGGCAGGACTATGCCGTGACCGATCCGGCGGCATTGCACAAGGTGGACACCGGTCTGGCGCCGATTTCCACCGCCGTCGGTGTGCTGGGCATGCCCGGCCTGACCGCCTATTTCGCCCTGCTCGACCTGGGCCGGCCCGTCGAGGGCAATACGGTCCTGGTGTCGGCGGCGTCGGGCGCCGTCGGCGCCGTCGTCGGCCAGATCGCCAAGATCAGGGGCTGCCGCGTGGTCGGGATCGCCGGCAGCGACGAGAAAATCGACTACATTACCGACGAACTCGGGTTCGACGCCGGCATCAACTACAAGACGGAGGATCTCGGCGACGCGATCCACCGGGCCTGCCCCGACGGCATCGATGTCTATTTCGACAATGTCGGCGGCCAGACAAGCTGGACCGCCTTCGAGCACCTGGCGATGAACGCCCGCATCGTCATCTGCGGCGCGATGTCCCAGTACAACCTGATGGAACCCGAAATCGGACCGCGCAATCTGCGCTTCATGCTGGTCAACAGGGCCGTGATGTCGGGCTTCCTGGTGTTCGACTATGTCGACCGCTACGACGACGCCCGGGCGGAACTGGCGGGCTGGCTCAAGGAAGGCAGGCTGCAGTTCAAGGAAGACGTGACGGACGGCCTGGAAAACACCGTCGATGGTTTCCTGCGACTGATGGCCGGCAGGAATTTCGGCAAGGCCATCGTTCATGTGGCGTCCTAGGACGTTGCTCCGGCAGACCGGCAAGTGTTCGGACAGCACATGGAAATATAGAACCGATTAAACCTGGGGTTGATACCAGAAGAGAAACCCTAATCGGAACATCGTTATTATCGGCTGTTTTTGGCCTTCTTTACGTCAAGCGCAAGAAAAACGAACTCGGTACTTTTCGTTAACCATCTTTTAACGATCGGCGTCTAATCTATGTCACAGGTAATTCATCCTTGAATTGCCTTTTGACGCCTCCCTGTTGAACTCGAGCCGCCCTTTTTGGGCGGCTCTTTTTCTTTTCGGCCCTTCTGCAACTCCGAATATGTAACCGGGCATTCCAGCGTCCCGACCAAGACCGATTGTCCAAGCCGGCCTGTTTCCGGCATACTGCGGTCAACAAACATAAGCGCGGAAACCGCGCATGGGATTGCTTGGATCGGAGGCACTGGTTCCATGGACAATCGCGTAACCTCAGTGACCATCGTCGGCGGTGGTACGGCCGGATGGCTGACGGCATTGATGATCCAGACCATGCTGAACCGCCGCAAGGACGAACCCGCCGTTCGGGTATCGCTGATCGAATCGCCCAACATTCCCACCGTGGGCGTCGGCGAAGCGACCGTCCCGGGCATGCCGCGCCTGCTCAAGCAGATGGACATCGACGAAGCCGAATTCATGCTGCGGTGCAACGCGACCTTCAAGTGCGGCGTGCGGTTTGCCGACTGGTCGGTGGACAAGGAGGGCAAACCGGTCACGTTCGTGCATCCGTTCAACTCCGCCCACTATATCGACGGCATGAACCCGGCCTTGCATTTTCACCATTTCGAGGCATCGAAAGGCAATCACGACCTGACCGATGGCCTGGTTCCCAACAAACACTTCGTCGAGAATTTTCGCGGCCCGCGGCAACTGGGCGCCGCCAGTTACGACTCCGCGTTCGGCTACGCCTATCACCTGGATGCCGGCCTGTTCGCCCGTTATCTGCGGGAAGTGTGCATCGAACGGGGTGTGACGCACATCCTCGACGACGTCACGGACGTCCGCCTCGATGACCGCGGCTACGTCAAGGAGCTCGAGTTGGCGGAACGCGGCACCTGTCCGATCGAGTTCGTCATCGATTGCTCCGGTTTTCGCGGGCTGGTCATCAACAAGGCACTGAACGAACCCTTCATCCCGTGGGGCCATCATCTGTTGTGCGATCGGGCGCTTGCCGTTCAAGTGCCCCATGTGGACATCAAACGGCTGGACCCCTGCACCACGAGCACGGCACTTGGCGCCGGCTGGGTCTGGAACGTGCCGCTCTATTCGCGCATCGGCACCGGATATGTCTTTTCGAGCAACCATCGCAGCGACGACGAGGCATGGGCCGAATTCCGGCAGTACCTGGAAACCCGTGGGCTCGATACCAGCAAGGAACCGCGCGCGGTTTCCATGCGGGTCGGGCGGACACGCCGTGCATGGGTCAACAACTGCGTGGCCATCGGCTTGTCCAGCGGCTTCGTCGAGCCGCTGGAATCGACCGCCATTTACATCATCGAAATGTCGGCCCGCATGCTGTTGCATCATTTCCCCGACAAGTCGATCAACCCGGCGATCGCCAAGCACTACAACGCGACGATGTCGGCCTTGTACGACGAAATCCTCAATTTCATCGTCATGCATTACGCCACGTCCAACCGTACCGACTCCCGGTTCTGGATCGATGCCCGCGAAAACGTCGATGTCCCGGAAGTGCTGCAGGACAGCCTGGAATTCTGGAAATTCAGTTTTCCCGGTCCGATCGACACGGCCGGCCAGCAACTGTTCAACAACTGGAATTATCTCTTCGTGCTTTACGCCAAGGGCTATTTCGACGGTGTCACGATGCCGCAGGAAGGATCGGTCAAGAAGTCGGACTGGGACCAGTTCTGTTTCGATTTGAACATCACCAAGGAAGCCCTGACCGAAGCCATGCCCAGTCACTATGAACTGGTGACCGACATTCGCAAATCGGCGGAACCGAAACCGGTGTTTTCCGCCAGCATGCAAGCCGGATCAATCACCGGCGGCAAGGGATTTCAGCCGACGGTATCGATCCCGGGCGCGACGCTGCCGCTGCCGGGCTCATAGCCACGCGTCGGGAATTTCACCTCTGATGTTCCGGTAGGCCCGCTAAGCCAGCACCGCCTTGAGATCGGCCAAGCTGACCGGTTTGGTCAACGTGGTCACCGACATCATACCGCGCGCCTCACCCAGTTTCTGGGTGGCGTCCGCGTAGTGGGGATTGAAGCCCGTCACGAGGATCACCCGCGCCTTGCATTCATTCTGTGACAGCCACTCGATCAACTCGATACCGTCGACTTCGGGCATGACGATATCCATGACGATCACGGTCGGATCGAAGCTGTGAAACGATTCCTTGAAATGCTTTGCGTTGGTGGTTACGCAAACGGACATCCCGACACGCTCACCAACTCTTCCTACAAACTCGCCGAATTCGGGTTCATCATCGACGACGAGTAATCGTCCTTCAGTCATGCAATTTCACGTGCCTCTACACACTATTCGTCTCAAGCGGCACCCAACCTGCCCCGTCAGGCTGGTTGTTTTTAGTAGCGAACCCCTGTTGTCGGCGCTGCATTATTGAAAAAGTCTTTCCCGGACTCTAGCAACGTCCTTTAAGACACTACAAAGTTTATTTTCCGTTCGTCTAGAGCAATTCCTCTTTAGATGGAAACCATTCTGTTTCTCGAGCGGCCTGCCCATCCACCAGGAAGACGGGGCAGCGCGATGCCGGGCATCGCGCTGCCCCGTCTGACGCCGTGGGGGGCGGCCGCTCGGAAACCCGGAGGGACGGGCGTCTTGGCGCCAATGCGCTCCGTCAGAATGGTTCCATCTGAGGAGGAATTGCTCTTGTCCCTAGGCAGGCGGCGATCAAATCGGCATAACTGAGGCATGATCATCGCCGACCGCATGGCCCGCCTGGGCACCGAAAGCGCCTTCGAGGTTCTCGCCCGCGCCAACGCGCTGGCCGCCAAGGGCAAGTCCATCATCAATCTGGGAATCGGCCAGCCGGATTTCCCGACGCCGGACAACATCGTCGAGGCCGCCCGCAAGGCACTGGCGGACGGGCACCACGGATACACGCCTGCCAACGGCATTCCGCCCCTGCGCGAAGCCATCGCCGCGGACATTGCCGCCCGCCGGGGCGTCGACATCGACCCGGATCACGTTTTGGTCGAGCCCGGCGGCAAGGTGACCATGGCGTTCGCCATGCTGATGTTCGGCGAAGCCGGCGTCGAGATCATGTATCCCGACCCCGGCTTCCCCATCTATCGCTCGATGATCGAGTTTACAGGCGCCCGCGCCGTACCGATCCGGCTCTATGAAGACAAGGGGTTTTCGTTCGATGCCGATGAAGTCCTGGCGGGTATCACGCCGGCGACGCGGCTGATCATCATCAACAGCCCGGCCAACCCGACCGGCGGTGTGGTCGACGAAGGCGAACTGGATAAACTGGCGGCCGGACTCGAGCAGCACCCGGACGTGGTGGTCATGTCGGACGAAATCTATTCGCGCATGACCTACGACAACCGGCCTCATGTCAGTCTGCTGAAGTACGAAAGCCTGCGTGACCGGCTGATCCTGCTGGATGGCGCCTCCAAGACCTATGCGATGACTGGATGGCGGCTGGGTTGGGGTGTGTGGCCGGCCAACCTGGTGGACTTGGCGGCCCGCATGGCCATCAACGTGCATTCCTGCGTCAACGCCGCGACCCAGTACGCCGGCATCGAGGCCCTGACCGGCCCGCAGGACGCCGTGGACCGTATGGTTATGGCGTTCGACGAACGCCGCACCGTGACCGTCGACGCCCTCAACGCGCTGCCCGGCATGCGCTGCGTCCGGCCGGCCGGCGCGTTTTACGCATTCCCCAATATTGCGGAAACCGGCCTATCGGCGCGCACCTTGCAGGATGATCTGCT
>JANQFL010000085.1 GCA_028277845.1 Sneathiellales bacterium
CGGCGGCGAACAGGCCCTGGGTGTAGGGGTGTGCCAGATTGGCGAACAGGCTTTCGGTGCTGCCCTGTTCGACCACGGCGCCGCCGTACATGACGACGACCCGGTCGGTGGTCTCGGCGATGACGCCCAGGTCGTGGCTGATCATGATCAGCGCCATGCCGGTCTCGTCCACCAAATCGCCGATCAGGTCGAGGATCTGGCCCTGGATAGTGACGTCCAGCGCCGTGGTCGGCTCGTCGGCGATCAGGATGTCCGGCTCGCACGACAGCGCCATGGCGATCATCACCCGCTGGCGCTGGCCGCCCGACAACTGGTGCGGGTAGGCATCCAGACGGGCGGCGGCGTTGGGAATGCCGACCCGGTCGAGCAGTTTGGCCGCCTCGGCCCGCGCATCCGCCCGGTTCATGCCCCGGTGCAGGCGCATGGGTTCGGCCACCTGGCGGCCGATGGGGTGCAGCGGATTGAGCGATGTCATGGGCTCCTGAAAAATCATCGAGATGCGGTCGCCGCGGATGCCGCACAGGGCCTGCTCGTCCAGCGCCAGAAGGTTGGTGCCGTCCAGTTTCACATGGCCCTCGGTCGTCGCCCCTTCGGGCAGCAATCCCATGAGCGCCAACGCGGTCATCGACTTGCCGCAACCGGATTCGCCGACCAGGCCGAGGCGCTGGCCTTTCTCCAGGGCGAAGTCGATACCCCGCACGGCGCTGGCCGGGCCGGCGGCGGTCTTCAGGCTGACCACGAGATTGGAGACATCGAGCAACGTCATGCTCTACCTCTGCCGCGACAGGCGCGGGTCGATGACGTCGCGCAGGCCGTCGCCCAGCAGGTTCAGGCCCAGCACCGCCAGCACGATGGTGATGCCGGGATAGATGGCCAGCAGCGGGGCGTTGTAGATCATGGTCTGGGCCTCGGACAACATGCGGCCCCACGACGGGTTGGGCGGCTGGGTGCCGAGGCCGAGATAACTGAGCGCCGCCTCGGCCAGGATGGCGATGGCGAACTGGATGGTGGCCTGGACGACGATGATGTTGACGATGTTGGGCAGGATGTGTTCGACGGTGATACGGAACCGGCCCTTGCCCGCCGCCTGGGCCGCCATGACAAACTCCCGCGCCCAGATGGCGTTGGCAGATCCCCGGGTCAGGCGGGCGAAGATGGGAATGTTGTAGATGCCGATGGCGATCATGGAATTGACCGCGCCGGGACCGAGGATGGCGGTGATCATGATGGCCGACAGGATGGCCGGAAAGGCAAAGGTGAAGTCGGACATGCGCATCACGATTTCCTCGGTCCAGCCGCGCCGGGCCGAGGCCAAGGCTCCCAGCGCCACGCCGATGACCAGGCCGATGCCGACGGCGACCACGCCGACGGTGATCGAGTTCTGCGCGCCGACCATGAGCATGGAGAAAATGTCCCGGCCGAACTGGTCGGTGCCCAGCCAGAACGTGCCGCTCAGCGGCTTGAGCCGGTTGGCGATTGTGATGTCGTAGGCCGATTGCGGCGTCCAGAACAGCGACACCACGGCGGCCAGTATCATGATACCGGTCAGCACGCCGCCGATCATGAAACTGCGGTGGCGCAGGCAACGCGCGAGAAGGGACTGATTGATCGCCGCGCTGGTCGTGGTGGGCGTCATACGTCGTGCACCTTCAAGCGCGGGTCGATCACCGCGTACAGGATGTCGACAATGAAGTTGATGATGACCACCATGCCGGCCAGCAGCACGACGACGCTTTTGACCACCTCCATGTCCCGGTTGGTGATGGCCTGGAACACCAGTTTGCCCAGCCCCGGCAGGTAGAACACGTTTTCGATGATGATGGTGCCGGCCAGCAGGTTGGCGAACTGCAGGCCCATGATGGTGATCATCGGGATCAGGGCGTTGCGCAGCACGTGCTGCCACAACGTGCCGCTGCGGGTCAGCCCCTTGGCCCGGGCGGTGCGGACGAAGTCCTCGCGCAGAACCTCCAGGACCGAGGATCGGGTGACCCGGGCGAAGATGGCCGACTGCACCGTGGCCAGGGCGATGGCCGGAAGGATCAAGGATTTGAAGGCAACCCAAGTGCCGGCGTCCCAGCCGGGAAAGCCGCCCGATTTGAACCAGCGCAATTGCACGGCGAAGAACAGAATAAGCAGGATGCCGAACCAGAAATTGGGGACCGCGATGCCCAGCTGGCTGAAACCCATGACGCCGAAATCGCCGACCTTGTTGTGGTGGGAGGCGGCGTACACACCCAGCACCAGGGCGAACACCGTCGACAGGACCATGGCGAAGACGGCCAGCGGCACGGTCAATGCCAGGCGCTCGCGCACCAGTTCCGTGACCGGCACGTCGTAGGTGTAGCTCATGCCGAGATCGCCGGTCAGCAGTCCGCCCAGCCAGCTGAAATAGCGTTCCAGCGCCGGGCGGTTGAGACCGAGCTTTTCACGCAACGCTTCGACGGCTTCCGGATCGGCTTCGATGCCCAGGATCAGCAAGGCGGGATCGCCCGGCAGGATCTCCAGCACCAGGAACACCACCACCGTCGCGCCGAACAGCGTGGCGATGAAGGTCAGAAAGCGTTTGGCGAGAAAGATGCTCATAAGACTGGGTGGGATTATCGTCAGTCGCGGCGGCGCGCCAGGGTCAGGCCGTCGCCTATGGACAGCATACACAGATCGATGCGGTCGTCGTCTTTAAGTTTCGCGTTCAACGCCCGAATCGCGGTTGTATCTTCGTCCTGTTTTTCTTGGTCGATGACGCTGCCGCCCCACAGCACATTGTCGATCATGATCAGCCCGCCGGGCCGCACCAGCTTGAGCGCCCGTTCGTAGTAGCCGTCGTAATTGGTCTTGTCGGCATCGATGAAGGCGGTGTCGTAGCTGTCGGCTGCACCATCGGCCAGCAGGGCGTCCAGGGTTTCCAGGGCCGGGGCCAGGCGCAGCTCGATCTTGTCCGAGACACCGGCCTCACGCCAGAACGGCACGCCGATGGCGGTCCATTCCTCGCTGACGTCGCAGGCGGTGATATGGCCGTCGCCGGGCAACGCCAAAGCAACGGCCAACGACGAATAGCCGGTGTAAACCCCCACTTCCAGATGCCGTTTGGCTCCCATCAGGCGCACCAGCATCTGCATGGCGGCACCCTGGTCGGCACTGATCTGCATACCCGCGCCGCGCACGGTTGCCGTGGCGTCCCGCAGCCGCGCCAGTACATCGGCCTCACGGACGGAAACATCCATGAGGTAATCGTGCAATGCGTCTTCGAGGCCGATGGAGCGTCCCATGTGGCGCCGGATCCCTGTCTGATTGTGCCAAGCGATGTATTTGTTTTTCTTTCCCTTATCAGAACCGGCCGGCAAAGCCAAATGACAGAACCGCATACCCGGCAGGCGATCACGAAGCGGTGATTGATACGCCCCAAAATTGCCCCGATTCGGCCCCGATCGAGCCCCATTGACACACCATATTCGTAAGTGTTGTGCCTCCGGCAGCCCGGCTGTGATGCGGGATCGGTGAAAAGCCCCTCCGTCGGTTTCCATTGCAGCCGGGTACGCGGCGGCGCACACGGGATGAGGAGTTTTGCCACGATGATCACCGGGGATCTGGATCTGGAACGCACCGTCTGGGACGCGGAATACCGCCGCCGGGTGATCGCCTTTCTCGCCGACCAGGCCGAGGAAAAGGCATCTGGACGGACGGCGACCGTGATCCCGTTTCCGGTGCCGGAAACATCCGCCGGCCAGCCGCCGCGCCGCGCCGCGAAACGCTGACCGCCGCCACACCGTTCCTATCGGTGCCGCCCGCGTATCGGTCCCCTCAGGCGGCACCGTGAAAGCGATACCTCACTGGGTATCGCTCTCTCCGACCACTGGCCGCCCTGCCCCTCGGGCGGCCCTTTTTTTGGCCAAAAGAAAAGGGCCGCACACGCGGCCCTCGAAGTCGATGTATTTGCGGCGACGAAGGCTCAATTGCCTTTCGGAGCCGGCAAGCGGCCGAATACGCCTTCCATGGCCAGGCCGATGGCCAGCAGCTTGCGATCGCTCCACACCGGGCCCTGGATCTCCAGGCCCACCGGCAAGCCTTCCGCCGTCAAGCCGACGGGGATCGTCAGTCCGGGCACGCCGGCGCTGGTGTTGGCGTCGGTGTTGCGGATGTAGGTCGGGAAGGTGGGCACCCTCTCACCGTTCAGTTCCACCGTTGCGTCCGAGCCCACCTTGGGCCGGGCCGGCAGCGGCGTGGTCGGGAAGATCATCGCCGCGACGCCGTTGGTCGCGAAGTATTCGGCATAGGCCTGCCGCATCTTGGGCCGGAAGTCGTTCATGGCGGCGGCGTAGACCGGTGCCGGAATGGCGCCCTCGCCCATTGTCGCGGTGATGATGCCCTTGACGTCCGGACTGGCGATCTTCCCGGCCAGTTGTTTCAGGTCCATGCCCGTGTCGTGTTTGGCGAGATAGGCGGGCAGGTCCTGCATGACCTCGTAAAGGGCCACCGGGAAGCCGATCTTGGCGTTGAGGTCGGGCACCGCCGTCAAATCGGCGTCGACCAGTTCCGCCCCGGCGGCCTTCAGTTTGGCGAGCGCCGCGCTCACCGCCTGGGCCGTGCCGGGGTCGAGGTTGTCGTAATAGAACGCGCGCGGTACGCCGAGGCGCAATCCTTTCAGCGAAGCCGGCTGCAGGGTGGTGGCATCGCCGGTGATGACCCCGTCCAGCAACACCAGGTCGGCGACCGAGCGGGCCATGGGCCCGGCGGTATCGCGGGTCGACGAGATCGGCGTAATGCCGTCCTGGGCATAGCGGCCGATGGTGGGCCGCAGGCCGGCCAGGCCGTTCAACGCCGACGGGATACGCACCGAGCCGCCGGTATCGGTGCCGAGCCCGGCCGGCGCCAGGCGGGCGCCGACGGCGCTGCCGGTGCCGCCGCTGGAACCGCCCGCCGTCATGGAGGCGTCGTAGGCGTTGCCGACGGCGCCGAAACGGGCATTGTTGCTGGTAATGCCGAACGCCAGCTCATGCATATTGGTCTTGCCCAGCACCAGGGCGCCGGCGTCGGTCAGGGCCTGGACCACCGGAGCGGATTGCTTGGGCACGAAGCCTTCCAGGCCCGGGGTGCCGGCGGTATTGGGCAGGCCGGCGGCGTGGATGTTGTCCTTGAACACCAGCGGCACGCCGTGCAGCGCGCCCTTGGCCGTGCCGGTCTTGACCGCCGCGTCGGCCTCGCGGGCCGCCGCCAGGGCGCCGGCCTTGTCGAGCGTGATGAACGCATTCAAACCGCTGTTGGCCTCGGCCTTGGCGATCAGCGCCTGAACAAGTGCCTCGCTGGTCAAACTGCCCGACTTGATACGCTGGGCGGCCTCCGACGCCGTGAGTTCGGTCAAGTCCTCGGCCAGAGCGCTCCCGGCCACAGTCAATCCGATGACCGCGCAGGCCGCGCCGGTCATCCGCCAAGTTTTCGCGGAAAACATGGTTTTCCTCCCTCCAAGTTTTGATTCTCACAAAACGGTAGGGCGGAACGGCGAGTGCCGGTATCCCCAGAACTGAGGAGGCCTGTTCAATGACGCCGGGAGATCAACCGGTTGATCAGGGCCGTTCGGCTGTGCACACCCAGTTTCGCGTAAGTGTTTTTCAGATGGGTCCGTACCGTCGATATGGCGATACCCAGATCGTCCGCGATGGCGGCGTCGCTTTGGCCGTCGAGCACCCCCAGCGCGATGCGGGCCTCCCGTTGGGTCAGGCCCAAGTCGCTGGTCAACTCGGTGGCGTTGGGAAGGCCGCTGCGGCTGGCGGCCTTGTCGAGTCTGCGCTGCAGCGCGCGATAATCGCGGATGTTGCGCAGTGCGTTGGTGAACACCGGTTTGATGGCGTTGAGCAGGTCCAGATCGGCCTGGTCGAAGTTTTCCCGGCCATGGCGGCGCCAGATGCGCATGTCGCCGATATTCACGTTGCCGTCGTAGGCATAGAGATTGACGCCGTAAAACAGGCCGTCGCGGCGCAGGAAGTCGTTGTAGAACTCGGTGCGCAGCAATTCGCGCTGCGGCATGATTTGCGTCACAGTCGTTGCCGAGCGCCGTTTCTGCAGCTTGAAGGTGATGGGGTCGCGATACTGGTAATAGCGTTCGTAGTTCTTCAGGTTGCCGTCGTCCATGTTCAGGGCAACGCGGTCGACGAATTCGTGGGCGTCCTCGTCCCAGATGTAGGACGCGAAATAGTCGGCATCCAGCAGGTCGAGCATGTCCTTGCCGGCCTGACGGCGGATTTCGACGTGGTCGAAGCCGTGGGTCAAATGCTCGATCAGCCGTTGAAACACGATGGCCTTGCGGCCTTCCAACCGCATCGGGGCCTCCTCCCTATCCGGTATGTCCGCCGTGCGCCGGCGGATCGGAATTTTGCAAAATTGTGGAAGCCCGGCGGCAAGGAGTCAAGTTGACGCAGCGGCGCCTTGGGCCGGCGCGGGCAAGTTGCATTTTCCCGGGGCCGGTGGTCTCATTACGCCAACAACACGCTAGCTAGGGGAACGGTTTATGCGGGCAGAACGCGTGGGGGCGATCGCCGTCCGGTTGGGGTTGATTGCCGGATTCGTGACACTGGTTCAGGCGGCCATGGCCGCGGATTTCGTGATTCAGCCGGGGCCAGACGCTCAGGATGAAATCCAGGAAGCACTGATCGAGGCGGAGCCGGGCCAGACCATCGCACTGGCGGCCGGCGTGTTTCACCTGACCGACGGCCTGTCGCTCGACGTCGACAAGGTGACGGTCAAGGGTGCCGGCATGGACCAGACGATCCTGTCCTTCAAGGGACAGGAAGTGGGCAGCGAAGGCTTGATGGTGACATCGAGTGGCGTGACTCTCAGGGATTTCGCCGTCGAAGACGCCAAGGGCGACGCCATCAAGGTCATGGGCGCCGACGGCATTTACCTCATCAACCTGCGCACCGAATGGACCGGCGGCCCTAAGGAAACCAATGGCGCCTATGGTCTCTATCCGGTCTCCAGCAAGAACGTGTTGATCGACGGCTGCGTCGCCATCGGCGCATCGGACGCCGGCATCTATGTCGGCCAGTCGGAAAATATCATCGTGCGCAACAGCCGCGCCGAATACAACGTGGCCGGCTTCGAGATCGAGAACAGCTATTACGCCGACGTCTATGACAACGTGGCGACCCACAACACCGGCGGCTTCCTGGTGTTCGATCTGCCCGACCTGCCCAAGCAGGGCGGCCACGATATCCGCGTCTTCCGCAACCGCTCCGTCGACAACGACACGCCCAACTTCGCGCCCGAAGGCAACATCGTCGGCATGGTGCCGCAGGGCACCGGTTTCCTGGTCATGGCAAACACCAACGTGGAGGTGTTCGAGAACGAAATCTCCGGCAACCGGACCGCCAATTTCCTGGTCGGCAGCTATTACACGTCTGGCCAGGAGATCAAGGACGAGAACTACGATCCGATCCCGAAGGCCATCCACATCCACCACAACCGTTTCGGCAAGGGCGGTTGGGCGCCGGCGGGCGAGTTGGGCGAATTCGTCAAGGAAATCACCGGCGTTCCGGTGCCCGACATCATCTGGGACGGGGTGAAACCGTTGCCGCAATACATTCTCGGCACACCGGAGGACGAGCGCATCGTCATCCAGGGCAACGTCAAGAACGAGGGCGAGGTGACGTTCATGAACCTGGACGCGCTGTTCTACAGCATCTGGAAGGTGCTGGCGACGCCGTCCCGCGACCTGGACGACCACCGCGGCACCCTGCCGCCGGTCAAGCCGGTGACCATTCCGGGGGCCTGACGGGATGACGGGCCGGTTGGCGGTATGGTTGTGCGCCGTGTCCGTACTGTCGGGCATGGCCACGGCCGCGCATGCCGCCCCGCCGGTCAACGATGCGGCCCTGATGACCGGCAAGCCTCCCAAGATGCTGTCGGCCTACAACCTGTTCACCGACGGCGCCAAACAGGCGCCCAACGACCGGGTCGTGCCCTACGACCTGTCGACACCGCTGTTCACCGACTATGCCCAAAAATACCGCTTCGTCTATGTGCCGACGGGTAAGACGGCGGCCTACACGGACGATGGCGCCTTCGATTTCCCGGTCGGCACGGCATTGATCAAGACCTTTGCCTACCCGGCCGATTTCCGCCGGCCCAAGGACGATATCCGGCTGATCGAAACCCGGCTGCTGATCCACCGGGCCGATGGCTGGATCAGCCTGCCCTATCTGTGGAAGGCCGACATGAGCGACGCCCGCCTCAAGGTGGGCGGCAAGCGCCTGCCGGTGACCTGGACCGACGGCGCCGGAAAGTCCCGCACAATAAAATATCGCGTGCCCAACAAGAACCAGTGCAAGGCCTGCCACGTGGTCGGCAAGCAGGTCAGCCCCATCGGCCCGAAGGCGCGCAATCTGAACCGGGATTACGACTACCCCACCGGTCGGGCCAATCAGCTGGCCTACTGGACCGGGGCCGGCATCCTGACCGGCGCGCCCGACCCGGCCAAGGCGCCCAAGGTGGCCGTCTGGGACGACGACACCAGCGGCAGTCTGGACGCGCGGGCGCGGGCCTATCTCGACGTCAATTGCGGCCACTGCCACAACCCCCAGGGGCCGGCCCATACCTCGGGGCTTTATCTGACCGTAACCGAAAACCGGCCGGTGCATTGGGGCGTCAACAAGACGCCGGTGGCGGCGGGCCGGGGGTCGGGCGGACTGGCCTACGACATCGTGCCGGGCAAGCCGGACCAATCCATTCTGACGTACCGCATGAATTCCATCGATCCCGGCATCATCATGCCGGAACTGGGCCGGGTAACCATCCACGACGAGGGCCTCGACCTAATCCGCCGCTGGATCACCGGCCTCAAGCCGGGGGACTACTGAGCCTCTCCTCAATTGGAGGTGGTTGGTCAAGTTTTCGATGCCGGTGCCGAACGCGTCGACGGCCACTATGAAAACCAGGCGTCCAGTGGGCGAGGCCCCCGGTAGCTGTCCCTCCAAAGTGTCTTGGTGATGACGCACAAATACCGGGTGCCAGTGAACTTTTTGTTGTTGGCCGACATTTTGCTGGCGGGGTCGGTGACTTGGCTACCATTTCCCTAGCGGCACTGGAAAAACCTTCTCAGTGGTGCCGATCTTGGAGAGTTTCTGAATTGGCGGGCCAATTGATCGTCTTTTAGGCCGGCTGAACTAGCAATCGACTCATAGCTTGAGTCGTTTTCCTAACGAACACACACAATCGCAATTTCCCGTTCCAACAACCTATTACCCATAAGAAATTTCCGGAAATAGTGGCCGGGAGCGAGCGGAGTATTCTCTAACCTCCTGTTTCTGCATACAAATCGAAAAACACAGAAAATTGCAATCAAAGATAGAGTGAAATACAATTGCAGTCTTATGCCTATGGGGGTTTGGCGCAATGAACTACAAAGCAAAAGTGGCGCCCCGGCTGATGGCACAGTCCATTGTCTTGGTGGTGTTGGGGCTTGTCACGGTTTCATGCCAGACGACGGGAACCAAAGACAAAAAAGCTCAGTACAACATATTTTTCTCTCCGATCGATCACGTTGAGAAGTTATTGAAAGCGGGAGAGATTGAGGCGGCTTCTGCGGTCTACAACGATCAACAGGACTACTTCCAGGAACCAACTTCAAACCGAGAGACAGCCGTTGCGACGCTCATCGAAAGCATCGAACAACACCTATCGAGTAGATTACGAAATGCCCAAGACCAGTTGAGCGGCTTATCTTGGCCAGCGGAAGAGGAAAAGTGGTCGGGAACCAAAGCCACATTGTTATATGCGAATTCAGTTTTGGATTCCGTTGAAGTTCACAAAGCTATGTTTCACAAGGGTCGACGACCGGATGTGTATCGCAACATCAAGTCGATTGCTTCGAAATTTTCCGGTCAAATAGCGGATGGCGCTTCCGAAGCGCTTTCTGTTTATCCGCTGGGCAGAGCACCGTCTTTCTTCGACGCCTATCCTGTTTTTATGACAAATGACGACGGCTTGATAACTCCTGTTGGAAGCGAGTTTAAAAAGGCCTTTCTGAAGGAGAATGCCGAATCCATTCGGCAACAGGTGTCTGCGGCGAATATTGACGAACTAAAGCTAATAAATCGCCTGTACAAAGAGTTCCTTCCAGATGAGCTCGTAAATCAAATAGGCAACCGATATCTCGATAACATTTTCAAACCTGCGGGACATACCGAAGCTGTTTCGCTCGCAAAGATTATCGAAGGCATAAAGCGTGCGAAGTCGGAAGAATTTGAGTTCGACAATATCAACAGCGTACGGATTGCGCTGGTTGATGTCACAAGCCGAACGTTGAAAGACGAAGGCCAAATCGAGTTTCCGACATCTATCGATGTAGATCTTCCATTCGAAGTATCGGCTACCGATGTTGACAAGGCGTTTGAATCTGAGATTGCCTCCGCGGCAGACATCGTCATTTTCGTTGACGTGGCCGAAGCCCGCACCGATAGGGAAATTCTGAAACAGGCACGTGTTCCCTCGCTGTTCCAATCAGGTACGAAGATTGTTTCGAACCCCGATTACGCCGTCGTTCGGAGCGAACTAAACCAAGCTAACATGGCTCGGCAAAATGCTGCCATTAATACGGCGTCCGTAAACAGCCAGTATTGTCAAGGTTGGGGTTGCCTGGCGAAAGTCGCTGCTGTGGCAATTTCCGCGGCGGCCGAAGCAAGTGCCCAAAAAAAGGTGGATGAACTGGTACAGCGTCTCTCGGAGACGCCACTCAATCTGGAAAAGCCGGAGTATTCATCTTACACCTACGTCAAGGCGGATATTCAGTCCGCCAAACTGGCGACGGTGCATTACCACATCATAGATCGCACTAACCAAACCTACTTTCGCGACACGTTTGACGTGAGGCAGGAAAAGGAGTTTGTCGTTCCTTACAAAGTTAGAAAGGACGACAAGGACTACGAGGGGGCGATAGCCGGTTTAAATCGCGAAACCGAAGTCGTGATGTTTGAAGAAAGCGAGGTTGAAGTCAGGCTTTCGAGTTTGTTGGAGCAGTTTTCTTCTGCATCGGAAAAACTGCAGCCGATGCCGCCTTTACTCGACGTTCGAACTGAAATCCTAACCGACAAAAACAAGGCGCTGGCGGCATATCGGTCCCGTCAGTTTTCAGCCAAACCGATCAACGATGACCGGTTCAGTCGTGTGGTCGTTGTGTATCACCCGGGAGGCAGTCTTGGTGCCGGGTTTTATGTTCGCGACGACTTGGTTCTGACCAACTTCCATGTCATCGAGCAGACGAAGTTCGTCGAGCTGCAAACGTTTCAGGGAAACGAAACATTCGGCAAGGTGATCGCCAGCGATCCGCGTTTGGATCTCGCACTAGTTCGCGTTCAAGCGAGGGGTGTTCCTGTTTCATTTTATTCGGACAATGTGATGCCTTTGGGCGCTACAGTCGAAGCGATTGGCCATCCGAAAGGGCACAAGTTTTCGATTACGCGTGGCGTAGTCAGCGCCCTAAGGGAAATCAAAAGCATCAATGTCCCGGGTGGTAAAAAAGTGCTTTTCATCCAGTCCGACGTAGTGATGAACGGAGGCAACTCCGGAGGTCCGATGTTCCTGGGTAACACGGTTGTGGGAGTCAATACGTGGAAACGTACGGACCTCGAAGGTATCGGCTTCGCCGTGCACTACTCGGAGATTCTGAATTTCTTACGGAAAAATGGAATCAATATTCCGCAAACAGGAGAACGGTCATGACCGGCAAACTGGTTTCCGGAAGCGCGACGCTTGTTGTTGCTGTGGCGTTGCTGTTTGGTTGCGCGT
This sequence comes from Sneathiellales bacterium, assembly GCA_028277845.1. GTDB lineage: Bacteria > Pseudomonadota > Alphaproteobacteria > JANQFL01 > JANQFL01 > JANQFL01. The sequence goes on from JANQFL010000085.1 coordinate 11,773, forward strand.
CGAAACAGCGGATGGGCATGGTCGTCGACGAGGGTACGGGATTGCAGTTTGGATCCGTTGTCGAGAAAAATATCGTGATCGACTCGTCCCAACTGGGTGATCCGAGTTTCAAACTGCGCATTCGTAACACGTCTGGGGATTCTGTTTTCGATTTGGGCAGCTTTAAGTCAAAATTGGAGGAAGCGTTCCTGAGCAATGGCTATGTCCGGCCCGGCCGAGACAAAGACGCAACAATGCTGGTTGACATCAATGTCCGCTATTCGGGCCAGTTGAGCAAAAACATGACGGTCGAATATGCGTTCCTTGGAAGTGCTGCTGGCGGAATTGCCGGTTATCGATCATCAACCGATGCCGGGACGGCAATTGGCATCGTGTCAGGAGCAACCATCGGTGCCATTGTGGGTAGTTACGTCACCGAAGATACTTACATTGTGGTTACGGACGTAACCGTGTCGCTTTTGGATAAGCGCAAAGGAAGCAAAAAAACGACCATCTCATTCGGTTCGGGCGACAAAGACAAGAACACGCGACGGGAGGGCATAAGGCCGACTGTTGGTAGAGAGCAAACCAGTATCGCGGCTTATGCTGGCGGGTTGAATACGCCACAATCCAAAATAGCAAACGAGGTCCGGCGACGTTTGGTGAGAATTCTGGAGAACATAATTTAGTCTGGTTGCGGAGGAGAAGGTTGAGCCGGCATCGGCGTAACGTGCTAAACATCTTATCGAAATTCTGAACTAGCCGACTCTATTGTTCTTGAACGAGCCGCATGACTACTACCCTCTATGATCTTGCCGGCGCCGAGGATGACCGCCGGTTCAGCCCGTTCTGCTGGCGTGTCCGCATGGCCCTGGCGCACAAGGGCCTGGAGGTGGAAACCCGGCCGTTCCGGTTTACGGAAAAGGAGCTGATCGCCGAGACCGGACAGGGCCGGGTGCCGGTGATCGTCGACCAGGGGCGATGGGTCCATGATTCGTGGGACATCGCCTGCTATTTGGAAGACACCTATCCGGACGCGCCCAGCCTGTTCGGCGGCGAGGCCGGCAAGGCCAGCGCCCTGTTCATCAACGACTGGGTCAACCGCACCGTGCACGGCAAGATCTTTCCGCTCATCGTGCACGACGTCCATGAGCACCTGGCCGACAAGGACAAGGACTATTTCCGCACCAGCCGGGAAAAGCGCATCGGTATGCCGCTCGAGGATTTCTGCGCCGGCCGGGACAACAAGGCCGGCGCGTTCCGGAACGCCCTGGCGCCGGCCCGCGCCGTCGTCGAGGTGGAGCCGTTCATGGCCGGGCGCGCGCCGGCCTATACCGATTATCTGCTGTTCGGCGCCTTCCAATGGGCCCGCTGCATCAGCCCGTTCCGCCTGCTTGACGACGGCGATCCCCTGGCTGCTTGGCGCGGGCGCATGCTGGATCTGTTCGGCGGATTGGCTCGCCGCGCACCCGGATATGATGTCTAACCCTTTGAAATAATTGTTTGAACACCAATTAACTGGATGGCCGCTGAATGATGCAGTAGACTGCGGCCAACAATTTCCAGACAAATCGTACAAGACAGGAGTGGCGTGCATGAAGACGCTCATTGCCGGTGGGGCAGTTTTTGACGGCGAAAACCTGCAGCAGGGTCTCGGCGTACTGATCGACGGCGCCCGGGTCGAACGGGTGGCGCCGGCCGGAGAATTCGACGGCTTCGACGGTGAAACGCTGGACACGGCCGGTGCCACGCTGATGCCGGGCATGATCGATTGCCACGTGCATCTCTGCCTCGGCGCCGAAGGCGACCCGGGCACGGCCCAGGAAAGGCTGTCGCCGGCCGAATTGACCTTGCGGGCCCTGGACCGGGCGCAAACCACCCTCAAGGGCGGCATCACCGCCATCCGCGATTGCGGCGGCCGCAATTACACCGAACTGTCTGTGCGCGACGCCATCAACCAAGGCCGCTTCGACGGACCGACCGTTCGGGCGTCCGGCAAGGTCATCTGCATGACCGGCGGACACGGCAATCGATCCGGCCGGGTGGCCGACGGCGTCGACGACGTGGTCAAGGCCGTGCGTGAGCAAATCCACGCCGGCGCCGACCTGATCAAAATCATGGCCACCGGCGGCGTCATGACGCCGGGCGTCAACCCCGAGGACGCCCACTTCACGGCCGAGGAAATGGCCGCCGGCATCCATGAAGCCGGCCGCTTCCACCGCCGCACCGCGAGCCACGCGCAAGGTTCCGAGGGCATCCTCAACGCCGTACGGGGTGGCATCACATCGATCGAGCACGGCATCTTCATGAACGACAAGTGTATCGAGGAAATGCTCGAACGCGGCACCTTCCTGGTGCCGACCCTGTCCGCCGTGCGGCACATTCTGGGCAACAAGGACAACGGCGTACCGGCCTGGGCGGTGGAAAAGAGCGAGCGGGTCTACGAAGTGCACCGCGATGCCTTCCAACGTTTCTACAAGGCGGGCGGCCGCGTCGCCATGGGCACCGATGCCGGCACGCCGTTCAATCATCACGGCGAAAACGCCCAGGAACTGGCCTATATGGTCGAGTGCGGCATGACGGCCATAGACGCATTGCGTTCGGCCACCAGCGTCGCCGCCGATCTTGTCGACTTGCCCGACCAGGGACGCATCAAGGAGGGCCATGCCGCCGATCTGGTCGTCGTCGAGGGCGACCCCGTGGCCGACATCGACATGGCCGCGCGCAGCACCAACCATCGCCTGGTACTGAAAAACGGTTCGTCCATGGGCGGCGTTACCACTGTCGTCGGCGCCGTACCGGCGCCGAAGATCGGTGTCGCGGCAGGGTCATTCTAGGTTCTTTGCCGATACGTTTGCGGCAGCCGCCGCTGACATTCTCGTGAGGGCCGGCAGAAAAATTGTCGGCCCTCATTTTTTCGACTTGATATTTGAACGATCATTCCAGAAATAGTAAATTACTTTTCAGATAGGATGGATCGCCCCAATGAGCTTGACCGAACAACTGGCCACCATGCGCGCCGGCGCCAAGGACCGCATTGCGCCGGATACGCTGCATACCATGCGTGATGCGATGCTGGGCTTGAAAGCCTCCGGTATCGAGGACCGCAGTCTGATTCCCGGAGATGCCGCTCCCGCGTTCAACCTGCCCAATGCGAAGGGCGAAACCGTGTCCAGCGGCGACCTGCTGGCCAAAGGGCCGCTGGTCATCAGCTTTTACCGAGGCGGCTGGTGCCCCTATTGCAATGCCGAACTGCGGGCACTGCAACAAGCGCTTCCCGAACTTTCCCGGTTGGGCGCGTCCCTGGTGGCCGTGTCGCCGGAAACGCCGGACCATTCGCTTTCGACGTCGGAAAAAAACGAACTGGCTTTCGAAGTGCTTTCCGACCTGGGCAATCAAACGGCCAGGGCATTTGGGCTTGTCTTCACCCTGCCCGACGCCTTGCGGCCGATCTATGAAAAATTCGGTATCGATCTCGAAGCATCCAACGGCGACGACACGTTCCAGTTGCCGGTTCCGGCAACATTCGTCATCGATCGTGCCGGCATCGTCCGTCGCGCTTTCGTCGACGCCGATCACACCCAACGTCTGGATCCGGTTGACGTTGTCGCCGCGCTCAAAGCGATCGCGGCCGGCGACTGACACCGGCATGGCCCGCCCCGGTCCCGCCCCCTTCCGGGGCGGGCCATTCCAATTCAGAGCAATTTTTTGGCGATTTTGCTACCTGATGGCGGCGCGTTATCCGAATCGCAACGTTTGACGCAGCACAATCGGGATGTCTCGAAACAACGGAACATCCCATGTCCACACTCGATCTTAGCGAAAACCAGATCGTCGAAACCGTGTCCGAGCAGGAGTTGGAAGCCGCGCTGCCGGCGTCCGAACTCTCTGCCCTGCGCCGGCGCTTTCCGGCGGGCAGCGGCGAGTTTCTGCGCAGCCAGTCAGGGGATCTGGTGTTCCGCGCGCGCCACGGCGACAAGACGGTGGCGCTGCCGGAAATTCAAGGCCGGGTGGACCGCCACGTTCGCGGTTCCGGCTACGCGCGCAAGCACAATCTGGACCGCCTGGTCTGACGTAATCGCCGTTGGCGGCGCGGCAATGCGCGTGATAGCGTGCCGCCGCCATGCTCGCACCCGTTACCCTCATCCTCGGCGGCGCCCGCTCGGGCAAAAGCCGTTATGCCCAGCACCTGGCTGAATCCCAGCCCGGGCCGTGCATCTATTTCGCCACGGCCGAAATCCGCGACGAAGAAATGGCGGACCGTGTGGACCTGCACCGCAAGGACCGCGGGCCACGCTGGTCGACGGTGGAGGAACCGTTGGACTTGCCGGTCACGTTGCATTCGGTTGCCATCGCGGACGGCGTGGTCCTCGTCGATTGCCTGACGTTGTGGCTGTCCAACCTGATGGAACGGGACCATGACGTCGCCGAGGCGACCGAGGCGCTGATCGCAACATTTCCGGCACTGGCCGGGCCGGTGATCTTCGTCAGCAACGAAGTGGGACTGGGCATCGTGCCCGAGAACGCCTTGGCCCGCCGCTTCCGCGATGAAGCCGGCCGCCTCAATCAGGCGATCGCCGCCGCCGCCCAGCGCGTGGAGTTTGTCGCCGCCGGTCTGCCCATGACCCTGAAAGCGCCCTGAACCGCGTGGCCGCGCCGCTGTTCGACAGCTATCTGATGGTGGATTGGAGCGCCGCCGCCACACCCAGGACCGGTGCCGATAGCATCTGGTGGGCCTTGGTCGAGCACGATGCCGGCCTGACCGCGTTGGAAAATCCCCCGACCCGGCTGGAAGCACGCGATCAGATGACCGCCGTGCTCCGCCGGCAGGTGCAATTGGGGCGCCGTGTACTGGCGGGCTTCGATTTTCCCAACGGCTATCCGCGCGGCACGGCCGAAGCGGTCGGATTGACCGGTTTGCCGTGGCAGGCCATGTGGCGCCATCTGGCTGTGACAATCAAGGAAGGGCTGCGTAACGCCAACAACCGTTTCGAAGTCGCCGCCGACTTGAACCGGCGTATGTCGGGCGGGCCCTTTCCGTTCTGGGGCTGCTCGCGCAAGGCGTCCCGGGATACCCTGATCTCCACCAAGACCCGCGATTTCGGCGATCACACCGTGCCCGAATACCGCACGGTCGAGATGACGGCCCGGGGCGCCAAATCCTGCTGGCAACTGCTCGGCACCGGTTCGGTCGGCGGTCAAACCCTGACCGGTATCCCCGTGCAACAGGCCTTGCGGACCGATCCAAACTTTGGCGACCAAGTCATCGTCTGGCCGTTCGAGACCGGCTTGGCGCCACCCGATCCCGCCGGGTCCTGGCAGGTCGTCATCGCGGAGGTCTACCCCTCGCTTTTCCCGCTCGACCTGCGACCCGGTGCCGTCAAGGACGAGGTTCAGGTGGAAACCGTGGCAAACGCCTTGGCGGCCTGGGACGCCGGCGGCAAGATTCACCGTCACTTCGCGGGGCCTGATGATCTGAGCGCCGAGCAGCGCGGTTGGATCGAAACGGAAGAGAGCTGGATCCTGGGCGCCGGAACGATGGCGGCGCTCCACATCTAGACCCGCCGCCGGGGCCGGGGCGGAAGCCCCCTGCGGTCGCGAATGCGGGCGATGACATCGAGCCGCTGGCCGTCGCTGAAGGCCGACCAGCCGGCGATTTCTTCCAATGTCCTGAAGCAGCCTTTGCACAGACCGCTGGCCGGGTCCAACTCGCAGACGGAGACACAGGGAGAGGGCAGGCCGGATCGTGCGTCGCTCATGGCTCTTTGATTACTTGGACGCCGCCTCTAGCGCAAGCGGTTGCCATCACGCCAGGACCGCCACGGCCGCCAGCAACACGCCGATCTCGCACAACTGAACCGCCGCGCCCAGGACGTCGCCGGTGTGGCCGCCGATGCGTTTCAGGGCCAATCGGCCCAGCAAAACGGCAACGCTGCCGCCAACGATGGCGGCGGTGACAGTGGCGCCGATCCCCATGAAGAGCAACCCGGCCAGAACGGCGATGGTAGCGGCGACATAAAAACGCTCCGCCCCCGGCTTGCCGGCCGTCGCACCCAGTCCATCGCTGCGGGCGGCGGGCAGCCAGACCATCAATCCCACGGCTGCTGTCCGCGACGCCGCGCCGGCTGCCAGCAGCACGGCCAGGACCAGTGTCGGGTCGGCCAATGTCATGAGGGCGCCGATGCGTGCCGTCGTGGCCAGGATCAAAGCCAGCACGCCGTATGTCCCGACGCGGCTGTCCCGCATGATGGTGAGAATCCGGTCGCGTGCCCCACCGGCGCCGAAACCATCGGCGACATCCGCCAACGCATCTTCGTGCAGCCCGCCGGTGGCCAGCACCATGGCGGCCACCGCCAGGACCGCGGCCAAGAGCGACGGCAGCCCGAGTAAGTCGGCGATGCCGAAGACCAATCCGCCGCACAGGCCGACCAGCGCGCCGGCTACGGGAAAAAACGTGGCGACTTCGGCCAGCGGCCGTGCCGGCTCATGGGTTGGAATGCGGATCGGAAAGCGGGTCAGGAACACCAGCGCAATGCGCAGATCGGCCCACCAGTTGTTCCATCCGCCTGTGTGCGGTTTTCTGTCGCCGTGCATGGCCATGGTCTTTCCCAGGTTCGCGCCATGGTTTATAGAACACCCCCCACCGCAAACCAACATGCCCCTCCAACAAGGTTCCCCGCCGATGACCACATTTGCCCTGCCCCAGTCCCTGGCGGACGTGCGTGCCCTACTGCGCAGCATTCCTGCCGCCGACCAAGCCGCCATGGCGCAAGCCGACGACCGGGAAGGGCAATTGACCAAGCCGGCCGGGTCGCTCGGCCGGTTGGAGGATCTGGCCCGCTGGCTGGCCGGCTGGCAGGGACGTCATCCCGCGGTGATCGACAGGACCCAGGTGCTGATTTTCGCCGGTAATCATGGCGTTGCCGCGCAAGGCGTGTCGGCGTTTCCCGCCGAGGTGACGGTGCAGATGGTTGCCAACTTCGCCGCCGGTGGTGCCGCCATCAATCAGTTGAGCCAGGCCGCCGGCGCCGAACTGCAGGTCTTCGACCTGGACCTGGATACGCCGACGGCCGACTTCACCGTCGAGCCCGCCATGTCGGAAGCGGACTGCGTGGCGGCCCTGGCCAAAGGCATGGCGTCGGTGGCGGATGACGCAGACCTGATCTGTGTCGGTGAGATGGGCATCGCCAACACGACGGTGGCGGCAGCGTTGAGCCGTGCGCTATTGGGTGGCACGGCAGTCGACTGGGTCGGTCCGGGCACGGGTGTCGATCACACCGGCCTGTTGCGCAAGCAGTCGGTCGTGGAAACCGCGTTCCACACCCATCAGGATCATCTGAACGACGGCTTGGATGCGTTGCAGCGCCTGGGCGGGCGTGAGCTGGCGGCCATGGCCGGCGCCGTGCTGGCGGCGCGGCTGAAACGCATTCCGGTGCTGTTGGACGGCTACGTTTCGACGGCCGCCGCCGCGACTCTGTGGGCCTGCGACAAGTCCGCCCTCGATCACTGCCAGGCGGCGCACCGTTCCGCCGAGCCGGCGCACATCAAACTGCTGGAACGGCTGGGTCTCGAACCCTTGCTCGACCTGGGTATGCGGCTTGGCGAAGGTTCCGGCGCGGCGCTGGCCGTGTCCATCGTCAAGGCCGCCGCCACCACCCATGCCGGCATGGCCACCTTCGCCGAGGCCGGCGTCAGCAACAAAGACGAGAACTAGTTAGCCGCCGCGTGCGTCCCGGTAGGGTGGGCGGTAAAAGTCCGAATTCAAGGCCTTGAACCGGGCGTGCTGGGCCGATACATGGCGTTGTATGCGTAACCGTTTCACCAGATACGCCGTGATTTGGGGGTTGCTGATCGCCACCATCTGGGTCGGCGACCGGTTTATCCGCGACATATTCCTGTTGGATGACGAGCCGCGGGCGGTGACGCCGCGCGGTGAACTCTCCAACGTGGAAAAATCGACCATCGGCCTGTTCCGGGAAGCGGCGCCCACGGTGGTCTACATCACCACCATGACCCGGCAACGCGATGTCTATGGCCGTGCCGGTGTCGCTCAAGGGGCGGGATCGGGTTTCATCTGGGACCGCGCCGGCCACATCGTCACCAACCACCACGTCATCGAAGGCGCCGCCCGCGTCGGCGTGCGCCTCGATTCCGGCGACGTCGTGGAGGCCAAGGTGGTGGGCAGCGCCCCCGACGTCGACCTGGCCGTGCTGCGTTTGAACGACAGCCGGGCGACGCTGCAACCGATCCCCCTCGGGTCGTCAGCCGAACTCGTGGTCGGCCAGTCCGTGTTCGCCATCGGCAATCCGTTCGGATTGGACCGTACCCTGACCACGGGCGTGATCAGCGCCTTGGGCCGGCGCCTGCCCACCGATACGGGCCGCGAAATCGTCGGCGTGGTGCAGACCGACGCCGCCATCAATCCGGGCAATTCGGGTGGTCCGTTGTTGGATTCGGCCGGCCGGCTGATCGGCGTCAACACCGCCATCCTGTCCCGTTCGGGCAGCGCCGCCGGCATCGGCTTCGCCGTGCCGGTCGATACGGTCAACCGCATCGTGCCGCAATTGATCGCTGAAGGCCGGGTGCCGCGCCCGGGCATCGGCGTCATGGTGGCACGCGAGGAAGACACGGCGCGCATGGGCATCGCCGGCGTCGTCATCATGGACGTGGTGCCGGGTTCGCCGGCCGCCCGGGCCGGTCTGATCGGCACCGACCGGCAAAGCGGCGAAATCGGCGACGTGGTGACCCACGTCAACGGCGAACGGGTCCGCACCCTGGCCGAAATGGCGGAACAACTGGAACGTATCGGCGTCGGACACTCGGCCACCCTGACCATCCAGCGGGACGGCCGGTCCCGCGACACCGAAGTGCGCATCGTCGATATTTCATAGAGCGGGACACCAGCATTTTCGACTTGAAGCCGGGCGCGGTTTCCCACATATCTGCGCCCAGACAACGAATGCGTAAACGAATTCATCAGATCCATGAGTGAAGAAAAACTGCAATTCCAGGCCGAAGTCAGCAAGCTGCTGAACATCGTCGCCAAGTCCCTCTACAGCGAAAAAGAGATCTTCCTGCGCGAATTGATCTCCAACGCGTCCGATGCCTGCGACCGGTTGCGCTATGCCGCGCTGACCCAGCCCGAGCTGACCGCCGACGACCCGGACTTCAAGGTCACGGTCGAAGTGGATGCCAAGGCCAAGACGGTGACCGTGTCGGACAACGGCATCGGCATGAACCGGGACGACCTGATCGAAAACCTGGGCACCATCGCGCGCTCCGGCACCGGTGCGTTTCTCGATCAGTTGACCGGCGACGCCAGCAAGGACGTGGCCCTGATCGGCCAGTTCGGCGTCGGTTTCTATTCCGGCCTGATGGTGGCGGACAAGATGGACGTGCTCAGCCGCAAGGCGGGCGAGGACCAGGGCTGGCGCTGGACCACCGACGGCGGCGGCGAGTTTACCATCGCCGAAGCCGAGCGCGAGGGGCGCGGCACCACCGTCACCCTGCACCTGCGCAAGGACGCCAAGGAATATCTCGAAGCGCAGCGCCTGCGGACCATCATCACCACATATTCCGATCACATCGCCCTGCCCATCGCATTGAAGGCCGGTGATGTGGACGAGCCCTCGGTCAATCAGGCCTCGGCGCTGTGGACCCGGCAGAAAAAGGACATCACCGCCGACCAGTACAAGGAATTCTACCACCACGTGGGCCACGCCTTCGACGACCCTTGGCTGACGGTGCATGCCCGGGTCGAGGGCAAGATCGAATACGCCATGCTGCTGTTCGTCCCGACCTCGCAGCCTTTCGATCTGTTCCACCCCGACCGCAAGCACAGGGTCAAGCTTTACGTCAAACGCGTCTTCATCACCGACGACTGCGAGGATCTGGTGCCGGCCTACCTGCGGTTCCTGCGTGGCGTGGTGGATTCGGAAGACCTGCCGCTCAACATCAGCCGCGAGATGCTGCAGAACAACCCGCTGCTGACCAAGATCCGCCAAGCCGTGACCAAACGGGTGCTGACCGAACTGACCAAGAAGGCCGACAAGGCGCCCGAGGAATACGCCACGTTCTGGGAGCAATTCGGTTCGGTACTGAAGGAAGGCCTTTACGAGGACACCGACAATCGTGACAAGCTGTTCGGCCTGGCCCGCTTCAAGTCGCTGAAGTCGGGCGAGGGTTTCATTTCCCTGGCCGATTATGTGGCCGGTATGAAGGAAGGCCAGGAGAGCATTCACTATATCTCCGGCGAAGATAGCGAAGCCTTGCGTCACAGCCCGCAGGTGGAAGGTTACGCCGCGCGCGGCATGGATGTGTTGTTGCTGACCGACCCGGTCGACGATTTCTGGATTGGCGCGGTGCGCGAATATGAGGGTAAGGCGTTTACGTCCGTGACCCAGGGCGGCGCTGACCTGGACAAGGTCGCACGGGAAGATGCCGAGGACGGCAAGGCCGACGACGACGCACCGTCCGATTCGGATATCGGCACCCTGATCGCCGCCATCAAGCAGAACCTGGGCGAAGCGGTGAAGGATGTGCGCACGTCCGACCGGCTCACCGACAGTCCCGTCTGTCTGGTCGCCGCCGAGGGCGACATGGACATTCACATGGAACGGCTCCTAAAGCGCCATGGCCAGGTGACCACGGCGTCCGCGCGGGTGCTTGAAATCAATCCGCACCACGCGTTGATCAAGGGCATGGCCCGCATCGCCAAGGAGGACGGCGCCGTCGACCTGCTGGCCGACGCCAGCCATCTGCTGCTCGACCAGGCCCGCATCGTCGAGGGCGAGCCGGTGGCCGACGCGGTGGCGTTCACACGCCGACTTGCGAATGTAATGGAAAAGGGTCTTGGCTAGGTCTTAGTTGCTGGCCGCTTCCAAATTGATTCGGGTGGCCCCGAGTATGGGACCGGACCCCGGCGCCTGAAGCAGGATGGCGCAGCCGTCGCGCCCGCCGTCCTGCAACTCCGCGACGGTCAGGTCCAGTTGCACGGCGTCGCCCGACCAGACACCGACCCGGCGGAAGTCGCGCACGACATTGTAATAGCTGAGTTCCCGCCCGGCGTTTTCGCCCCGGCCGACGTCGACCGTGTGCTTGTGGTCGAAGCGCATCAACAGAACGTCGCCGCTGCCTTCACCGGCAGGAATGGAAACCGTGACCTTGTCGCCGCCGGTCTGCCGGGCGTCGATGGCGATTTGCCGGTGCCGGCGGTCTTCGTCCACGGCCATGTCCACGGCCATGCGGTCGGAGCCCACCTTGTGCACGCGGCCGCCGACGACCATTTGCGGCGTGTAGACATAGCGCTGCCCCAGAGACCGTCCGTAGGAGCGTTGACGGTTGGTCGTCTCGGTCGTCGCGAACGTGTCCTTCCAGCCGATATAGTCCCAGTAGTCGACATGGTAGGTCAGGGCGATGATGTCGCCGCGCTGGGCCAACTCGCCCATGAACCTGTCCGCCGGCGGGCACGACGAGCAGCCTTGGCTGGTGAACAGTTCGACGACAGTGGGTGCCGTGTCGCCGGCCGATGCGGGACCGCCGGTCAACATCACCCATCCCATGGCCACCGATGCGAGGGCCGCACCGAAGGCGCGGCGGTTGATCCGTAAATTCTGCATGCCGCAAAGGATAGGGATGGGATCCCCTCACCGACAAGTCACTTGTCGGTGAGGGTCGGGTGATCTCAAAGGTCTTGATACCGCTCGGGCATGAACGGGATATCGGTGTCGTCCGGTGCCGCGCCGGCAGCGGTCAGCATGGCGTGAATCTGCCCGCGATGGTCGGTCTGGTGGTTGAAGAAGTGCACCGCCAACATCGCTTTCGGCTTTGTGACGTCGCGGCCCACGGCCGGCGAGAACCAGCTCAAGTCGCCTTCGAACCAGACCGGCTCGACAGCGAGCGCCCAGTCCAGGATGCGCCGGTCAAACCCGGTACGTGCCTGTTTGAACGCTTCCCAATCGGGAAAGTGATCCGGAGATTCGGACAGGTTGCCCGACGGCGGCTCGGAGCTGGTAAACCGGCTCATCCAGATCTGGTCGCCCCACAGCACGTGGGAAAACGTCCTGTGTATCGAGCCGAAAAACGCCCCGCGCTCGAGCCGCCGGTCCGCGTCGGACAGACCCTCCGCGGCCGCCACCAGACTGTCGTTCTGCCAGGCATTGTACCTGGCCATGGTGCGCACGAAGTCCGGATTGGGCATGCGCCTAGCTTTTGGCCAGGTTGCGCAGCACGTACTGCAGAATGCCGCCGTTGTTGTAGTAATCGACCTCGTTCTCCGTATCGACGCGGCACAGGGTCCGGATGTCCTCGCTGGAACCGTCGGCGCGGTGGATACGCACGGTGATGTCCTGGCGCGGGCTGAGGCCGCCGTCGAGGCCGAGCACGTCGAATGTCTCGGTGCCGTCGAGGCCCAGGCTCTGGGCGTTTTGGCCGTCCTTGAACTGCAGCGGCAGCACGCCCATGCAGACCAGGTTGGTGCGGTGGATGCGCTCGAAGGTCTGCACCAGCACCGCCTTGACGCCCAACAGGTTGGTGCCCTTGGCGGCCCAGTCGCGCGACGAGCCGGTACCGTATTCGGTGCCGCCGACGACGACCAGGGGCGTGCCTTCCTCGGCATAACGCATGGCGGCGTCGTAGATCGGCATCTGTTCGCCCGACGGCTGGTGCTTGGTCACGCCGCCCTCGGTGCCCGGCGCCATCAGGTTGCGGATGCGGATGTTGGCGAAGGTGCCGCGCATCATCACTTCGTGATTGCCGCGCCGTGCGCCGTAGGAGTTGAAGTCGGCCTGCTTCACGCCGTTGTCGGTCAGGTACGTGCCCGCCGGGCTGTCCAGCTTGATCGAACCGGCCGGCGAGATGTGATCGGTGGTCACCGAATCGCCCAGGATGGCCAGCGGCCGGGCGCCGGTGATGTCGGCGGGCTTGCCGGCCTCGGCACTGAGGCCCTGGAAGAACGGCGGATGCTGCACATAGGTCGACTGGCCGTCCCAGTCGTAGGTCATGCTCTCGGCGACCTGGATGTCGCGCCAGGCCTGCGGACCGAGGAACACGTCCTGGTAACGGGTCTGGAACATCTCGGCGGTCAGCGACGCGGCGATGGCGTCCTGAATTTCCGTGTTGGTCGGCCAGATGTCCTTCAAATAGACCGGGTTGCCGTCGCTGTCCTTGCCCAGCGGGTCATTGTTCAGGTCACGGGTCATCGACCCGGCGATGGCATAGGCCACTACCAGCGGCGGCGAGGCCAGGTAGTTGGCCTTGACCTGCGGGCTGATGCGGCCCTCGAAGTTGCGGTTGCCCGACAGCACGGCGGTGACCAGCATGTCGTTGCCGTCGATGGCCTGTGTGATGTTGCCGTTCAGGGGGCCCGAATTGCCGATACAGGTGGTGCAGCCGAACCCGGCGATGGTGAAGCCCAACTCGTCGAGCGAGTCCTGCAACCCGGCGGCTTGCAGATAGTCGGCCACCACCTGGGAGCCCGGCGCCAGGGACGTCTTGACCCAGGGCTTGGACTGCAGGCCGCGCTCACGCGCCTTCTTGGCCACCAGGCCGGCGGCGATCAGCACCGAGGGATTGGACGTGTTGGTGCACGAGGTGATGGCGGCGATGACCACGTCGCCGTCGCGCAAGCTGTAGTCCTCGCCCTCCACCGCGACGGCACGGCCGTCCGGCGTTTTCATGTCGGTCGCGACCTTGGCGAAGGCGGGCGAGGCGTTCTTCAGCAGGATGCGGTCCTGCGGCCGCTTGGGGCCGGAGATGCAGGGCTCGACCGAAGAAATGTCGAGCTCGAGCGTATCGGTGAAGTCCGGGTCGGCGGCATTGTCGTCGCGCCACATGCCCTGTTCCTTGGCATAGGCTTCGACCAGGGCGCCCTCGCGGCCCGAGAATTCGAGATAGCGGATGGTCTCGCCGTCCACCGGGAAGAAACCGCAGGTGGCGCCGTATTCCGGCGCCATATTGGCGATGGTGGCCCGGTCGGGCAGGGTCAGGCTGTCCAAACCGCTGCCGTAGAACTCGACGAACTTGCCGACCACGCCCTTCTCGCGCAGCATCTCGACCACGGTCAGCACCAGGTCGGTGGCGGTGACGCCTTCCTGCAGCTTGCCGGTCAGCTTGAAGCCGACCACTTCGGGGATCAGCATGGAAATGGGCTGACCCAGCATGACCGCCTCAGCCTCGATGCCGCCGACGCCCCAGCCCAGCACGCCCAGGCCGTTGACCATGGTGGTGTGGCTGTCGGTGCCGACCAGCGTGTCGGGGAAGGCCACCGTCTTGCCGCTCGAATCGGCCGCCGACCAGATGGTCTTGGCCAGGTGTTCGACATTGACCTGGTGGCAGATGCCGGTGCCCGGCGGCACGACGCGGAAATTGTCGAATGCCTTCTGGCCCCAGCGCAGGAACGAATAGCGCTCGCCGTTGCGGTCGAACTCGATGTCCATGTTGCGTTCCAGCGCGTCCTTGGTGCCGAACACGTCGATCATCACCGAGTGGTCGATGACCAGATCGACCGGCGACAGCGGATTGATCTTCTCGGGATCGCCGCCCATGGCCACCATGGCGTCGCGCATGGCCGCCAGGTCGACCACGGCAGGCACCCCGGTGAAGTCCTGCATCAGCACCCGGGCCGGACGGTAATTGATCTCGGCGTCGCTGCGCCTGTTGTCGAGCCACTTGGCCACCGCCTTGACGTCATCGACCGACACCGTGTAGCCGCCGTCCTCGTAGCGCAGCAGGTTTTCCAGCAGGACCTTGAGCGAAAACGGCAGCCGCGCCACGTCGCCGAGACCGGCGTCGGCGGCGGCGGACAGGCTGAAATAATCGTAATCCGTCCCGTTGACGGACAGGGTGCGGCGGGTGTTCAGGGTGTCATTTCCGGTCAAGGTCACGGTGGGCTCCTTCGTGGGATCGCTCCGGCGCGGACAGGGCGCGGGGGGCGGCAAGATCGCTGTCGCTCTTTTGAGCGCGGGTATATACCCTCTCCCCTGGTCCGTGAAGGGCCAAGTTGGCAAAGCAGCCATGAAAAACGGCGGATTGGTGCCTTTTTCCCGAAACATCTTGGATATTAAGCGAGGCGAAATGACCGTAACGGTAGAAAAACAGGGTCCGGTAACGACAGTGGTGCTGAGCCGCCCGGAAGTGCGTAATGCGGTCGACAACGCCACGGCCGAGGAACTGGCCCAGGCATTCCGCGATTTCGACGCCGACGATGACGCCAAGGTCGGCGTGTTTTTCGGGGACAACGGAACATTCTGTGCCGGTTACGATCTGAAGTCGCTGGCCGCAAGCAGTGGTGAACAATCCCTGGCCGACGTGCTGCATCCCGACCGTGGACCCATGGGACCGAGCCGCTTTCTGCTATCCAAACCGGTGATCGGCGCCATATCGGGCTATGCCGTGGCCGGGGGCATGGAACTGGCATTGTGGTGCGACATGCGCGTCATGGAGGAGGACGCCGTCATGGGCGTCTTCTGCCGCCGCTGGGGCGTGCCCTTGATCGACGGCGGCACGGTGCGCCTGCCGCGACTCATTGGCGCAGGGCACGCGATGGATCTGATCCTCACCGGCCGGCCGGTGGGGGCGGAGGAAGCTTTGGCGATGGGGCTTGCCAACCGGGTGGTGGCCAACGGCGCGGCGCGCGAAGCGGCGGAGAAACTGGCCCATGATTTGGCCGCTTTTCCGCAGGCCTGTATGCGTGCCGACCGCCTGTCGGCTTACCGGCAGTGGGACCTCGACCTGCGTGACGCCCTGGTCAACGAAGCTCATGGCGGCAAGCAGGTGATCGAAAGCGAGTCCATCGCCGGGGCGCAGAAGTTCGCGTCCGGAGCCGGGCGGCACGGATCGTTCAACGAACATTAGATGTGATCTTTCAGTAGGTTGTCCATTCGGACCGGACCGGGCAGACTCAGGCGACGCCTTTCAGGGCATCCACGGTTTCGAAGGCCTGCAGCAGGTCGGGTTTGAGAATGGTCAGGCCGCCGTATTCGCGGCGCAGAATGCCGCGTTTTTCCAACTCCCGCAGGGCCTGGTTGGCGGTGGGCCGGGAAACGCCCGCGAAGGTGCCGACTTCTTCCTGCGTGATGAGCAGGCGCCGGTCGGCATCGGGATACAGCACCGGGTTCATCATCAAGGCCAAGGCCCGGGCCACGCGCGCCGTGGAATCCAGTTTGCGGTCGTTTTCCAACAGCGCCATGAAATGGCCGAGCCGTTCATTGAGCTGTTCGACCAGAAAGCGGTTGAAGGCGGCGCTGTGTTCGAACAACCACATGAACGTTCTGCGGTCCAGCAAGGCGAGGTGGGAATCCCGCAAGGCAATGGCTTCGTAGCGCCGCGGTTCGTCCTTCAAGACGGAACCCTCGCCGAACCAGCCGCCGGCATGCACGCCGGCGAAAGCGATTTCCTTGCCCTCTGCCGATAGAGAGCGAACGGATATCAGGCCATCGACCACGCCGATCCACGGATCGAAGACCTTGCCCATCTCGCACACGCTGGAACCGCGCGGATAGCGGCGTTCGGTAATGCCGCTGCGGGCTCGTTCCTGTTCATCGGCTCGCAGCTCGCGCGACCAGACGGCGATCCTATGAAGGCGGTCCTTGTCGATCATCGTGTGTTTCCGATTTCTTTCACTGCCGGTACACAAAAGTAAACTACTTGACATTCTATGTCATAATAACGGGCTAGTGTGCCGCCTCCAAAAATAAGCCGGGCACGGCATTTTGGAAAAGTGGACAAAGTGTCCATGGGCTTCGGCAACCGCCAAGAACGTGGACATCGCGCAAAATTGAAGGAGGAGCCCTCGTCCCGGTTCGCACGTCGCACGCGTCGAATTTGTTTGTAAACAAACAGTGTTCTCGGACAAAATCGGCGCGAAACGGGGGAACGGATTCCCTTGACCTGCTGAAGGGGCTTGGCTACACAACACAGCCTGCGTAAGGCTCGGCCATCTACAAAAACAAATATTGGCCGTATATTTGGGAGGACGAACTGATCGCATCAGTCGAGTATGCGACGGGGATTTTGTCGAATGCCTCGTACGCACAGAGCGTAACCACCAGCGTAGACTTTTCTGTTCCGCGGCACGGTTTTGCGCGATTCGCCGTTGCAGTTGCAGCACCACGATTTCCTACCACAAAGGTCTAACCGATCGAGGGGGGTCAGCCTTTGATGTCCGATGTTCAGCAATCCATCGCCCGTCACGACACGTTTCCGAAACTGTTGATTCGCAACGCCCAGACGCGTGGCGACCGCACCGCCTACCGGGAAAAGATTTTCGGGATTTGGCAGGCTTTCGATTGGAGCCAGGTGCTGGACAATGTGCGTGCCTTGTCCTGCGGCCTGGCCGCACTTGGTGTGAAGCGCGGCGACAAGGTCGCGGTGATCGGCGACAACCGGCCGCAACTGTACTGGGTGTTTCCTGCGGTTCAGGCGCTGGGCGCCATTCCCGTGCCGCTCTATCAGGACTCCGTCGCCGACGAAATGAAGTACGTGCTCGAGCACGCCGAGGTTCGCTTCGCCGTCGTCGAGAACCAGGAGCAGACCGACAAGGTCATGTCCATCATGGAGGGCCTGCCGGCTCTCGAAGGCATCGTCTACGAAGACGAACGCGGCCTGCGCAATTATTCGGAAGAGTTTCTGCATTCCTACGATGCGGTGCAGGAAAAGGGCCGCGCCTACGACAGCGCCAATGCCGGGTTCTTCGAAAACGAGATCGCCCAGGGCAAGGGCGAGGATGTTTCGGTCATTCTTTATACGTCGGGCACCACGGGCAACCCCAAGGGCGTGGTGATCAGCTTCGACAATCTGCGGGAATCCGGCGAATTGTCGGTCGGCTTCGAGAACCTGACCGAGAAGGAAGAGGTGTTGTCCTACCTGCCCATGGCGTGGATCGGCGACCACCTGTTTTCCTACGCCCAGGCCTATACCGCCGGCTATGCCGTCAACTGCCCCGAAAGCAGCGACACGGTACTGACCGACCTGCGCGAATTGGGCCCGACCTATTATTTTGCACCACCGGCCGTGTTCGAAAACATGCTGACCAACATGCAAATCCGCATGGAAGACGCCGGCTGGATCAAGCGCAATCTGTTCAACACGTTCATCGACGTGGCCAAGGATGTCGGCGTCAACATCCTGGAACGCAAGCCGGTCTCGATCTTTGGCCGGATGAAATACTGGCTTGGCAAACTGTTCATATACGGGCCGCTGCTCAACACACTGGGCTTCAGCCGCATCCGTATTGCCTACACGGCCGGCGCGCCCATGGGCCCCGACGTGTTCCGGTTCTACCGTTCGCTCGGCCTCAACCTGAAGCAATTGTACGGCCAGACGGAATCCTGCGCTTATGTCTGCATTCAGGCCGATTCGGACGTGCGGCCCGATACCGTCGGACCGCCGGCGCCGGGCTGCGAAGTCAAGATCGACGACGTGTCCGGCGAGGTATTGTACCGCAGTCCGGGTTCGTTCGTGTCGTACTACAAGAACGAGGAAGCCACGGCCGAAACCAAGACGGCCGAGGGCTGGATCCACACCGGCGATGCCGGCATCTTTACCGACGATGGCCATCTGAAAATCATCGACCGGGCCAAGGACGTCGGCAAGCTCAACAACAACACCCTGTTCGCGCCGCAGTACCTTGAGAACAAGCTCAAGTTCTTCCCGTTCATCAAGGAAGTGGTGGCCCACGGAAACGCCCGCGACCATGTCGCCGCGTTCATCAACATCGACCTGGAAGCCGTCGGCAACTGGGCCGAGCGCAACGGCCTCTCCTATACCAGCTACACCGATCTGGCGAACCGCGAAGAGGTGTACGGCCTGATCCAGAGCAATATCGAATCGGTCAACCAGGATCTGGCCATGGACAGCGAACTGTCCGGTTCACAGATCCGCCGGTTCCTCATTCTGCACAAGGAACTGGATGCCGATGACGGCGAGCTGACCCGGACCCGCAAGGTGCGCCGGCGCATTATCGCCGACCGCTACGGCGAACTGATCGAGGCGCTGTATTCGGACAAGGACCACATCGACGTGGAGGCCAAGGTCACGTTCGAGGACGGCCGCACGGGCGTCATCAAGGCGGACCTGAAAATCCGTGACTGCAAAACCTTTGAACCCATGCGCCAGGCCGGCTGACGGGCAACGCTGGTTGGAGGACTACGAGTGAGTGTACCGGATCGAAATATCGGCGGCGAATTGTTGAAGGTTGACAATATCAGCCTTTCCTTCGGCGCCGTCCGCGCCATCATCGACGTCAGCTTCGACATTCGTGAGCGCGAAATCCGCGCCATCATCGGCCCGAACGGGGCGGGTAAGACGTCGATGCTCAACGTCATCAACGGCGTATATCACCCGCAGGAAGGCTCCATCACCTTCAACGGGCAGGAACGGGCCCAGATGAAACCTCACGAAGCGGCCGAGCAGGGCATCGCGCGCACGTTCCAGAACGTGGCGCTGTTCCGCGGCATGACGACGCTCGACAACATCATGACGGGCCGCAACCTGAAAATGAAATCCAACTTTCTCAGCCAGGCTTTGTACTGGGGGCCTTCGCGGCGCGAGGAAATGGAAAACCGCGAGTTCGTCGAGAACATCATCGATTTCCTGGAAATCCAGGCGATCCGCAAGACGCCCGTTGGCCGTCTGCCCTATGGGCTGCAGAAGCGGGTCGAATTGGGCCGGGCGCTGGCCGCCGAGCCGCACCTGCTGCTGCTCGACGAACCCATGGCCGGCATGAACCTGGAAGAAAAAGAGGACATGTGCCGGTTCATCCTCGACGTGAACGAGGAATTCGGCACCACCATCGCCCTGATCGAGCACGACATGGGCGTGGTGATGGACCTCTCTGACCGCGTGGTCGTGCTCGACTACGGCCGCAAGATCGCCGACGGCACGCCTGACGAGGTTCGCGCCGACCAGGCCGTCATCGACGCCTATCTGGGAGTAAGCCATTGACCTGCTCCCATACAGCCGGCGCGCGCCGCCCGTTCCACCCCCGAGACCTGTGAGAAGCTGAGATATGCTGGAATTTGCTTTTCAAGAACCCATGTTCGCCCTCGAGGTCATTATCGGTGGCCTGTTGTCGGGCATCATGTATTCCCTGGTTGCGCTGGGTTTCGTCCTGATCTTCAAGGCCTCGGGCATTTTCAACTTCGCCCAGGGCGCCCTGGTGCTGTTCGCCGCCCTGACGTTCGTGAAAATGTTGGAGTTCGGCGTCAATTTCTGGCTCGCCATCGTCATAACCCTGGCGATCATGATGGTGCTGGCCTTGTCGATCGAACGGGTGGTGCTCAGACCGTTGGTCAACCAGCCGCTGATCATCCTGTTCATGGCGACCATCGGCCTCAACTTCCTGATCGAAGGCCTGGCCCAGGGTATCTGGGGCGCCGAGGTGCATTCCCTCGACCTGGGCATTCCGGAAGAGCCGCTGGAGGGACTGATGGATGCCGTCGGTATATCCATCACCTACTTCGAACTCGCCTCTGCCGGCATTGCCGCCGCCATGGTGTTCGGTCTCAGTATCTTCTTCAACAAGACCAGGGTCGGCCGCGCGTTGCGCGCCGTCGCCGACGATCACCAGGCGGCCATGTCGGTCGGCATTCCGCTGCAGCACATCTGGGCCCTGACCTGGGCCGCCGCCGGCATCGTCGCCTTGGTGGCCGGCATGTTGTGGGGCGCCAAGATCGGCGTACAGTTCTCGCTGGCCCTGTTGGCCCTGAAGGCGCTGCCGGTGCTGATCCTGGGCGGCTTCGATTCGGTGGCCGGCGCCATTGTCGGCGGCCTGATCATTGGCGCGCTTGAGAAGTTCTCCGAAGTGTTCATCGGGCCCTATGTGGGCGGCGCCATCGAGAACTGGTTCCCCTATGTGTTTGCGACCGTCTTCCTGCTGTTCCGGCCCCAGGGTCTGTTCGGCCAGAAGATCATTGAAAGAGTGTAAGCGATGATTTACCGCGAAGCCGGCCAGTTCAAAACGTCCTACGAGGCCGATGAGGCGATCTTTCCGGTCCGTCAGGACCGGGTCTTTGTCATCGGTCTTCTCGTCGTCGCCTTCTTTGTCATTCCGGTCATCGGCAACGACTATTGGCTGCGGTCGGTTCTGACCCCGTTCCTGATCTTTTCGCTGGCCGCCTTGGGACTGAATATCCTCACCGGCTACGCTGGTCAGATCTCTCTCGGCACGGCCGGATTCATGGCCGTGGGTGCCTTTGCCGCCTACAAATTGTCGACCGGCATACCCGAGCTCAACATCATCATCGTCTTTATCCTGTCGGGTATCATCGCCGCCCTGGTCGGCATTGCCTTCGGCCTGCCCAGCCTGCGCATCAAGGGCTTCTATCTCGCGGTGACGACTTTGGCGGCGCACTTCTTCATCGAATGGACGCTGACCCACTTCGGCTGGTTCACCAACTACTCCACGTCCGGCGTGATCAGCGCGCCGGAAATGGTGTTGTTCGGCTATACCATCGAGAGTGCCGAATCCCGTTATCTGTTGGCGCTGTCCATCGTCGTGGTCATGACCTTGCTGGCCAAGAACCTGATCCGCAGCGAACTGGGCCGGGCCTGGATGGCGATCCGCGATATGGACGTGGCGGCGGAGGTCATCGGCATTCCCATGCTGAAGACCAAACTGCTGGCCTTCGCCATTTCGTCGTTCTACTGCGGTGTTGCCGGTGCCTTGTGGGCGTTCATCTACATCGGCACGGTTGAGCCTCAGGCGTTTGACATCAACCGGGCGTTCGAGGTGCTGTTCATGGTCATCATCGGCGGGCTGGGATCGATCTACGGATCGTTCATGGGCGCGGCCTTTATCGTGCTGCTGCCGATTCTGATCACCAACATCGCCTTCGCGTTCGGGGCCAATTTGCCGGCCGAAGTGTTAACTAACGCACAGTTGATCATCTTCGGTTCGCTTATCATTTTCTTCTTGATCGTCGAGCCCTACGGCTTGGCGCGTTTGTGGCAGGTGGCAAAGGAAAAACTTCGCCTTTGGCCATTTCCGCACTAGCACAAGTTGCGCCGGGGATGCGGCTTTACGCCGTCTCCCGTAGGGTGGCGACTGGGGGTGACGCGTGCTAGGCTCGTTATTTGGGTGAAGCCGGATGAGTACAACACCGGCGTAACTGTAACAGGGAGGTTACTGATGAAGTTGATGAAAATTGCAGCTTCCGCTGTCGCGATTACCGCATTTGCGGGTATTGCGACCGCAGCCGAGCAATATGTGCCGGTGACTGCGTACTGGACCGGTCCGTATGCGCCGGGCGGTAGCGGTATCGCCGGTGGTTGGGTCGACTACATGAAGCTGATCAACAAGCGTGGCGGCGTCAATGGCGTCATGCTCAAGTGGGAAAAGTGCGATACCCAGTACAAGCCCGACTTGATGATCGAGTGCTACGAAAAGATGAAGGGCAAGGGCGCGCCGATGATTCATCCCTTCGGCACCGGTCTGACCTATGCCGTGTTCGAGCGTGCCTGGAAGGATAAGATCCCGGTTGTGACCCTGGGCTATGGCCGCACCGACGCGACCGACGGCCGGGTCTTCCCGTATCTGTTCCCGGCGCTGACCAACTACTGGTCGCAGAGCACCACCAAGATCAAGTTCATCGGTCAGCAGGTCGGCGGCATGGACAAGCTGAAAGGCATGAAGATCGCCAACGTGCACCACGACTCGGCTTACGGTAAGGAGACCACGCCGGTCCTCGAAGCCCAGGCCAAGAAGTACGGTTTCGAATACCGCAACTTCCCGGTCGCCCATCCGGGTCTCGACCAGAAAGCCATCTGGCTGCAGATCGCCCGTCAGTACAAGCCCGACTGGGTCATCCTGCGTGGCTGGGGCGTCATGAACCCGACGGCGCTGAAGGAAGCGGCCCGTGTCGGCTTCCCGCGTAACAAGGTTGTCGGCGTGTGGTGGTCCGGCGCCGAGGAAGACGTGGTGCCTGCCGGCCGTGCGGCCAAGGGTTACTATGCCGCCGGTTTCCATGGTTCGGGTACCGACTACCCGGCCGTTCAGGACATCCTGAAGGAAATCTACGGCGCGGGTGAAGGCGAACTGCCGAAGGAACGCGTCGGTTCGATCTACTACAACCGCGGCCTGGTGTGGGGCGCCTTCACGGTCGAAGCCATCCGCAAGGCCATGGAGCGGACCAACAACCAGCCCGTCAAGGGTGAAGACGTCCAGTGGGCGTTGGAGCATCTCGAAGTCACGCCTGCCATGATCAAGAAGCTGGGCCTGACCGGTCTGATGCCGCCGATGAAACTGTCGTGCGCCGACCACGAAGGTGGTGGCCGCGCCAAGTTCATGCAGTGGGACGGTTCCAAGTGGAACGTGGTTTCCGATTGGATCGATTCCGATCAGGAAATCGTGCGTCCGATGGTCGAAGCTTCCGCGGCGAAATACGCCAAGGAAAAAGGCCTGAAGGTCCGCGATTGCAAATAATCGTCTGAACTGAAGGAAACGGACGACTATCGTGAGTACAGACGGAAACACTCTGCTCAGCATCGATAACATCGAGGTCATCTACGACCACGTGATCCTGGTGCTGAAGGGCGTTTCGCTGAAGGTTCCCGAGGGGGGCATCGTTGCCCTCCTCGGAGCCAACGGCGCCGGCAAGACGACGACGCTGAAAGCGGTGTCGAACCTGCTGCGGGCCGAGCGGGGCGAAGTCACCAAGGGAAGCATCGAGTTCCGGGGCGAACGGATCGACAAACTGTCGCCCTCCGACCTGGTCAAGAAAGGCGCCATCCAGGTCATGGAAGGCCGCCATTGCTTCGAACATTTGACCGTCGAGGAAAATCTCCTGACCGGTGCCTATACCCGCAAGGACGGCAACCGCGCGGTCAAGGACAGCCTCGATCTTGTTTACACCTATTTCCCCCGTTTGAAGGACCGCATGCGGTCGCAGGCCGGGTATATCTCGGGCGGCGAACAGCAGATGACCGCCATCGGCCGCGCCCTCATGGCCAACCCGTCGCTGATCCTGCTGGACGAGCCGTCCATGGGCCTGGCGCCGCAGCTGGTCGAGGAAATCTTCGAGATTGTCGCCCGGCTGAACCGCGAGGAAGGCGTGAGCTTCCTGCTGGCGGAACAGAACACCACCGTGGCGCTGCGTTATGCCAGCTACGGCTATATCCTCGAAAACGGCCGCGTGGTGATGGACGGCGAAGCCTCTTCCCTCGCGGAAAACGAGGACGTCAAGGAGTTCTACCTCGGCATCAGTGGCGCCGAGCGCAAGAACTACCGCGAAACCAAACATTATCGTCGCCGGAAGCGCTGGTTGGCCTGACGGTACACCAGGAGTATTTCGATGGCTGATTCTGCGTATTTCGACGAACTGGAAACGCGCGCCCCCGACCGCCGTGCCGAAGAGCAGGGACAGGCGCTGGCCGCGCAAATCGCCCACGCCCAGAGCAACACCGCCTATTACGGCGAGGTTCTGGCCGGCGTGGACGCGGCGTCCGTCAACAGCCGGGAAGCCCTGGCCGCCCTGCCGGTGACCCGTAAATCCGATCTCGGCGCGCGGCAGAAAAGCGAACCTCCGCTCGGCGGTCTCAACGGCGTGCCGCTGGGCGAGTTGGCGCATATCTTCCAGTCGCCGGGCTCGATCTACGAACCGGCCGGCAACATCCCCGACTATTTCCGTTTCGCCCGCTGCTTCTGGGCCGTCGGCGTGCGGCCGGGCGACATCGTCTACAACACGTTTTCCTATCACCTGACACCCGCCGGCATGATGATGGAAACCGCCGCCCGGGCCATCGGCTGCCCGGTGGTGCCCGCCGGCGTGGGCCAGACCGAACAGCAGCTCGAGGCCCTCACCCATATCAGGCCCCAGGCCTATGTGGGCACGCCGTCGTTCCTGCGCATCCTGCTGGAAAAGGCCGACGAAGCCGGCGCCGACGTATCGGCCTTGGGAAAAGCGTCGGTCGGCGGCGAATACCTGCCGCCCGACCTGCGTACGGCCTTCAAGGACCGCGGCATTGACTGCCTGCAATCCTACGGCACCGCCGATCTCGGCCTCATCGCTTATGAATCGCCGGCCATGGAAGGCATGATCATGGACGAAGGCGTCATCATCGAAATTGTTCGTCCCGGCACCGGCGACCCGGTGGCCGAGGGTGAGGTCGGCGAGGTGGTGGTCACCCAACTCAATACCGTTTATCCGTTGATCCGCTTCGCCACCGGCGATCTGTCGGCGGTGCTGCCGGGTCAGAGCCCGTGCGGCCGCACCAACGGCCGCATCAAGGGCTGGATGGGCCGGGCCGATCAGACCACCAAGGTCAAAGGCATGTTCGTCCGGCCCGAGCAGATCGACCAGGTGGTTAAGGCCCACGACGCGGTGTCCAAGGCCCGTCTGGTGGTGGACAGCGACGACAACCGCGACGTCATGACCCTGCGCTGCGAAGTGACGGAGGGCGGCAGCGACGATCTCAGGTCGGCAATCGAGGCCAGCATCCAGGCGTCCTGCAAGGTGCGCGGCCAGGTCGAATTCGTCGCCGCCGGCGATCTGCCCAACGACGGCAAGGTCATCGACGACGTCCGCACCTACGAATAGCGCTGAACTGCCGAGCAATTATCTGCCATCTGCGTTTGCGTCCGGCACGGTGCTAACGCAAAGGTGAAGAATTGCGATTTTCCGCCGGGGCTCCGGCGGGGTCTAATCATGGTCTTCTATCACAGGATCGAAGACCGCCATGTCGTTCCCCCACTTGCCCATACTGATCCGCCGTGCGCTGGCCGCTCTTGCCCTCACAATTGCGCTCGCCGGCTGTGCCACCCTCGAGGCCTCGCTCGCACCCGATGCGGACCCGTGGCACAGGTGGTCCGGCCACGACGCCCATTCGAATACGACCATCGATCACACCGCCTGGGACAAGTTCCTCAAAACGTATCTCCGGCGCGATGCAAGCGGTTTGAACCGTTTTGCCTATGACAGTGTCTTGCCGGCCGATCGAACCGCCCTTGACGCCTATGTCGACGGCTTGCGTTCGGTTCTTGTGAGCACCCTCAACCGCAACGAACAAAAAGCCTATTGGATCAATCTCTACAACGCGCTCACCGTGCAGTTGGTGCTGCGCCACTATCCCGTCGCGTCCATTCAGGACATCAGTCTCGGCGGAGGTCTGCTCACCATCGGCCCTTGGGACGAGAAGCTGATCGCGATCGAGGACACGTTGCTCAGTTTGAACGATATCGAGCATCGCATCTTACGGCCTCTTTGGCTGGACAACCGCATTCATTACGCCGTCAACTGTGCGTCGATCGGGTGCCCGAATCTGCGCCGGGATGCCTACACGGGTTCAGCGATCGAAAGTCAGCTCGAACAGGCGGCGATGGATTACGTCAACGATCCGCGTGGCGTACGTTTGACCGGCGGCAGGCTCGTGGCCTCGAAAATCTACCTGTGGTTCCAGGCAGATTTCGGCGGATCCGAATCGGCCGTCCTGGATCATCTGACCCGCTACGCGAAGCCGATCCTGGCCGCGCGACTGGCGCGCCGGGACGGGATCGACGGCTATGCCTACGATTGGCGCCTCAACGCAGTGCGGTAAGGCATCATGCCCGCCGCCGCCGCGCGGAATCGTAGATCGCCGCCAGCCAGCGATCGGGTAGACCGAGATGGTACAGCAGGTGAATGAGCAACCATTGCGAGACGATGGCCCTTTTGCTGCGTCCCTTGAAGCGCCGGGCGGAGGTCACCAGCGGGGGCATATCGATACAAAGCGTCGCCCCTAATCGCTCCATGCGCCGGTTGAATTCGTAATCCTCCATCAAAGCACGGCGTGGCATGCCGCCGAGTGTGTCATAGGTTGTGCGGCGTACGAACACCCCGGAGTCGCCGTAATAGAATCCGTTTGCGCGGATACGTTCATAAAACCCGTTCAGCCAGTCCGAGAATTCATCCCCGCCGTCGAAAAGCAGCCTGAAATTGCCGCCGACAGCGCTTCGCGACGCCGTCAGACTGTTTTCAATGGCAGTCAGGGCGCCCACGGGTACCTGGCAGTCGGCGTGCAGGAACCAAAGGATGTCGCCCGAGGCGGCCTGGGCGCCGGCATGCAGTTGTTGCCCGCGCCCCGGCGCCGCTTCGATGACTCGTGTGCGATGGGACCGGGCCACGGCAACGGTGCCGTCCGTGCTGCCGCCATCGACCACGATGATTTCCGCATCGGTGTTGCCCAGCGCGAGGGCCGTGAGCAAACCGGGCAGGTTTTTGCCTTCATTGAGCGTGGGAATGATGACCGAAATCATGATGGTTTGTCCTGTAACCGAGCCGCGTCTTCCTGGCCCACAAGACCGATCATGGCCAGCGTACGGCTGTGTCCGGCCCAGCCCTCATCGACCCAGTGCCGGTGCCACGGGTCGATGCTTGCGCCGGACATAGGAAGGCCGGCCAGCATTTCATGAGCGCCGTCCCGCCACAGTGCCCGGATCCAGCGAAAGATGCCGATCCGTTCATCCAACGGCATGTCGGCCAAGTGCCGCCGCAGATAGTGCTTGCCAAAGGCGACGTGCCGGGCTTCGTCCCGGGCGACCAAGGTATTGATTTGCCGGAATAAGGGGCAGGGAAGAGCCGCGGCAAGCGCTTGAAGGGACCGCAGCGCCTCGCCTTCGAGCACGATGTGAAAGAAGACCACCAGTCCGAGCGGCGAACCGGTCCAGGCTAGTGCCCGGTCGAGTGTCTCGGCGAACGCCGGTTCCATCGGCGCCCATTCGCCGAGTATCCCAAGATATCGTTCGAAGACTTTCGCGTGGCGTTCCTCATCGGCAATCTGGGTGTCAAGCAGCGCCCGCACACCGGCGTCGTCCATTGCCGGCAACAGTCGGCGGCAAACGTCTATCGTCGCCCGCTCGCCGTACATGAACTGGCTGACCAACGCGGCGTGGGATGATCGCGGCAGCCAGTCCGGTGGCATGACCGGTGTGTGCCAGTCGATGTCGGAGTCCAATGACCATTGCCTTTGGCGGCCTTTGGCAGAGAGGATTTCGAGGGACATGATCGGGAACTTCGGTTTCGGCAGTTAAGCAAGCGGACCATACGGGACGGCTCGATTTGACCGTCGATCAAGGGTTAACACCGGCCGATTGTGATGCAGGCGCTGACGCACGCGAAATCACTTGCCGCTCCCAATGCTTCACGTTTTCGTCAAGGCGCGCCGGTCTGGCCGTATCCGATCATGGCTTTGTGCCGGGCGATCCGGGCCGTTCAAGGAAGGCGCTGAAACAGGCGACAAATCGGTTTTCTTTCCATCATGCCGTGCTATGACTGCACGCCATGAGTTTCGCCGGACATAATCTGGACTGCATCCGCGGCGACCGCCTCGTCTTCTCCGGCCTCGATTTCGCGGCCGAGCCCGGCCACGCGCTGATCCTGGAAGGTCCCAACGGCAGCGGCAAATCGAGCCTGCTGCGGGTGGCCGCCGGCCTGCTGCGCCAGGCGGCCGGAACCCTGACGTGGAACGGCGAAAACGTCGGCGGCGATCCCGATGCCCACCGCGCCCGGCTGCACTATGTCGGCCATCTCGATGCCGTCAAGCCGGTGTTTACGGTGGCCGAGAACGTGCGTTTCTGGGCCGGATTGCGGGGCCAGGACGACCTGGACGCCGCCGCCGGCAACGCTCTGGAGACCTTCGGCATCAGCCATCTGGCCGACATCCCCGGCCGCATGCTGTCGGCGGGGCAGAAGCGCCGGGCCAATCTCGCCCGCATCGTCGCCGCGCCCGCCCCGTTGTGGTTGCTCGACGAACCGACCAACTCCCTCGACGTGGCCACCACCGCCGTGGTGCGCGATCTGATCATCAAGCATTGCGAGGAAGGCGGCGTGGTGATGATGGCGACCCACGTGCCGCTCGACATTCCCGGCGAAGACGTACTGCGGCTCAAGGGCACGCAGCCGGTCGCCGTCGATCTGGACGAAGCCGTATGACCGGCTTGGGCGGCCTGATTGTCCGGGATGTGCAGCTGGCGTTCCGCCAGGGCGGCGCGGCGTTTCTCGCCGTCATGTTCTTCCTGCTCACCGTCACCCTGTTTCCGCTCGGCGTCGGGCCCGAGTTGACCATTCTCGCCCGCATCAGCACCGGCGTGCTGTTTGTCGCCGCCTTGTTCGCCTCAATGCTCTCCCTCGACCGCCTGTTCCAGGCCGACTACGAGGACGGCAGTCTGGAACTGCTGGTGCTGTCGCCGCTGCCCCTGCCGCTGGTGGTGTTGGCCAAGTGCACGGCCCACTGGCTCTCCACCGGCGTGCCGTTGATCATCGCCGCGCCGGTGCTGGCATTGCTCATGAACATGGACGAACCTGGCTATCCGGTATTGATGCTGTCCATGCTGCTGGCAACGCCGTGTCTCAGCCTGATCGGGGCCATCGGCGCCGGCCTCACTGTTGGCATCCGCCGCGGTGGCGTTCTGCTGCCGCTTTTGGTGTTGCCGCTGTTCATCCCGGTCCTGATTTTTGCCGTCGGTGCCGTCGAGGCGGCCATCAACGGCCTTGGACCGCGTCCGCATCTGCTGGTTTTGGCGGCATTGTTGATGGGCGCGCTGGCGTTGTGCCCCGTTGCCTCGGCTGCGGCACTTCGTCTCGCCATGGAATAGATACCCGGATTGCGCCATTTCGTGGCCCTGATCTGCACGGGGCCGTGACTTGCACAGCGGGACGGAAGGGGTTAAATGACGGGCATGCATCGTTTTGCCAATCCCACCCGGTTTCTGCGCATCGCCAACGCGGTGCTGCCTTGGTTTGCCGGCCTGACCGTGATCTGCTTCGTCGCCGGCCTGTATTTGGGCCTGATCACGGCGCCGCCCGACTATCAGCAGGGCGAGACCGTGCGCATCATGTTCGTGCACGTGCCGGCGGCCTGGATGGCCTTGTTCGTCTACTCCGTCATGGCCCTGGCCAGTGCCGTGGGCTTCATCTGGAAACACCCGCTCAATGACCTGGTGGCCAAGACCAGTGCCCCGATCGGTGCCGCTTTCACCTTCCTCGCCCTGGTCACCGGCGCCTTGTGGGGCCAGCCCATGTGGGGCACCTGGTGGGTGTGGGACGCCCGCCTGACCTCGGTTTTGGTGCTGTTTTTCCTGTATCTCGGCTACATGGCCCTGTGGCAGGCCTACGACAATCCGGTCAAAGCGGCCAAGCCCGCCGCTATCCTGGCCCTGGTCGGATTCGTCAACGTGCCGATCATCAAGTTCTCGGTGGACTGGTGGAATACGCTGCATCAACCGGCCAGCGTGGTCACCATGGAAGGGCCGAAGATGGGTAACGAATTTTTGATTCCGTTGCTCGTCATGGCCGCGGCGTTCAAGTTTTACTACCTGACCGTGCTGATTTATCGCCTCAGGACTGAGATTTCCGCCCGGAAAATCAGGGCCTTGACCTTGGCCCAGGTGGAAGGCTGAACGTACACGCGACGGGCGATTGACTCGGATCATCTCGGCGGCATATGGCACGATGTACTATCCTGCCGCTTTTCGGGCGCCGCGGCCCGCTGATATCAGCCCATCCGCCCGGCGCCCCTGACGAAACGGAGTTTGGACCGGCGTGCAAGAGTTTTTCGATATGGGCGGCTACGCCTCGTTCGTCTGGTCGGCCTACGGCATCACCGCGCTGATCATGGTGGTGCTGTTCGTGCTGAGCTGGCGGGCCACCAGGGCCAACGAGAGCAAGCTCAAGACGCTGCAGGCCACCGTGCGCGACCGCCGCAAGCCGGCAACCGCCCACGC
>JANQFL010000092.1 GCA_028277845.1 Sneathiellales bacterium
TTGGCGCCAAGACGCCCGTCCCTCCGGGTTTCCGAGCGGCCGCCCCCCACGGCGTCAGACGGCTTGCGCGATGCACCACATCGCGCTGCCCCGTCTTCCTGGTGGATGAGCAGGCCGCTCGAGAAACAGAATGGTTCCGTCTAAGGATGAAACGCTCTAGGAGAACGTGTCTTTCGGATTTTTGCTTTGGCGGCGGGTTTCGATTGGCGGATATCCAAAATACGTCCGGTAGGCGCGGCTGAGGATCGCCGCACTGGAAAAGCCCGTGCGAGCGGCGATATCAGCGACGGTCTGACCGGTCTCCAGCAATAGATGCCGCGCCGCGCCGAGCCGCATTGCACGATAATACTGGGTTGGCGTAACGGCGAGCGTTGCGGCAAAAGAGCGCTCTAATCTGCGTTGTGAGCAACCCGCACGCCGGGCAATCTCCGGAATGGCCAATGGGTCTTCCACGGCTTCTTCCATGACCGCGATGGCGCGCGCCACATCCGGCGCCCGGGCAATAAATGGTGCGGACAGAGGGACGCGCTGCGGCAGTTCGGCCTGATGTTCGGTGTCGTAAAGAAACAACCGCATGACGTCGATCGCCAAAGCATCGCCCAATCGTTCCCGCACCAGCCGCAACATCAGATCGAGAACGGCGGTCGCACCGCCGGCGGTGATGCGGTCACGGTCGCGGACGTAGCGTTCGCCGCTGACCTCAATCTCGGGGAAGTCCTCTTCCAGCCGTGTCGACTCCTGCCAGTGGATGGTGGCGCGGTAGCCGTCCAGCAGGCCGGCATCGGCCAGCAGCCAAGGGCCCGTATCGAGGCCGCCCAGCACCGGCACAGACCGCGCCGTGCGTCGCAGACGGGCCTTGAACGCCGACGTCGCGAAGCGGTCGTAGCCGTAGCTGGCGATCACGAAGAGAGCATCGCATCCACTCAACGACTCCAATCCGCCATCGACCGCGACGTGTACCGCGCTGGACGAGGCGACCGGTTCGCCGTCCATCGAAACCAGCGACCAGTGGTAGTGCGCGCCATCCGCCAAAGTATTGGCGGCGCGCAACGGTTCCACCGCGTTGGCAAGGCACAGGGTGCTGAACTCAGGCAGCAGGAGAAAGCCGAAACGCTGCAGCGGATTTGTCGAATGACGTGACATATTTGTCGAAAAGTGCAAAGCGAACGGCCCATACTGCCCTTAACGTTATCCGATAATCAACCGCAGGCGGGATCGACATGAACTGGGAGGTTTTCATCACGTGCGCCGTGACCGGCGCGGGGGACACGGCGGACAAAAGCGACAAGGTGCCGGTCACGCCGGCCGAGATCGCCGATTCGGCCCTCGAGGCGGCGGAGGCGGGGGCGTCCATCGCCCACATCCACGTGCGCGATCCAGCAACCGGGACCGGCGCGCGCGATCCGGATCTTTACGCCGAAGTGGTCGAACGGGTACGGGCCGGCAATACGGACGTTGTGCTCAACCTGACCGCCGGCATGGGTGGCGATATGGTGTTCGGCTCGGCCGAGCAGCCACTGCCGCTGAACGAAGCGGGTACCGACATGGCGGGTGCGTTCGAGCGGCTCGACCATGTGCGCCGACTGTTGCCCGAGATCTGCACCCTGGATTGCGGCTCCATGAACTTCGCCGCGGGCGGCGACTACGTCATGACCAATACGCCGGACATGCTGCGCGCCATGGCCCGCGAAGTGCAGGCGCTCGGCGTGCGGCCCGAGATCGAGGTGTTCGACACCGGACATCTGGTGCTGGCCAAGCAACTGGTGGCGGAGGGGCTGATCGACGATCCGGTGATGATCCAGCTCTGCATGGGTATTCCCTATGGCGCGCCCGACGATCCGCGCACGCTGCAGGCCATGGCCGACGCGGTGCCGGACGAATGGGTGTTCTCGGCCTTTTCCATCGGCCGCATGCAGTTGCCGTATGTGGCTCAAGCGGTGCTGGCCGGCGGCAACGTGCGGGTGGGGCTCGAGGACAATCTCTATTTGTCGCGCGGCGAACTGGCGAGCAACGGCCAACTGGTCGAACGGGCACGCATAATCCTCGAGGCCATGAACGTCCGCGTGATGGCGCCCGACGAAGTGCGCGACAAGCTCAATCTGGTCAAGCGAGGGCCGGGCACATGAGCGAACAGGACTTCAGCGCCTTCGGCCGTATGGAGCGGGACGGCTGGGCCGAACCGGAAACGGTGGCGGCCTATGCCTCGGGCTTTGCCACGGCGACGGAGCAATGCGTGCCGGTGATGGTGGACGCCGTTCGAGCGCGGGGCGGGTCCACGGCCCTCGATCTGTGCTGCGGCCATGGCATCATCGCCAAGGGTTTACATGAGGCGAACGCATCGGTGACGGGTCTCGACTTTTCGCCGGCCATGCTCGATCTTGCCCGCGACGCCGTACCGGGTGCCACGTTCCTCGAAGGCGATGCCACGGATTTACCGTTCGATGACACATCCTTCGACGCCGTGACCATGGGGTTCGGAATCCTGCACATTCCGGACTCAAAGAAAGCACTCACGGAAGCCCGGCGTATCCTGAAACCGGGCGGGCGTTTCGCCTATTCCGTCTGGCACGGACCCGAATTGTCTCCGGCCTTCCGCATCGTTTTCGGCGCCGTCGCGGAACACGGCGATCCAACGGTGGCCTTGCCGCCCGGACCGGCAATACACGATTATGCGGACCCTGACATTGCCTTTCCGGTGTTGGCCGAAGCCGGTTTTTCAGACCCGGTACTCACCACGGCCGACTGTCATTGGGTGGTCGCCGACCCGGCGACACCCGTGGATCATTTCATGCAGGGTACGGTACGCGGGGCGCATCTACTACGCTCCCAGCCGGCTGACAACCTGGCCGCCATCCGGGCCGCCGTCGGCGAGGCGGTGCGGAAAGAGTTCGGTCCCGACGCGCCGTTCCGCGTACCGATCCCGGCGGCCATCGTATCCGCGGTGGCGTAACCCGTGCGGCTAACGCGCCGAACGCCGCCGCGTCATGCCAAGGCCTGCCAGTCCGACGGCGAAGAGCGCCAACGTGCCGGGTTCGGGCACCGTGATAAGCGCATCGGGTATGTACGTGAAAGCGGCGACGCTTTGGTCGGGCGCCAGAGGTGTGTCAAAGGCGTCGATGAACGAGTTGTTCAGGTTGATGAGGTCGTTCAGCGTGTCGAAGCGCGTCACAATCTGCCCGTTGGCGCCGCCAGGGTCCAGTTCGGTGATCAAGTAATAGTGGCTGCCGTCGAAGGTCAGGCCGCCGATGCTCTGGTCAAAGGCGAGGGTGGCCATGGAGTGAAGACCGGAGCTGTTCAAGGCGATCAAGTCGGCCAGGGAATCGTAGACAGCGAGGAGTTGGCTGTTGGCGCTGCCGGGGTCCAACTCGGTGATCATGATGTATTGGCTGCCGTTGTAGGTCAGCCCGCGGATACTTTGATCGAACGCCAGCGTCGCCATCGCATGAATGGTGCCGCCGCTCAACGAGACCAAATCGGCATAGGAATTGTAGACGCCGAGCAGTTGTGTGTTAACGCCGCCGGGGTCCGATTCGGTGATCAGAATGAACTGGCTGCCGTCGTAAGTCAGTCCGCCGATGCTTTGATCCGGCGCCACAGGCCCGAAGGACTCAAGATTCAGTCCGTTCAGGGCGATCACGTCGGGGATCGATGCGTATTGGTTAATCAGCTGGCCGTTGGCGCTGCCCGGATCCAGCTCGGTGATCAGCGAAAAGACAGGGGCCGCCACCGCTTTGAACGAGAAGACGATCGTGACACTCGCAAGCAACAAAACGTTTCTAATCGACATAATCAAACACCACCCTATTGGAACGAACTCCGCATCGCCGGGTTGAAGGCGACCAACGATAAGAAACATCCCGGGCGGGATACTTGTACAAAACGGCCATCCGGTGGCCGGCCTGGCATAGGGAGGGCCGGATGAGCGTCGCCGGCATCCGCCAGGCCGCCTGTATCGGCGGTGGTGTCATCGGTGCCGGGTGGGCGGCCCGGTTGGCCTGGCACGGCATCGATGTGACTGTTTGCGATCCACATCCCGAGGCCGAGCGGCGCGTCCGCACGGTCATTGAAAACGCCGAGAGAGCGCTCACCCAACTTTGGGGCGGACCGGTGAGTGAACGGGGCGCCGTCAACTTCACGGATGACATCGAAATTGCCGTAAAAGATGCTGATATCATTCAGGAAAGTGCGCCAGAGAATATGGCGGTCAAACACGCCATTTTGGCCGAAGTCGACCGCTATGCGTCGGCTGAAGCGCTGGTTTGCACGTCCACGTCGGGCCTGCGGCCGACGGAATTGCAGTCGGTCATGGAGCGGCCGGGACGTTTCCTCGTGGGCCATCCGTTCAACCCGGTTTATCTGCTGCCCCTGGTCGAAGTGTGCGGCGGTGATCGAACCGACTCGGAGAGTATCGAACGGGCCATGGCAGTATACCGCGCGCTTGGCATGCAGCCCCTGCACGTGCGGACCGAAATCGACGGCTTCCTCGCCGACCGGCTGATGGAAGCCCTGTGGCGCGAGGCGCTCTGGCTGGTCAACGACGACGTTGCCACGGTGGCCGAGGTCGACGACGCCATCCGCTACGGCGCCGGTTTGCGCTGGGCCATGATGGGCACCTTCATGACCTACCGCATCGCCGGCGGCGAGGGCGGCATGCGCCACTTCATCAGCCAATTCGGACCGGCACTGCAGTGGCCATGGACCAAACTGACGGATGTGCCGGAAATGACCGACGCCTTGATCGACAAGATCGCCGGCCAATCGGACATACAGGCCGACGGTGCCGACGTGCGCGACCTGGAACGTCAGCGCGACGATGGACTGGTCGCCATCCTGCAGGCGCTGAAACCCCACGGTATCGGCGCGGGCGCGGTGGTGGCCGCACAGGAGAGGGCACGGGTCGGCGCCCGCGCGGCCGAGACGCCGGACCTGTCGCGCGCCCAGCCGCTGCGTCTGCATACGGCGCAAGTGCTTCCCGGGTGGACCGATTACAACGGTCATATGACCGAATACCGCTATTTGCAGGTGTTCGGCGATGCCGCCGACGCCCTGTTCGCGGCCATCGGTGTCGATGCGGCGTACCTTGATGCCGGACACAGCTATTACACGGTGGAAAGCCACTTGCGCCACCTGGCGGAAGCGTCGGCGGGGGAGGCGCTGCACGTGGAGACCCAGCTGCTGAGCCACGACGCCAAGCGCCTGCACGTCTTTCATCGCCTGATCGGTTCTGACGGCGGCACTCCGGTAGCTACCGCCGAGCAGATGTATCTGCATGTGAACACGGAGAGCGGACGCACCTGTCCGGCGCCCGCCGAAGTGATGGACCGGCTGCAGACACTGTCCGCGGCCCATGTCGGGCTGCCGTGGCCCGACGGCGCCGGCCGGTCCGTCGGTCTGTCAAAGAACAGGACTTGAGTGGAGCCATTGTCATGACCGAACTCGCACCCATTCCCGATTTCAACGTCTATCCGGTACGCGCCACGATCGAGCGGGCCGAATCCTGGGACACCGGTGCGCAAGTGTTTTGGAGCGACGGGCACGTCAGCCGCTATCACGGCCTGTGGCTGCGCGACAACTGCCCGTGCGCCGAATGCGTCAATCCGGAAACGCTGGAACAGGTGTTCGACATCTCGACCGTGCCCGACGACCTTGCCGCCGCCTCGGTGGCGGTGGACGATGCCGGTTCGCTGACGGTCGCATGGCCCGATGGCCACACCAGCCGCCATCATCCCGGCTGGTTGCGGGCCCATTGCTATTCCGCGCCGCCTGTGGTCGAGGGGATGGTGCAAAGCTGGGGCAGCGATTTCGTCGTTCCGGAATTCGACGGCCGCGACGTGCTCGACAATGACGACGCGTTGCTGGCCTGGCTCGAAGCCCTGCATGCCCACGGCCTGGCATTGCTGCGGAACTGCCCGTTGGACGATGGGTCCGTCGAGTGGTTCGCCGATCGCATTTCGTTTCTGCGTCAGACCAACTTCGGCCGGGTCTTCGACGTGATGACCAAGGCCGATCCCGATTCCAGTGCCTATCTGTCTATCGAGCTGCCGCTGCATGTGGACCTGCCGACCCGCGAGTTGCAACCCGGCCTGCAATTCCTGCTCTGTCATGTCAATAACGCGTCCGGCGGCGACAGCATCATGGCTGACGGGTTCCGCATTGCCGAGACCCTGCGCGACGAGGAACCACATCACTTTAAGGTTCTGTCAACCCTACCCATGGAGTTCCGCAACCGGGCCAAGACCAGCGACTACCGTCAGCGGGTGCCGGCGATTCGCCTGAACGATGACGGGTCCATTCATGAAATCCGCGTCGGCAACTTTCTGCGCGGGCCTCAGCACGTGGATGAGGCCGACATGCCCAGGCTGTATGCCGCCTACCGCCGCTTCATCGCCATGACCAGGGAAGACCGTTTTCGCGTTACGTTTCGGTTGGATAGCGGCATCATGGCTACATTCGACAATCGCCGTGTCCTGCATGCCAGGACGGCATTTGATCCTGCCAGCGGCGATCGACGCTTGCAGGGCTGCTACATAGATACGGACGAATTGAATTCAAGGTTACGTATCCTGCGGCGCATGGCCGCACGCGCGCATGCATCGGCCTGATTGGTCTGTGTTCTCATGGAGCCAGCCATTGGTGAATTCTGCCGAAGTCGCTACCATGAGTTCACGCACGGCACGCCTCACGGGCGCCGTGAGCTGGGATTTACCGCGACAGGGCCGTTCAGGAAACGATGACGTCGCTACAGTTACGCCGCATAAGGCGCGTAGCCAGTCTTTGGCCATGCTCCCTGTTGCTAGGCATCGGCCTTGCCCACGCTGAAATCTTGGACCCATGTCGCGGCAATGTTGCGATACCGGGTCCGGGAGATCCGCCAAGGGTTTCAGTTCTCCGGGATAACCAAATCGGTGGCGAATGTGTTCCCAGTCCGCCGTCTCCCGCTGCTTTGACCGTCATTCTGTCGGGACGGTTGCCCGCGTCCATCACAACGGATCAGTTGGCTTCACAATTCGGCGCCATGTCTGTGATGAGCGGATTGGTCTACTGGTCGGTGTCGGATCAAAACTGGAGGACATTGGTCGAAGCGGCTTACGCGCTCGAAGACAATGTGAGAACTTCCAAGCGACCGGATTTTTCCTCCGAAGAGATCCTCTCCGGCCAAACGCTCTTTTTTACCCAGGACGATACCCGTTCGACCGGTTTCAACATTTACACCATCACGGCCCGCGTGACAGAGCCTGATCGGTTGGTTGTCGTGATCAGAAACGAGTCACCCATTAAATTGTCGTTCGTAACGCTGTTCGAACCTGGTGCTCTGGTCAGCGTGCATCATGTGGAGCGGGGAGACGGTGGCGACTGGCACTACCAGGGTGTCAGCGTTGTTCGCGACGACATGACTTGGGCAACAAACGAGAAATCGCTGGTGAATAGAGCGGTCGCGTATTTCCGATTCCTCGCCGGACGCCCGGGAGATGACGGCCCGCCACTGGCACGATGAATATGGCGCCGGGTGCGAAGTTCGATCGACTTATCGGTTGTAGCCGAAAGTCGCGCCTACGATTTCACAGCGCCGGTCGATTTCGGCGCAATCTTCCGGACTGAACGTTTCCGCATGGCTGCCGATGCGCGACGCCGAGATCGGCTTGTCCGAGAGGTCAGTCAAGAACGTCCGCCACTTGGTATGGCCGGCGACTTCGGACATGTGCGGACTATTGCGCCAAGTGGCGTTCGGCGCATTGGGCAAAGCCCCCTCGGCGACGCCGCAAAAGCGCCAGACATCCGCCGCCACGGTGTCCGGTGTCCGGGCCATGTCTTCATATCGGATGAACAGGATGCGGTTCCTGAGCGCCTCGCCCCTGGATTTGATGAACTGCAACAATGGCAAGTAATAGCCGTTATAGGTTTCGCACATGGCAGCCAGATCGTCGCCGGTACGCGAAAGGTGGCTGTTGATCCCATCCCTTCGCTGCTTGTCCGCGACGGTGCGCATGGATGCGATCGTGTCCTTGGGGTCGCGGACCGACACGACGAACCGTGCCACGGGCAGCAGGTGTACGAGCGCCGGCAGGACCCTCGTCAGATCGACCGTCTTCATGACCAATGCGCCGGGTTTGCCATTGGCAGCCCATGTTTCCGACATCACCCGTTGCAATAGTTGACGGGTAAAGTCCGTGAAACGTTCCTTGCTGCCGAAATAGTCGGTGATGAACAGGCTGTCCTCACCCATATAGCGGGCATACAGATTGATCTGAGCGCTCAGATACCGGCTCGGGTTGATGGCCGGGTTGGTGTCGGGCGAGGTGCAGGTGATCTGCTGCAGCAAGGTGGTGCCGCTGCGCATGGCACCGCCGACGAAGATGGGTTTGACCGTGTCGTTCATGATCCGCCGAAAATTCCCCTGGGATGGGCGCCAGCCTAACCAACTCGGGCAGCGATTGGTAGACAGCACTGCTGGCGCAGCCTAGGGTCCGCTTCATGACCGAAACGCCAGCAACAGACAGGCCGGGGGACAGCCCGCCGCCGAAAGATGGATTTGTCGCGCGGGACCGGCGCAGCCCGCTGACCGACCCGTGGGAACCAATCTACGAACGTGCAGGGCGCGAAAGCGTCTCCATCGGTCTGTGGTTGCGCGATGCCCATTGCAACGCCCGCGGCATCGTACACGGTGGCCTGATCTCCGCTTTGGCCGACAATGCCATGGGCCACAGTTGCATCGCCGCACTGAAAACCCTCGGCGCACGCAACGTGGAAGCCGGCGGGTCACAGGCAGGGCCGAAGATCTCCGGCCTGGTCACCGTCAACCTGGCGATCGATTTTCTCGGTACCGCGCGGCCGGGCGCGTGGCTGCGGATAGACTGCGATGTCGGCAAAATCGGGCGCACCCTGTGTTTCGCGTCCTGTACCGTATCCGCCGACGGCGAACCCTGCGCCCGCGGCACGGCCACGTTCAAAGTGCTGTAGCGCGAACTGCCGCGGCTACACCGGAACCTTGAGCGCTTCCTTGATCAGATTGGTCTTGGAGAAGTTGTATTTGGTCATGCGGGCCATCATGTCCTCGGGCCCCAGCAGCTCCGCGACGATGTTCTCGACGGGCATACCGCGCTGGTGCAGGTCCTGCGCCTGGCCGCACAATGTGATGATGTTTTCGAGCTTGGCCGCGAGCGACGGCTTGCCGTTTTCCAGGATACCCCGGTGCGGGCAGAACAGGGTGGCGAAGTCCAGGGCCAGGACCTTGCGGATGCTGTCCGTCAATTGGTCAAGCCGCTCGTCGGAACGCAGATAGCGCAACGATTTGGAGATATACAGGTCGCCGGAGAATACTTCGCCCCGGTCGGGCAGAAAGAAAACATGGAGATCCTTGGCGTGACCGGGTGTGTGGATGGCCTGCAGCCGGGTGCCGCCGTCCAGCACCGTGATCTCGGGCAACGGCTGGGTTTCTACCGGCCGTGGCGAGCCCCAGATCAGTTTCTGCAGCACCGGCGTGCGGTACCCGGTTTTCAGTTTGTCCCGGCTGAGTTCCGGAGCGAAGGGCACCAGGCCGCAGTGCCGGGCGATACGGCTGGCGTTGCCGCCGTGATCCTCATGGTGATGGGTGAGCAGCAGCTTGCCGACGGGTTGTTCACCGATGAACTTGCGCACCGCCGGCCATTGATTGGCCGGTCCGGCATCGATCAACGCTTCGCCGATCCTGTAGACAATGAACGACGTGTTGACGCCGCCCTTGAAACGTCCCACCCGGGCGCCGTCGACATCGTTCAACTGGTAGCGCTGATGAATGCCCATGCGGCCGCAATGTCCCTTCGGAAGGCCCGCTTCACACGGGAAAAACGCACCATAGGGCCGCCCGCGGCCGGGTTCAACGGTGCCCTAGGGTCAAGTAAAGGTGCGTTCTTGACGGCACACAACCATGCGGCGTCTTCGGGTCTTCCCCTTGCGCGCGAACTCCACCGGACTTGGACCATTGACTTGTGTCAGTGCCGGCGGCGGTATGGTAAATCATTCCTTACCGGGGATGACGGGAAAGGATGATGCTATGACCAAGCCCAAGGATGCCTTGTTCGACGTCACCCACACCGTCGCCGAAGGGGTTGAAAAACTGCGCCTTGCCTTGGCCCGCGAATGGCAGGCGGTGGAGGATGCCAGTCTGGATCGCGCCCATGGCGCCACACGGGACGACCGGCCGTCTGCCGGATATCATCCGTGCGAACCGGCCGATGTGGCCGAACCGGCGGCACGACACCGTCCGGATGCAAAACCCCACTGAACGTCCGGCGACGTAACTTTCAGACGCGTTCTTGTGCCCGGCGGGTGTCCGAGGGCAGTTCGCCGAAGTGCGCGCGGTAGTTCTGCGCCAGCCGGCTGAGATGCCATATCCCCAGATCAGCCGCGATGTCGCCGATACTGCGCTGCCGGTTCGCCTCCGACACGAGGGCGGAGCGGAAGGCATTGAGCTGGACGATACGACGGTACACCGCGGGGCTCTGGCCGAAACGGTCGCGAAAGGCATATTCCAGGCTGCGGCGCGACACACCCAGGCTACCGGCCAACTCGGCGATGTCCTGATGGGCGCCGGCGGATCGGCGGATGCGGTCGCGGGCCGCCAGGGCGATATCGTTTGCGATCGCGGCTGCTGCTTCTGTTCGGCAATCGGGCGTCCGCCGTGCAAGCGCGCTGGCAAGATAGCCGGCCATCAGCCCGGCCAGGGAGATCTGGAATCCGGTCAGGGCGCTCTTGTCCTCCTCGCCGCCCGCGAATCGGCCGGCGAGCGACAAGGCCTGCATCACCA
Organism: Sneathiellales bacterium; assembly: GCA_028277845.1. Lineage (GTDB taxonomy): Bacteria > Pseudomonadota > Alphaproteobacteria > JANQFL01 > JANQFL01 > JANQFL01. Next base: position 10,784 of record JANQFL010000092.1, read on the forward strand.
TCTGACGCAGTGTCTGCGCCTGCAACCGATCCCGATCGATCAGCGACAGGGAATCCGCATGGCCGGACAACAGGTGATGATCCACGCCGCCGGGCAGGCAGGGCGTTAGAAAAAGCTCGAAGACGTCGGCCGCAATATTGATGACGCAAAAATGGGCACCGGCGCGCGCGCGGAAATCGAAACCGGCGCCGGGTGTCAGATACAGCAGGCTGTCGTGATCGAACGGTGTGCTTCCGAGCCAGCCGAAATTGCCCTCGCGCATGAAAAACACCACGCCGTAATGATCGGCCGGCGCGGCGCCCCATTGGTCCAGATCCTGGTCGATGGTCTCGAAATAGAGGCCGAACTTCTCACCCAGCAAAACGGTCCTGAACCAGCCCGTATACCGCCCCGGACTGATCTGCTGGTAATGCTGGTCATAGCCGGTCAGGCAGGCGGCCTGCTGGTCGATATCGGCGAAGACCTCCTCGTGTGATGACAGTCCGTCTGCGCAATTCGGATATCGTTCCCGGAATGTCAGCATGACAGCCCCCTTGCCGTGCCGCACGGTTGCGTGATGCGGATAACGCCCCGAAGCGGCCTTTGGTTAGCCTCAACGCTAGCACAGACAAAGAGGGGAGGACACGTCATGACCGTATTCCGCAGCCATTTGATCGGGATTTGCGCCGCCGCCGCGGTGGCGTTGGGCGCGTTTACCGTACCGGCCCAGGCCGGCGGCTATCTCGAGGTCGAACCGGGCGTCGAAATATACTACGAGGAAAAAGGCCAGGGGCCGGCCCTGGTGCTCGTGCCCGGCTGGACGTTCACCACCAAGGTGTTCGAAAACCAGGTCGACGCGTTCGCCAAGACCCACCGGGTCATCAGCTTCGATCCCCGTGGCCATGGCCGCTCGACCGTTACTCTGGAAGGCAACAACTACACGACCCAGGGTGCCGATCTGACCAAGCTGCTCAAGCACCTCAAGGTAAGCGACCCGGTTCTTGTCGGTTGGTCGTTTGGTTGCCTGGCGACCTGGGAATTCATCAAGAGCAACGGGACCGGCGCGGCCAAGGGCCACGTCTGTATCGACCTGTCGCCAACGCCCATGACGGGTGTCGACGGTGACTGGGTGGAAGGCGGCGTGGCCGATATCGCCGGGTTCTATCACGGTCTGCAGTCGCCCAAGGGTCACCGGGACATCATTGTCTGGTATACCGACGAAGTGATGATCCAGAAGCCGCTGACGCCCGAGATCACAACCTGGGTGGTCGACCAATCGCTCAGCTCGCCGCCCTGGGTGGCCGCCGCCTACATGGCCGCCGGCATGTTTTCAAACTACATGGAGACCGCCAAAAAGATCGACGCCGAGCTGCCGTCGTTGTTCGTCGTGGCCGATCACTGGGCCGACACCGCCAAGCGGTACCTGGCCAAGCATACGCCGAAGAGCCGCGTTGTGGCGTTCGGCGGGCACATGATGTTCTGGGAACATCACGAAAAATTCAACGGCTTGCTGAAAGAATTCCTCGCCGGCGCCAAATAGGAGCCATACGTGATTTGGACGGAGATCGGAGCCGTCGTGACCAACCTGTGAGAGTGGCCGCGCCCCCTTGTTCCAGGGCGCGGCTGTGCTTTAATTTCCGGTATGGATTGGGACCAGGCCGGATCGGATTTTCTGCCCGACGGGGCGTTGCGGGATATCTATGTCTTGAACGTCACCATCGATGACTGGCAGGCCGTGGTCGATATCGTCCGGGATCTGGATCCACCACCCGTCTACATGGTCGACATCAAGCCGGTGCCATTGCCCGAAAGGGTGGAAGATATCTTCGCCGTGCGGCCGAACGCTTCTCCCATGCTGTCGTTCATGCGGGCCAATGCCCAACTCAATTGCCACTTTTTCTCCCAAGACGAAATCGAGTTCGATCTCGACCCGGCCGAAGTGGCCGAGGCCGAGGACCTGTTCGCCGTGGCGGAATTCATGGAAACCATCGGCTGGCGAACCGGCAAAACGGTGATATTGACCCAGGAAAACACGCGTAAAAATCCCATCCTGCGCTTCACCACCGATAGCGGCGAGGTGGAATGGTTGCCGCCGGGGCGGGTTTAGAGCGTGTCTCCCTTAGATGGAAACAATTCTGTTTCTCGAGCGGCCGGCGAAGAAACGCACATGACCGTCATTCGCGGGTACATGGCGGCCAGCGCCGACGGCTATATCGCCGACCGCGATGGCGGTGTCGGCTGGCTCGATCCGTTCAACGGCCTGGATTATGGCTACACGGCCTTCATCGCGCAGATCCGCACCGTGGTCATGGGCCGCGCCACCTACGATCAGGCGCGTGGCTTCGGACCCGACTGGGTCTATGCCGGCAAGCGTGGCATCGTCGTCACCTCGTCGTCGCTGCATGACGCACCCGCGGATGTCACTGCCTGGCACGACGATTTGCCCGGATTGGCGGCGCATTTGCGGGCCCTGGACGACGGCGATGTCTGGATTGTCGGCGGGTCCCAACTGCAATCGGCCCTGATCGAAATCGGCGCCCTCGACCGGCTGGAGCTGTTCTACATGCCGGTGTTGCTGGGGAACGGCGTACCGCTGTTTCGCGCCGGCAAAGACATCAGAGCTTTGCAGTTGGAGGCGGCCGAGCCGTTTGAAAACGGCGTGGTCCGCCTCGACTACCGGCTGTCCTGATATTTGATCGGAGGCCGACCTTGACCGGAGGCGTGCCATCTTGATCGCGCGTCCCCACCATCGTCTCCACACCGGCCGGTATTCCACCGCCGGGCGCAGCGTTAGCTTCCCGGCGTCAGCCCGTTCCAGAATTGAACGTTGGCACGGATCAACAGACCGTCGCGGCGGCTTTGCAGACAGGGCCGCAGGTGCGACATGCGGTGCTGTGCGATGTCGTCGAGACAGGCCCGGAAGACCCCGGCCGCTTGGGCCACCGGACCGTCCGGTGCGCCGTCGAGCGGCACTCCGGCAATGCGCGCCCACAAGGCACGGCGTTGCCGGTCACTCAGCAGGGCCGTTTCGCCGATGGCGTTGATGGTGCGGTCGAGTACGTTGACCGTATGGCCGAGGGCCTTTTTGTCGTCAAAATACCCCTCCGCCAACTGCCGGGCCGGGCCAGCGGCGAAATCCTGTTCCGCCAGGGTCATGGGATTGGGATCGTACGGGTCGGCCTCGGGGATCAGGGTGGTTTGAAGCACGACCTCCAACGCGACAGCGCTGGCGTCGAGCCGCCGTAGAATCCCGAGCGGCAATGACGCCGCAATGCGGGTATTGCCACCCGCCGACGTGAGGTCGATCAACCCATCCGCCCGCATTGTGCGCACGGCGCCGTCGCGGCCGGTAACGTGCAGGCGCAGACCGCCGGCGACGACATGGTACGGGATGCCGGCGCGCGGTGCGCGCCGCTCCTGCTGCAGACAAAAGCTGCTGAGTTGCACAATGCAGCCGTTCGGACCGCACTGCATCGGAATCGCCTCGACGGTGTGGATCAGGCCGAGCGCCTGGGGCGCGCCATGGGCCGGGCGCGGCGCCAACATTGCGGTGGCGGCCAATAGGGCCAGACCGAACATCAAAAGGAACATTGACTGGGGTACGCGAACGGAAAGCAAAACGGAACGGTCCATGACAGGAGTCCTCCGGGATGCGGACCCGCTTGTACAGAAGCGGATCGGGGTCGCGTTCGATTTCGGCGTTCAGTTTACGGAATTTGCCCGGGCGTAGAAACGGCCTCCGCCATACCCGTTTTGCGCGGGAGGCCGTGGCGCGGCGCTACAGGATCCGGCTCTTGTGCCCCTGCCAGTATTTGTCGCGGAGTTGCCGTTTGTAGAGCTTGCCCGTGGGCAGCCGCGGCAGCGTGTCCTCGAAATCGATGCTGCGGGGACATTTGAGGTGGGCCAGATGCTCGCGGCAGAACGCGATAAGCTCTTCGGCCATGGCATCGCCGGGTTCGTGGCCGGGCATCAGTTCGATCGCCGCCTTGACCTCTTCGCCCAGGTCGTCGTTGGGCACGCCGAACACGGCGGCATCCGCGACCTTGGGGTGGGTGATCAGCAGGTCCTCGCATTCCTGGGGGTAGATATTCACGCCACCGGATATGACCATGAACGTCGACCGGTCGGTCAGGTACAGGTAGTTGTCCTCGTCGATATAGCCGACATCGCCCACGGTACTCATGGTGCCGTCGGGGGAGCGGGCTTCGGCGGTGCGTTCGGGGTCGTTGAAGTACTGGAATTCGGTGGCCGTCTTGAACCACACCGTGCCCGGCGTACCCAACGGCAAGGGCTGCATGTCGTCGTCGAGAATGTGCAGATCACCCAGCAGCACCTTGCCGACGGAACCCTTGTGGGCCAGCCATTCCTCACTGTTGCAGGCCGTGAAACCGAGGCCTTCGGTGGCGCCGTAGTATTCGAAAATGATCGGGCCCCACCAATCGATCATCTGCTCCTTGATCTTGACCGGACAGGGCGCGGCGGCGTGTATTGCGATTTCCAGCGATGACACATCGTATTTCAGCCGCACGTCGTCGGACAGCTTGAGCATGCGCGAGAACATGGTCGGTACGAGCTGCGTGTGGGTAACCTGGTATCGTTCGACCAGTTGCAGGTAATGCTCGGCATCGAAGTGTTCCATGACGATCACCGTGGCCCCGAAGCGCAGAGCGAAACTGACCGCCGCGTTCGGCGCGGCGTGATACAGCGGCGCCGGCGACAGATAGATCATGCCCTCGCGGTATTGCCACAGGTCCATGAGAAACGTGTAGAGCGGGATGTTGTGATCCGGCGGCTTGTCCGGCATGGGGCGTAGAACGCCCTTGGGCCGACCGGTGGTGCCTGACGAATACAGCATCGCCAGGCCGAGGCGCTCATCGGCCACCGGTGTGTCCGGAAGGGCGGCGACGGCTTCGTCCAGGTTGACCACTTTACCGCCGTCACCAGGTCCGTCGACGACGATGCACGACACCACGTCGGGACAGTGCTCAAGGGCCTCCAGCGCCACGGCACGGCGTGATTCCGAGGTGATCAGGACCCGGCTTTCGCTGTTATTGACGATATAGGCGAGTTCCCCGGCGGTCAGGTACGAATTGATGCAGGTGTTGTAGAGGCCGGTGCGGTCGCCGGCACCGCAGCACTCCAGATACCGATTGTTGTTTTCCATGAACACGGAATAGTGGCCCCGGTGTTGCAGGCCGTTGGCCCGAAGCAAATGGGCCAGCCGGTTGCAGCGCCGGTCGTATTCGGCGTAGCTCACCGCTTCGCCGCTATCGGCCATGATGAAGGCCGGCTTGTCGGGATGTTGCCGAACGTATCTGCCGGGATACATGGCGCCCCCTGTCGCGCGCGTTTGCCCCTGTCGGAAGACATTTTAGGCACGGCGGGCAAGGCGCGACAAATTGAAAAGTAATCAGCATTACCGTTTGGCGGCCCGCAAGGATGCCTGCACGGCGGTCTCAAGCCGGTTGAGAAAGTTCGAGCGGTCGGCTTTGCTGAACGGGCGCGGCCCGCCGGTGATGGCGCCGGTCTCCCGCAGGCTTTGCATCAGGTCCCGGTTCGCGAGGGCCATGCCGATGCCTTGCCTGGTGAAAGCATCGCCGTTGGGCTTGAGCGCCGCCGCGTCCTTCTCAAGGCAACGCGCCGCCAGGGGGATGTCATTGGTGACGCAGATATCTTGGGTGGCGATGCGCTCGGCGATCCAGTCGTCGGCGGCGTCGCTACCGGAAGCGACGATGACCAGTTCGACCAACGGACTTCGATGGGGCCGGATGCCGCCGTCGCTGACCATGAAGACCGCCAAACCGTGCCGTTCGGCCACGCGCACCACTTCATCCTTGACCGGGCAGGCGTCCGCGTCGACGTAGATCGCCACCATGTTCGGTTCCCGAAATACTATGCAAACGCCGACCTGCATATCCGATCGGCCCGTCATAGGGAAGGCCGCGCATAACATACGGCGGCCCCGTCGTCCGGGACCGCCGTACAGTCGATGCGTGAGTTGAGTATTTTGTTTTCTTTTGCGGGTTATTGCCGATGCCGCCTTGGGCGCGCGCATTGGCGTTAACCATGCAATTCCCGAGCCAAACAGGACAGGTTTAGAGGGAATAAGCGGAAGGCGAGTAAAAACAAATGGTTGTAGGATTTTGTTCAGTCGTCCGGTTGCCAGCCCTGAGCAGTCGCCAAGTAAGTATTCGGCACCGATTGGCAGGGCAGTCACCGTAAAACCGCATTGGATTGGAGCGATTGTCGAAAAATTTTACAGCCGCTATTTGATGTTGGGATGGCTGCACGGGCCGTATTACCGCCAATTATCGCCGTCCGACCAGTTCTCTTCCGGCTTTTGCCTTCCGTTCAATGTCGGAATTATTGACAATTCCGTCTATTGGTGTGCCCCGTGACATCGGTCAAGACGTAACCACGTCATGAATAGTCTGTCGCAGCCAACGGCACATGGGGTCGTCGTGACTGCGGGCGTGCCAATACAGGTAAGACTGAAACCCTTCGTCGCGCAGTTCCTTTGGCATCGGTTTCAAAATGAGATTCTCGCCCATGACCGGACTCAGCGACGACATGCCCGGTAGGGAAAACAGCACGTCCGTTGTGGCGGCGTAATAGGGTACCGAGGAAAGACTGCTGAGCCGAAGGGCGACGTGGCGGGTCTTGCCCATGGCCTCGAGTTTCAGATCCATCATGTTGGGCCCTTCGCCGGTGAGCGCGACGACGCCGTGGGACGCTTTCAGGTAGCGGCTCAGGGTCAGTGGCCCGCGCGCCAGGGGATGATCCCGGCGCATCAGACACGTGTGAGGTGTTTGCGGCAACAGGGCGAGGCGATACAGGTTGGTGTCCGACTTGGGTTGCAGGCCAAGAATGGCGAAATCGGCTTCATCGTTTTCAAGCCGCGCGAAATAATCGCCGGGGTCGCTGTGCACATCAAAAAACAATCCCGGCGCCATTTCGTTGGTGGCGGCGACGATGCGCGGCATGAAGCCGATGATCTCCAGTCCCGGCCCGCACATGCGCACGCGGCGTTGCGTCGTGGCCGGATCGAATTCGGGTTCGGACACGATGCGGTCGATATCGGCGAGCAGCCGTTGCAGTTCCGGCAACAACTCGCGGCCGCGGGCACTGAGGTCGAAGCCCTGCCGCGCGCGGACCATCAGCGGATCCCCAAACAGTTTGCGCAGGCGCTGCAGCGCCCGGCTGGCGGCCGGCTGGCTCATGTTCAGTTTGATCGCGGCGCGCGACACATGCCGGGTTTCCAACAGGGTGCGCAATACGACGAGCAGGTTCAGGTCGATGGAGCGTAAATTCATTTGATGCATAATGACTATGACAATCATTCATTTCAAGAAATTTGGTCGGATACCCATGTCCCGGGCGGATACTCAATCGCCCGTGAAAGGACACAACATGACCGACCAGACCCCCATTGCCCATGACGGCCAAGCCCGTACCATCGCCGTCGCCTATCACTCCGGATACGGCCACACCACCGTGCTCGCCGAGTCCATTGCCGCCGGAATTGGCGACGCCGGGGCAAACGCCATGCTGGTACCGGTGGGGGATGCCGACGCCGTCGATTGGGACGCACTCGACGCCGCCGACGCCATCGTGTTCGGTTCGCCAACTTACATGGGCAGTGTCAGTGGCCCGTTCAAAGTATTCATGGACGCCACATCGGGACGGTGGATGGAAAAGGCATGGCAGGACAAACTGGCGGCAGGGTTTACCAATTCCGCGTCGATGTCGGGTGACAAGCTGAATACACTGGTACAGCTTTCCGTGTTCGCCGCTCAGCACGGTATGAATTGGGTCAGCACCGGCATGGCGCCAGGCAACAATCATAGCCAGGGCAGCATCGATGACCTCAACCGTTTGGGCAGTACGCTCGGCGTCATGGCACAGAGCAACGCCGACCAGGGCCCCGACATCGTGCCACCGCAATCCGACCGCGAGACAGCCAAGGTGTTCGGCCAGCGCATGGCCGCCGCCACCGCCCGCTGGATGGCCGGTGCCGTCGAGGCCGGAGAACCGGCGCTGGGTTGAAGCGCGGCGTGTCGAATAGGTGAGGGGCAGGCGGGGAAATACCGGCCGTCCACGCCGCAATCGCCCATTTTATCCGTGGCATCGCCGCGGTGGCTGTGCCATGCATAGGGAAATCCTTTGCGTGGAGTAAGCCATGAGGGCGATCACGGTCGGGTCGGCGACCATCGATGTCATTGCCACAGTGGACGATGCCGACATCGAACGCATGACGCTGCACAACGTCACGGCGTCGTTTCTGTTGCTTGAGCCCGGCCGCAAGGTCGACGCCTCGTCTGTCATCACCCAGACCGGCGGCGGCGCCGTCAACGCGGCGGTCGCCTTGCGGCGCCTCGGATTCGACGTGTCGGCGCTGATCAAGGTGGGCGCCGACCACAACGCCGAGAAACTGCACGCCCGCCTGGATGAGGAAGGCATCGGCACCGAGCTGATCAGCGAGGTGCAGGACGAAGCGACCGCCGTTTCCGTGATGATCGCGTCCCACGACCGCAATGCCGCCATCTTCACGCACCGTGGCGCCAACGGTTATCTGGCCGATGCCGACATCGCGCCGGACGTACTCGCCGGTGCCGGCCTTGTTTACGTCACCAATCTGAGCAACGCCTCCGCCGACCGTTTCCCCGCGCTGGTGGCCCGGGCCAAGGCGGCCGGCGCTTTCGTCGCCGTCAACCCGGGCATTCGCCAGCTCACGCGCAAGACCGGGCCGCTTTATGACAGCCTGTGCCATGTCGATCTGTTCACCTGCAACCGCCACGAGGCCTGCGCGCTTGTGCCGGCGCTGGTCGAACGCACCGGTTGGGACAGTCACAGCGCGCCGCCGCCGGACACCGACGAGCCGATCCTGGAGCTGGAAGGCTTCCGCCTCAGTTTTAACGAGTTCTTCCGCCGTCTGCACGGCCTCGGCCCGCGCTATGTGGCGGTGACCGACGGCGTATGCGGCGCCCATCTGTCCGCCGGCACGGAGATGCATTTTCAGCCCTCCGTCGAGGCGAAAGTTGTCGGTACCGCCGGCGCCGGCGATGCCTTTGCCGCCACGTTGACGGCGGGGCTGGTACGAGGCATCGACCCGGCCTGGGCAATGCGCCGCGCCGCGGTCAACGCGGCCTCCGTCGTCGGTTACATCGATACGCAAAGCGGCCTGTTGAACGCCGCTGAATTGGACGCACACGTTTCATAAGTGATGTAGGGGAAGGGTCATGGCGTGGATCTGGTTGATTGCGGCGGGTGTGCTCGAGGTGGGTTTCGCCACCTGCCTCAAATTGGCGGATGGTTTTACCCGGCCGCTCTGGACGGTGTTGTTCGTGATCTTCGCCGCCGCGTCGTTCTATGGTCTGACCAGGGCCATGCAGGACATTCCCATCGGTACCGCCTACGCCGTATGGACCGGCATCGGCGCCGCCGGCACGGTGGCGCTGGGAATCGCATTCTTCAACGAACCCGCCACCGCCGCCCGTCTCGGGTTCCTGACCCTGCTCATCGTCTCCATCGTCGGCCTGAAGATAGTGTCGGGCGAGGGCTAATTTTCCGCCTGTAGCGCCTTTAAGGCGGCATCGAGCACGGCGTTGGCGCGGGCATCGGTGCAGAGATGGCGGTGGCTGGCGATCAGGCGCGGGTCGCGAAACAGGACGGTCATATCTTCCAGTAGAGCTGTGGTGGCGGCGTGGTCCAGGTGGTTCAGGCCGTGGGCCGCGAGGTAACGCGCGACAATGCCGGCGAACAGGTCGTGCATGCGTCGCACGTGTCTCTCGACCACATGCATGTTGCGCATGCCCAGTTCGACATAGGCGTTGAACAGTGCGGGGTCGGCATCGAACCGATCGCGCTTGAGGCGCAACAGGGTCAGCACGAAATCGCGCAACGCCCGTTCCGGCTCGCCCCGCGATTCGGCGACACCGGCAAGAGCATCTTCGACGTCCTCAAACCAGCGGGTGGCGACGGTTTCGAGCAAGGCCGCCTTGCTGGGGAAGAAACGGTAGGCGTTGGACTGTGACATGCCGCAGGCCGCGGCGACCGCCGATACCGTCAGCTTGGCGCCACCGTTGCACTTGATCAGTGCGTCGCAGGCTGCGAGCAGGGTCTCCCGTCCGGCCGCGATGTCGGTGCGGGGCCGGGCCATGATCAGAACCAGCGGCGCACGCGTTTCTTGTAATCCAGATAGGCGTCACCGAAGGCATCGTGCGCCGCCTTTTCTTCGAACGGGATGTACCAAAATTGCGCGGCCAGGAAGAAAAGCGCCGCCACAGCCAACGATGTCACCGCGTTCATCACCAGCCCGGCGCCCATCAGCAACAGCACGAAACCGAGATACATGGGATTGCGGCTGACGGCGAACAGGCCGTCGGTGACCAATGTATTGGGCTGGCGGAACGTGTGAATGTTGGTCTGGATGCGGCGGAACTGGCGGCTCGCCGCAAGCAGAAACCCGACGCCGATCAGGGCAAGGGGAATCCCGGCCAAGTGATAAGGTTCGGGCAATACGGTTGATAGCGGCCAGTAGTTGCGCAGCAGGAACATAACGATCAACGACAGCAACGTGAACACGGGCGGGATCAACCATTTCATGGGGCTGCGCACTCCTTGGGCAAAGATGGGTCATCAGTATTGTGATAAATATGGTATTTTATCATAATTACAAGGAAACATTGTCCCGAGGTGACCGGCACGTGATGTCCTGGATTTCGTCAGGATGAAGGCATCCGTATCGGGGTCGGCGGTGCTGGTGAATCGCCATTGCGACACCGCCACATATTTGACACCGTGTGGCTACAAGCGCCATCAGCCAACGATCACGGATCCCCTATGCTCGCTGCCCTTGCCGATCCCATTGTGCCGGTCTTCCTGGTCATGGCGCTTGGCGTGGTGCTGGGCCGGACGGGCGTATTCAGTGCCGAGATGGCGCGGGCCCTGAACGGGTTCGTATTTTATGCCGGGCAGCCGGCGCTGATGTATGTGCTGGCCTCGCAGGCCCGTTTCGACGACTACGACTGGCCGGCGCTGGGGCTGTATTTTGCGGGCGAGGTGGCATTGTATGCGGCCGTTGCGGTCGTCGCCCGGCGGGTCTTCAAGCGCGGACTGGGCGAGTCGATTCTCATCGGCATGACAGCGATCTTCGTCAATCATCTCTATTTCGTGCTGCCGATCGTCGAGCTGTTGCACGGCGACGCCGTGGCGGCGCCGGTGGCCGGGGTGGTGTTCGTCGATGCGGCGGTGCTGTTCTGCGGCACGATCTTCGTTATGGAACTGGTCACCCGGCACAGTGTGTCGGTCACCCAGTATCCGCTGCTGCTGATCAAGAACCCCTCATTGGTGGCACTGGTCATCGGACTGGCCGCCAATGCCTTGGGGCCGCTCGTGCCGGAAGGCGTGCTGACCTTCGCCGACTTCGCCGGCGCCGCCGCGCCGCCGATCGCGCTGTTCGCCCTCGGCGTCATGCTGGCCCGGGTCGACATCCTTCACATCGGTGGGCTGCTGGCGTTGGTGATCGGGGTCAAGGTGGCGCTGCAGCCGGTTTTGACGTTCGGCCTGCTTTCGGGCGCCGGTGCCGCACCCGCTTGGGCCGGGCCGCTGTTGCTGGTCGCCGCCGGACCCTGTGGTGCCATGCCGTTCGTCATAGCCCTGCAATACAAGGTCGAGACCGAAACCATGGCCAAGGCCATTCTGATATCGACCGTACTGACTCTGTTCAGCCTGGCCGCGTTGAGCGAATGGATCGCCGTCTAACCGCGTTGCGGAAGAGGCAAACGCCGTTGGGTTGCGTGTGACGTAAACGGGCCTAGGGTTTCACACCGGTCAGCAGGTTGACGCGGCTGTATTCGCTGAAGACATAGTCGCCGTCTTCGGTCCGCCCTTGCTCGAACGCCGTGCGGACCGCGGGCCTATCCACGTCGACGCGGGTGAAACGGTTGTAGCTGGCGCCGGCGATGCCGTCGACGAAGTCATCGAAGGCGCCATGCCTGACCGGTGACCAGTAGCGGAACTCGCGCGTCTCGGCGAAACGGGGCGCGGCGCGTTCGACGGCGGCATAAGCCAACCGGCGCACGTCGGTTTCGTCATGGAAGGGGCGGTAGACGTCCTCCATGGTGCCGGACAGCAATGGCTCCATGACATATAGAAACCCGCTGTCACGCTTCAGCACCCGGGCCGCTTCGGCCAATGCGGCGTCCATGTGCTCCGCGGGGACGTGATGCAGGGAGTAGCTGAAGAACACGCCATCGACCGAGGCGTCATCCAGCGGCAGGGACTGGGCCGGCGCTTCGGCATACGTCAAGCCCGGGAGGGGGTCGGCAACGCGGTTCTTTTGCGCCTGTACCGGATCGGGCTCGACACCCAACACCGTGGCGCCGCGCTCGGCCAGCGCGCGGGCGATGCGGCCGCCGCCGCACCCGGCATCGACGAGCCGGTATCCCGCCAAAGGCACAAGCTGCTCGATGACGGCAATGTCCTCGCTTTCACCAAGATCTTCGATCCCGGCGCTGATCAGGTCCTTCATATGTCATCCATGTCGTGTCGCGGGGCGCAGAGGATAACCGCTCAGGCGCCGTGCGCAAGTTGGCCGTGGGTGCTCAACACCTCTACCCATGCGATTGCGCAGGCGAGCCATGTCGGGATGGACATTGACTTGATGTTTCGGTGGCGGGCCTAATTCGGTCCTTGTCGCCTTGCGAACCGGAGTGACGCACCGCCATGAGTCAGACTGTCGTTGCCGCGAAGCCCATCGTCTACCGGACCGGTGTGGTGCTCGTCGTTATGGCCGGTGTGTGCTGGTCGAGCATGGGACTGGGCATCCGGTTCATGGCGGAGGCCAATGTCTGGCAAATCCTGTTCTATCGCTCCATGGCCCTGGTGCCGTTCCTGCTGATCATCATATCCCAGCGGTCCGGCGGCCGGCCGTTTCGGTCGATCCGGCAATCGGGGCTGGCCGGTGTTATCGGCGGCATGGCTCTGGTGGTCGCCTTTGCCGGCGGCATCTATTCCATACAGGCAACGTCTGTGGCCAACGCTATGTTCCTGTTTGCCGCGGCCCCGTTTTTCGCCGCGCTGCTGGGCTGGCTCGTCCTGCGTGAACGTGTGCGCCGTGCGACCTGGATGGCCATGGGCGTCGCCATGACAGGCGTCGCCATCATGGTGTGGGAAGGGATCTCGTTCGGCCGGGTTGCCGGAAACATTGCCGCGATCCTGTCGGCCCTGGGATTCGCGGTGTTCACCATCGCCCTGCGCTGGCGCGCGGTGGAGGACACCATGCCGACGGTCCTGCTGGGCGGTGTGTTTGCCATTTTGGTCTCCGGCACCGTATGCGCCGGCGCCGGATACGGCGTTGCGATTCCACTCAACGATATCCTCGTCGCCTTTGCCCTCGGTGTCGGGCAGGTCGGCGCGGGGCTCGTCCTCTACACGATCGGGTCCAAGGCCGTTCCGGCGGCCGAGTTGGCGCTGCTCAGCATGTCGGAAGTCATTCTGGGGCCGCTGTGGGTGTGGGTGTTTCTCGGTGAGACGGCTGGGATGTACACGTTGATCGGCGGTGCCGTGCTGATGTCGGCGATCACCGGCAACGCCCTATCCGGATTGAGACGCAAGCCCGTGCCGATTCTTTGATTATGGGAAGGGCGCCGTTTTCTTGAGAAATTTGTGATGCATAAGCGCTTCGCGGACCGTGTCCGGTTTTGCTAGCATCGAATTGTGTTCGTTGTATCCAGCCAAAAGGACCCTGCGCCATGCTCATGCCTCGTCAAAAGACGCCCGATCTTTCCGTCGACACCGTGGCCCATGGCCGGTTCGACCTTGCAACGGACGGGGCTGAACGTTTCACGTTGATCGTCGTCTATCGCGGGCTGCATTGTCCCATCTGCGCCACTTATCTCGGTGAGTTGGAAGCTCTGGCGGGAGAGTTCGAGGAGCGTGGCGTCAAGACCGTTGCGCTGTGCAGCGACGACCGTGACCGCACGGCCCAAATGGCCGACAAGATCGGCGCCGAGGATTTGCGCTTCGGCTACGGGCTGCCGCTGGATGTGGCGCGGGAATGGGGTCTCTACATTTCGACGGGCCGGGGCAGGACGTCCATCGGGATCGAAGAACCGGACCTGTTTCCGGAGCCGGGCATGTTCCTGGTGCGACCGGACCGGACGCTGTATTTCGCCTCGGTGCAGACCATGCCGTTCGTGCGCCCGCCCATCAAAGGGTTGCTGGGAGCCATCGATTTTGCCGTGGAGAAGGACTATCCGGCCCGCGGCGAGTATGACGGCGCGGTGTGAGGAGGAGCCGTCCGTTTACCCTCTACGAAAGGACCGACCTGAGCTTTTCGGCGAGTTCGGCCTTACTGAAGGGTTTGGTGACCATCGGAACGGTGTTCAGATCCTTGTCGTCGGTTTCATGGTCAAGGACGTCGTCCGCATAGCCCGATGTGAAAAGGATTTTTGTCTCGGGAGACAGGGTCCGCGCCCGACGGGCGATGTCGGCGCCGCTCAAGCCGCCGGCAAGAACCATATCGGTAAACAACAGATTGGGTGCCGGCGTCCGTTCGAGCAGCGCGAGGGCCTGGTGTCCATCCGAGGCCTCGATGGTCTCATAGCCAAGATCGGATAGCATGGTCACCGTCATCGCGCGCACATCGGGATCGTCCTCCACCACCAGGACACGCTCGCCCCGGGACAGGGGCGGACCCGAATTTTCGGCGTCGGTCTTTCCGTCTGCCGACATGTCCGGCATGCCGTCGAAGCAGCGGGGCAGATACATGGTGACGGTGGTGCCTTCACCTTCGCTGCTGTCGATGGTCACGAATCCGCCGGACTGGATGATGAAGCCGTGCACCATGCTGAGTCCCAGTCCCGACCCTTCGCCGACGGCCTTGGTCGTGAAAAAGGGATCAAACGCCTGTTCACGCACCTCGGCGGGCATACCGACGCCCGTGTCAGTGACGGCCATCAGGACATAGTCGCCCGGAGGCACGTCATGTTCGGAAGCCACGGCGTCGGACACCACGGTATTGGATGTCGTGATATTCAACTGTCCACCGTTCGGCATCGCGTTGCGGGCATTGATCGCCAGATTGAGCAGGGCATTTTCCATCTGTCCGGCGTCGGCGGAACAAAGCCACAGCGCATTCCCGTCCGAAAGCGAAATCTCAATGGTCTCGCCCAAGGTGCGGCGCAATATGTCGATCATGCCTTCGGCCAGCTTGTCGAGGGAGATCACCTCCGGCGCCAGAGCCTGCTTGCGCGAAAATGCCAGCAGACGCTGGGTGAGGTCGGCGCCGCGCCGCGCCGCCCGAGTGGCTGTCGCCGCCATGCGCGCGATGTCCTTGTCGTCGGTCCGTTCGGCTACGAGTTCCAAATTGCCTTCGATGACCGTCAGCAGGTTGTTGAAATCGTGCGCGACGCCGCCGGTCAATTGACCGACCGATTCCATTTTCTGGGCCTGACGCAGTTTGGCTTCCTGCTCGTGATGCTCCGTCAGGTCGACATAGATAAGGAAATAGCCGGGTACGGTGCCGTCTTCGTCGAAATGGGGGACGCGGGTGGCGCGGAAATAACGGGTGCTGCCGTCGCGCATGGGCATTGCGCCCTCATTTGACGTGATCTTGCCGGCCAATGCTGCCAATGCATATTCGCGATGCACTTCGAAACCCCTGCGGCCGAAAGCCTGATCGAGGGTCTTACCGACGATCGCCTCGGGGGTCAGACCGGCGTATTCGGCGTAGTGCTGATTGGCGAAGCGTACGGTAAAGCTGCTGTCGATATAGGCGACCAGGGCGGGGATATTGTCGGTGATCAGGCGCAACTGGGACTCGCGGGCACGCAGGGCGTCCTCGATTTTCTGCCGAACCGCAATTTCGTTTTGCATGCGGTCGGTGATATCCCGTTGGGCTTCGAGATGCCGAACAAGATTGTGCCGGTTACGGATGACGAGAAAGGAGATGATCAGACCGCCGAACGCACCGATGGTGATACCGGGAATCAAATTACCGACGACCACGTTGGCGTAGCCGACGGCCTGGCCGATGACATTGTAGGCGATGACACTGAACAGCAGGCCGCCGAGCACGAAGTAAAGGCCGCACCAGGCATACCGTTTCACGAAGGCCGTAATGTTCTGGTCGCCGCGCATGTTACTCCGAGCACAGGGCCATCAGGTATTACTGCTGGCCGCACATTGTGTCACGTTCCGCAACGAATTGTCTGAAAAACACTTTAACGACACGTTGATGAAATTGCGTTAACCAGTTGAAATTGAGAAGTATTTTCAGATTCTCTGTAAGCCTAATCCCCCAGTGTGAACAACGCAATGGGTTTCGAAATCCCTTTGACCGTTTCTTCACCGACCCGGGTAAGGGGCACCGCACCCGCCTTCAACGCGTCGGCCAATACGCCGGAAATGATGACCGGCAGATTATGATCCTTGGCCTTTTGCTCCATGCGGGCGGCGATATTGATGTTGTCGCCGTTGTATTCGATTGCCCGGCGTAAGTCGCCCTGTTCGCTGACGATGACGTCGCCGCCATGCACGCCGGCACGAAACGCGGGACGGCGCCCGAATTCCTTCTCGTAGGCCGGGCCGCGCTCATCCAAGGACTTCTGCGCGGCGCGCAGGGCACGGATGACATTGGCGTTGGCCAAGGCTTCGTTCCATTCCCAAGTGGCGATAACCCCATCTCCCATGTATTTGTAGACATCGCCCCGGTGATCGGTGACCGGCTTGGAAATGTCGAACAGGAAGCGGCTGATGAACTCACGCGCCCGTTGCGCGCCCAGTTCCTCGGTGATGCTGGTCGAGTCCTTCAGGTCAATGAACAGAAAGACCCGTTTCTCGAACACGGGCCGGTGATATCGCCCGATCAGCAGGGACCACAGATTACGGGCGCCAAGGAAACTGACCACCCGCAGTATCAGCACGGTGACCACCGTAATGGCGAACACCGCCGGCATGGATTTTGGTATGCGGGCGTAGATTTCGGCAGCCTGCTCGGGCGGCGCCACCAACCAGGCTACCAGGGCGATGCCGATGACATAGACCACCAGGATGACGACACCATACAGCAGCGTGTGTATTAGGGGGGGCAGGGAGCGAAAGCGCCCGCCGGTATTGCTTTGGACGAAAAACACCTCGAACGTACCGATACTGAGGCCGATATAGGCGGCGACGAACAGTGCGTTTACCGTGGGCGCGCCGATGGCCCGTCCGACGAACAGCCCAGCAGCGACGAAACAAGCGGTGCCGATCAACACGCTGATGCACTTGCGAACGAAGGTGTTGTTGATCATGGGTCGAACTGTAGCGGGCGGTGCGGCAACATCAACCGCTTAGTCACTTCACCTGTCCCATGGACAGCCCCCGTGCGATGTGTTTGCGTACGAAATAGATCATCAGGATGCCGGGGATGAGGGTCAGCACGCTGGCCGCCGACAGCAGGCCGAAATTGATGCCGCCGACCAGGCCGCCGGCCCGGCCCATGACCGGACCGATGGGCTTGGCGGTGATGGTGGTCAGCGCATTGGCGAACAGCAGTTCGATCCACGAGAACATGAAACAGAAAAACGCCGTGACACCGATACCGGGGGCGATCTGCGGTATCAGGATCTTGAAAAAGAACCGGGGCAGGGAATAACCGTCTACACGCGCCGCCTCGTCCATCTGGCGCGGGACCGAGGAGATGAATCCCTCCAGGATCCACACCGCGATCGGTACGGTGAACAGGCAATGGGCCAGGGCGACGGCGATGTGGGTGTCGATCAGTTGCAGTTCCGAGAACACCTGGACGTAAGGCACCAGCATGACGGCGGGCGGCATCATGCGACTGGCCAGGAACCAGAAAAACATGTGCTTGTCGCCGATGAAGCGGTAGCGCGAGAAGGCATATGCGGCGGGCAGGGCGACGGTGATCGAAATGGCGACGTTCATGACCACGTAGATCGAGGCATGCAGGTACGCCATATACCAACTCGGATCGGTGAAAATGACCATGTAGTTGGATAGGGTGAATGTGTCGGGCAACAGGGTCGCGCGGGTCAGGATTTCACGTCCCGGCTTGAAGCTCATATTGACCATCCAGTAGATGGGCAGCATGAGCAGGAATACGTAGATCGCCGGCGCCCAGGACCACGTACTTTTGCGCCTTGTGCCACGCCGCGTCGATGCCTGTCGGACCGCCATGGCTTGGTCAGGCCTCCCCGTCGCGGCGCATCATCACGGTGAACAGGGACCACGACACCGCCAGCATGATGAGGAAATAGATCAGCCCCATGGCGCTGGCCCGGCCCAGGTCGAATTGCAGGAGGGCCGTCTGGACCAGTTCCACCGACAGGAACGTGGTGTCTGTGCCCGGCCCGCCGCGGGTGACGACGAAAGGTTCGGCGTAGATCATGAAGCTGTCCATGAAGCGCAGCAGAATGGCGATTAGTAGCACCCGCCGCAGGTTGGGCAGTTGAATATGGCGGAACACGCTCCAGGCGCTGGCGCCGTCGATGCGGGCCGCCTGATAGTAGGCGTTGGGAATCGCCATCAGGCCGGCATAACACAGCAGCACGACCAGGCTGGTCCAGTGCCAGACGTCCATGACGATGATGGTAGCCCAGGCGACCAGCGGGTTATCCAGATTGTAGGTGATGCCGAACCAGTTCAGTCCGGCACCCAGCAGGCCGGACTCGGCGTTGATGAACAGTTTCCACACCAGCCCGACGACGACCCACGGCGTCAGCAACGGCACGCACATCAGTACGATGTAGAAATTTGCCAGCCGGCCCCGTGGCGGCATGCGCAGGGCGATGAAGATACCCAGTGGAACCTCGATGATCAAAATAAGTGCGGCGAACACCAGGCTGCGTAGCAAAGCCGACTGGAAATCGGGGTCCCTGAGGATCTGTTCAAACCATTGGGTGCCGGCCCAGAAGAACTGGTCGCCCGCGAATACGTCCTGGACCGAATAGTTCACGACGGCCATCAGCGGCAGGCCGGCGCTGAGCAGGACCATGAACAACGCGGGCAGAACAAGCAGCCAGGATTTGTGATTGACGGGCCTACTCATGGGCCCGACCGGGATCGGAAGGCAAGATATGCGCTCTTTCGGTCTATGGAACGATTACACTCAGGCAGCCAAGTGTGCCGTAATATGAAAGAAAGTGAAGCCGAAAATTGCGAATTTCGAAATTAAATGAAATTTACCCGGATATGTCCGGGGCCGTCACTCCGCCAGGAACGCCTCCACTTCTTCCAGGAACCGGGGCCACGCGGGTTCGTCTTCCAGGAACAGATGGTTCTGACCGTCCAGCGGCACGAAACGGGCTTCGGGGATCATGGACGCCATGCGCCGGCCTTCCTCGAAGTCGACGATGCCGTCGTCCCGGCAGTGCAGGACCAGCGTGGGCACGGTGATCCGGCCGAGAAGACCGGTGACGTCGGTGTTGGCGCTGACCTGGCGCAGGCGCACGGCGTTTTCCATCAAAAACACCGGCGTCCTCTCTCCCGGTGCAACAAGGGTACGGTGACGGCCGATGGCGCCGTCGTCATATGCGAACGTGAACGTGTCCTCGATCACGGTACCGGCGTGACCATCACTACACCAGGCGTCGCCGTCGTAATCGGACGTGAATTCGACCAGGCGCATCGGTTGGCCGCCTTGCACGGCGCGCTTGAGGCGTAATCCGGGTGCCGGCACTTTTCAGGGCATGTCTTCGAAGTGGATTCTAACGTGACTCATGGTTGCAGGTGGCGACTATGAATTGTCGACAATGACCGGCGTTTCCAAATACGTGACTTTGAGTTCCGACCCATATTTGCCCGCGATCATGGCTTTCCACTCGTCGGTGTAGACGGCGTTGGCGGCTTCCCGGCTTTCCCATAGATAAACGCCGCCTCCAGACGGTGCGTCGTCGTAGAGGTAATATTTGCGTATCAAACCGGGTACGTTCTCGTAATTGGGGGCGGATGCCTTGAATGCCGCCGTGGCATCCTCGAGCGTGGTTCCTGGAGGCAGGGGAAAACGGACGATGGCGGTGATCATGACGTCTCCATGGGTGAGATTTTCCTTACGGTCGCGAATTCGGTTTTCACCTAAACCAGATCTTGCCGGATTACGGTAGAATTTCATGTCTTGCTTGAAATCAAAGCGGGAGTGTCTTGATTTCGATACAACAAATGAGGCCTGAATCCGGAACTGCGACAAATTCGGACGATCGATAGGAAAGCTTAACCGAATACCGACAATATTGGCTGGTTTCCTAAAAGGTAACTCTGTTTCCGGGGGGTGGGGGCGGTCGATCTCCGGAACAAGGCTTTGCGATGTCCGTAGCAGCAGCTGAACAGCAAGAGAACCAAGATCAGACGGCGCCCGTAGATGGTGGAACGCCGCGTTCCTCCGGACCCTGGTCGACGGCAGGTTTGGCACGCCGCGCCATTGTTATTCCGGCGTTGGTCACCGTCGTCCTCATGGCACTGGTGGTCATGGGCTGGAACGGTGTACAGCATGAGCGTGAGCACCACTTGTCCGAAGAAACCGGCCGCGCCGCAGATCTCGCAGCGGCGCGCCTGGAATCGCACATCACCGCCCGGCTGACGATTGGCCGTAATCTCCGCCTGAACTGGGACCATGGCAACATTACCGGATTTAACGATTTCCGCCTTCAGGCGCAATCGGCGCACGAACTATTCGGCGACTTTCAAGCGATCAACTGGATCGACCCTTCGGGAGTCATTCGTTGGGTGACGCCCCTCGCAGGCAATGAAGCGGCACAGGGGCTGAATATCCGCAAGTTGAAGGTGCCGTCCGTGGTCATGGCCGAGGCAGAGAAGACGGGAAAACCTCAGGTCACGCCACCCATAAAGCTGGCCCAGGGTGGCGACGGATTTGTCGCCTACATACCGTTGCGCCGAAATGACCTCCCGGACGGATTTCTCAATATCGTGTTCCGAACCGCCCCGCTCATTGCCGCGGCCTTGCCCGGAGGTGTAGGTGACCGTTACCGGCTGGAGATTTCCGATGCCGGTAAACGGGTGTATCAGTCCCGGTCGGCGGCTGCGCGTTCGACGGATCAACATACGCAGCCGGCCCGTCGACAGATCGGTGTCGGTAACCGGAATTGGCTGTTGTCCATGTGGCCGACGGCAGCCGCGCTGTCGGCCGCTTCATCCGTGTACGACGAACTGGTCCTGGGTGCCGGTGTGATCATGGCGTTGGTTGCCGGGTTTCTCATCCATCTCATCCTGGTCCGGCAGATGTCCCTGAAGGACAGCGAGCAGCGGTTCAGGGATTTTGCGGAATCGACATCCGACTGGTTCTGGGAGACGGATGAAGCCGGCTGCATTGTCGGCGAGTATGACAGTGACAGAGCCCAAACAGCGGGATTGACTTATCTGGAAGTCAAGGGCAAGACACGGCAGGAAATAGCCGGCGATCTCATGTCGGAATCAGACTGGCAACCGTATCGTGACGCTCTCGTCGAGCACCAGGACATCAAAAACTTCGAATACCGTTATCGGGGCCGGGACGGGACAATCCGCCATGCGCTCATCGACGGCAAGCCCAGGTTTGACGCCGACGGTAATTACCGTGGCCACCGCGGAACCGCCTCCAACATCACCGAGCAAAAGGCCCTGGAGCAACAGCTGCAGCGGGCGCAGCGTATGGAGGCGGTCGGCCAGTTGACCGGCGGCGTCGCACACGACTTCAACAACCTGATGGCCATCATGATCGGCAATGCCGAATTGCTGGAGGAACGGGTCGGCCATGATCTGGAGGCTCTCCAGCATGTCGGATCGATCATTCGCGCGGTTGACAGAGGTTCCGCTTTGACCAGCCGCTTGTTGGCCTTTTCCCGTCAGCAAGCGCTGTCGCCGGAGGATGCCGATATTGGCGATCTTATCGATGGCGTGCACGACTTACTGGAACGCACATTGGGTGAAACGGTGGATCTGCGCATCCTGCCGGCACCGGATTTGTGGCCGGCCACCATCGATCCGCATCAATTCGAAAACTCGTTGATCAATCTGGCGATCAATGCACGTGACGCCATGCCGGCCGGCGGCACCCTGAGCATCGAGACCGCCAATGTCACCCTGGATGAAACTTTTGCCGCGCAGCACGACGAAGTGATACCGGGTGACTATGTACGCATCGCCGTGTCCGATACCGGCGAGGGCATGACACCCGAAGTGCAGTCCAAGGTATTCGAACCGTTCTTTACGACGAAGGAAGTGGGTAAGGGCAGTGGTCTGGGCTTGAGTATGGTCTATGGCTTCGCCAAACAATCCGGAGGTCATGTTACCATCTACAGCGAAGCTGGACACGGCACGACCATCTGCCTGTTCCTGCCGCGGGCGATCGGGGCAATCGTGGACAAAGCGGTACCGGTGACCGTAGGCACGTCACACAGGCCGCACGGTTCCGAGCGAATCCTTGTGGTCGAAGACGATGACGGCGTGCGGGAAATTCCGGCCAACATTCTTCGGGCCATGGGCTACGATGTTGTCGAAGCACAAGACGGCGCGGACGCCATCAAAGTGCTGGATAACGCTGCAGAGCCTATCGATTTGCTGTTCACCGACGTCGTTCTGCCGGGCGGCATGAACGGCATGGACATCGCGGCGCAGGCGGAAATACTGCAACCCGGTATCAAGGTGCTTTACACCAGCGGCTATACCGAGAATGTGGTCGTGAATCTCGGCCGGCTCGACTCCGGCGTCGCCATTGTCAACAAGCCCTATCGAAGGGCGGACTTGCTGACCAAGGTCAGGATCGTCCTGGACAGCGACGGTCAATAGAATTCATTCACCGCTTAATGTCGTTCTCTGCCGATTGTAATGACGTCTCAAATTGCCGGCACGGCAACAGTGCGGCAGGGGATCATTCGTATATAGACAGGGTGTTCCGTTCTCTGGTCATCGCGAACTCGGTTTATGTGTTGCGGGCTGCGGGCGAGCGCTTCAAAACGAGCGTTCCAAGTATTTGATCATGCAGGCCCTGTTTCCTGGGCGACCACAATACGAACAGGCACGACGCCACCGACGTCGCGAATGCGCCGAAGATGAAGGCACGGGTAATCTCGGTTTGCAGTACGTTCTCCAGGGCGATGTGAACGCCCTGCACCACGTTCAGAATGTACATCGGCCAACCCCGATAGACGGCGGTCTCGAAGGACAGCGGTTTGCCCTGCATGTCGGCCACGTAGATGCGCATGGCGAGTTTGCCGATGGTCGCCTGGTAACGGCCGCATTCCATGCCGCCCTTGTAGACCGCCCAAAAAACGGCGACGACAACGACCGTCAGAGAATTGAACCGGTACCCGGTGCCTCCTGAAGCCAGGTAACCGGGCTCCAAAACGATGATCAGGATGAAGACCGGGAGCAACAGAACCACGGAATCGATAATGGCTGCCAAGACCCGGGCCAGAAAACTCGCATACATTGGTCCGCTCACGGCACCGCCATTGGGTTGGGAAATACAAGGTGTCAATCTATCGCGCGGACCGGTATCCGATCAATGGTCTGTCCCGGCGGTCATTCGAATTCCATTTCAGCAAAGACGGCCTGCGCATTTCGGCGCGAGAGCTGTTCGAACACGGCAAGATGTTTGAAGGCCGATTGGTCGATCCCGACGGAGTCCATCATGCCGCCGCCGTTTTCGATCAGCGTGCCGATTTCCTTGCGCAGATGAACCAAGTAGTCGCGGGTTTCGGCCCGCGCCTTGTGCAAGGATGCCGGCCTGCCATGACCGGGAACGACGGTGTCGGGACGAACCGCTTCCATGGCGGCAAAGGCGTCCAACCAGGATTTGCTGTCGGATGCGTCGGATACGCCCAGCATGCGATCCATGTAGACGATATCGCCGGAAAACACGACGCCGTCATCCGGCAGCCAAACGAATGTGTCGCCCGGCGTATGTGCCTGGCCGGGGTGGACCAAGATAATGCGCGTACCGCCGAGCGTCAGCGTCTGTTTGCCGCTGAAAATTTTGTCGGCATGGCGTAATTCGGTCCCCGCAAGCTTGTCCTCGCCAATTAGCGCGGTCATGACCTGCCACTGAAAGTCCGCGCGATCCTTTTGGTCCTCGACGGCGGCTTGGGAGGCGATAATGGTGGCTCCTTTAACCGCGAAATACCCGTTGCCGAACCAACGGTGGTCCTGTCCGCCGGTATTGACCACGAACTTGACCGGCTGGTCCGTCAAATTCGCGATGGCTGTCTCGATTTCAGCTGCGCCCCTGGCGCTGCCGCCCGGGTCTACAAGGACGACGCCGTCGCTGGTGATGATCACGCCGAACGTGGCGTTGTTGCCCAGGTTTTCCGGTGAGCGCTGTTCCAGCGGGCCGACCAGCGCGTAGATTCCGTCCGTGACCTTGACGGTTTCGAGGGCGCAAGCGGCTGCGTTGGCATATACGAGAAAGCCGCCCAGGCTCAATACGCCAAGAAACTTCGCGATACTCGTCACCGTCAGTCCACCACGCGTACGGTTGTCTCACCCAAACCGGCAATGCGGTAGGTCACGGTATCACCGGCTTCCGGGAAGCGGGTCAGCAGGGCGCTGCCGGTAATGACGATGTCGCCGGCCGACAAAGTACGGCCCCGGCCGATCAGGTGATTGGCGACCCAGGCCAGACCGTTCAACGGATGATCCATGGACGCTCCGGCAACGCCCCGGTCGACAATTTCGCCGTTCCATTCCAGTTCGACCGGTGCCGATACCAGATCGATATCCTGCCAGTCGGTCACCGGGTCGCCGAGTACGGCGCCGGCGCACCAGCAGCGGTCGGTGATGATCCAGTCGGCTTTCAGGACCGAGGTATAGTCCGCGTTGCGGTCGTCGGTCAGCTCGAAGGCCGGCATCAGCGCCCGGACGTAGGGACGGATATTGTTCCTGTCGTACGGTGCGCCGGAGGCCGGCACGTCTGTTTTCATTTCCGCCGCCAGCTCGAACTCCAGGCCCAGGTGCCGGGTGTCGGTTATGCGGGCCGTGTAGGGGGAGCGGTGAATAGCGGTGCCGGCCATTTGGCCGTAAGCCGGTTGATCCAGGCCGCACAGATCCTGCATGGCCTTTGACGTCAGCGCGATCTTGTGCCCGCCGATGGGGCCGGCCCCGGCCTCGTCTGCGAACAGCCGGTGCACTTCATCCTGGATGTCATAGGCGTGCTCAAGCGTTGCCGGCCGGTCCTTGTCGGCCAGTGGTTCGAAGGCCAGGCCCTCACGGTTTGCTTTGAAAATCTGCCGGGCGATGCGCGCTGTGTCTGACATGTGCAGTGACTTCGGATATCGGTTCATATTTGGGGTTGATATTTGGATTGTGCCGATTTCTTACGAATATGAAAACCGGATCGTGGCAGGCGGTCTAAAACAACGTCTCCTCATACCGCCGCTCGTCATCGACGAGCACCGCCGTGATGCCGGCATTGCCGAACCGGTCGACGGCGACTTCAATGGACACCGTTTCACCGGCTGCCGGGCGTTCCAGGGCAAGGCCTTCGCCCTCCGGCACGAAATAGGCTTCGATGCCGTAGCGCACGAGTATTGTGTGCGGTGTCATGCCGCGCCCGGTATGGGTCACGGTGCCTTCGATCACGACGTGGCCGTCGCGCGGTCCGGGATGGGTACGGTGCAGGGAGACCGGTGTGGCATAAGGGGTGGCGTGCCGTAGCACGACATAAACGGCATCGCCTCGGGCATAGTCGTCATCGCCCGCCAGCGTGGCGGTATCCAATTCGGATATGACATAGTTCAAGCGTACGTAATCGCCACGAAACAGGGACCGGGGATCGATTGGTTGGGTTTCCAAAACAACGGGAATACCGGTAGCCAGCGTGTATTGCTTGATGCCGACCATGGCAAACAGCACGGCGGTCTGAAGCGCGAGGACAACTGCGATGCGTGGCAGCCAATTCATGACGCGCCCCCCGCCTTGTCGGCATGCGCCAGTCCGCCAACCAGTCGCCGGCGTTGACGTTCCATCAGATAGCCGCCGGCAAAAAGCAGCACGCCCAGTCCCATGAAGAAGTAGGACCGGGCCATCAGCCCCCAGAACGTATCGAAATAAAGGGTCAGCAGACCGAGGGCGAATCCGATGAAAGCGAGGTTGACCTGAAACCGGTCCTGTGTGCGGTACCCGGCAAATATCAGCCAGATGAGACCGGTGAGATAGAGGAAGTTGAAAAGCAGGTAGACCGGCATGGCGTAGGGCGAAAAACCCTGTACGGCCATGCTGAACGCCAAGACGGCCAGAACGGGCACGAGCAACAGCCGGCCCCAGACCGCATGGATGTCGCGCTGAAACTGTCCGACCTGCCACCAATTGACGGCAACAAGTACGCACACGACGGCCATGGCGATTATGGTGCCGGCGATCCAGCCACCGCCCGGTGAATCGAGATGCTCATGTCCGATCGCGCCACCGATGCCGTGCACCGCGCGCAAGGACAGCAGGTAAAAGCTGGCCGCCGATACGATCATTCCCTGGTTTTTGAGCGTCTGGGCGAACAGGGCCAGGCGCCGTGTCCGCATCATGGTCAATCCAACGATGAAGAGAGCCGAACCCAGGAGAAGATATATCCGCAGGACGTCGATGACTTCGGCGTGATGTGTGTCGGCAAGGACGGCCAGACTGAGAGCGCTCCAAAGCAGCAGTACAATGGTGGCGACATGGCCCGCCAGGCGCCACCGGTGCCGTATGACGGGCGGCAGGAACAGGCTCCAGACGACGAGAAACGGCCAATGAACCGGACCGTCGAAGGGGATGTACAACGTGCCGAGAAAGGAAAAATACCCGCGCGGGAGTTCGAACAAGGTCCACAAGGCGGTCAGAACCAGGCCGAACACCGTGGTCATCTGGTTCGGCACCAGGTACGTCGTCAGAAGCGCACCCAGCGCCCACAGCAGGACGGAGTTGGGCATACGGCCCGAGATGTGGAAGGCCTGGGCGATCAGCATGATGTTCGCGCCGAACAGGATGGCGCCCAAAAGCAACATGGCATGCCCGAACCGATGATCGAGCCGGCCGCGCGCCAGCATCCACCCGCCGGTGCCGTAGGCCCCCCACAGGCTGATCAGCAAGACGGTCAGCTTGGCCAGTTTGGACATCTCGGCCCAGTTGGCGGCGAAAAACGAGATGATGCCGGCGCCGAACAATATGACGCCGAGGACCGCCAAAGCCACCGGCGCCCGGCGTTTGTCGTGCACGCCGTCACGAACGTCCTGGAGAATGGCGTCCTGATGCTCGGGCCGAATCCAACCTTTGTCGACCCACGCCGGTAAGTCGCGGCGTAGCCGGCGGATATAGAGGAAAGTCGGGTTCCACATATCGGGACCTTGGTTGCCGAATGGAAACGCAGCGTCGCCGTCGATTCGAGCCCCTGCACCGGTAGACTGGAATATTTGCCTGTTGTCCGCACGTTTCAAGTGCAGGCCGATATTGGACCGTGAAGCGTGGTCGGCGCGGCCAGGGTTGCGTCGGGCAGCCTGACACCGTCCGCCTTGATGCTTATGTGAGGCATTCGATCACGGCTATCCGGGCTTGCCGTGGCCGGGGTCGGCCCGGCATAGTGTGGCTATTCTTTTGGAGTACATAGTCGGGAACTGGAGATGAGCGAAGAAACCACTTTCAAGCGGCGGACATTCGCCGCCAACAAGACGGTATTCGATGAAGGCGACACGGCGGATACCGTCTATGTCCTGTCCAAAGGCGCGGTGGAAATTCGTGTGGGTACGCTCAGCGACAATCCGCGTACGTTGACGGTTGTCAAGGTTGGTGACGTATTCGGGGAGATGGCCTTGTTGCAGGACCGTCGCCATCAAGCCGCCGCCATCACTCTCGAAGAAAGTGATTTGCTCGAAGTGCCACGCGACGAATTCATCGAACGTCTGAATGCCTCCGACCCGGTCATGAAGGCGGTGGTCAACCATTTGGTGTCCCGGCTCGCCGAGATGACCAAGGATTTCAAGAAACAGGGTCAGCCGCACTAGCGGCTGGTGAACGTCACCACCACGGTGATCATGCCGTCGTCGCGGGGGTGAAAACCGGCCTCCATCCGCAGGTCCGGAGCGTCGCATCCCAGCAACTGGTCGGCCGAAAGCTGTTCCACGGGGAGCGGTTTGAAATTGCGCCGCGTACAGTGATCCAGATGGGCCCGTGCCAGGTCATCGGGATAGACGTCACTGACATAGCGAAGACCGATACGTCGGGGACTGTCATCGCGACTGGCGTTATAGACATACTCCACATCCCGGCCTTCCGCCGCAAAGGTCGGAAACTGGCGCACGGCGTCGTCGGTGACGATCAAGCGGTACGCCAGGTCGCCGCGCCGGAACGTGACCTGTTCGCTCATCACAATTGTCAACCCGTAGACCGCGCCGGCCAAGGCCACGACCAGCGCCGAGCCAATTACGATATAAAGGAAACGGGAGGGGCTCTTGGCCATGGGAGTGTTGTCCTTCCGATGGTCGAGAAACACCGTGCGCCGGCGTCGCCGTGCCCGAGCAAGCAAGCTGGCAAGCAACTGTGGCAGGGTCAAGGCGGCGATTGAAATTCATCGCCGGGACGAGATTCAAAACCAAGGTCCTCGTGCGATCCACATAGGCTGTGGCTTAAACCGGCGCGGCCTTGCAATCTGCCAAAAATCCTAGTTTATGGGAATGCGCAGGCGCAAGTGCAGCTTGCGGCCCCTGTCGTGGAGACCACACAATATTGTCACAAAAAGACGACGTCAGGGGATGGCATGACAGTATCGTTTGAACCGGGTAACAACGGCCGCGTCGTAGACATGCGCGTGAACCGTTGATACCGGATTGCGGACAATGATCAAGTGCAGCCGATCAGACGCGGTTGAGTGGCTTGACGCCTGCATGAACGAGTGACAAGTCTTTGGATTAATCCATCCGATATCACTGACCGCCCACGGGGCCGGGTGACTCGCGTCCGGCCTCGGCAAACACGCTCAAGGAAAACCAGTTGCCGAACGCGTTGATGTCCTTGCGCGATCCTTCCAATTCCAGCTTGTCGTTGCGTCTGGCGCCGGCAATCGTCTCATGGCCGAGCCAAATCTCCACCATGGTACGGATTGAGGATGTGACGTAGAGATCGACATCGAATCCGGGGTCCTTGATGCAAAGGTCGGGGGTACCACGATCGAACACCAGCCAGTAATGTCGCCGGTTGGCGGGCACGCCGGTATATTCGAACAACACCGTGAATCGGCGATTCGTCGGAATACCGACGTCGGTGACCCGGCGGCTGACGTCCCACATCAATAAATTCGGATCGAGGTTGTCCTCCACCGTTAGGTCCTGACGAAGCCAGCGCTGCGCCCAGTTTCCCATGCCTTGCAGCACCGGCAGCAATTCACGGCCGGCATCGGTGACACAATATTCCCAGCCGCGGCCCTTGGCGGCAGGATTGCGTTCAACGATGCCGGCGAACTCCAGGTCTTTCAATCGCCGTGACAAGAGTGCCGACGACATCCGTGGTACGCCACGTTGCAGATCGTTGAAGCGTACACTGCCACACAACAGTTCGCGTATCACCAGAGGCGTCCAGCGCTCGGCGAGGATCTCGGCCGCCCGCGAGACAGGGCAGAACTGCCCATATCCTTTTTGTTGTGCCATGTCGAAACGATAGGCCGGTCCTGTACTTCTGGCAACTTCACATATTGAAGTTGCGAACTGTCGCCAAACGGCGTCACGATACGCTTAGAGATTTGAGACCAAGGGAGTTTCGAACCATGAGCACAGACATCGATCTTCAGGCCATATTGACCGAACTGGGCCCGCAGTTTGCGGAAGGCGCGGCGGAACGCGACCGGGAAGCGGCGTTCGTCGCCGATCACTATCAGGCATTGCGCACCCGCAAGATATTCTCGGCTCAGGTCCCCAGGGAATTGGGTGGCGGCGGCGTCACCCATAGCGCGATGTGCGCCTTCATTCGCGGCTTGGCGCGTCATAGCGGCGAGACGGCCTTGCCACTGGCGATGCATCAGCACCTTGTTGCGGCGGCGGTATTTAATTGTCGCAACGGTAAGCCTGGACAGAAACTGCTGGAGAAAGTCGCGGCGGACGAGACTATTCTGGTCAGTACGGGCGCGAACGACTGGCTGGCGTCCAACGGCAGTTGCGAACGCACCGACGGCGGATTCCTGGTGAGTGCGCGAAAACCCTTTGCCAGCGGCTCTCCCAAAGGAGATATCGCTGTAACCTCTGCGGCATACGACGATCCCAAGGATGGCCCGCAGGTGCTGCACTTCCCGGTGTCGCTGGCCAGTGACGGGGTTTCTCTCGGCGGCGACTGGCAGACTATGGGCATGCGCGCCACCGGGTCCGAAACCCTCATCTTCGACAAAGTGTTCGTACCCGACGAAGCGGTCGTTCTGCGCCGGCCCCGCGCGGCCTACCATCCGGCGTTCAATGTCATTCTGACTGTGGCCATGCCGCTGATCATATCGGCCTATGTGGGTGTTGCCGAAGCTGCGGTGGAAATCGCAACCCGCCAGGCCGTGAAACGCACGGACGATCCGGCGACAGTTTTCCAGATGGGCGAGTTGACCAATCTGCTGACGACGGCTCAGATCGCCGCCGATGCAATGATCGCCATTGCCGACGATGGCCGGTTCGAGCCCGTGCCCGAAACCGCCAACGCCATCCTTGTACGCAAATCCATTGCCGCCAAGGCCGTCATCGAGACGGCGGAAAAGGCGTTGGAAACAGCAGGCGGCGCTGGGTTCTACTCTGCCTTCGGGCTGGAACGGCTGGTGCGTGACGCCCATGCGGTGCAGTTCCATCCGCTGCAAGAAAAACGCCAGCACGAATTCACCGGCCGGCTGGCCCTGGGCCTGGATCCGATCGGTACGGAAACGGAGCAACGCCTCAAAAAGGCTGCCTGAACCGTCCGCTTATGTCAGTGAGACAGTTTCTGTACCAGCGGTAATCTTCCGTTCGCGTGTTTGACGAAGCAAATGCCTGAACCTCCTTCGTCACACGCGGACCGGGAGATCGCACATGCGTTTCAGTCGAGTAAGCGTAGGCGAACGAAACGACAGCCTATCGGTCCGGCCTTTGCCCCGAAAGTGTCCGTAGCCAGTAAGGTGAAATGGTCCGACTGGCCAACATAACTTGAGCCGTGGCCTGCAAGCCGGTAGCGTGCCGTTTCGAAAAGCAACGGACGGCAGGCACTCCATGGACCAATTTCAAGTCGGCGACATTCATGTCCAACGCATCGTTGAGCTGGAGGACTTGTTTATACCGATCAGCGACATGTTGCCCGATGCCGCGAGGGAGGACATCGCCCGACACCGGCAATGGCTGGAACCCTGGGCCTTGTGTCCGGACACAGGCCGCATGGTGCTTCCGGTGCAAACCTATCTGGTCCGCACATCCCGGCATACGATTCTGGTCGATACCTGCGTCGGCAACTGCAAGTCCAATACATTCTTTGCGCCGTGGCATAACCGCAACGACTTGACCTGGATGCAGCGGCTGGCCGCAGCCGGTGTTGGACCCGCGGATGTGGACTTTGTTTTGTGCACCCATATGCATCTGGATCACACGGGCTGGAATACGCAGCTTGTCGACGGCCGCTGGGTGCCGACATTCCCCAAGGCAAGATATCTGTTCGCACGCGAGGAATTCGAACATCGCCAGGGCTTGGCCGATTCAACATTCATGGAAAACGTGGTGCCCGTGATGGACGCAGGGCAGGGCGTTATCGTTGCCATGGATCATGCACTCGACGATCAGGTTTGGCTGGAACCGACACCGGGACATACACCGGGACACGTGACGATACATCTTGCCTCGAACGGCCAACAGGCCGTGTTGATGGGTGATCTCATGCATTCGCCGGTCCAGTGCGCCGAACCGGATTGGCGCGCCGTGTCCGATGGCGATCCCGATTTGGCGCGCGCCACACGCCGGCGTTTCCTGGATCAGCACGTGGACACCGATACGCTGGTCATGACGGCACATTTTCCGTCGCCGTCCGTCGGTCGTGTTGTGCCCCATGCGGACGCCTTTCGTATGAAATTCGTCTAGAGCAGTTCCTCTTTAGATGGAATCCATTCTGTTTCTCGAGCGGCCTGCCCATCCACCAGGAAGACGGGGCCGCGCGATGCCGGGCATCGCGCAAG
>JANQFL010000002.1 GCA_028277845.1 Sneathiellales bacterium
CGCGCAAGCCGTCTGACGCCGTTGGGGGGCGGCCGCTCGGAAACCCGGAGGGACGGGCGTCTTGGCGCCAAATCCGGCGGCTGCCGTCTCGGCCATACCCCGGGTATGGCCTTCACCACCAGCCTTGGCCTTGGCGCCAATACGCTCCGTCAGAATGCTTCCATCTAAAGAGGAACTGCTCTAGAACGGCAAACGGACATATGGCCCATGGTTTCGCGGCGTTTGGTCAATTCACGACTCAAAACGTGTCCGTAACTTCTTGAATCTCTGCATTTTTTTGTTGACGCGGGAGTCCGGGCGAATCAGGATGCCGGCTTATGGCTCGCCGCACCAAACAGCCAGGCCCGTCGGCGCCGTCGGATACCATCCTGCGGGGCGACTGCATCGAACACCTCAAGGCTTTGCCCGACCGGTCCGTCGATGTGATTTTCGCCGACCCGCCGTACAACATGCAGTTGTCGGGTGATCTGCGCCGTCCCAACAACTCGAAGGTCGACGCGGTCGACGATCATTGGGACAAATTCGACACCTTCGAGGCATACGATCAGTTCACCCGCGCCTGGCTCGGCGAGGCCCGGCGCATCCTCAAGGACGACGGCACCATCTGGGTGATCGGGTCGTACCACAACATTTTCCGGGTCGGCGCCGCCGTGCAGGATCTCGGCTTCTGGATCCTCAACGACGTGATCTGGCGCAAGAACAACCCGATGCCCAATTTCCGTGGCCGGCGCTTCACCAACGCCCACGAAACCATGATCTGGTGCGCCAAGAGCCAGAACCACAAACGCTACACCTTCAACTACGAAGCCATGAAGGCCCTCAACGAGGACCTGCAGATGCGCTCGGACTGGCTGCTGCCGATCTGTTCCGGACGCGAACGGCTGAAGGTGGACGGCGAAAAGGCCCACACAACGCAAAAACCCGAGGCCCTGCTCTACCGGGTCATCCTGTCGTCGACCAATCCCGGCGACCTGGTGCTCGACCCGTTCTTCGGCACCGGCACCACCGGCGCCGTGGCCAAGCGGCTTGGCCGCCGTTACCTGGGTATCGAGCGGGAAGAAAAGTACATCAACGTAGCGGAGCAACGATTGGCACAAGTCATTCCCATGTCCCCAGAACAGCTGGAGGTGACGCGGTCGAAGAAGAGCGAACCGCGCATCCCGTTCGGCTGGGTCGTCGAGCGCGGACTGTTGACCGCGGGCGACATTCTTACCGACCGGGCCAAGCGTTACGCCGCCAAGGTGCGCGCCGACGGCAGCCTGGTGTGCACCGACGCCACCGGTTCGATCCACCGCATCGGCGCCCACGTGCAGGGCGCCGACGCCTGCAACGGCTGGACCTTCTGGCATTTCGACGTGGAAGGCAAACCGGTGCCGATCGACGTGCTGCGCCAGAAGCTGCGGGCCGAATTGAACTAATCGGCTACGCCCTGATGGCGTGCCGCGCCACCTTCTTCATCACCGTCGGCAGGGCATAGCCGCCGAACTCATCGGGCCGCACCCACACGCCATCGGCATCACCGCCGTCGGCCGTCCCACGCAGCACGGTGAGTTCCAGCCGGAAATGGGTGAACACGTGCACGACCCGGCCCGGCAACACATCCCAGTCCGCCGGTATCGGCGCATGACCCGCCGCCGTTTCCGCACCCCAGTCCTCATCGGTCCAGGGCGTGCCGGGAAACTCCATCATGCCGCCGAGCAGGCCCTGTTCCGGCCGGCGGCGCAACAGCACGGCGCCGTCGGGCCGTTCGGCCCAGAACACCACGCCCCGTCGTACCGGGCGTTTCTTCTTCGGCGCCTTGCGCGGCAGTTGGGCCGCGTCGCCCGCCGCGGCGGCTTGGCAGTCAGCCTGCAGCGGACAGCGGGCGCAATCGGGCCGGCGCGGCGTGCAGACCGTGGCGCCCAGGTCCATCATGGCCTGGGCGAAATCGCCGGGCCGGTGCGCACCGGTCAGAGTGTCCGCCAAATCGTAGAGCGCGGTCTTCGCACCCGGCAGCGGATCGCGCACCCGGAACAGCCGGGCCACCACCCGCTCCACATTGCCGTCCACCACCGTTGTCGCCTGGCCGAAGGCGATCGCGGCAATGGCGGCGGCGGTATAGCGGCCGATGCCGGGTAAACCCAGCAACTGCCGTTCGTCGTCGGGAAACCGGCCGCCATGCTCCGCCGCCACGATCCAGGCGCATTTGTGCAGGTTGCGGGCGCGGGCGTAGTAGCCGAGCCCCTGCCATGCCGTCAGCACGCCGTCCAGGTCGGCGGCGGCCAGATCGTGGACCGTGGGCCAGCGGGTGATGAAATCGCGGAAATAGCCCTGCACCGCCGCCACCGTGGTCTGCTGCAGCATGATTTCGCTGAGCCAGACATGATAGGGATCGGCGGTCTCACCCGGTTGGGCCCGCCAGGGCAGGTCGCGCCGCTCGCGGTCGTACCAAGCCAGCAACCGGCGCCGCAGGTCTTCGGGTTTCGTCGGGGAAGCGGGTGCGCTCACGGAAAAATCATTCGGTCTGGCCCAGATAACCCTCTACATATGGCATACTTGACCCATCGGCCCAATCGACAACGTACCCGCCCCGATGAGCGACAAAGACAAACGCATGCGCAAGCCGGTCGGCCTGGCCAGCGTCCTGCCCAAGGTGACGAAAACCGCCATGAAGCGGAAGGGCTTTGCCGTCGGCGACGTGGTGCATAGCTGGCAAAGCATCGTCGGCGAGGCCCTGTCCCGGCAAAGTTGCCCGGAATCTCTCTATTTTCCGAAGAATGAGAACGGCCACGGTACTTTGAAGGTGCGGGTCGACGGACCGCTGGCGCTGGAACTGCAGCACCTGGCCCCCCTGGTCATCGAGCGGGTCAACGGATTTTACGGCTATAAGGTGGTCGAGCGCCTGACCATCGTGCAGGGGCCGGTGATCCGAGCGACGCCGAAAGTCCGTAAACCGGTACGCCCCCTGACCGAGCGCGAGCGGGCCCTGTTGGACGAAGCCGTCGCCGGAACCAAGGACGACGGCCTGCGCCACGCCCTCGAATCCCTGGGCCGCGAGGTGCTGGCGCGCCAATGAATTCTACCCGTTTGGAACGAAATCGGCCCGAATCCGCCGTTGATGGCGCGATTCAAAGGTTAATTTTCGGCCTTCGTTCCGCCACAAAAATCTTGTTGATAACTGAATCTGACGTGTTGAGGAGGTCGGGATGAAAAATTATACTGCCACTACATATTGTGGTCTGGAGCGCATCGTGCCCCTAGAACGGCGAACAGTACTGGGTTTGATGGCGGGAACCGCGACGGTTCTGGCGGCCGGACCGTCGTGGGCGGCGGGTGACCTGGACTACGCCAAGGGCGATATGGTCCTGGGCAAGCCCGATGCGCCGGTGACCATCATCGAATACGCCTCGATGACCTGCCCGCACTGCGCCACGTTCCACCAACAGACGTTCAAGGGCCTCAAGGAAAAGTACGTCGATACCGGCAAGGCGCGGTTCGTGTTCCGGGAGTTTCCGCTCGACCGCAACGCCTTCGTCGCCTCCAAGCTGGCCCGCTGCGCCGGCGAGAAACGCTTCTTTCCGACCCTCGACATGCTGTTCGCCCGGCAGGCCAGCTGGTCCCGCGAACAGGACCCGACACAGCAACTGGCCAAGATCGTGCGGTTCGCCGGCATCGGCCGGGAAAAGTTCGAGGCCTGTGTCGCCAATCAGACCCTGGGTGACGAGATTCTCAACCGGCGCCTCGAAGGCTCGGAAAAACATGAAATCGGCTCGACTCCGAGCTTCGTGATCAACGGCAAAACCTACGCAGGCGCCATGTCGCTCGAGGAATTCAGCGAAATCATCGACGATTTGTTGCCCGCGTCCTAACAGTTATGGAGACACCTTGCAGTTTACCCGGCTGAAAATTACCGGCTTCAAATCCTTCGTCGAACCGACGGAAGTACACATTGAGCCGGGTCTGACAGGTGTCGTAGGACCCAACGGTTGCGGAAAATCCAATCTGGTGGAGGCGCTCCGCTGGGTGATGGGCGAGACGTCGGCCAAGAAGATGCGCGGCGGCGCCATGGACGACGTCATCTTCTCCGGCACCGCGACCCGGCCGTCACGCAATCTGGCCGAAGTCACCCTGGTCCTGGATAATTCCGACCGCCAGGCGCCGGCCCAGTTCAACGAAACGGACGAAATCGAGATCACCCGGCAGATCGCCCGGGAATCGGGTTCCACATACCGGATCAACGGCCGCGAGGTGCGGGCCAAGGACGTGCAGCTGCTGTTCGCCGACCTGGCGACCGGCGCCCATTCCACCGCCATGGTCAGCCAGGGCCGGGTCGGCGCCCTGATCGGCGCCAAACCGACGGAGCGGCGGGCGTTGCTGGAAGAGGCCGCCGGCATCACCGGCCTGCACTCGCGCCGCCACGAAGCCGAACTGCGCCTGCGCGCCGCCGATACCAACCTGGAACGGCTGGACGACGTCATCCAGTCCCTGGAATCCCAACTGCAGGGCTTGAAGCGCCAGGCCCGCCAGGCCACCCGGTACCGCAATATCTCGGGCCATATCCGCCGGGCCGAATCGATCATGTTCCACCTACGCTGGACGGCGGCCGTCGATGCCCGTGACGCCGTTCAGGCCAAGCTTGCGGAACTGGAAGCCAAGGTCGCGGAACTGACCCAGGCCGCCGCCGCCGCATCGACCGCCCAGGCCAATGCCGGCCAGGCCGTCCCGCCCTTGCGCGAGAAGGAAGCCGAAGCGGCGGCCTCGCTGCATCGCCTTTCGGTGGCGCGGGAAAACCTGGACGCCGAGGAACAGCGGGCCAAGGACGCGACGGCGCAACTGCAGCAGCGCCTGGAACAGATCGGCGCGGACAGCGAACGGGAGCAGCACCGCAAGCGGGAAGCGGAAGACAACATGGCCCGCCTGCAAGAGGAAGCCGGGCAATTGACGGCGGGTCAGGCCGCCGAGGCCGATGCCCGCGCCGAAGCCGACGACACGCTGGCCGAGTGCCAGCGGACACTGGCGTCGCAGCAAACCGTGCTGGACGACGTCTCCCAGCGGGTCGCCCAGGTCAACGCCCAGCGCCAGGCCATTGAGCGGCAGATCCGCCAGGCCGAACAGCAGATCGAACGGTTCGACCAGCGCCTGCGCCAGATCGGCGAGGAGCACGAGGCCCTGATCGCCCAGGGCGGCGGTGACGGCGGCGAAGCTCTGGACGTGGAAATCACCGGTCTGAAGTCGCGCAGCGATGCCGCGCACGACGCAGCGGAAAACGCCGAGCGCAAGCGCCTGGAAAGCCAGGGCGTCGAAGCCGAGGCACGGGACACCCTGCAGAGCAACCAGTCCGCCGTCGCGAAGTTGCAGGCGGAGGAACGGGCGCTGGCGGAACTGGTGGCCGATCATTCCGACGAGATGTGGCCGCCCCTGATCGATGCGATCACGGTGACGCCGGGCCTGGAAGCGGCCCTGGGCGCCGCCCTTGGTGACGACCTGCAGGCGCCCGCGGACGAAGCCGCGCCGGTGCACTGGCGTTCGCTGCCCCCTCTGGCTCATACGCCGCCCCTGCCCGCCGGCGCCGATGCGCTGAGCAACCACGTCAAGGCACCGGACGCCTTGTCCCGCCGTTTGAGCCAGATCGGCATCGTCGACGCGGAACAGGCCGCCGCCCTGGTGCCGCAACTGGTGCAGGGACAGCGCCTGGTGAGCAAGGACGGCACCCTGTGGCGCTGGGACGGTTTCGTCGCCGGCGCCGAAGGCACCGCCGCCGCCGCCCGGCTGGCCCAGCGCAACCGCCTGGAGGAAGTCCGGGTCGAACTGACCGACGCCGAACGCCGGCTGGCCGCCGCCCAAGGCCAATTCGACAAGGCCAAGGCGGATGTCGCCCGGGCCGCGTCCGCCGAGAAGGACGCCCGCGAAACCGCACGGCAGGCCGACCGCGCCCTGCGCGACGCACAGGGCCGTCAGACCCAGGCCGCCGCGGCCGAAGCGGCGCGGCGCTCGAAGATCGCGTCTTTGCAGGAAAACGCGGAAAGCACCCGCGCGGAGCGGGAAGAGGCGATCGATGCCCGGCGCGACGCCACCGAAGCCGCGGCCGAACTGCCGCAGGAAGACGTTTTGCACGGCGAACTGACCGAGGCCCGTCGCGCCACCGAGCAGTTGCGGGAAACCACGGCGGAAGCCCGGGCCGAGCGGGACCGGATCGTGCGCGAGGCCGAGACCCGGGCCAAACGGCTGGGTCAGATCGAGCAGGAGAAACAGGCCTGGCAGTTGCGCTCGGACGACGCCGAGCGGCAAACCGGGGCCCTGACCGAGCGGCGCGAGGATGCCCGGACGGAACTGGCCTCGTGGCAGGACAAACCGGCCGAAATCGCCGCACAGCGTGCCGCCCTGCTGGACCGCATCGGCGAGGCCGAAAGCGTGCGCAACGAGGCGGCCGATGCCCTGGCGCAGGCCGAAAACGATCTGGCCGAACGGGACAAGGCCTTGCGCATGGCCGAACAGGCGCTGGGTGAGAGCCGGGAAAACCGGGCCCGGCTGCAAAGCGACGCCGAGCACGCCGGCGAGGTTCTGACCGACCTGACCCAGCGCATCCGCGAGGAGTTGGAGTGCGAACCGCAAGGTGTCCTGGCGGCGGCCGAGATCAAGGAAGACGAGGAACTGCCCGACCTTGAATCCACCGAACGCAAGCTGGAACGCCTGAAAAAGGAACGGGACAATATGGGCCCCGTCAACCTGCGCGCCGACATGGAAGCGCAGGAGGTCGGCGAGCAGATCGAATCCCTGCTGTCCGAGCGCAGCGACCTGGAGGCGGCCATCGCCAAGCTGCGCCAGGCCATTTCCAACCTCAACCGGGAAGGCCGGCAACGGCTGCTGGCGGCTTTCGAGGAAGTGGACAAGCACTTCCAGGAACTGTTCGTCCGCATGTTCGGCGGCGGTCAGGCCCACCTCAAGCTGACCGAATCCGACGACCCGCTGGAAGCCGGCCTGGAAATCCTGGCCAGCCCGCCCGGCAAGCGCCTGCAGGTCATGTCGCTGCTGTCGGGCGGCGAACAGGCCCTGACCGCACTGTCGCTGCTGTTCGCCGTGTTCCTGACCAATCCGGCGCCGATCTGCGTGCTCGACGAAGTGGACGCGCCGCTCGACGACACGAATGTCGAGCGGCTATGCAATCTGGTCGAGGAACTGGGCCGCTCGGGCGCCACCCGCTTCCTGACGGTGACCCACAATCCCATCAGCATGGCGGCCATGGACCGGCTCTATGGCGTGACCATGGCGGAGCGCGGTATTTCGCAGCTCGTGTCGGTCGATCTGGAGGCCGCCGAGGCGATGCGGGAATCGGCTTGACCCGGCCGCCGATCCGGCCCGAATCGCGAGGCAAAAAACTCAAGATTTCTGCGCCTTACACCCCCCTACAGGTGTGTCATAATCGCGCCTTGACAGGGGCTATGCCTGCCCGTAAGTTGGCGCCGCCTTCGGCAAGGCTCCTGCCGGACCCGACCGGGTTCGGCGCGATCTTCTGAGCGATTTTTCCGATGGGTGATGACCGCAAGCCCGACGCGCTGAAAGACCTGGATGCGCGCCTCAGGGCGGCTAGGGCCGAACACCAAGAGGACGGACCCGACAGCCCCCGCGCGGAGAACACCCGGGCCCAGAACTGGGCGTGGCGGATCGCCATTGAGATGGTCGTTGCGGTCGCGTTCGGAGGCGGGATCGGTTGGTTGCTCGACACCTGGTTGGACACCATGCCGATCTTTCTCATCCTGTTCTTCCTGTTGGGAGCGGGAGCGGGTTTTCGCAATGTCTACCGCGCTGCCGCGGCGATCAACAAGGCGGCGTGGGACGAAGATCAAAGGGATGACGCCAGCCAGGCGTCAGATGATGGAACGGACAGCAAACGTGGCGGAAAAAAGTAGCCCCCTTGCACAATTCGATATCAAGACCCTGATCGAGATTTGGATCGGCGGCGTGGATGTGTCCTTTACGAATTCCGCCGCCTGGATGGTGACTGCCGTCGTCTTGATCACGGCGTTCATGACATTGAGCATGCGCGGCCGGGCCATGGTACCGGGCCGGATGCAGTCGATTGCGGAACTGTGCTACGAGTTTATTGCCAACATGCTGACAGAGAATGTCGGCTCCGGCGGTCGGCAGTACTTCCCGTTCATCTTCACGCTGTTCATCTTCATCCTGTTCAGCAACCTGCTGGGCATGCTGCCCTACTCGTTCACCACCACCAGCCACATCATCGTCACCTTCGCCATGGCGTTCGTCGTTTTCATCGGCGTGACGATCATCGGCTTCGCCAAGAACGGCGCCGGCTTCCTGCGCCTGTTCGTGCCGTCGGGCGTGCCGCCGGTGCTGTTGCTGCTGCTGGTGCCGATCGAGATCATTTCCTATTTCGTCCGCCCCATCAGCCTGTCGGTGCGTCTGTTCGCCAACATGATGGCGGGACACACCATGTTGAAGGTGTTCGGCGGTTTCGTCGTAAGCCTGGGAGTTTGGCTGGGCTGGGCGCCTCTCTTGTTCATCGTCGCCCTGACCGGCCTGGAAATCGGCATCGCCCTGCTGCAGGCCTACGTCTTCACCATTCTCAGCTGTCTCTACCTGCACGATGCGCTGCATCCGGGGCACTGATCGTCTTAACTAACGTCCATTCCACCCTATATCTGATAAAGAGGAACTCGAACCATGGAAGCTGAAGCCGCAAAGCTGATTGGCGCCGGACTTGCCACCATCGCCCTCGCCGGTGTCGGTGTCGGTATCGGTAACATCTTCGGCAGCTACACCGCCGCCGCCGTCCGCAACCCCGCCGCCGCGCCGAAGGTCTTCGGTAACGTGCTGCTGGGCTTTGCCCTGACCGAAGCGATCGCGCTGTTCGCGCTGGTGATCGCGATGCTGATTCTGTTCGCGTTTTAATCGAACCGCATCGGTAC
This sequence comes from Sneathiellales bacterium, assembly GCA_028277845.1. Lineage (GTDB taxonomy): Bacteria > Pseudomonadota > Alphaproteobacteria > JANQFL01 > JANQFL01 > JANQFL01. Next base: position 8,907 of record JANQFL010000002.1, read on the forward strand.
GGTAGGGCCGGTCATGTGACCGGCCCGCAGACGGAGACCGGGCAATGCCCCAATTAGATATTGCCACCTTTGCGCCCCAGTTGGTGTGGTTGGCGATCACCTTCATCTTCCTGTACATCGTGCTGTCCAAGGTGGCGCTGCCCCGGGTCGGCGAAGTGCTGGAAGAGCGCCAGCAGCGCATCGCCGACGATCTGGACCAGGCCGAAAAGCTGAAGTCCGATTCGGAGAAGGCGCTGGCCGACTATGAAGCGGCCCTCGACGAAGCCCGCAGCAAGGCCCACGCCATCGCCGCGGACATGCACGAGAAGCTGGCTGCCGACGCGGCCGAGCGCAAGGCCGAGGTCGATGCCGAGCTCAACGCCAAGGCCCAGGAAGCGGAAGCCCGCATCGCGGCCGCCCGCGAGGACGCGATGTCCCACGTGCGGGAAATCGCCGTCGACGTGGCTTCGGGCGTGGTCGGCAAGCTGCTGAACAGCGAACCCGATAGCGCGGCGATCGCCAGGGCGATCGATGCCGAGATGAGCGGGGGCAAATAGATGTTTGACGAATCATTCTGGGTCGCCGTCGCCTTCGCCGGCTTCATCGGGGTCGCCATCTATTTCAAGCTCCCCGGCATGATCACCAAGCTCTTGGATGAGCGGGCCGAGAAGATCCGCAACGACCTGGACGAAGCCCAGCGTCTGCGCGAGGAAGCCCAGGCCCTGTTCGCCGACTATCAGCGCAAGACCCGCAACGCGGCCAAGGAAGCCGAGGACATCGTCGCCCATGCCGAGGCGGAAGCCAAGCGCCACGCCGAACAGGCCAGCAAGGACCTGGCCGACCTGATGGAACGGCGCACCGCCCAGGCGGAAGCGAAGATCGCCCAGGCCGAGGCCCAGGCCGTCCAGGACGTGCGCGCCGCCGCTGTCGACCTGGCCGTCAATGCCGCCCGCCGGGTGATGCAGGACGACCTGGCCGCCGACAAGGCCGACGCCCTGGTCGACGCCGCCATTTCGGACCTGCGCGGCAAGCTGCACTGAGTTCCGCCGGTTCATCCGGACGTAAAAAGGCCCCGCTTCTCGAGCGGGGCTTTTTTATGGACGAACGGGCAAGTCTTTTGGACGAAACGGCCAATCTTGGCCGGCCTTTGAAATTGTCCGCCCCGCTGTGTTCCTATATTGTTCTCCTCAACACATCCTATTGAACAAGGAGCACGCGGGAATGATCGAGGGAAGCTGCTGCTGCGGCGCGGTCAAGTTCAGGCTGACGTCCGAACCGTCCATGATGGGCACATGTCACTGCTCGCGCTGCCGCAAGGCCGGCGCCAGCACCATCGTCTTCGTCAGGAAAGAACACCTGCAGTGGATCCAAGGCAAGGAACACGTGGCGCTCTATCAGCCCGCCGCGCCCTACAAATACGGCCGATGCTTTTGCAGGATCTGCGGCACGTCGCTCGGCGAAATCCTCTCGGATGAGGACAGTTTCCCGATCGCGGCCAATGCCCTGGACTCGGACATCGGCATCAGGAACCAGTTCCACGAGTTCGTATCCGAGAAACCGGCCTGGCACGACATCTGCGACGACGCCCCGCAATCCGAGGGACATCCATCACCTACCTAAGTCCGGGCCGTGTTTGAGCAAAAAAAAGCCCCGCTCTCGCGAGCGGGGCTTTGCTTTGTGCCGCCCTGGGTGTGTTGGGCGGCGGGAGGATCCCTTGCGGCCGGTTACTCGGCGGCCCGGGCCGGTTCCGGCGGGCGCCAGCGCAGCTTGGGCTTGCGCGCCGCCGCGGTTTCGTCGAGGCGGCGCCGGGGCGCCAGCATCGGCGCCTGTTCGAACCGGGCCGTGTCGCCCTGTTTGGCCTTTTCCGTCAGGAAGCGCAGCGTATCGGCGAACAGGTCGAGGCTTTCCTTGCTCTCGCTTTCCGTCGGCTCGATCAGCATGGCGCCGTGCACCACCAGCGGGAAGTACATGGTCATGGGGTGGTAGCCCTCGTCGATCATAGCCTTGGCGAAGTCCAGCGTGGTGACGCCGGTGTCGGCCAGGAACGTATCGTCGATCAGGCATTCGTGCATGCACGGGCCGTCGAAGGCCGGCGACATGACGTCCTGCACCCGGGCCAGGATGTAATTGGCCGACAGCACCGAATCCTCGGCCGCCTGGCGCAGGCCGTCGGCCCCGTGACTCAGCATGTAGGTCAGCGCCCGGATGAACATGCCCATCTGACCGTGGAAACCTTTCAGCCGGCCGAACGTCTGGCCGTCGTCCCCTTCGGCTTCCACCAGCTCGAAACCGTTCTCGCCGTGCACCACGTAGGGCACGGGCGCGAACGGCGCGAGCGCCTCCGAGAACACCACCGGGCCCGAACCCGGCCCGCCGCCGCCGTGGGGCGTCGAAAAGGTCTTGTGCAGGTTCAGGTGCATGGCGTCGACGCCCAGGTCGCCCGGCCGCACCCGGCCCATGATGGCGTTGAAGTTGGCCCCGTCGCAGTAGAAATAGCCGCCCGCTTCGTGCAGGGCGTCGGCGATGCGCACCACGTCGTTCTCGAACAACCCGCAGGTGTTGGGGTTGGTCAGCATGATGCCGGCCACGTCGTCGTCCAGCTTGGCCTCGAAGGCCTTGAGGTCGACCCGGCCGCGGTCGTCGGCGGCGATGGCGTCGACGCTGTAGCCGCACATGGCCGCCGTCGCCGGATTGGTGCCGTGCGCCGATTCCGGCACCAGCACACGGCTGCGGGAGCTGCCGGCGGCGTCGTGGGCGGCGCGGATGGCCATCAGGCCGCACAGCTCGCCATGGGCGCCCGCGCCCGGCGACAGGGCGACGGCCGGCATGCCGGTCATCGTCTTGAGCCAGTGGGCCAGGCTATCCATCAGCTCCAACGCGCCTTGAACCGTGGAGGTCGGCTGCATGGGGTGCAAATCGCCCAGCCCCGGCAGGCGGGCGGTTTTCTCGTTGAGCCGGGGGTTGTGCTTCATGGTGCACGAGCCCAGCGGATAGAGCCCGGAATCGATGGCGTAGTTGTTGCGGCTCAGGCGGACGAAGTGGCGCAGCACGCGCGGTTCCGATACGCCCGGCAGGCCGATGTCCCCGTTGCGTTCGAGGCCGCCGAGCTTGGATGCAGTCTCGGGCGCGTCGGGCAGGTCGACACCGGTGGTCTCGTCCTGGCCCATCTCGAACAGCAGCGGTTCCTCCATGTCGAGGCCGCGGTTGCCCGTGTACGTGGTGGCCGGCGCGCTGCCGTCGCCGGCGGCGGGCTGGGTCGGGCGTCCTTGCTTGTTCATCATGACAGCACCTCCGCCAGTCCGCCCGACAGGGCGTCAATATCCTGTTCCGAATTCAGCTCCGTCGCCGCCACCAGCATCAGGTCGTCGAGACCGGCATCCGGCAGCAGCCGCGACACCGGCACGCCGGCGAGTATGTTCCTGGCCGCCAGGGCCTCGACCACCTCGGCCGCCGGTTTGCTCAGACGCACCGTGAACTCGTTGAAAAAGCTTGCGTTCACGACGTCCACGCCGCCGACGCCGGCCAGGCGATCGGAGAGCTGCACCGCGCGGGCGTGGTTCAGTTGCGCCAACTGCTTGAAACCCTTCCCGCCCAGCAGCGCCATGTGGATGGTGAAGGCCAGCGAACACAGGCCGGCGTTGGTGCAGATGTTGCTGGTCGCCTTTTCGCGCCGGATGTGCTGTTCGCGGGCCGACAGGGTCAGCACGAAACCGCGCTTGCCGTCCTGGTCGACGGTCTCGCCGCACAGGCGGCCCGGCAATTGTCGAACGTATTTGTCCCGGGTCGCCAGCAGCCCGACATAAGGGCCGCCGAAGCTGGCGGGAACGCCGATCGATTGGCCCTCGCCGACCACGATATCGGCGCCCATGGCGCCCGGCGACATGACCGCGCCCAGGGACACCACCTCGGTCACCACGACGATCAGCAGCGCCTTCTTGGCGTGGCACGCCTCGGCCAGGGGGCGCAGGTCGGCGATGTGGCCGAAGAAGGAGGGGTTCTGCACGACGACGCAGGCCGTGTCGTCGTCGACCAGCGCCAGCAGGTCTTCCGCGCCATCGGCATCGGCCGGCGACGCGGTCACGGTCAGGTCGGTGAACTTGACCGTGGTTTCCGTAACCTCGCGGTAATGGGGGTGCACACTGCCGGCCATGACGATCTTGTCCCGGCGGGTGATGCGGCAGGCCATCAACGCGGCTTCGGCGCACGACGTCGCGCCGTCGTACATGGAGGCGTTGGCCACGTCCATGCCGGTGATCAGGGCCACCTGGGTCTGGAATTCGAACAGGGCCTGCAACGTGCCCTGGCTGATTTCCGGCTGATAGGGTGTGTAGGCGGTGAGGAATTCCGAGCGCTGGATCAGATGATCGACCGTCGCCGGGATGTGATGGCGGTAGGCGCCGGCACCGATGAAGGTCGGCACGCTTGCCGGACTGACGCTCTTGTCGGCCAGACCGCGCAGGATGCCCTCCACTTCCATCTCGCCCTTGTGATGGGGCAGGTCGGGCGGTTCGGCCAGACGCACCTCGTCCGGCACGTCCTGATACAGGTCGTCGATACTGTCGACCCCGATGGCCGACAGCATGGCCGACCGGTCCGCGTGGGTCAGCGGCAGATAACGCATTATTCGAGCTCCTTGAGCATCTCCTGATAGGCGCCGGCGTCCATCAAGTCATCCAACTCGCCGGTATCGGAGAGCTTGACCTTGACGATCCAGCCGTCACCCATGGCGCTTTCGTTGATCAGCGCCGGGTTGTCGTTGAGCGCCTCGTTGGCCTCGACGATTTCGCCGCTCACCGGGGCGTAGATCTCGCTGGCCGCCTTGACCGATTCGACCACGGCGAAATCATCGCCCTTGCTGATTTCGCGTCCTACGTCGGGCAGTTCCACGAACACCACGTCGCCCAACTGCTCCTGGGCGTACTCCGTGATTCCAATCGTGCCGACATCGCCGTCCATGGCGATCCACTCGTGGTCCTTCGAATACTTTACGTTGCTCATGACTTGGTCCCCTCCATATTCCCTGATCGGTAAAGCCTATTTGCCGGAATAGCGTTTCTGGACAAACGGCATCTTGACCACCTCCGCCGGCACCGCCTTGCCGCGCACGTCGAGCGACAGCTTGGTCTCGGCCTTCGCCAGGCCGGTCCGCACATAGCCCATGGCGATGGGCGCCTGCAGCGACGGGCTGAAGCCGCCCGAGGTGATTTCGCCGGCCTGTGCGCCGGCCTCATCGTTGACCACCGTGTGGGCCCGGGCGGGCGCACGGCCTTCGGGCCGGATGCCGACACGCCGCCGCGCCGGGCCGTCGGCGATCTGTTGCTGAATGACGCTGTCGCCCGGGAAGCCGCCCTCGGTCCGCCGGCGCTTGCCGATGGACCATAAGAGCCCGGCCTCGACCGGCGACGTGGTCTCGTCGATGTCGTTGCCATAGAGGCACAATCCGGCCTCGAGCCGGAGCGTGTCGCGGGCACCCAGGCCGATCGGCGCGACCCGGTCGTCGTCCAGCAGCATCTGAGCCAAGTCGGCGGCGTGCTCGGCGGCCACCGAAATCTCGTAGCCGTCCTCGCCGGTGTAGCCCGAGCGGCTGGCGTAGACGGGGATACCGCCGACCTCGACGTCGGCGCCGGCCATGAACGGCAGGTCGGCGGCGGCGGGCGCCAGTTTCGACAAGACGTCCACCGCCATGGGCCCTTGCAGCGCGAGCAATCCGCGGCCTTCCAGATGCTCGACGGTGCAGTCGGCCGTCAAACCGCCGCGGAGCACATCCAAGCCGACGGCCTTGCGCGACGCGTTGAGCACGACCGACAGACCGCCCTCACGCCGCGTCGCCATGAAGTCGTCGATGATGCCGCCGCTGCTAGTGGTGAACTGGGTATAGCGCATGCGGCCCTGTTCCAGCGCCTGAATATCGCCCGGCACCAGGGCCTCCAGCGCCTCGGCCGCGTTGGCGCCGGCGATGGTCACCTGGCCCATATGGGAGACGTCGAACAGCCCGGCCTTCTCGCGGGTGTGCAGATGCTCGGCGATGATGCCGGCGGCGTATTGCACGGGCATGGCGTAGCCGGCGAACGGCACCATCTTGGCGCCCAATTCCACATGCAGATCGTAAAGCGGCGTGTGTGCGAGCGATGTGTCACTCATGGTTCCAAACCTTTTCAGACGACGGCACTGCCGGACACCGTCCGGCCATGCCCTCCTCTGTCATGGAACCTGAGAGATTTCCCGGTACGTCCTTACAGGAACAACCGGCTATCACCGTCGGTGGAGCACCCGTTCCGGGTACCCGCTTTCCAGAGTCTCGCTCCCGTGCGGTCCTTTTGCCTGAGAGTTTCCGAGGGCGTTGCTCCTTCGGCGCCGGGCTCAACACTGCATCTCTCGGCGATGCTGTCCCGGTCTCTCCCGCACGGGCGTCCTTTGCGCCGGGCGCGAACCCGACATGCCAAAGATAGAGGGCGCGCCAACAGAGTCAACCGCCTAGCATCCCGCCCGCCGGAAAGCTTTATCCACGTGGCCTGTCAATGCGTTAGAATCCACATAACACCACGGTTGAAGGACAGAACCATATGACCCGGGACTGGAAAACACTGGCTGGCGATCTGGAACGGCTGTTGAAACTGCGCTGCGTACCGTTCGGCATGAAACTGTTCGAAACGCGGGATGAGATGGAAGCCATCCCGCGCATCAGGCGGCCCAAGGGGGTTCATACGCTGGACCAGGCCGTCGGCCAGGCGTCGCGCCTGGGCTGGACGGTGGGCATCACGGCGGACGACCTGGTCGGCGCGCAGTGCCGGGCCGTTGTCGGCCTGGGCAACGCCAAGGACGCCGTCTGGCGCTCCGGGCAGCACATGGTGGGCGTCTGGTTCGAAACCGAGGACGACGCCACCAAGCATCAGGCCGCCATGCACTGTGTCGAGGACGGCCGCTACGAGGCCCTGGCGATCTCACCGCTGGCCAGCGGCCGGCTCGACCCACCCGATATCGCCCTGTTCTACGCCACGCCGGGCGCCATGATCTACTTCATCAACGGCCTGCAATGGTCCGGCTATGAGAACTTCGAATGGAGCGTGGTCGGCGAATCGGCCTGCGCCGACAGTTGGGGCCGGGCATTGACCAAGCGCCAGCCCAGCCTGTCCATCCCCTGCTTCGCCGAACGCCGCTACGGCGGCGTGCTGGACGACGAAATGCTCATGGCCCTGCCGCCCGAGCAGCTCGATCAGGCCATCGCCGGCATGGCGGCGCTCTCCAGGAACGGTTTCCGTTACCCCTTCCCGCAATACGGCATCCAGCAGGACGTGCGGGAAGGCATGGGCGTGAGTTATCCCGCAAAAGAAGGACAAGGTGCGTAGGCACGGCAAGTCCCAATTTATTGCCAGCGCGGATGGCGGAAAACGCCAGTAAAAAGACAGTTTCTCGCGAGAACCCGTGTCGGCGTCTGATCTACGGCTTGCTTGACACATGTTGGATATGCGCGGCCCCTCCTGCGATATCCAATCGGCGACGCATGCAATTGATCGTCCGTTTTTATCCGCGCTTCGGATGAATTCCGCGTTTTGCGATATAGTAGGATGGAGCAGGGAGGAAAGCTTGATCGCGTGAGCCATTCTCGCAACCCATGCGATACCAGGAGGTTTCCATGGTTAGACTGATCCTTTCGGCGATCTTGGTGCTGGTCTTTTCCTCAACGTCGAAAGCGCAGGTGTTTGATGAGAAGCATTTTGACGATGGAAAACACTTCATAGACATCGTCACGGAAGACTGGAGACCCTACAATTTTGTCGACGGCGGCAAGCTGGTCGGAACCAGTGTGGAAACCATGCGACTGGTTCTTGAACAGGCGCAAGTCAGCTACCGAATGTCCGTCATGCCCTGGGCACGGGCCTACAAGACCGCGCTGGAATATCCGAATCATATGATTTTCAGCATGAAACGAATTCCCGAACGGGAACCGTTCTTTGTTTGGGGACGCCCTTTGGTCGTCGGCGGAAGCATCTACCCCTATCGCCTGAAAACGCGCAACGACATAAAAATCAGAACGGTCGACGACCTAAGAAAATACCGGACGGTAACCATCCGGGACAGCTTTGAGCATCAGTTTCTCAGCAACAACGACTTGTTGGAGACCGCATATCTGGTCTCCGACATCCCGCAGCTTTTCAGGATGGTCGCGAAAAACAGGATCGACTACTTTCTTCTGCAGGAAGAAACGTTCCCGTTCGAAACAAGAAAAGCGGGATTGTCTCCCGAGCTTTACATCAACGAGCCGTTCGAGATCAAGGCAGCGTCCATGTACTTTGCGTTTAATCGGCAAACATCGAAACAGATTATTGACCGAATAACGCACAGCTTCGATAAACTTAAAAAAGGGGGGCAAATCAGGTAGCTCGAAGATGTGGAAGATAGTCGAACCATTCACCCAAACGTGAAACAAACGTGTCCGGCCAAATCTCCGCAACTTCATGCTCGTGGATTCTCTCTGGACCGGCTTGCGCGAGGGCATACGAAAGTGTCGGGGATTTCCCGACTGCATTTCGACGAACGGCGCTTCGCCGGCAAATGCTGGCCGGCATTTCGATTGTGGACGACAAGAAAACCCGTCGCGGGAGGATGGTGCGATGCGATTGACGGATGAACAACTGAAACAGTTTGACGACGACGGATACCTGTTCTTCCCCGGCGCCTTTTCGCCCGGCGAGGCAGCCTATCTGAAACGCCAGGCGGACACCGTCTACGCCATGGATCGCAAGGAGGTGTGGCGGGAAAGTTCCGGCGTCGCCCGCACGGCATTCGCCGCCCATCTCTACAACGAGGGTTTCCGGCGGCTCGGCGCCCATCCGCGGCTGATCGGACCGGTCGAGCAGATCATCGGCGGCCCGCTGTATATGCATCAGTACAAGGTCAATGCGAAAGCCGCGTTCGACGGCGAAGTGTGGCAGTGGCATCAGGACTACGGCACCTGGAAGCGGGACGACGAGATGCCCGAACCGCGCGCCATGAACATCGCCGTGTTCCTCGACGACGTCACCGCCGCCAACGGCCCCCTGCTGTTCATTCCGGGCAGCCACAAACTGGGCGTGGTCGACGCCGGCCACGACCTGGAGACCACGTCGTATCCGTTGTGGACACTGGGCCGCGACAAGGTCACCGAACTGGCCGAGCGGGGCGGTTGCGTCGCGCCGACGGGCGCCGCCGGCAGCGTGCTGATGTTTTCATCCCTGCTCGTACACGCCAGTCCGCCCAACATCTCGCCGTTCGGCCGGGTTATCGTCTACCTTTCGCTCTGCCACGTGGACAATCATATCCGCGCCTTCAACCGGGAGGAGTGGATCGCCCACCGCGACTTCACGCCCATCGTCCCGCTGGCCGACGACTGCCTTGAGGAACTGGCCGCCGCGCGAGAGACCGCGGCCGAGTAACGCGTATGTATCTCTATCAGGAACTGGCCGCCCGTGCGGAAACGGATAATCCGGTCCGGGTCGGCCTGATCGGCGCCGGCAAGTTCGGCAGCATGTTTCTCTCCCAGGTGCCGACGACGCCGGGACTGGAGGTCGCGGCCATCGCCGATCTCGATCCCGGCCGGGCGCAGGACGCGTGCCGGACCGTCGGCTGGAGCGAGGAGATGATCGGTAGGACCGCATTCGTCGACGACGCCGTGGCCATGCTGCGGGCGGGCGGGTTGGACGTGGTGGTCGAGGCGACCGGCAACCCGGTGGTCGGTTTGACGCACGCACGCGAGGCCATCCGCAACGGCCTGCACATCGTCATGGTCAATGTGGAAGCGGACGTTCTGGCGGGGGCGTTGCTGGCGGAGGAAGCGCGCCGGGCCGGGGTGGTCTATTCCATGGCCTACGGCGACCAACCGGCGCTGACCTGCGAACTTGTGGAATGGGCAAGGTCCTGCGGCTTCGATGTGGTGGCCGCCGGCAAGGGCACGAAATACCTGCCCGCCTATCATGCCTCCACCCCCGACACGGTCTGGCAGCATTACGGCCTGACGGCGGAACAGGCGGCGGCGGCCGGCATGAACAGCCAGATGTTCAATTCCTTCCTCGACGGCACCAAGTCGGCGCTCGAGATGGCGGCGATCGCCAACGCCACCGGCCTGACGCCGCCGCCCGACGGCCTAGAGTTCCCGCCCGCGGGCATGGACGACCTCGCCCATGTCCTGCGCCCCATGGCCGACGGCGGGCAATTGCACCACAAGGGGCAGGTGGAGGTGGTCTCGTCCCTCGAGAGGGACGGCCGTCCGGTGTTCAAGGATCTGCGCTGGGGCGTTTACGTGGTCATCGAAGCGCCCAACGACTACGCCGCGGCCTGTTTCCGCCAATACGGCATGAATACCGACGCATCGGGACGTTACTCCGCCATGTACAAGCCGTTCCATCTGATCGGCCTGGAGCTGAACATCTCCATTCTCTCCGCCGCCCTGCTCGGCAAGCCGACCGGCGCGACGGACGGTTTCCGCGCCGACGTGGTGGCCACGGCAAAACGGGATTTGAAGGCCGGCGAGGTGCTGGACGGCGAAGGCGGGTTTACCGTGTGGGGCAAACTCTACCCGGCCGACACATCGCTGCGGTTGGGCGGCCTGCCCATCGGCCTCGCCCACAACGTCACGCTGAAGGCGGACATCGCGGCCAACCAGCCGGTACGCTGGCAGGACGTCGAGGTCGACGAAACGATGGCAGCCGTGACCATGCGCCGTGAAATGGAAGGACGGTTCCGACAATGAGTGCCAACGGCAAGAAGGTCGTGCTCCCGAAGTTCGCGGAGTCGCCCGGGCAGGCAATCGACGGCCTCCTGACCCTGGAGGAGATGGCGTATCCGGACACGTCGGCCCTGCAGCCGACGGACGTGCTCGTTGCGGTCAAGAGCACGTCGGTCTCGTTCGTCGACCTGATCATGATGACGGGACAATACCAGCACATGGCGGAACCGCCCTTCACGCCTGGCCTGGAATATTCCGGCGAGGTGATCTGGGTGGGCAGCGATGTGGTCCGGTTCGAAGTCGGCGACCGGGTCATGAGCGATTTCATGACCGTCGGACCGCGCAGCAAGGGAGCCTACCGGCACTACGGCGGCTGGGCCAGTTACGCGGTGGCGCCCGAGAACGGCGTTCTGCCGATCCCCGACGGCTATGATTTCGACGAAGGCTGCGCGCTGCTTGGCAGTTACGAAACGCCCTATTTCGCCCTGGTCAAACGCGCGAATATCCAGCCGGGCGAAAGCGTGCTGATCACCGGCGCCTCCGGCGCGGCAGGCATGTCAGCGGTGCAGATGGCCAAACTGCTCGGCGCCACCGTCATCGCCACCGGCCGTTCGGATGAGAAACTGGCCGCGGTCAAGGCTTTCGGCGCCGACCACGTGATCAACACGTCGCCGAGAGACGGGGAAGACGGCGTGCCCCGCTTCCGCGAGGACGTGAAAGCCTGCACCAACGGCGAAGGCGTCGACGTGGTCTATGACGCCGTCGGCGGCGATGTGGGTCACGAGGCGCTGCGCTCCCTCGCCTTCGGCGGCCGCTTCATCATCGTCGGCTGGACCAGCAACGTTGCGGACAGCGGCGGCCGGGCGACGTTCGAGCCCGACAGATTGCCGACCAACATCATGCAGATGAAATGCCTGCAGGTCATGGGCTCGCCGATGGTCATCTACTCCATGCGCCATCCCGAATACCGGGCGGGTCAGCTAAAGCAAATCCTGACCTGGGCCGAACAGAGCAAACTGCGGCCGCACATTTCCCACCGGTTCCCGCTGGAACAATTTCGCGACGCGGCCCGGGCCAAGCTGAACGGCAAGATCAGCGGCAGTTGCGTACTGAGCCTGTAAGGTCGGACGCCGCGACGGATGAAGCCGGCTACTCCACGTACGCGCGGTTCCAGGTCGGACTGATGACCAGGGTGTTGACGCAGACCCGCGCCGGCATCCGGGCGAGAAACAGGACGGTATCGCCCAAATCCTGCTCCTGCAGCATGCGCTCGCGGTCCTCCTGCGCGGGCGGCACCGGGCGTTTCTCCAGGATCGGCGTATTGACCTCGCCCGGGCACAATGCACAGGCCCGGATGCCGTGCCGTCCCTCCTCCATGTTGAGGCACTCGTTCATGGCGACCATGCCGTGCTTGGCCGCGCTGTAGGCCGGGCCGGTCAGTTTGGACGGATGCACGCCCGCCCAGGATGAGACGTTAATAATCAGACCGTCCTTTTGCGCCCGCATGGTGGGAAGCACGGCCTGGCAGCAGTAGAACGCCCCGTTCAGATTGGCTTCCACAACGCTGTCCCATCCATCCAGCGTAACCGCCTCCCAGCTTCGGTTTGGGATGTTCATGCCGGCGCAATTCACAAGAAGGTCGATGCGGCCGAACCGTTCCATGATCCGCGCGCCCACATCGGCCACCGCGTCCTTGTCGGTGACGTCCAGCGGTTCGACTTCGGCAGTGCCGCCGTTACCGCGAATGCGCGCCGCCACATCCTCCAACGGCTCCCTGCGGCGCCCGGACAACACGACCGTCATGCCCGCGCCGGCCAACTTCTCCGCCGCCGATGCGCCGATGCCGGAACCCGCACCGGTCACCCATCCCACTTTGCCCGTCAAGTCCGCCATTCCTGTTCCTTTTTAAGTGTTACCAGCAAGCAAACAGCATTACGCGCTCACAGACAGTTGTCCATGAGCGCGCCGAATGCCGAAGACGATACGTCGTCTTCCGTGTCACCGTCTAGGAACTACCCCTGCGCCTCGTACAGCTTCGACACCAGCCGCCGGGCCAGGGCGCCGACGACGCGGCGGCGGTACCAGGGTGCGACGGTGGTGGTCTGCATGGGCTTGGCCTGGGTGCGCACGGTGTCGCGAATGGCGTCGAGCGCCTCGTCGTCGAGGGGCTTGCCGACGTGGGCGTCCATGCCCTTGACGAAATGGGGATAGGGATTGACCGCCGTCAGCGCCACCACCAGGTCGGAGACATCGGCGCCGTCCCGTTGCAGGCGCACGGCAACGCCGGCGAGCGGGAAGTCGATGGACCCGCGCACCCGCGACTTGACGTAGGTGGACGGGATGCCCGCCGTCGATGCCGGCAGGTACACGGCCACCAGCAACTCGCCGGGTTGCGTCGCCAGGTGATCGAGGCCGTCGTTCCTGTAGATGTCCTGCAACGGCACGCGGCGGGTGCCGCCGGGGCCGGCCAGCTCGACCTCGGCCTCGTGCACCAGCAGGGCCGGCGCCACGTCGCCGCTGAAGGCGGCGAAACAGCGTTTGCCGGACGGCGCCACGTGGCAGACCTCGCCCGCCTTCTTGAGGCAGTAATCGTTGCTGGCGCGCCACCATTCGCTTTGGTTGTAGTAGAGGCAGCGGGTATCGAGGAACAGGTTGCCGCCCAGGGTGCCGTAATCCCTGTGCGTCGGACCGGCCACCTCACCCGCCGCCTCGGCGACCGCGGCATAACGCTCACGGACGATCGGGCTCTCGGCGATCTCGCGCAGCACCGTGGCCCCGCCGATGCGCAGGCCGCCGCCGGCGTCCGAGATGCCGGTCATTTCTTCGACCCCGGTCAGGTCGATCATGGTCTGCGGCGTTTCGATACCGCGCCGCACATTGACCACCAGATCGGTGCCGCCGGCCAGATAACGCGGCTCGTCGGATTCGGCGAAGAATTTGACCGCTTCGGCCGCCGTCGACGGGCGGTGGGTCTTGAAGTTAGGCAGGTACTCCATCACGCCACCTCCGCGGAATCTTGCGCCGCGGCCTTCTTGTCGGCGCGGGCCTTGTCTTCCATCAGTTTGAGCAGCACGTCGGGGGTCAGCGGCAAGTCCGCCGCCCGTACGCCGATGGCGTCGGCCACCGCCGCCGTCAGCGCCGGCAGGAAGCCGGACAGCGAGCCCTCGCCGGCCTCCTTGGCGCCGAACGGGCCGTGGGGGTCCTCGGCCTCGACGATCTTCACCTCGATGGGCGGCGATTCGACGATGGTCGGCACCCGGTAATCCAGCATGTTGCCGGTGATGCCGAGACCGTCGTGGTAGCGCGTGCCTTCGGTCATCGCCTGGCCCATGCCCATCCATACCGAGCCCTGGACCTGGCCCTCGACCGACAGGGGATTGAGCGCCTTGCCGCAATCATGGGCGACCCAGACCTTGTCGACGCTGATTTCGGCCGTATCGGGATCGACCGTGACCTCGACCACCTGGGCGGCGTAGGAAAACGCCATGGTGCCGCCGATGGCCGCGCCGCGGTACTTCTTGCCGCCCTGGGATTCCGGCAACGTCGTGAACGTGCCCTTGACGGTGATGGTGCCGGTGTCGCGCAGCGCCTCCATGACCACCTCGTCGAAGGTCAGGCCTTCGTCTTGGGTGCCGGCACGGTAGACTTCACCCAGGCATTCCACCTGGTCGGGCGGCACCTCGAGCTTGCGGGCGGCGGCTTCGGTCAGCACATTCTTCAGGTTGTTGGCCGCGTCGACCGCGGCGTTGCCGACCATGTAGGTCACCCGCGACGAGTAGGAACCGTTGTCCTTGGGCGTGATCGCGCTGTCGGACGAAATGGTGTGCACGCGGCCCATGTCGACGCCCAGCACCTCGGCGACGCACTGGGTCGCCATGGTGGACGAACCCTGGCCGATCTCGGCCGCGCCGGTGAGCAGCGTCACAGAGCCGTCGAAATCGACCTTGAGGTTGACCGTGGCGTGGGGTTCGCCGGTCCAGTGCTTGGGCTTGGAGGCGCCGCTGACATAGTGGGAGCAGGCCATGCCGAGGCCCTTGCCCGGCGGCAGCTTGCCCTTGCGGTCCTTCCAGCCGCTGGCCTCTTCGACCCAGTCGAGGCATTCGTCGAGGCCGTAGCTGTTGACCATCAGATCGTTGAACGTGAACGTCGGTGCCTTGAGCAGATTGGCCCGGCGCACGGCGAAGGGATCGAGCCCCAGCTTGGTCGCCATGCGGTCCATCAGATCCTCGAAGGCGAAGCGCATATTGACGGTGCCGTGGCCGCGCATGGCACCGGGTGGCGGCATGTTGGTCAGGACCCGGTAGCCGTCGAACTTGATCGCCTCGATATCATAGATGCCATAGAGCATGCTGCCGGCGTAAAGGATGGTGACGATGCCGTAGCCGGAGTAACCGCCGCCGCGCTGCACGCACTCGCTCTGCGCCGCCAGCAGCTTGCCGTCCGCCCGCATGCCGATCTTCATCTTGACCGCGGTCTCGGGCCGGCCGCGGTGGGTGATGAAGGTTTCCTCGCGGCTGACCACCAGACCGACCCGGCCGCCGGCCGCCCGCGCCAGCATGGCGCAGATCAGCTCGACATTGAGGGTTTCGGTACGGCAGCCGAAGCCGCCGCCCAGTTGCGGTTTGATCACCCGGATGCGGGATTTCTCCATCTCCAGGGTGCGTTCCAGCATCAAGTGCACGTAGAACGGCACCTGGGTGCTGGGCCAGACCGTCAGCTTGTCCCGCTGCGTGTCGTATTCGGCGTAGGTGGCGTGGGGTTCGGATTGCACCTGGGCGATTTCGGCGCACTGGTATTCCTCTTCCATCACCAGGTCGGCCTTGGCGAAACCGTCTTCGACGTCGCCCAGGTCGTAGTGCACGTCCCGTTCGATATTGCCGGGGCGCTCCTCGTGCAGGTCGATGGCGTCCTCGGCCCGCGCCTCCTCGGCGGTGAAATAGGCCGGCAGTTCCTCGTATTCGAAGGTGATGGCGTCGAGCGCCTTCTGCGCCGTGGCCACGTCGACGGCGGCGACGGCGGCAATCGGCTCGCCCCGGTAGCGCACGCGGTATTTGGCCAGGGGATATTCGTTCTGGGCGATGGGCAGGACGCCGAACGTCTGATTGCAGTCCTCGCCGGTCAGCACGGCCTTGACGCCGGGGATCTCCCGCGCCTTGCTGACATCGACCTTCTTGACCTTGGCGTGGGCCACGGGGCTGCGCAGGATGCGGCCGACCAGGCTGTCGGCGACGCAGTAATCGGCGGCGAACATGGCGCGGCCGGTGACCTTCTCCGGCCCGTCGACCAGGGGGGTCGGCACGCCGATGGTTTGCACGGGTCCCATGTCGTTCATTCCGCCGCCTCCTTGGCCGAGGTTTCCGCGACCGCGGCATGCACCGACTCGATGATCTTCACATAGCCGGTGCAGCGGCAGATGTTGGCGGCCAGCTCACGCCTGATGTCGTCGTCGTTCGGGTTGGGGGTGTGCCGCAGCAAGGCCTCGGAGGCCATGATCATGCCCGGCGTGCAGAAGCCGCACTGGGCGCCGAGCTTCTCGTTGAAGGCCCGTTGCAGGGCCGACATGCGGCCGTTCCGTTCGAGCGATTCGACGGTTTCCACCGCTTTCCCGTTGCACGACACGGCCAGGGTCAGGCAGGCATGGCGCGCCTTGCCGTCGACAATGACCGTGCAGGCGCCGCATTCACCGCCGTCGCAGCCCACCTTGGTGCCGGTGGCGCCGACGACTTCACGCAGATAGTCCACCAGCAGCATGTTGTCCGGCACGACATCGTCGCGCGTGCGCCCGTTCACCGTCAGGGACAGCATCGATTTCGACATGAGAATCCTCACTTGATCGCTCGGAACTGTATGATTTTGGCCGTTTGCCGCAGAGTCCCGCACGGTGTTCCACAGACGGAATTCGGCGTCATTCGGCATTGGCAAGCAGTATAACTTAAATTGTTGGGGTATCCAACAATTTAAGTTACGCGCCTTTTTCTTGTCTCGAAGGCCCAATGTCTGCTAACCAGACCCGCCCGCGCCGTCATCGAAGCTCGGCCCGGTTCCCGTAACCCTTTGATTTATATGGTCTGATGATGAAAGCCGCCATAATCCCGGTGACCCCGTTCGCCCAAAACTGCAGCCTGATCTGGTGCACCGAAACCAACAAGGGCGCCGTGGTCGACCCGGGCGGCGAGATCGAAAAGATCCTCGAGGCGGCCAAGGGCCAGGGCATCGAGATCGAAAAGATCCTCGTCACCCACGGCCATATCGATCATGCCGGCGCCGTGGCGGATATGGCGGAACAGCTCGACGTGCCCATCGAGGGACCGCACGCGGAAGACAAGTTCTGGATCGACCAGCTCGGCGAGCAGGGCGAGCGCTTCGGTTTCGAGGGTGCCCGGGTGTTTACCCCCGACCGCTGGCTCGAGGACGGTGATACAGTCACGGTCGGCAACGTCACCCTGTCGGTGCATCACTGCCCGGGCCACACGCCGGGCCATGTGGTGTTTTTCAACGCCGACACCAACGTGGCCATCGTCGGCGACGTGCTGTTCAAGGGTTCCATCGGCCGTACCGACTTCCCGCGCGGCGATCATGCCACGCTGCTCAACTCGATCCGCGAACAGTTGTGGCCGCTGGGCGACGAGGTGGTGTTCGTGCCGGGGCACGGCCCGCTGTCCACCTTCGGCGAGGAACGCCAGACCAATCCGTTCGTCGGCGACAACGCCGTGATGTGAGCGGACGGCCCGATCCATGACAGATCAGCCTACGGGCCGTGTCGGCATCGTCAGCCTGGGATGCCCCAAGGCGCTGGTGGATTCCGAACGTATCCTGACCCAGTTGCGCACCGAGGGCTACGAGGTGTCGCCGACCTACGACGGCGCGGACGTGGTCATCGTCAACACCTGCGGGTTCATCGACAGCGCCCGGGCCGAATCCCTCGACGCCATCGGCGAGGCACTGAACGAAAACGGCAAGGTCCTGGTGACCGGCTGCCTGGGCATGGACGAAGGCCTGATCCGCGAACGGTACCCCAACGTGCTGTCGGTCACCGGGCCGCAACAGTATCAGGCCGTCATGCGGGCCGTGCATGATGTGGTGCCGCCCAGGCACGACCCCTACACCGATCTGGTGCCGCCCCAGGGCATCCGGCTCACGCCACGCCACTACGCCTATCTGAAAATCTCGGAGGGCTGCAATCATTCCTGCAGCTTCTGCATCATTCCCAGCCTGCGCGGGCCGCTGGTCAGCCGGCCGGTGTTCGACGTGCTGGACGAGGCCGAGAAACTGGCGGTCTCGGGCGTCAAGGAACTGCTGGTCATTTCCCAGGACACCAGCGCCTACGGCGTCGACGTCAAACATGCCGCCGGCGACTGGCACGGCAAGCCGGTACGCGCCCACATGACCGACTTGGCCCGGGCGCTCGGCGACCTGGGCGTCTGGGTGCGGCTGCATTACGTCTACCCCTACCCGCACGTGGACCGGGTCATCCCGCTGATGGCCGAGGGCCGCATCCTGCCCTACCTGGACATCCCCTACCAGCACGCCAGCCCGACGGTGTTGAAAGCCATGCGCCGCCCGGCCCACCAGGAGAAGGTGCTGGAGCGCATCCGCGCGTGGCGTGAACAGTGCCCGGACCTGACGATCCGCTCCACGTTCATCGTCGGCTTCCCCGGCGAGACGGAGGAGGATTTCGAATTCCTGCTCGACTGGCTCGCGGAGGCCCAGTTGGACCGGGTCGGCTGCTTCCGCTACGAAGCCGTCGCCGGCGCCGCCGCCAATGCACTCGATAATCCGGTTCCGGCCGAAGTCACCGAGGACCGCTGGCACCGCTTCATGGCGGCGCAGCAGGAGATCAGCCGCGGACGCCTGGCCGCCAAGGTCGGCAGGACCCTCGACGTCATCATCGACGAGGTGGACGAGGAAGGCGCCATCGCCCGGTCATCGGCGGACGCGCCGGACATCGACGGCTGCGTGTTCCTCAACGGCGAAACCGACGTGGCGCCGGGCGATATCGTCCAGGCCCATATCGAGCACTCGGACGAATACGACCTGTGGGGCCGGGTCGCGATTTAACGGATGGCCGCCGCGCTGAAATCCTGAGACTCCGAGGGACCGGACCGGTCGAGAAACGCCCCGACCTCGACCGCCTGTGCATAAGCCCGGGCGACGCAATTGCCGACCGACGGCCCGCCGAAATAATTGCCGGTCAAGTAAAGGCCCGGGACCCGTTCACACACCGATTCAAGGCACGCAGTACGATCTGGATGGCCCACCGTGGCTTGCGGCAATCCGACGGGCCAGTGCCGCACACGGGTCTGCAGCGGCATGCCGCGGGCGCCGATCAGCTGACGCAGTTCCTCGCGCGCCAGAGCGATCAGGGCGTCGCCCGACTGGCGGCCCAGTTCGGGTGCACGGGCGCCACCGAAATAGACCGACAGGGCGACTTTGCCGCCGGGCGCCCGGTTTGCGAACATGGTCGAGCAGAACAGCGATCCGGTCAGCGCCCGGTCCTCGCCGCTCGGGCTGAGGAAACCCAGGCCGTCCAGCGGATGATCGATCTGGTCCCGGTCATAGGCCAGAAACACCACGGCGATGGGCGGCGCCGCAATCGACCCAACCGCCGCCGCCGCGTCGCCGTCCAACGGCTCGAGCATACGTGCGGCCACGTGGGGCTGGGTTGCGATGACGACACTGCGGGCCCGGACCGTGCCGTCCGGCCCGGTGTCGACCGCGAACCCGTCCGACAAGCGGCGGATGGCGTGCACGGTCGTGCCGGTGCGGATGCGCGCACCCAGTGCAGCGGTCAACGCTTTCGGCAAAGTGCCGATTCCGTCCCGCCAGGAATAGAGGCGGCTGCCGGGCATGCGCCCGCCGCGCATGCGGCCGCGCACGGCGCCCATAGTGACCGACCCGAACCGCCGCTCCAGTTCCACAAGGCGGGGGAACACAGCGGACACGGACAATTGATCGGCCAGGCCGGCATACAGACCGCCGACCAACGGGTCCATGACCCGGTCGGCGAACTCGCGGCCGAACCGGCGGGCGCAGTAGGCGGCGACGCTTTCGTCGCCGGAGTGTGACGAGCGGCCGACAAAAGGCTCGGCGAACACACGCAGCCGGCCCTTCAGGGACAGATAATCCGATGTCAGGAAACCCAGCGGTCCCACCGGAATGCCCGACAGCCCGCCGTCCTTGACCAGGTAACGGCGCCGCACGCCCTCGCCCAAATCGCGGCGCAGGCCATCGATGCCGAGCTCCCGGCCAAGCGCCGTCACTTCGGCCGCCATGCCGTTGACCGTGCTGGGACCGTGCTCCATGAGGAAACCGCCGACCCGGTCGGACTGGGCGTTGCCGCCCGTGCGCGCCTGACGTTCCAACACGATTACCGAACGGCCCATTCGGGCCAGACGGTAGGCGGTCGTCAGGCCGGAAATGCCGCCACCGATGATTGCCGTGTCGACCGTGGTCATGGCTTGATCCCCGCCGGCGGACGCGGCGGGCCGGCATCGCCGAAGCGCCGCCGCACGAGGGTTTCCAGATGATCGACGGTGACCTGGCTGGCGCCCTGTTCGGCAGCGAAGGCTTCGGCCCGGTTGCGCACCATGCGGCGCAGGAAAGCCGGCACGCGGGACAGGCGCCGTTCGGCATCAGGCGCCCATACCAGGGCGTTGGCGTCCTTGCGTAGCGGCTCGATGACGGCGCCACCCTTCGGCTGATAGCTGCAGAGGAAATCTTCGGCCATGAGGTCGCCATCGCGGGCGAACGGCCGGGCGCGGCAGCCGCCGCACATCTTGCGGTATTCGCAGTCACCGCACCGGCCGGTCAGCGCCGGTTGGCGCAGCGCTTCGAACATGGGCGCATCGCGCCAGATGGTGGCGAAGGCGGTATCGCGGATTGAACCGACGCTTTCCTCGATATAGGGGCACGCCGTCACATCGCCTTCGGGCGTCACCCGGCAATACCGCGATCCGGCCAGGCAACCGCCGGCCTCGTAACCCTGGGCCAGCGTGATCGGCCATTCCGGATCGAGTTCCAGCGCCATGCGCTTGAAGTGCGGCGCGCATTTGGCACGCACCATGAGCTTTTCCTCGTCGTGGGCCGCTTCGGTCACCCGCTGTAACACCCGGTCGTAGGTTTCGCGCGAAATGTTGGTCACCGTCTCGCCGCGGCCGGTGCAGACCAGGAAAAACACGTTCAACACCAGCGCGCCCGAAGACCGGGCGAAGGCGATCATCTCGTCCAGTTCGTGGGCGTTGTCGTCGGTGACCGAGAAATGGATCTGGAACGGAAGACCGGCCCGGCGGCAGGCATCGATGCCGGCCATTGTCTTGGCCCAGCTGCCTTTCAGGCCTCGGAAATCGTCGTGGAAATCGGGATCGAGACTGTCCAGGCTGATCCCGGCACCGCGTACGCCGTTGCGCGCCAATTTGGCCACATTGTCGTCGGTCAGCGTGGTGCCGTTGGTGCCCAGCACCACCATCAGCCCGAGATCAGCGGCGTAGTTGCAGAGCGTCACGATGTCGGGCCGCAGGGTCGGTTCGCCGCCGGTCATGACCACCATGGCGCCGGGACCGACCTCCGCGATCTGATCCAACAGGCGGCAGACTTCTTCGGTGTTCAGTTCGCCGGTGTCGCCGTCATCGCGGGTACCGGCATCCAGATAGCAGTGGGCGCAACTGAGGTTGCAACGCCGCGTCAGATTGAGCGCAATGAGAAAGGGAGCGTCGACCGGCGCGGCCATGGCATTCAGCTTTCGCCGCCGCCCGATCCCGGGTGGCCGCCCGCCTTCATGGCTTCCTGCATGGCCTTGCGGGCCTCGACCAGACCGAGCTCGACGATCTCCAGGGTGACCTCGGTGACGCCCTGCTGCCGGGCCACGCCTTCGATGCGTTTCTTGGTTGGCTCGCGCATGGGTTCGGGCACGCGGGACAAACGGGCCAAAGCCGCCGCTTGCCAGACAAATTCCTGCGCCTCGGGCTCGGATGGGGCATCGGCAACAAACGGCTGCACGTGTTCGAGCAAAACCTGTTCGGACCCTTCGCGCCGGGCCTTCTTCTCGGACCGCAAGCGGATGGCGTCGGTCGCACCGGTGGCGGCCTGGCTATCCAGCAGGACCTTGGCCTCGTCGCTCCAGGTCAGCGGCGTGTCGACGACGGACGGTTTGTCGTTGCCGCCGCGACCCGGCATCATCTTGTCGGCGACCTGTTGCACCAAATCGGTGGTGATGAAGGTGTGGCCTTGGTCATGAGCCGTACGCAGGATCGCCTTGCGGGCCATGCCGCGGGCGAATTCGGGGGCGCGGTTCAGCATCTGCTCCGCTTCCTCGCTCCACGAGATGGTTTCCTCCGCGACCACATCCAGATCCGGCGTATGCTCCGCCTGACCAAGCCAGACATGACACGGCGCTATGCGCAGCAGATTCTCGGCGTTGCCGCCGATATCGAGGGCGTCGTCGGCGTGAATGCCGGTCTTGCCGGCCATCAACAGGCTGGCGCCGACGTCCTTGAGATACTGGTTGATGACCTTGAAGGCCTTGCCGTCCAGAAGCTTGCATGTCAGATCGATGCCATCCTCGGCGGCGATCTTTTCGGCCACGTCCAGGTGGGATTGGTAGATCTTGGCGATGCCTTCGTCGATCAGTTCCTCGTGCAGGGCTTCCTGTTCCTTGAAACGGAAGACCTTGCCGGCTTCCTCGCTCAGCACCTTGGCGATCTTGTTGAAGGCGACGTAGTGGTAGTAGGGGTCATAGCTGGCGATGGCGTGCACTTCGGCGCCCGTAACGCGACTGAGCGCGAAGGCCGTCTTGAGCACGCCGAAGGATTTGTCGGACCCGTCCAGCGCCACCACGATGGGTCCGTCGCCGATGGCCTTGGACCGGTTGCGGATGACCAGCACGTCGATCGGGCAGCGCCGCACGACGCGCTCGCACACGGTGCCGATCAGGCTGCCCTGAACCTTGCCCAGGCCGAGGGACCCCATGGCCAGCAGGTCGAATTCGCCGCTGCCGGCGGCCTCGACGATCTTGGCGTAGTTCTTGCCTTCCGGGCTGAGACGGCGGTACTCGACTTGTGCCTCTTCACAGGCCGCCAGGCCGACATCGTGATAGCTGTCGCTGATGATCTGCAGGCCCTGGGTGATCAGGTCGTCGTGCACATCGCGCTGGTATTCCATCTCCGCTTCCTGGCGGTAGCGGTCGGGCAGTCCGCCTTCCATCTGGCGGAAGCGGCGGTCGTGCAACTGCGCCGCGTAGGCGTGAATACCGGTGACCACGCCATCCGTCGCCTTGGCGATGGTGACGGATTCCGCGAGCGCCTTGTTGGCCTGGTCGGAGGCATCGAGCGCCACCAGGATGCGCTTCAGCGGCAGCGGCGCCTGAACCGCGTCGCCGGCCGATTGGGCCTGGTTTGCTTGTGCCGTTACGGGTGCTGCCATCGCTGATCTCCTTGCCTGCCTGCGTGCGGATTAGCGGTCGGACACGGGACGCACGCAACGGAAGCCGAAAAAGTCGGCCACCGTGTCGGTGTAGTCCCAGATGCGCTGGGAGGATTTGGCCATATGGGGCAAGCCCGACCAGTTCCCGCCTCTTAGATACGCGCGGAACGTCAATGTGCTGGGGGCACCGCCGGGCACCGGCCCGCCGTCGCAGATTGCGCCGGCGATACGCATGTCGGCGGTCCATTCGGACACGTTGCCGCCCATGCCGCGCACGCCATAGGGGCTGACGTCGTGCGGGTTGGCATGGACCGAAACGGGTGCTTCGCCGCCCAAATGGGCCACGCGCACCGGATCGTCCTCGCCCCAGGGATAGCTGCGCCGGTCGGTCCCGCGGGCCGCTTTTTCCCATTCCGCCTCGGTCGGCAGCCGCTTGCCGGCCCAGGCGCAATAGGCCGACGCGTCCTGCCAGGTGACACCGGTCACCGGCTGATCGGGTGCGTTGAGGTCGTCCTCGTCGGCGAACGACGGCGGCTTATGTCCCGTCGCCTTGACGAAGCGCCGATAGTCCCGGTTGGTCACTTCGAACCGGTCGATCCAGAAGGCCTCCAGCCGGTACTCGGCGGGGCCGGGCATGGCGGCGTGGCCGACACTGCCCAGCGTCGCCGCGCCTGCCGGCACCAGCACCATGTCGCCGGGCGGCACCGAGGCGTCGGCCGACAAGGCCAGTACGGAAACGGCAGCCAGGGCCTGGAGCGTCTTCCACATCAGTGCAGCACCCAGTAGCCGAACAGCAGCAGGACAACGACGATATTGACGGCCGCGCCCGAAAGCACGAAGGCATTGAAAATACCGATCCGCCGCAACCTGTTCATCGCCGTTCTCCCAACCGCCAATTCCGGATCAGAAGGTGAAGTCGACCTTGGCCGTACCGTCGGCCTTGACCGTCACCTTGCCTTTCTTCTCGCCCAATGTGCCGTGCCACGCCTTGATGGTGTACTTGCCGGGCGGCACGTCCTTGATCTCGAACTCGCCACTGTCGTTGACCACGGCGTAGTAGGGATTGCGGGCGACGAAAACGAAAGCGTGCATGAAATCATGGGCATCGCATTCCACCTTCATGCCGGCGCCTTTGCGCAGCTTGATCTTCTTGGTGACGATGTTGCCCTTTTCCGGCTGCGACACGTTCAGCACGGTGCGCCGGGCGCGGCCGATCAGCTCGTAGGTGTGGATGTTGTGCAGCACCGGATCCGAGTTGATGGCTTCCAGTTCGCCCTGGTTCTGCATCACGGACAGATAGGGAATGAACTCGCAGCGTTTCTGGTCGACGGTGATCTTTTTCAGGCCGGCGGGGAACTTTTTCCCTTCCTTGACCTTGTCGAGATAGACCACGGCGTCGAGCAGTCCGCCATTGCCTTCGCGGATGAACGACACCGTCCGGTTGCCGGAGCCGCAGACTTCGGGATTTTTCGAGATCGTGTAGTCCTGCACCTTGGCCTTGGCGCTGCCGATATTGACCTTGCCGGTGATGGTGCCGCCGCCGGACACATCGATTTCCTTGTATTTGGCGGCCTGGGCCGAAACCGAGAAAGCCATCGAGGCGGCCGCGGTCAGGGCGATTCGAGTGAATTTGTGCATCGTCTTTACCTCATCTCCCATGGTCAGATGGATGCGAAAGCGGTCCGGGTCCGGTCTCCATCCGGTCCCGTACCGTGAAGTTCTTCAAGCGCCTGAATGGCCACTTGCCAGAAACGGCGGCGTTCGTCCTGCCCCAAGGCGTCGAGGAACGCGTCCGTGGCCGCATCGGCATCGATGCCGCGCAGCATCCGGGCCGTTTCACGACCGTGATAGCCCTCTTCCTTGAAGGCGAATCCGGCCAGCAGGGGCACGTCGCCGGCGTCCTTGCGGGCGGCGATGATCTGCGCCGTCGTCAGCCGCACGGCGGAATCGGGGTCATCCAGGAACCGGGCGATACCGGTGCCCTCGTCGCCGTTGCGGGCCAGGCCTTTCAGCGACTCCATGCGAATGAAGGCATCCGTGTCGGCCAGGCCGTTGATCAGCGTCTGCGCCGCCAGTGCGTAGTTGCCATAACCCAGGGCCCGAACCAGCAACACCCGCGCGTCCCGGTTGGCCTGCCCGCGCAATTGCCCGAGCAAGGCCTCGGTCATGTCGGCCGTCAGGCCATGTCGTTTCGCGGCCAGCCGCGACAGGGAATCGGCGGCGGCGAGAACAAGGTCCTTGTCCTCCGCCCCCAGTTGGTCGGCCAGGGCTTCGGCGACACCATCTTGCGCCACGTCACCCAGAACCCGGGCGGCGAAACGGCGCACGTCCTGGTGCGGCGCGAGGGCCGCCTTGATATCGATCTTGCGCTTTTTCGGCCCCTTGCCGACGAGGCCGAGATATTCCAGATCCTCGGGCGACAACAGCGTTTCACCGTCATCCTCGCTATCGACCGCGATCGCTTCCCCGGCAGGCGACAGAATGGTGTCGAGGGTGGATGTCGGGAATGCGTCGGCATCCTCGGCATCGTCTTCCGCCGCAGTGTCTCCGGCCGAAGCGTCCTCGACGGTTGCATCGTCGTTGGCGGGTAGATCGACAGCCTCTTCTTCCGGTTCCGGTTCGGCCACCAGTTCGCCACGCAACGCCGCCAACAATGTTTCCGTAGCCTGACCGGCAAAGCTTTCCGAACCATTGGCCAAATCGGCCAAAGCCGTCATGGTCGCCAACCGGACCCGCCGATCCTCGTCGCCGACGGCATCGATCAGCAAGCGAACGGTCCTGTCGTCGGGACTGCCGGCCAAGGCACTCAACGCGGCCAAGCGGACCTCCGCCGGCCGGCTCGTTTCGTCGGCGATTTCCGCCAAGACCGCACGGTCCTCGGGATAGTACCGCGCCAACGCCGGCGCGGCGGCGGCGGCAATCGCGGGCTCGTCGTGCCGGGCGTGTGCATGCAATTTCGCCCTCAACGGATCGGTCGGGGCGATTGCCGTGGGCGGCACCTGCGCCATGGCGGCCAAGGCGGCGGCGCGCACGGCGACATAGTCGTCGTCCAGCAGCGCCGGCAGTTTGTCGGCGTTGGCGGCACCGATCAGGCCGATCACCTCGGCCCGCGAGCCAGGATCGCCCAATTGCATCAGCGGCACCAAACGCGGATCGGCGGCATTCTTCTGCGCCAGGATCCGGACCGCGGCCATGCGCACCTCGGCCTCGGGGTCCTTGAGGGATTTGATCACCGCATCGTTGGCCACGCCGGCTGGCAATCCGGCCAGCACCGTCGCGGCGCGGCGGCGGCGGCGCACGTTCCTGTCGTCGAGAAATGCGATCAGGGCGTTCAGGCCTGCGTCGCCCATCCGGGGCAAGGCGCGGAACGCCACTTCGGTCACGTCCTGGCCGTCCTCGTCGTCGATGGCGGCGAGGATGTCGGGCACGGCGGCGGCTTCCTGGAACGTACCGAGTGCCTCGATCGCCTTGAGCTGCAGGTCGACCCAGTCGTCCCAGCCGCCGGCAAAGAACTCGTCGTCGTCCCAGGCGATCTCGCCGTCACGGGCGACCACGAGGCGTCGCAGCCAGGGCACGACCTCGGTGTAATTCATGGCCGTCAACGCCGAGAGTGCGGCGGTTTTCACGTCGCCGCACGGATCGCCGATCAGATTGTCCAGCAGTTGCGGCGCGGCGCGCGGGTCGAGGATCCTGGCCAACGCCGTGGCGGCGTCGGAGCGTACGTCCTCGTCCTCATCCAGCAGGCATCCGATCAGAACCGGCACGTCGTCGTTGCGGCCGATATGGCCGAGCGCCTGCACGGCATAGCAGCGGTGTACATCGACACCCTCGCGGGCGAAACCGGCCAATGTCTCACAGGCCCGGTCCTTCGCCGAGGCCGTTTCGGCGGCGCCGTCTTGTGCGGTGTTTGCGGTGGGAATGCTCATGACCTGTCCAGCCTGCTCAATCGGGTACATATGGAATTCTTGTCGGATAAAAGGGTGGCCAGGCAGGCTGCGCCCGCCTGGCCACGTCCCACGTTTAGATGATATCGCGTGGGGCCCACGACATGGACCGGAACGTCCTCTTGTAAGCGGATTCGCCGATCTTCTTCACCTTGGCGACACCCATCTTGTAGTTGTAGTTGCCGCTGATCCAATCGACGATTCGGCCTTCAATGGCATTGGCCGGCTGTTCGGGATGCAGGAAGTCCATGTAGATCACGCCTTTCTTGATGTGGCGCGTCACATGGGCGACCCCGGTTACGGCCGCGCGGGTCAGTTCGACATTGCCGTTCTTCATCTGACCCGAGAAGCTGTAATCCGCCCCTTCGACCCCGACGATGGTTTCCTTCAGGCTTGGTACCCGGTCGGAATAGACCATCACCATGTCGCCGCTCTCGATGCCGCGCGACTTGGCGTCATCGGGATGGATTTCGACATAGTTTTCGGGCCAACGCTGGACAACGTACGGACGGCGCCGGTCGTCGAAACCGGATTGCCACCGTTCGTTGGTCCGGCCGGATGTCGCCCACAGCTCGTCGCCCTTCGGGTTGAGCCATTCCCAGTAATCCGAGAACAGCGACCACGGGGACTTCTGAATGTTGCAGCGTCCGGTCTGGCTGTTGAAGTGGGTGAGCTTCTTGTTGTACATGTTCGCGCCCTGCGGCCCGTTGGGGTCGAGCTTGCGCTGCGTGTCATGCAGGCGCTTGGTCCCCATCAGGGAGCCATCGTCCTTCATGAACACCGGCCCCTGGATACCGTTGGTGCCGAATTCACCCAGTTTCTGATGCAGGGTCTTGCCTTCGCGGTGGGCGGCGACCTTGATCATGTGGAAGTCCTTGCGGCTGCCACGCGAGAAGCGCGAGGCTTCTTCCGCGACGTCGTTCGAATTCTTCCAATCAAAGCCGTCGAAGCCCATGCGCTTGGCCAGCTGTGCAATGATCCACCAGTCCGGCTTGGCGTCGCCCGGTGCATCATAGAACTTGTTGTACAGCCGCAAGCGCCGCTCGCCGTTGGCCCGCATGAACGTCTCCTCGCCCCAGGTGGCGGCGGGGAAGATGATGTCGGCATAGCGGTTGCCGATGGGATCGACCAGATAGATGTCCTGGTTGACCACCACCATGCCGCCCGAGTCGGCGCGGGCCTTCAGGGTATCGATGATATCCTGCTTGTCGTAGGACCGGACCTGATGCGGGTTGGCGACGGTGAGTTCCTCGAAACGCTGGGCGAGGACCTGCGAGCCGCACATGGACTGGATCCATGTGGTCCCGATGACGTGAGCCAGGCGGGTATGACCCGACATGGTCCAGGTATCGGTATCCAGGGCGCGGCGGCGCCGGCCCGGCAGCTTCATCGGCGACTTGTTACGCGGATACTTGCCGCCACGCTGGCCGCCACGCTGGTGACCGCCGGCCCGGCCGATAACCTGACCGGGACGTCCACCGGCGCCGCAGATGATGCCGAGCGCGGAGATGGCCTGGGTGTTGCCCGTATTGTTGGACCAGTAGAAGCCCTTCTCGATCATGATCGAGGTTTTGGGCCGCTTGCCGCCCTGGGGCTTGGCCAGCCATTCGGCCGCCGTGCGGATCTTCTTGGCGTCGACGCCGGCCACCTTGGCGGCGTTCTCGACCTTGAACTCGTCCTGGGCCAGGAGCCACTTCTTCCAGTCCTTGAAACCCTTGGTCTGGAACTTGCCCCAGGTAGTGCGCCACTGCCAGGGCGTGTTACGCGTGCCCTGGCCGAAGCCCGACGACGAACCCCACTTGTCGTTGACCCACTTCTTGATCCACTCGCTGTCTTCCCAGCCGTTTTCCACGATGGTGCGGGCGATGGCGTTGACGACCAGCAGATCGGTTCCGGGGGTGACGTCGAGCCAGAGACCGCCGTTTTCCTCGGCATAGGCGACGCCGGCCGTGCGGCGCGGCACCATCAGGATGGCCTTCTGACCGTTCTGAATCCCCTTCATGATCCACTGGGTCCACAGGATCGTCTTGGTCTCGTACGGGTCGGTGCCGCAGATGAACAGGGTTTCGGCGTTCATCCAGTCCTCATATGAAGGACCGAAATTGTCGAAGCCCGCATCGCGGAAGCCCGGCGTCGAGGAGACGTCCGACGGCGTGTCGTGGAAGGTGAAGTTGGCCGTGTTGATGTGACGCAAGGCGTATTTGGAAATGGCGTAGGTGTTCTCGATGTACTGGTACGAGAAGGTTTTGACGCCATAGGCATTGTCGCCGTGCTTCTTGATCACGTGCTTGCCGACCTCGGCGGCCACATCCAGGGCGAACTCCCACGGAACGGGCTGCAGGATGCCGTAAATGCGCATCATCGGGGTTTTCAGCCGGTCGCGGGTGGGAGTCTGCGGATTGTAGCATTTCTGCGCAATGCAGCCGCCACGCAGGCTGGAGTCACCGTCCGTGTTGACGTACTTGGTGTCCTTGTCGGGGATGATGACCACGTGGTGCGGCTCGCCCTTGTGCAGCACGACGTTGTGCTGGTTCGGGGCGACCCAGGGGCCGAGCGGCGCGACCGGGAAGTCTTCGCCGAAGGCATTGGTGTCGGCACTGGCGCCGCCGTTCTTGTTGCCGGCCACCGGCCAGCGGTAGACCTTGTAGCCGCAGGCGACAATGCAATAGTCGCACGCGGTGGTGATGACGTCCGCGTCCTTCGGAGGCAGCGGAACGTTGGATTCGGGGATGTAATAAGGTGTTGCCATTGTCCCTGCTCCTTAACCCTGCAGGTTGTCCGCGCGGCCGAAAATCAGGCCGAACACGCCAACTGCGTAAATTTTGTCGCCTTCCAACTCCAGCAGCACCTGCGGCAGGCTTTGGTATGCCTGACCGGAGATCAGAATCCCGTGACGGGTCAGATCGTAGGTCGACAGATGCAACGGGCAGGCGCCCAAGGACTTGGTATCGGCCTTGTAGGAACCGCTGAGGTCACCGCCCTGGTGGGTACAGGCATAGTTGAACGCCACCACGTCGCGGTTCGGTCCGATGCCGCCACCGGCGGCCTCGCCCATCTTGACGATCATCGATTCCGAATAGGCACCGTCGTCCGGGTATGTGAAGTCGACCGGTTCGTCCTGCTTCAGTTCGCTCAGGTTCGCGATGAACTTGCGCGGATAGCTGGCGACCACCGCCGGGACCTGCTGCGCATGCGGCGTGCCCGGATTGATCATCACCATGACGGTCGCCGTGGCCGTGGCCGCACTCGAGGTCAGCAGGAACTGACGCCGGTTCATCAGGCACTTGCCGTGCCCCTTGGATTTCACCGCCGGCTTGTCTTGCGGCAAGGCCGGGTCGGTTTTGGCCAAGGCTTCTGTAGTAAGTGTCGTCATTGTCCTAGCCTCTCTTAATCCGTTTCCACGGGGAGTGGTGCATACGGCGGAAGTTTGGGCGCCTTGACTTCGATTTCGGGGCCGGAATAGGCCTCGACGAACGCAACCAGGTCGTCCATTTCCTCATCCGTCAGGCCCAAGGGCTTGATCAGAGATGTCTTGTTCTTGCCCATGGTGCCGTCGGTGAAGTCGTTCGAACCGCCACCGGCGTTGTAGAATTCGACCACTTCACGCAGATCCCAGAACGCACCGTTGTGCATGTACGGCGCCGTGTAGGCGACGTAGCGCAGGGTCGGCGTGCGGAACTTGCCCATATCGCTCTTCTGCTTGGTGCGATAGTAGAGGCCCGCGTCGTCCTTGATCTTGCGGTACATTTCCTGGGTCACGCCCTTGGCGTACTGCTCGTAGCGGAACGTGATCTGCGCCAGGCCGTCCTCTTCCCAACGCTCTGCCGGCGGAACGCCCAGGTTGTAGTAACGCTGATCCGTCGTCAGGGCGCCGTTGTGGCACTCGATGCAGTTGGCCTTGCCGTTGAACAGCTTCATGCCGCGCACCTGCTGTTCGTCCAGCGCGCTCTTGTCCCCAGCCAGGTATTTGTCAACCGGCGTATCCTTCTGCACCATCGTGCGTTCCCACGCGGCGATGGCCCGCCAGGCATTACCGAGCTTCGGCCATTCGTCGCCGAAGATCTGCTTGAATGCCGCACGGTATTCCGGAATGAACGCCAACCGGGCTTCCATCACCTCGGCCTCGCCGTTACCGGCGACGGCGCCGGACGCTGCCGATTTCGCTTGCTTCTCGAGCGAAGACGCGGAGCCGGCCCAGAACAGTTTGCCGAGATAGGCCGAATTGACGATGGTCTGGCTGTTGCGCCAGTGCACCGTGGCCGGATAACCGCGCGACAGGGCGTCGCCGAAAGCCCAGCCCTGGCTCGGCTCGTGGCACGACACGCAGGCCGTCGAGGCGTCACCGCCGAGACGGGGATCGAAGAACAGCTTCTTGCCCAGCTCGATCTTCTCGGGCGTCTGCGGGTTGTCGGCCGGAACCGGCGGGTCACCCAGCGGAGCCAACGGCGGGTTGGTGTCCGCCAGCGCACCGGATGCGGTGATCTGCGCTACGGCGACGATCGCGGCCGCGGCGAAGATTGTGGTTGTCTTTCCCATTTTCATTGTTCCGTTCCGATCTCAATTGCGGGCATCGCGCCAGTTTTCGATAGCCGGATACTCAAGCGGGATTTTGTCCTTCCAGACATAATCCGGACCGGTCAGCGGATCGCCCGACAAGGCTTCCAGGAAGGCCACCAGATCGGCGCGCTCTTCACTGCTCAGCCCAAGCGGCTTGATGCGGGGATCCTTGTTGACGTCGTTGCCGCCGCCGCGGTTGTAGAAATTCACGACGTCCTTCAACGTGGCCAACATGCCGTTGTGCATGTACGGCGCCGTGTATTTCAGTTCGCGCAGGCTCGGCGTCATGAACTTGCCGATGTCGCTGCCGTCCGACTTGTGAGTGCGGATATGGGCGCCGACGTCGCGGCGGATGTTCATGATGTTTTCGATGCCCTGGAACAGGCCGAAGGCCACATAGGTGGTGTGGCGGACCGGGTTGCTCCAGATTTCCGGATTGTTCGGCACACCGGTGTTGTGTGCCTTGTCGTCGCTGAACAGCGGACCGTTGTGGCATTGGGCGCAGCCGGCCTTGCCCTTGAACAGCTCGAAACCGTTCTGGGCGGACACCGACATGGTGCCCTTGTCGAACGGCGCGTTGCGCGACGTCAGGGTCTTCATAAACTCCGGTAGGGCCTTGCGGACGGAGCCGTTGGAGGGCTCGCCATAACCGGCGTCCTTGAACATCTTGACATAGACCGGGTCCTGCTTGATGCGCTCCTGCATCAGACGCATGTCCATGTTCATGATGTAGGTCTCCGTGATGTTCTCACGGGTAACGTCGTTCAGGTTGGTGCCGACGCGGCCGTCGTGGAACCAGGCCGCCTTGTAGGCCGTGTTGATCAGCGACGGCGTGTTGCGCCAGCCGTCCGATCCCGGATACAGGGCCGACAGCGGCTTGCCGTCGGAGAAACCCTTGTTCGGGTCATGGCAGGTGGCGCAGCTGATCGCGGCGTCTCCCG
This sequence comes from Sneathiellales bacterium, assembly GCA_028277845.1. Classification (GTDB taxonomy): domain Bacteria; phylum Pseudomonadota; class Alphaproteobacteria; order JANQFL01; family JANQFL01; genus JANQFL01. Next base: position 41,447 of record JANQFL010000002.1, read on the forward strand.
ACAGGCGAACGTCATAAAACAGACGCTTCCCCAGCGCCGCCTTCTTGGCGTCGACCTTGAGCGGTTTCACGGGCCCGAAGGCCATGTCGTCCGCAGCGAAGCTACCGGTTGTCGGCCAAGCCAACAGTCCGGCTGACGCAATCGCTGCCGCGGCGACGAAGCCTTTGGCGTGCGTGCTTATTTTGAAGGTCATTGACTCTTTCCTTCCTTGGATGCGGGTTTACCCACGTTGAATCACCTTTACGTGAGCAATTTCCATGCCATATCCACACAAATGGTATGGAAAATTTATTCTTTTAAATTCAATGACTTAACTGAACCGATATTGAACCGGGCGGCGCCTGCCGGGCATGCCGCGCGCTTTTGTTCAATTATCCCCGCGGCGATTCGACATTTGATTCAATCCCTGTCCCCGTCTGGCAAAAACAATGCCCCGGCCGATGGACCGGGGCATTGCGTTCGATCAAACGAAAAACAGGTTATTTCAGGTGTTTTCGAAGCGTTTGCGCTGGCGGCGGGCGGCGCCGAAAAACAGCAGCCCGGCGATCAGGCCGCTGGCGCCGGTCGACCCGTAGACCAGGGCGGGTTCTTCGTCGGGTTCCAGCAACAGCCAGTACCACGACGTCATGGTGTGCCGTCCGCCCTTCTCGCCTGCAATACCGTCCCAGTTGGCAAAGGCGATCGGTATGTAACGGCCCGCTTCGAACTGCAGGTCGTTGGCATCGTCCGAGGTTAACGGCCGCTGCATAACGACCTGCCATTGGCCGTCTTTCCACGTGCCGGTGGACTTGAGACCCGTATCGCCTTGCCGTGGCACCGGCGGCTTGTCGGGTCCCTTGGCATCCAGCACCACCGCCATCTCCGGCACCGCCGGTTCGGCGCTGGGCGCGCGCCAATACCACATGTTCACCGCGTGGCCGGGATCGCCGTGACGGAACCAGGGCTTTTCGCTGGTGGTGGGGATTTCCGCCGGAAACTGCACCGCGAGGGCATCCGGCGTCGGGTCGACGTCGTCGAGACGGTACATTTTCTCCAACTTGTCCCCGGGCACCGAATAGGTCCGGTCGTCGACATCGAGGCGCAGGGCCACGTCGGTCTCGTTGAACAGGGCGCGCACGGTGATGCGATCGTTCAGCGAGAAAAAAAGACGCGGCTCCTTGATGATATTGGGCGCCAGGGCGAATGTGATCGGCACGGCCTGCTCCCAGGCCGGATCGTCCGGCGTCGCCGGCAGGGCGCCGTCGATGCGGATCCCACGCAACACGGTTTCGCCGCCGACCAGCGGCACGGCGTTGTCGCGCAGCGTCATGGCATAGTTGGAGACATGCCAGCGGTCCTCCACCGACATGGTGGTGGTGTGTTCGGGCATGGGTGTCGAACGGATACCGGTGCTGACGCGCTGGAACACGTCGCGGGCATCGGAAGTGGCCCGCCAGGTTTCCGGCCGAGTCAGGTTGCGCGGCCAGATGCGGTCCTGCCAGTCGTCCTTCAGCCGCTTGCCCGACGTAATGTTGCCGCGGCCTTCTTCGCCATGGCACTGCACGCAGGCCTTGACGAACAGCTCGCGTCCCTTGGCGATGGATTCGGCGGAGCTTTCGACACGGGTTCCTTCGTCGATGGGCAGAAGTTCGAGTTCTTCCTCTTCCCAGCCGCCGAACACCTTGATGTAGTGGATCAGCGCATCCACCTCGGCGTCGTTGAGGATCGTCTTCCAACCCGGCATGGACGTGCCGGGCAGCCCGTCGCGGATGGTCGCGCGCAAGTCGTCGTCGGAGGGAAATTCGTTATCGGCATGGGTGGTCTTGTACTTGAACGTACCCAGCGTGAAGTCACGCGGTTTCGGGTACATGAACTCCGCGGCGGGGCCCAGGCCGTCGCCGTCCTCGCCGTGGCAGTGAGCACAGCGCTTCATATAGAGCGCTTCAACCGCTTCCTCGTCCAGGGCGCCGCCTTCGGATGCGGCTTCCGACGATTCCTCGGCTGCGGCCGGTTCGGCACTGCCTTCCTCCAGTTCCCACGACCGCGGCACATGGCCGGTGTAGTCGTAGAGGAACAGGATGATCTTCCAGACCTCGTCCTCGCTCAGCATTTCGTGCCAGACCGGCATGGCAGAGGCCCATGGCGCGCCTTCGCGGGGCAGGCCGGGCGCGCCGGTGGTGATGCGCCAGAACAGGTAGCTTTCCTGCAGCTGGGCGATGGTGCCGACATCCTGGAAATTGGCCGGGCGCGGATTGAAACCCTCGCCGAAATGGCCTTGCCCGTCGAGCAGGTCGCCGTGGCAGTAGATGCAGTTCTTGTAGTAGAGCTCGCCGCCCTCGGCGACCAGTTCGGCGAATTCCTCGCTGCCCTCTTCCGCCTGCTCGCGCAACGGATTGGTCAGGCTGAGCAGATCATAGGACTTGCCGTAGACCCGGATCGACGACGGCGGCGCGGGGTGCACCGTGCGCAATTCGATGGGCGCCGCGGAATCCGGCTTGACCATGTCGTAGGTGAAGGCGCCGACGCCGCCGACCACGACCAGCAAGGCGATAACGCGCGGGATCAACAGCTTGGGATGGCCAAGCAGGGCCCGGATAGGTTCGGCCATGCGCTGCGCCGTCGGTTCGTGGAAGGTGCCGACCATCAGAATGCCGATGACGCAGAACACCATGTACTGGATCAGCAGCGACTGGGGGATCGGCGGCCAGATCACGTATTTGAAGACGGTGTACAACCCCACGGCCACCAGGATGGACAGGAACAGGGGATGGGTGACGGTCCGGATCACTGGGCGTCCCCCTTGGCGTCCAGGGTCATCAGGTAATCGATAATCATATCCAGCTCGCTGACCCGCATCTGGTCGCCGAAATCGTCCGGCATCATGTCGGCCTCGAAGCCTTCGGCGATGGTGGCATTGGGATCGAGGATGGCTTCGCGGATGCCGTCGCGGCCCAGCTTGGCGCCCAGGCTATGCAAGGGCGGTCCGGCATCGGCACCCGAGTCGTTGACGTCGTGACAGGCCGAACAGGTGTATTTGTCGAGCGCCACCTGGGCGCTCTCGGCCGGGCCCTCTTCTTCCCCGTCCTCATCATCCCCGGCCACGTCCTCGCCGTCATCGCCGGTCGGCAGGGGCACCGTGACATCCACGCCGGTACGGTCCTGCAGGAAGGCGATCAAGGCGTTCATCTCCACCTCCGACAGGGAAATCGGCGCAGCGTCGACGGCGGGCATCGGACTGACCGTATCGTTGGTGCCCTTCTTGCCGAAACCGGGCACCACGTATGCCGATGTGTCGACCATAGATTCGCGGAGATAGATTTCGATGGCCGCCGCACCCTCTTCACCCTTGGCTTCGCCCTCGTAGTTGGCGTTGCCGAGGCGGTCCGCCCAGGTTTCGGCCAGGTTGAGCTTCAGCAGATCCGGCGCACGGCCCAAATCGTTGTGGCACAAAGTGCATGTACCCTTGCCCGAAAACAGCCGCTCGCCCCAGGCGATCATGGCCGGCATGTCGAGCCCGTCCGCGGCTACCGGCGCCTCATCCGTAGGCGGGTCCGATTGCACCTGCGGCAGGATGTTGGCGAACAGGGTGTAAGCCAGCAACACGACGACGCTGAAGGCGAGAACCCGGACCAGGGTCATGACCCGGCTCCCGCGGCCGGTTGCACGGCGGCCTGCCTCTGGGGCACCTGTTTCGTCGCGCCCAATTGGCTGAGCCAGAAGATGAACACGATCAGCGCCATGAACATCAACGTAATGACGGTGATGATGTTGCCCGCCTCGCCGATGGTCGGAATGTACGCCTCGGGCGAGTTGTCCTTCATGATCGTGTAGACGTGCCAGTGGGTGCGCAGGCTGGAACGGATATAGCCCATCAGCGCCATCAGCCAGGTGAACGCCACCGGCAGCACGAACAGGGCGTATTGCGAACGCACCGTCATGCGGCCCCAGTTGACCTGGGTCTTGGTGGCGCCCTTGAGCATGAAGCCGTCGATGATGGCGGCGAAGACGATGATCGACAGGGTCGTCACCACCTGCGGCACCGAGGCGCCGACCTTGTAGACGGTGGGCGTGATATAGCCGTAGATGCCGGCGGCGATGATGTTCAGACAGCCCACAACGTAGAGCGCGATGATCGCCGCGTTGCCGGCCTTGTACCAGGACACCGTCGGCACCCGGCTGGAGCGGTAGAACATCTGGAAGGACAGGAAGGTGAACACCAGCATAAGGTTTACGGCCGTATTCTTGGCCGGCATGATGCCAAGCGGGCCCAGCACCTTGTGGTGCGAGCCGCCCATCAGTTGCAGTTCCTGGGGTGTCAGAATCAGCGAGTGGGGCGTCACCCAGACCAGGAAACCGCCGACCATGACCACGGCGATGTATTTCACGTAAGGTGCGTAGGACGCGCCGCGGTCGGTGCGTCCCAAACCGCACCACAAATAATAGTTGGCGGCCAGCAGGATCGAGCCGATTAGCACGGCCTGGATGATGAACAGCCAGGCCAGCACGCCGCCCATGGCTGTGATGCCCATTTGCTGGCTATAGGCGTAAATCTCGGCCATCAGCCAGTAGCCGGCGAACGGCAGCGGCAGAAACCCGACCACGGCAATGATGTTGGAGGTGTAGCCCATCCAGTCGTAATGGGCCCTCAAATCCGCACTCTTTTCGCTGAGGAACCGGTAAGCCGCGTAGGCACCGACGATGGCCCCGCCGTAGGCGATATTGGCCAGGAAGCGGTGCAGGTTGAGTGGATTCCACAGCGGATTGCGGGTCGCCTCCCACACGGTGCCGGTGACGGCACCGTCGGGGCCGACGCCCGCCGGCGACATCATGAAAGCCGCCCAGGCGTTGGCCACGAACAGCAGGGCCAGGCCGACCGTATTGAGGATCAGCCCGATGGTCATGTGGTACCACTTCCTGTCGCCGTAGCGCAGGGCGTCCCACGAATAGTAGTAGACGTAGAGGCAGACCGATTCGAGGCCGAACAGCAAGGCGTAGATCAGCGTCTGGCCCTTGAAGACCTTGAGCAGGTAGCCCATCAGGTGCGGATAGAACAGGAACAGGGCGATCGCCAAGCCGCCGCCGGCCAGGGCGGTGAACGAATAGGCCGCCATCGAGATCTTCATGAACTCGTGGGCCATGTTGTCGTAGCGGTCGTCGCCGCTCAACACGCCGGCCAGTTCGATACACAGCACGAACAGCGGCACGGCCAGCACGAAAGCGGCGAGGAACAGGTGCATCTGCGACAGACCCCACACCAGCGTGCGGGCGCTGAAACCCTTGATCGCCGGATAGTCGGCCCGGGTCGGCTGCGGCGCCGGATCGGCGGCGAACACCAGGTCCGGCAGTACCATCACGGCAAAGGCCATCGCCAGGACGGCGAATGTCAAACGGACCGGGTTCATTGCGGCATCAGCAGCGCGTTCACTGGCAGCCCCTGCCCTTCCATGATAAGAAAATCGATACCGTAGAAGTAGGCGGTCCACCCCACCAACGTCGCGGCCAACACGACCCACTGATTCATTTCGTTCCCCACATGTCAGTGCACCGCCGGCGCGCCGTGGTCGTAGATCAACATCCACCAGAAGAACACCAGCACCGCGAGCAGGGTGATCCAGAAGACAGCCGGGCCGAGAACCGTTGCCTTGGGTTTGTCGTTCATTGTGTTCCGCTCTCCCTGTGCCGGGTTCAACACGCGCGCACTGTCCGCATGTGATTGCAAATCGCGGGCCAACGCCGGCGGGCTTGGCTTCAATTCACTTCTACAAACAATTTCAATGCGTTATCAGAAGCCAAATCATTGTCTTCGCGGGCTGGCGCCATCGGCTTCGACATTTTGTTCAATTCCCGATTGGTCAAAACGACGATCACTTGCCCATTCCGCCGTTGACCGCCATCCTGGGTTTGAGGCCGTATTCCTTGATCCGCCGGTCCAGTTTCGGCCGGCTGGTGCCGAGGATTTCGCAGGCCTTGCCCTTGTGCCAGTCGGTGCTCTCCAAAACGCTGAGGATGTGCTCGCGTTCGATATCCTTGAGCGACAACGTGGCGGAGTCCGAAGCCAAGCGATCCTCGTTGGCAAGCTCCCCATCACTTTCCGCCGCGCCTTCCAACATTTCGTCGGGTAGCTGTGCCAGATGCAGGATGTCGCCTTGCGACATGACGACAGCCTTGATCAGAACGTTTTCCAATTGCCGCACATTGCCCGGCCAGGCATAGCCGACAAGACGGTCCATCACGTTCCCGGGAACGCGACGTATGCTTTTGTGGTTTTCCTTGTTGATGCGCTTTAGCAGATGCTCGACCAGGAGCGGGATGTCCTCCTGGCGTTCACGCAGCGGCGGCAAGTCGATGCTGAACACGTTCAAACGGTAATAAAGATCTTCGCGGAACTCCCCGTCCGTCACTTTCTGAGCCAAATCCACATTGGTGGCCGCGACAAACCGGGCCGAACTGATCTTGGCGTGGGTCCCGCCCACCGGCGTGTATTCCCGCTCCTCAAGCAGCCGGAGCAACTTGCCCTGCATGCGCGGCGACAGTTCACCGATCTCGTCGAGGAACAGTGTGCCCTCGCCGGCCAGGTCGACCTTGCCGCGTCGTGCATTGACGGCACCGGTGAAGGCGCCTTTCTCGTGGCCGAACAAATCGCTTTCCAGCAGGGTCTCGACAAGCGCGGCACAGTTGACGGCGACGAAAGGCTTGTCGGCGTCGGGTCCGGCCTTGTGGATGGCCCGGGCCACCAGTTCCTTACCGGTGCCGGATTCGCCCAGGATCAGCACCGTCACGTTGCTCTGCGACACCATGCCGATGGACTTGAACACGTTTTTCATGGCCCGGGTGCGGCCGATGATGGTGGCCGCTTCGTCGCCGCCTTCGACCAGCAAGGCGTCGCCGTCGCTTTCCACGCGCATGCGCAGGGCTTTGTCGACGGCGGCCTCCAAATCATCCAGATCGATAGGTTTGGTGATGTAATCGATGGCCCCGCCTTGCATGGCGGCAACGGTGCTGTCCAGGTCATGGAACGCGGTAATCATGATCACCGGCACATCGGGCCGTTCCCGGCGGATATCCGTCAGCAGGGACAATCCATCACGGCCCGGCATGCGGATATCGGACACGACGACATCGATGGGGTTGGCTAACAGAACATCCAGTCCCTCGTCCGCGCTGGCGGCGGTTTTGACATCGAAACCGCTGCTGGAAAAGTGCAGTTTCAGCGTACGGGAACTGGACTGATCATCATCAATGATCAAGATATTCGGCATGCTCTCCCACCGGTGTATCTGCAGATAGCGGTGGTAAGATTAGGTCGGGCGGCCAGACCGGGCCTTGTTTTGAGTCAATTGCCGATCGCGCGCGGAAACGGACGATGTCAGTCGAATATGCCGCCGAAAAGGTCACGCAGAATGCCGGGCGCCAGTACCGAACCCGGATTGACCGAGACCTGCGGGTCACTGGCCTTGCCATCGACAGCGTATTTGACCGCCAGCAGCCCTTCCCTGCCACTGCCCGTCAGTACCCGCCCAAGAACGGGTATCTGGGCCAACAGCTTGTTCAGGCGCCGGGCCGGCACAACCAAGCCTTCAATCCTAACCGCATCCGCATCGAGATCGACCCGACCGGCCGCCGTAATGGCCAGTGATCCGCCATGGGCACGCAAGTTGTCCGACGAGATCGCACCGCCTTCGAGGACCAGAGTCCCGAACAGGCGATCGAACGGAATACCGTCACGCTCAAACACGCCGCGAATGTCGGCCAATGACTCGACAGCCAATACCTGCCCGAGGATCGGTGTGCGTTTGACGTGAAACGTGTTGACGTCCAGGGTCGCGTACATGGGGCTGTCGTCGGGACGCCGTTTGCGGACTCCCTCAACCAGCATTCGCCCACCCGAAATTCCTTCCGACAAGCCCGTGGCTTTGAGCAGACGGCCGAAATCGGACGACCGCACGACCAGAAAGTGATCACCATTGGCCAGCGGAGCGAAACGCAGATCCAGCACCGGCACAAGCCCCGCGTCGGCGGACGCCGACGCCGAGATATTGGCTTCTTGCCAAACCTCGTCCCGATAGTCGAACTCGAGGGATACGGCAATGAGATATGTGTCGTCGGCTAGGTAGACCCGGTCCAACTTTGGCGCACGCAACTTGACCGATGTAAATGTCGGCACCGGCGGCGTTCGATCCGCATCCGAACGTGCGGTTTCCCCTTTGCCAGAAACGCTTCCCAGATATGCGCTTGCGTCCACCGTCCCTTTTCCCACCGCAATATCGGCCACTTGTCCTTTAACGCGGACGGTGAGATCTTTTAGATGGCTTTTGCCGAGTATCACTTCGGTCACAGCCACGTCGATAGCCGATCCAGGTTTTAACGCCGTCTTCATCCGACCGGCGGCACGCAGTCCGCCCGCTTCGACCGTGGCGTTCTCCAAAATGATTTGATCGTCTGGTCCGATGGTGACCCGTCCGGCGATTCGTCCCGCTTGGCCGGCTTGTTTGCGCCATTGGATCGCCGGAAGATCAATCCGCGCCGACCGCACATCCACCACGGCGTCCATGACGACTGTACGTCGGCCATCTACGCGGCCCGCAACGGTGACGGCATGGGGGCCTTGCAGATACGCCGTCAGGTCCAGTCCGAAAGCGGACCAGTAGGCTGCATCGATCTGTGGCAAGCTGGCTTCAAACCGGGTTCCGTTCAGTCCTCCCGGCGTCATGGCCTGCTTGATGTCCACCACCATCGGGGCGTCGGCGAATGTCAGGGCACCGGACAGCTGCAGCAACTTACCATCGAAGCCAAAGTCAAGATCGGCATTGCGCACGTCCTGGCCCAATAGCGCTTCGGGAACCGACGCATCGGCGACGGAACCTGTCGCACTCAGCCTGGCGGTTTGCAGGGATACGGCCTTGCCGAGTGGAAAGGACATGGAAAGAGATGACGTCAAACGTCCGCTGGAGCGGCTGACGTCGAAGGGCAAGGCCGCCGTTCCGGGACCGCCCAAGCGCTCCACCACGGCCAGGGTCTCGCGCACACCGCCGAAAAACTCCGTGGACAGTTCGGCCCGGAGAGACGCATTTCTCAGTCCGGAGATACGCACCTCCGTATCCGAAAAAGTCAGGGACGCCAGCGTCGCCGCCGGAACGCTGACCACGGCGGTGTCCTTTCCGACGGAGACTTCGCCTGCCGGTGCCTTCACGGCCGGAACGCCGGGTGCGATTTGCACGGCGGCGTTGCGGAACCGCAATGACGCCTCCACGGTACGTACGCTGTTTTGCGTGATGGCGCCGTCCGCCACGACGGCATGAAACCTGGCTTGTCCGGCCGTGACCGTCCCTTGCCTTAGATCCTGGCCGATCCAGGCCCGAAGATCCGATGGGTCGCCTGCCGGCCAATAGGTCTTGATGTCCGTGACCGACACATTTTCGACCGTTACGTTGCCTTTGATTTCCTGACTTTCGTCACGCAGGTGAACGGCCCCTTCGACGACCGCCTTGGTCTGACCGTCAGCCGACAGATCCGCGGCAAGTTCGGCCCGGTCGATTTCGACGATACCCGCGGCCAAATCGACACGCCCTTCCGCGGAGACGGATCGTAAAGGTAGGGGTTTCGGCACCAGCGGCTCCCGGATCTCGCCCGGCCTTTGCCCCTTCAGTCGGAATGTGTAGGTCTGTAAAGCCGAAGCACGCGCCAGGAGAAACGAGGCTTGCCCCTCAATTGGAATCGCGACCGCATACAAGGGATTGTTGGATTTCTCGAATTCGGGGAATTCCGATGGATTGACGTTGTCGAATGCAATATCGACACGGCCTGCATCCTCGGACAGCGTTGCGTTGACATCGAGGTTCAGTTCTTCGCTCAACCCGTCCGTCGCAACCGAAGCCGTCATGATACCGCCCAGACGGTCTTGAAGTCGTTGAACTTGCAGGCGCGGGATTTTCAATAGCCATTCCCGACCCGTTTTCTCCCTGGTCAGGGTCACGCGGGCATGATGCAGCGTGACGGCCTCAAGAACCCGAAACAAGGATGTATCGTTGCCGGGAGACAACACGGTTTGTACGAGCCGCCAGGGATCGAACGCCGTGTCGGGCAGATCGACGCTTTCGTCCGGCACGACCGACGTATCCGCGCCGGCATGTACGCGGCCGTCCAGGCCGATGCGCAACGCAGTTTCGATTCCGACCACATCGATCCTGGACGGCTGCACCCGGCCCGACAGCAGCGCGGTCACATCCAGACGGATTTTGGTCGAGGGAATCTCGAGAACACGACGCCCGCCGGCTTCCCGTAATGACGATCCGCCGGTTCGGATCACGAGGGAATGATCCTCGCGGTCCCACGCCACCGCCGCGCTGTTGATGTCGAGCTCGTATCCGCTGGCGGGATCGACCAGCGCCTGCTGTAAATAGGGCAGCAAAAACGAAACCTGGACAGGGGCCACGGACAGACGCCACAGCAGGCCGCCCGCCGCGATGACGGCAAGGATCAGGAAACCGGCCAAAAACCGGATGAATCGTTTGGAACGGCGCCGGCGCATGGCGGGATGTTACCGGGCCTCGGTCCCGACTTCAGTAAAGAAACCGGCCCTGGATGACCAATTCTTTGTCATTTGACAATCATTCGGCGGAAACCGTCGGTAAGTGAAACGTGACACGGGTTCCCGCGCCCTCTTTGGATTCGATAGACACATCGCCGCCATGCTGATCGACGATTCGCTTGACGATGGCCAGGCCCAGACCCGTGCCCTTCGTCCGTGTTGTGAAAAACGGTTCGAATACATCGGCCAGCGTATCTTCGGAAATGCCGACGCCGGTGTCCGAGATGACGATTTGAACGGTGGGGTCTTCGCTCAACACCATGTGGGTCGAGACGTTCAACGTACCGCCATCGGACATGGCCTCGATGGCGTTGTCGACCAGATTGCGCAGCACCGCCATGACCTTGACCCGGTCACCGTAGATCTTCGGCAAGGCCTGGGCGTCGTCGCGCGTCACCGAAATGCCGTGCTCGCGGATTCGATGGTCGAAGGCGGCCAAGGTTTCGTCGATGATCGGCGTGATGTCATGCCAATCGGACTGCAACCGGTCCGGACGGGCATAGCTCAGCATATCGCGCAGGATTTCCTCCATGTAGCGCACCTGCTCGAGCCCCATTTCGCAGCTTTCCCGTGACCCGTCATCGCTCTCCGACGAGCGGCGGAACAGAATCTGCAGGTTCATCTTGACCGTCGAGAGGGCGTTGCGAAGATCATGGGCGATCATGCTGGCCATGCGGCCCATGGCGGTCAGGCCCTGCGTTTCGGCGATTTCCCGCGTCCGCGCCTCTACTTCGCTTTCCAGGCTCTGCTGGTATTCGCGCGCCAGGGTGATGTCGCGAAATATGGCCACCAGGGCAACCACGTCGCCGTTTTCACCATGAATGGGACTGATACTGACGTCGATCGGAAACATGTCGCCGTTGGCGCGCCGGGCCAAAACCTCGCCGCGCCAAGTCAGTTCGCCGCCGATGGCATCCCGCAGCTCGTTCCACCGCGACCGCGACGTGTGGTCGAGCGCAGCGCCGGCATCCAAAAGGGATAGGGATTCGCCGTGCACGGCACCGGTGCCGTAACCGGTGACCGTCTCGAACGAAGGATTGACATAGTAGATGCGTCCGTCCGGCTCCATCAGCACCATGGCGTCGGCCGCATCCTCCACGGCGCGGGCAAATGCCCTGAGCTCGCTTTCCGACGCCGATACACGCGCCGCCATGCGGTTGAACTCGGCCGCCAGTTCGCCGATTTCGTCCGACGTGGAGACCTCCACCGCCCGGTCGCGTACACCGCGGGCGAACCGCCGGACGCCTTCCTGCAACTGCTGCAGCGGTGTCGTGATGTGCCAGGCGATGAACGCGCCACCCAGGCCGACGATGACCACGCCGACCGCGCCCGCGAGCGCAAAGAAGCCCAGTGAATTGCGCAGTACCGCGTAACTTTCGACAGGCGCCTGCGTCACGACGACGGCCCACGGCGGCAACTGAAAACGGTCGCGCAGGCCATTGATGGCCAAGGTACGGGCAATGCAAACCAGACGCTGCCAAAAGAACGGGCCGCGGTCGTCACTGAGCGTGACCCAGTACGGGCTGTTGCCGTCAGCCACGTTCTGCTGGCTGGTGATTCCGGCTTCCGGCCGTTCGGCCAGAGCCTGAACCAGCAGCGGTTGGCCGCGCCCGCTCAACGGCACACCCGCATAATCGACCAGGACCGCTTCACCGGTGTTGCCGAAGCGTACACCGTCGATGACGTCGACCAACTGATCGAAACGGTAGGAGCCGACGACGTAGCCGACGATATTGATGCCGCCCCATACCGGCGCGGCCACAGTCAACGCTCCGGCCTGCCGATCCAAATCCACGTAAACGAAATGATCGGACTTCTGCGTCAATGCCCGATACCAGGAGAGGTCGCCGATCACCCGGTCCTGTGGCGGATTACTGGCGGCAATGATGGCGCCGTGCAGGTCGACGACAAACAAGGCGCCGACGAGGCCTTCCTTCAGACGGGCCAAAATCGCCAGACGGTGTGACAGTTGCGGATGCAACTGGCTGCTGCCGCCCACCCGGGCCGCCGCGTCCCGCCATTCCTTGGTCAACCGGTCATTGCGCACCTGGAGCCACGGCGCCGGCCGGCCGTCATAGATTTCGAAGGCTTCCATGGCCACTTCGGTGGTCAGAACGTCGGTCGCAATCCCTTGTATGAAGGCGGTTTCCGTCCGCACGCGGCTCTCGAACTGGCCCACCACGCGGGAGGCTATTTGGCAGTAGGTCTGGCCCAGTGTGCCCTGGATCGTCGACAGACCCGAGATGTAGACGACGATGCCGCCGAAAAAGACGGCGCCCACGGCACCAAGCACGAACCAGAGGATCAACCGGCCGCGGATCCCCAGCGACAGTGGCTTGGAAAGAGGATCGGCGGCGGTCGTCATCGGCAGGTCGTTTCAATGCGGAACGTCAGGCGGGAGAGATAATCTGTATCACTCTCGCCCTGTTTCTGCGGCACCAGATAGAGCAGTTTCGCGGCAACGATATACGGCCGACGGCTTTCATCCTCAGACAACGCAGGTTTGGCGAGGATTTCGCCAATGCGAGCGACATGCCCCGCCGGATCGTCGCAATACCGGTTGAGAGACACCGTGTCGGCCCGCCACTGGGCGAAATTGAAGACACCGACCAGGGCCAAAGCGGCGACGCCGAAGACCACTGCCAGACGCAACACGCCGGCGCGCGGCTTCGCCGCTGGCTCGTGTTCTAGCGATGTGTGCGTCTGTCCGGCCACCGCCGCCTCGCTCCAGCCTATCCGCGAATTGGCGGAATTCCACGGCTAGAGGTTAAGACGGCCGGCGGCAACCTTCATTGCGCGAGATCAAGGGCGCACGCCGTCAGACGGCCAGGTATTCCTGCCGGATTTCGGCGTTTTCCAGCACTTCCTGGGCGCTGCCCTGGAACACCACCTCGCCCATATCCAGGATGATCGCCCGGTCGGAGAGATGCAGGGCGGCGATGGCGTTCTGTTCGACGATAATGGTGGTGATCCCCAGTTCCTTGACGCCTTCGAGAATGCGCTCGATTTCCTGCACGATCACGGGCGCCAAGCCTTCGTAGGGCTCGTCCAGCAGCAGCAGCTTGACGTCACGGGCCAGCGCGCGGGCCACGGCCAGCATCTGCTGCTCGCCGCCCGACATGGTGACGCCTTCCTGCTTGCGCCGCTCGGCGAGGCGCGGAAAGTGCTCGTAGATCCGTTCGAGAGACCAGCCGACCGGCTCGGAGATTTGCGCCAGTTGCAGGTTTTCCTCGACCGTCAGACCCGGAATGATCCGCCGGTCCTCCGGCACCAGGCCAACGCCGGACTGGGCGGCCTCGTGCGCCGCCATGGTGTGCAGGGGCTGGCGGTCGAGCCAGACCTCGCCCTTCTTCACTTCCGGCGACGGGGCGCGGGCAATGGACCGAAGTGTCGACGTCTTGCCGGCGCCATTGCGGCCCAACAGGGCCACGATTTCGCCTTCGCGGATATCGAAGCTGACCCCCTGGACGATGTAACTCTCGCCGTAATAGGCATGTACGTCCCAACACGAAAAGAAGGCCGGCGAGGCACCCAGGCTAACCGGTTTTTCGGCCGTCGGAACGGTGGCGGTTTCGCTCATGCTCATATGTGGGCACCCCCGAGATAGGCTTCCTGGACTTGTGGATTGCCGCGCACTTCGTCAGGCGTGCCTTCGGCAATGACGGTGCCTTGGGCCAGTACGGTGATACGGTCGGCCAAGCTGAATACAACGTGCATGTCGTGTTCGATGATCACCTTGGTCATGCCGCGCTCCTTGATGCGTTTGAGCAGGTCGATGGTGCGGTTGGTATCGTGGCGCGACATGCCGGCCGTCGGTTCGTCCAGCAGCAGCAGGCGCGGATGCTGAACCAGACACATGGCCAGCTCGAGGCGGCGCTTGTCGCCACGCGACAGGCTGCCGGCCTCGCTGTCCCGCTGATCGATCAGGTCGAGGTCTTCGAGGATATGCTCGGCTTCGTCCCGGATATCGTTCTCACCTTGCAGGATACGGAAAGCGTTGAACTTGAACGACCCGTCCCGCTTGGCCAATGCCGGGATCATGACGTTCTGCATCAAGGTCAGCTCGGGAAATATTTCCGGCGTCTGAAATACCCGGGCGACACCGACCTGGTTGATCTCGTGCGGCTTCTTGCCGGTCAGCGTCTCGCCGTCGAAGGTGACGGAACCGTTGTCCGGTTCGATGCGACCGACGCAGACATTGAGCAGGGTCGATTTGCCGGCGCCGTTGGGACCGATGATGGCGTGGGTCTTGCTCTGTTCTATGTCCAGATTGACGTCGCGCAGGGCATGCAGGCCACCGAAGCTTTTGTGCACATCGGCGACCTTGAGGACCGTGTCGTTCATGGCTTAGCCCTCCTGCTCCGTTGGCCGCATCACGCCACCGGTTTGTTCCGGCTTCTTGCCGCCGCCGCGTTTCTGGATCATGCCGCCGATGCGCCGGATGCCTTCCATCAACCCGCCGGGCAGGAAGATGACGATGGCCATGAAGATGATGCCCAGCGTCAGATGCCAACCCTCGCCGACGAACAGGCCGAGCAATGCAACCACGGCACCTTCCATGCCGTCCGGCAGGAACGCCAGCATCTGATGCAGCAGCTGGTCGTTGTAGGCCGAGAAGATGTTTTCGAAGTACTTGATGATGCCGGCGCCCAGCAAGGGACCGACCAGCGTACCGGCGCCGCCCAAAATGGTCATCAGCACCACTTCGCCCGAGGCCGTCCACTGCATGCGCTCGGCGCCCGCCAGCGGATCGGTGACCGCCAGCAGCGATCCGGCCAGGCCGGCATACATGCCCGACACGACGAAGGCGATCAGCATATAGGGCCGGGTGTTGAAGCCGGTGTAGTTCATGCGCACCTGATTCGACTTGATGGCCAGTAATTTCAACCCAAACGGCGAGCGGAAAATGCGCAGGGAGATGAAGAACGCGATGATCAGCAGCACGGCGCAGAAATAGAAGCCGGGATAACCGCTCATCTTGAGCCCGAACAGGTTGGTCGAGGGCAGGCCCTCGCCCGCCGCGACGAACAGGCTGTCGATGATGCGCGGGTCCTGCTGGGTGAGTTGCAGGCCCGTTTCACCGTTGGTGATCGGCGTCAGCACCGAATAGGCCAGATTGTAGGACATCTGGGCGAACGCCAGGGTCAGGATCGAGAAGTAGATGCCCGATCGGCGCAAGCTGACGAAACCGATCAGGGCGGCGAACACGCCGCCGATCAACGTGCCGAACAGCACCGCCGGCAGCACGTTCATGGTGACCAGCTTGAACGACCAGACCGCGGCGTAGGATCCGACGCCGAGGAAGGCGGCGTGACCGAACGAGAGATAACCGGTCAGGCCGAACAGGATGTTGTAGCCGACAGCGAAGATACCGAAGATGGCGAACTTCTGCAGAAGATCGGGATAGGACGCGCCGATCGGCGCCAGCCACAGCGGCATGGCCAGGACGGCGATGGCGAAGATCGCCATGGTGACCGTATCGTTCTTGGGTGACAGATTGAACATATTACGTCTCCATCACCCCTTTACGTCCCATCAGACCACGCGGCCGGACCAGGAGAATGATCACCGCAACCAGATAGATGATGATCTGGTCGATGCCGGGAATGATCTGTTTGACTTCGTTCATCGAGGCGAACGACTGCAGGATGCCGAGCAGGAAGCCCGCCGCAACGGCGCCGGGCAGCGAACCCATGCCGCCGACCACCACCACGACGAAGGACAAGACCAGGAAGTCCATGCCCATGTGATAGTCGGGTGGCAGGATCGGCGTGTACATCACGCCCGCCAGGCCGGCCACCACGGCGGCCATGCCGAACACGATGGTGAAGCGTTTCTGAATGTTGATGCCCAACAGCCCGACGGTTTCACGGTCTTCCATGCCGGCGCGCACCACCATGCCGTAGGTGGTGAACTGCAGGAACGAAAACACCAGGCCGATCACGATCAGGGAACTGGCGAGATAGATCAGGCGCCACCAGGGATACACCAGGGCGTCGCCGAGGCCGAACCACGCGCCCACATTGGCGCTGCCCGAAACGATCTCGGGTGCCGCCACCGGGATCGGATTGGCGCCGAAGAACGACTTGATGATTTCCTGCAGCACGATGGCCAGGCCGAATGTCACCAGGATCTGTTCCGCGTGCGGCCGTTTGTAGAAGAAGCGTATGAGGCCGCGCTCCATCACCAGGCCGACGAGGAGCATCACCGGAATGGCCAGCAGGATGGACAGGATGACCACATAGTCGATCATCATCGTGCCCCACTCGCCGAACCAGACTTCCAGGTACGGCGTTTCCTTGTAGGCCTCGAAGAAGGTGACGCTCTTGTCCCGGACCTTCATGGAGATGGTCAGGACTTTCTGCAGCGTTACGGCACAGAAGGCGCCGATCATGAAGACCGCGCCGTGGGCGAAGTTGACGACACCGAGGGTGCCGAAAACCAGGGTCAGTCCGAGGGCAATAAGGGCGTAGGCGCCGCCCTTATCCAGCCCGTTGAGGACCTGTAAGAGAATTGCGTCCATGACCGTCCGGCATGTTTACGGCTGGAAAAAAGAGGAATGCCGGCCGCGTGGGGACGGCCGGCATTCCGACTTATCGACTTACGCTTCGTACGGGCCGAGCTCGCCGCCGAAGATGGATGGGTCATATTCCACCTGCGACCGCGGCACTTCCTGTACGACTTCCAGCAAGTCGAACTGGCTCGTCGGGTTTTCGTTACCCTTCACGACGAGAACCTTCTTGAAGCATTGGTGATCGGCCGCGCGGTACTCGGTCGGGCCGTTGCCCATGCCGTCGAATTTGAAGCCTTCCAACGCCCGGATGACGTCCGGCGGCGCGAACGTACCGGCCATTTCACAGGCGTTGGCATAGAGCAGCGCCTGGACGTAGCAGGTATGGGCGGCCTGGGACGGCGGGAAGCCGTACTCTGCGCCGAACGACTTGACGAAGGCTTGCGAGCCGGCGTCCTTCAGCGACCAGTTCCAGTTGGTCGTACCGTAGATGCCCTTGATGTTCTTGCCGGCACCCTGGGCCATCAGACGCGAATACAGCGGCACGATGATCTCGAAGTTCTTGCCGTTGACCTGTTTGTCGCGCAGGCCGAACTGAACCGCCTGGGTCAAGGAGTTGATCATGTCCTTGCCGTAGTGGTTCAGGATCAGCACGTCGGCGCCCGAATTCAGCACCGGCGTGATGTACTGCGAGAAGTCACCGGCGCCGAGCGGGGTCTTGACCCGGTTGACGGTCTGCCAGCCGAGGCCTTCGGTGGTGTTCTTGATCGACTCTTCCTGGGTCCAGCCCCAGGTGTAGTCGGCCGTCAGGTGATAGGCCTTGCGCTCCTTGCCCATCTGCTTCTCGAGCACGGGGCCGAGGGCCGCACCGGACATGTAGGCGTTGAAGAAGTGGCGGAAGCCGTAGCGCCGCTTGTCCTTGCCCGTGGTGTCGTTGGAGTGGGTCAGGCCGTTCATGAAGACCACGCCCATTTCCTGGGCCAGCGACTGCTGGGCAATGGCCACGCCCGAGGACGAGCCGCCGGAATACATGATGACGCCGTCTTTTTCGATCATGCGCTTGGCCGAGGCGCGCGCGGCGTCCGACTTGGTCTGGGTGTCGCCCGTAACGTATTCGACCTTCTTGCCGAGGATACCGTTGCCCTTCAACGACAGCGGCTTCATGGTGTTCATCAGACCACCGTCGCCCTCACCGTTGATGTGCTTGACCGCCAGCTTGTAGGCGCGCAACTCGTCCGCACCCTCATCGGCATAGGCGCCGGTCTGGGGTACGTTGAAGCCGAACTTCACCGAAGAGGCGTTGCCCGGATTGTTGCGGAAATTCTTCGCCGCCCAACCGTCGCGCACGAACACGGTGGGGGCCACAACAGCCGCGCCGGCAAGTGCGGAACCGCCCTTGAGCACCGTACGCCGCGACCATTTTTTGTCGAGAATCGTCATTCGATATTCCTCCCGTAATGACCGTTCTTTTGAATTGAATAATTGCTGATCAACGCCAGTAAGAGATTCGTAGCGGGTGACAACGGGGTCGGGCAACAGAGACTTGCCGCGGCTGCAAAGTTCTGTAAAAATCTAGTGTATCAGTGAGTTATTGGTGTAAATTTATTTACTATACACGGCCGGATTCGGCCGGAGATCGAGGTCCGATGGCACGCATTCCGATCGGCGAACGCATCCGGGATAGCCGCAGGGAACGGGGTGTTACGCAGTCCGCGCTGGCACAGCAGGTGGGCATTTCGGCGTCCTACCTGAACCTGATCGAGCACGACAAACGCATGATCGGCGGCGCCCTGCTCAAGCGCCTCGCCGACGCACTGAACGTCGATCTCAACCGTCTAAGCGGCACCGAGGACGCGCGTCTCGCCCAGGACATCGTCGAGATGACGCGCCTGCTATCCCTGCCCGAACTCGACGAACGCAGTGCCGTCAAACTCGTGGCGCAATCGCCCGAATGGGCGGCGGCCGTCCGAACGCTGCATCAGTGGTACCGGGACGCGTCCGAAACGGCGTTGGCCCTGTCCGACCGGCTCAGTCAGGATCCGGCGTTGATGGAGCTGAGCCATGCGGTGCTGACGAAGATTACCGCCATCCGCTCGTTCGCCGAGATTCTAGCCCAGCATCCCGACCTGGCTCCTGAGGAACGTTTGCGCTTCTCCGGCATCATCGCATCCGAAAGCGACCTCCTGGGGTCGAGCGCCCGGTCGATGATCACGTTGCTGGAAGGCACGCCAGACGCATTGCCGTCGTCTTCGCCCGCCAACGAAGTAGAAGATTTCATCATCTTCCATCGCAACCATTTTCCCGAACTGGAAGACGCCGCCAGCGAATTGCGGCAATCGCTCGGCGATCTATCGGTCACACCGGTCTCGGTGATCACGGACCGCTTGGAGGAAACCCATGGCGTCTCCGTCCGGTTTCATCGCGGCGGCACGCCGCTTGGCGAAGGCGCCGCGTCGGATAAACATTGGATCCTGATCGACGATCAGGCGCTGCCGCCGTCGATCAGATTCATGCAAGCGCGGGCGCTGGTCGACCGCGAATTCGGCGCTTTGCTGGACAGCTTGACCGATGACGACAAGCTGACCACCGACGCCGCCCGGACGCGTGGCCGGCGGGCGCTGGCCAACTATGCCGCCGGCGCCCTGCTGTTCCCCTATCACCGCTTTCTCGAAGCCGCCGAAAATCAGCGCTACGACATCGAGCGGCTGAACCGCCAGTTCGACGGCAGCATCGAACAAATCGCCCATCGGCTGGTCACCTTGCGGCGGCCGGGCGCCGAGGGCGTGCCCTTCGCATTCCTGCGCGCCGATCCGGCCGGCAATATCTCGAAACCGTTCAGTATTTCCGGTTTGCGCATGCCGCGTTTCGGCGGCGCCTGCCCGCTGTGGGCCATCTACTCGGCCTTCGCCAGGCCCAATCGCACTGTCGCCCAATTGGCCACCATGCCCAACGGCGAGCACTTCCTGTTCATCGCCCATTGCATGATGAAACAAGCCGCGGCCTATGGTGACCAGGCGACAACGTTCAGCATCATGCTGGGCTGCGATGCCTCTTACGGCGACCGGGTGGTTTACGGCGACGGTTTCGCGTCGGGCAGAAATTCGTTGGCGACGCCGGTGGGGACCAATTGCCGCTCCTGCAGCCGGCAGAACTGCCGGCAGCGGGCCTACCCGTCCATCATTTCAGACTCCGAATCGGGCACTCGTACCGCGCCGTCGAATGTGGAATGATGCCGCAAATAACAACAACGCGTAAACCGGCCCCATCGATGTGGCCGGGCCGACCAGGGAGAAGAGTTCATGGGGGCGAGCATTCTGATCGCCGAGGACGAAGCGTATATCGTCGAATCACTGAAATTCCTGCTGACTCATGCCGGCCACACCGTCGAGACGATAGCCGACGGCGCGGCCGTGCTGCCGGCTATCCAGAAACGCCGGCCCGATCTGTTGATCCTCGACGTCATGTTGCCGACAACGAACGGCTATGACGTGCTGCGCCTGGTGCGGGGCACCACGGGTTTCGAATCCCTGCCCGTCCTGGTGCTGACCGCCAAGGGCCAGGAAGCCGACCGGCGCCTGATGATCGACCTCGGCGCCAACGACTTCGTCACCAAGCCGTTTTCCAATCAAGACCTGATCGAGCGTGTGAACGGTCTGCTGAACGGCTGACCGGATAACCGGCAGGCATTTGAAACATCAATATCTGTAGGGCTCATCAAGGGTGGGAACGCGCGTCGCCCAGTCGTTGTATGGCGTGCCCGTCGCCAAATCGTAGACGGCAATGAGCCGGGCAACGGGGTCGTCGTCGAAATCGACTCTTAAGTCCAATGGCGCGCAGTCGCGTCGAACGATGCGAATTGCTGCCGAAAGCGTGCCACGGGCGTCGCTTCCCGCCGCGACACCCGCTTCCAGGCATGTCAAAAGGTGCCGACCGAAATCGGAACCTTGATCCGGCGCCCTGTCCTCGTGGGTGCGTTGCATGGCTTCGAGAACGTCGAGGCTTGATAGCCAGTTGCCGGCAACCACAAACCCGGGCCCGATGACGTGACCTTTTTCCTCCACGTTCCGGTCACCGGTCCACACCGCGGCCTGGCCGTTCAAATCCAAAACGGCGAACTGACGATGGTCTCTGCCTGTATCCGGCCGGGTCACATGCGCCACCACCTCTTCGGCCGATTCGCGGTTCGTCAGCCTTTCGAGCCCGTCATCGCCCCATAGTGCGCTGACACTGAGGCCTTGGGTCGCGACCGCCCCGGCACGGGCGGAAGCACGCAATACCCACCCCCCCACGGCGAGATTACCCGTAGCCGCAGCGCAGCCGATGGCTCCGGTTTCTTTATCCAGCGCAAGAATCGAAAATGTCATGGTGTTTTCTACTCGAATATGACGGGCTCAGTGAATTTATCATAATAAACTTGCGAATTTCAAATTTGTTATGATAAATTCGGATCGTCAAACAGGGGAGACGATAATGAAGCACCTTTCACAATGGGGCTTCGGTCTCGGACTTGCTGCCGCGATCCTCGCCATATCACCCGCCGTTGCACAAACGCCGCAAAATGTGCTCGTCGTCGGGCAGATCGCCGAACCGAAGTCGCTCGATCCACATGCCGTCACCGCGGTCAACGATTTCCGCATCCTGATGAACGTCTATGACGGCCTCGTCCGTTACAAGGATGGAACGCTGGAAGTCGAACCGTCTCTGGCCAAAAGCTGGACCATCAGCCCGGACGGCACGGAATACACCTTCGAATTGCGCAACGACGTAACGTTCCACGACGGTACGCCGTTCAATGCGCAGGCCGTCGAATTCAATTTCGACCGCATGCTCGACGAGAAGCACCCGTATCACGACACCGGCCCCTTCCCGCTGTCGTTCTTTTTCTCTGCCGTCGAGGACGTTGACGCAGTGGACGCCGATACGGTCAAGTTCAAGCTCAAGGAGCCGTACGCGCCGTTTCTCTCGAACCTTGCCTACCCGACCGGTCTGATCGTTTCGCCCGACGCCGTGAAAAAGCACGGCAAGGAATTCGGCCGCAACCCGTCGGGCACCGGTGCCTTCAAATTCGCCGAATGGCAAGCCAACGCGAAAGTCGTGGTCACGCGAAACGACGATTATTGGGACGGCGCGCCGTCGTTGGAAGCCGTCGTATTCCGGCCGATCACGGATGCCAACACCCGGGTCGCGGAAATGCTGTCCGGCGGCATCGATGTGATGGTTGAAATTCCGCCGGATTCGGTTTCCACATTCAACGGCAACGGCTTCACGCTGCACGAACAAGCCGGGGCCCACCTTTGGTTTCTCATCCTGAATGCCAAGCAAGGCCCGTTTGCCGACAAACGCGTGCGCCAGGCCGTGAACTACGCGATCGACAAGAAATCCCTGGTCGAAAACGTCCTGCAAGGGACCGCCGAAGTCGCCGCGGGCCCGACCCCGCCGGCCTTTTCGTGGGCCTACAACAATTCGCTACAGCCGTATCCGTTCGACCCGGCCAAGGCGAAAGCCTTGCTGGCAGAAGCGGGTCATGCCAACGCGTCGCTGACCTTCTATGTCACGGAAGGCGGATCCGGCATGCTCGACCCGGTTCCCATGGCCACCGCCATTCAAGCCGACCTCGCCAAGGTCGGACTCAAGGTCAAGATCGAGACCTACGAATGGAACACGTTTCTCGGCAAGGTCAATCCCGGCCTGGAAGGCAAGGCCGACATGGCCGAAATGGCCTGGATGACCAACGATCCCGACACGCTTCCCTACCTGGCGCTGCGCACCGGTGCCTGGCCGGACAAGGGCGGCTTCAATTCCGGATACTATTCCAACCCCAAGGTGGACGAATTGCTGGAAGCCGCCCGGAAGTCGACCGACCAGAACGAACGGGCCCGGCTTTATAAACAAATGCAGGAAACGGTTTACGAGGACGCGCCCTGGGCGTTCATCGCCAACTGGAAGCAAAACGCGGCCACAACGGACCGCACGTCGGGCTTCAAGCTGCAACCATCGTTCTTCCTGCTGCTCAAAGGTGTTTCGAAAAACTGATCGTCCGTGCATTCTCCCGGGGTGGGTTTCCATAAGGACCCACCCCGGGACTATTCCGTTTTGATGGGTGATCGCCATGTACGCCTATGCCCTGAAGCGTCTCCTGGCTGTCGTCCCGGTTCTGTGCGGTCTGACCGTCATCGTTTTCGCCATCATGGCACTCATCCCGGGTGACCCGGCGACCGCCATATTGGGTTCCTACGCCACCCCGGAAAATGTTGAAAAACTCAACCGACAGCTTGGCACCGACAAACCTCTGGTTCAGCAATACCTGATCTGGCTCGGCAATCTGCTTCAGGGTGACCTCGGCCGTTCCTACAGCCTCAACCGTCCGGTTCTCGACGAAGTCCTGGAACGGTTTTCCGCCACACTCATTCTCGCGGGCGCGGCGTTGGTGCTGTGTACCATATGGGGCCTCCTCATCGGCATCTGGACGGCCGCCAGGCAGTATGGCTGGACCGACAAGATCCTCACTTTTGCTGTCTTGATCGGCATATCGGTTCCGTCCTTCTGGCTCGGCCTCCTGCTCATTCTCCTGTTCTCCGTCAAGCTGCGCTGGCTGCCGGCGAGCGGCATGTTCGCCATCTATGGCGGCGGCGATCTGGCGGACCTGCTGGCGCACCTGGTTCTGCCGGCGCTGACCCTGTCCATTGTCGCGACCGGCGTGATCGCGCGACTGACACGGTCGGCCATGCTCGAGGTATTGCGCCTGGACTTCATTCGCACCGCACGGGCCAAAGGCGTCAGCGAAACCGGCGTGCTGTACCGGCATGCCTTCAAGGCCGCCCTTGTCACGATCATCCCGGTGATCGGCGTGCAGGCCGGTTTCGTGCTTGGCGGCGCCGTCTATATCGAAACGGTTTTCCAGTGGCCGGGTGTCGGGCGCATGCTCGTGCAGGCTATCTCAACCCGCGATCTGCTGTTGGTGCAGGGCGGCGTGATCGTCGTTGCCGCCAGCTATGTTCTGTTCAACCTGTTGGCCGATCTGGCGCAAAGCTGGCTCGATCCGCGGGTAGAAACGTAGGCCGGCGCATGGTCACGCTGAGACTGATCCTACGGAACCGGCTCGCGGCCTTCGGCGCATTCGTGTTGCTCGCCGTTGCCGTCATATCCCTCCTGGCACCGCTCCTGCCGATCGCCGATCCCGACCTGACGGCACCGGCCAACCGCCTGAAACTGCCCTTCTCCGAAGGCGCCCTGCTCGGCACGGACCACCTCGGCCGGGACTTGCTGTCGCGGCTCATCTGGGGAACCCGTCTCAGCCTGTTCGTCGGCATTGCCGCCGCCGTCATTGCCGCCGTCATCGGGTCGGCCATCGGCATCGTCGCCGGTTTCTACGGCGGACGGACCGATGGCGTCATCATGCGCGGCATCGATATGCTGATGGCATTTCCTTACATCCTGCTGGCGCTGGCCATCGTCGCCGTTCTGGGCCCCGGCCTGCTCAATGCCCTCTACGCCGTCGCCGCGGTCAATATTCCCTTTTTCGCCCGCAACATCCGTGGCGTAACCGTCAGCATCGCACACCGCGAGTTCGTCGATGCCGCGAAACTTGCCGGCATGAACGGTCCTAGGATCATTGTGTCGGAAATCTTGCCGAACGTGTTGCCGGTCATTGTCATCACCATGTCGACAACCATCGGCTGGATGATCCTGGAAACCGCCGGCCTGTCGTTTCTCGGCCTCGGTTCGCAGCCGCCGCAGGCCGACCTCGGATCCATGCTGGGCGAAGGCCGCAAATTGCTGATTACGGCACCGCATGCGTCGATCGTGCCGGGCCTGATGATTTTTGCCATCGTCATGAGCGTCAATCTTCTCGGCGACGGTATCCGTGATGCCCTCGATCCGCGATTGCGATCAGGCGCGTTGTCCCGTCCGGCCGCCGCGACACTGGTTGAAAGGTCCGATATCCCTGAACGGCAAGCCGGCGATGCCTTGCTCGACGTTCAGTCGCTGCAAACGGATTTCCAGGTCGGGAAACGCACATACAAGGCCGTCGGCGGGGTTTCGTTTCATGTCAAACCCGGCGAGTGCCTCGGTATCATCGGAGAATCCGGATCGGGAAAATCGGTCACCGCATTGTCACTCGCCGGTCTGGTCGCGTCTCCGCCCGGCGTCATAACCGGCGGTGCCGTCCGGATGGGTGGAGAAGACACCTTGTCGATGACGGGCGATGAACTGCGGCACATTCGGGGCAAGAGAATCGCCTACATTTTCCAGGACCCGCTGACGACGTTGCATCCTTTGTATCGTGTCGGCGATCAACTGTCGGAGGCGATTCGTTGTCATCGGCCGGTATCACGCCAGGACGCCTGGGAACACGCCGTATCTCTGCTCGAACAGGTGCGCATTCCGAACGCCGCTTCGCGGGCCAAGGCATATCCGCATGAGCTGTCCGGCGGCATGCGCCAAAGAGTCGGCATTGCGCTGGCGCTGATCAACGAACCCGAGATCATCGTCGCCGACGAACCGACGACGGCACTCGATGTGACCGTACAGGCCCAGGTATTGGCGCTATTGGACGATCTGCGGCGCGAACGCAACCTGGCACTATTGTTCATCACTCACGATTTCGGGGTGGTCGCGCAATTGTGTGACCGGGTCGCCGTGATGTACGCCGGCCGAGTGGTGGAGACCGGGCCGACAGCGGACGTTTTGGCCAATCCCTTTCATCCATACACCCGCCGCCTGATCGACTGTGTGCCGGAGCTGGGCGGTGGCCGCCGCATCTTGTCCGCCATACCCGGACTACCGCCGGCGGTTGACGACCTGCCGGCGGGGTGTGCTTTCGCACCGCGCTGCGACAAGGTCAGCGACGCCTGTACGGCAAGCCAAGTTGCGTTGATACCTTCGGGCGCGCGCGCCGTACGCTGTGTCGCGCCGGAGGGCCGGCCATGAACGCGCCGCCCCTTTCGGTCATGAACCTGGAAAAGACTTTCGGCGGCGGAAGGACCTTGCTGGGCCAGGTCAAACCGTCGGTGCATGCGGTTCAGGACATGACGTTTTCGGTCGAACCCGGCGAGACATTGGGCATCGTCGGAGAATCCGGATGCGGCAAGTCGACGCTCGCCCGCATGCTGGTCGGACTGCTGCCGCCGACATCGGGCGACATCGAAATCGAAGGCACGACCATGTCGGAGCGGGCCGGCGGGCCGGCGGATTTCGGCCGGCAGATACAGTATGTCTTTCAGGACTCGCTGTCCTCGCTCAACCCCCGCAAAACCATCCGGCAAATTCTCGAAGCTCCGTTGATCCATTTGCTTGGCATGGACGCCGCGACGCGACGGGCACGGATTGCCGAGCTGCTCGACGCCGTCAACCTGCGGCCGGAGTTTTTGAACAGATTTCCCCATGAGTTTTCCGGCGGGCAGGCGCAGAGAATAGGATTGGCACGGGCCCTCGCCGCTTCGCCCCGTATTCTGGTGCTCGACGAGCCGGTATCCGCACTCGATGTATCGGTTCAGGCGCAGATCCTCAACCTGCTGTCCGAATTGCGCAAGGTATTGAACCTCACATACGTCTTTATCAGTCACGATCTTGCCGTCGTCGAGGCCGTCAGCGACCGCGTCGCCGTTCTGTATTTCGGCCGTATCGTCGAGCTGGGCCGCGCCGAATGTGTTTTCAGCACCCCCAAACATCCCTATACAGACCTATTGTCGCGTAGCGCGCCGTCTGTGGGACGCCCGTTGTTGCGGACCGAGGCGGCAGCTTCGGAATTACCGGATCCGTTGCACCCACCGCCCGGTTGCGCCTTTGCCGCCCGTTGCCCGCGCGCCGATGATCTTTGCCGATCGGCAACTCCGGAAATGAACCAACATACTGAGACCCATGAAGCCGCCTGTTACCATCCAATCGATTGACGATGCGCGAAAGCGCATCCCCAGCCGCGGGCGCAACCGCCCACAGGCCGTCGCGGAAACCATCAAGGAATGGATTATCGAGCACGGCCTGACACCCGGCGACCGGTTGCCACAGGAACATCAACTGATCGCCGATCTTGGGGTCAGCAAGGGTACGGTTCGTGAAGCGCTCAAGGTACTGGAAACGCAGGACCTCGTCCGCACCCGCACGGGTCCGGGTGGCGGCGCGTTCATTACCGAGGTCTCGGCCGATCACGCCACGGCATTGCTGGCGAACCATTTCTTTTTCAAAGACATTTCGATCGCCGATATCTACGAAATGCGTATCGCGCTTGAACCGCAACTGGTTGCCGACCTCGCGCCATATATTGCAGACGGGCAGATCGAGGAGCTACGGGCGCGCATGAGCGCGTACACCGCTCCCCCGGCATCCATCGAGGAGGAAAAGGAGCAGCGTGTCGCCGAGCTTGAATTTCACGAGGCGCTCGCGGGATTTTCCGAAAACCCCTTGCTCGGATTCACCTGTGCGTTTCTGGTCCGGCTGCTCAAGGAACTGACGGTTTGCAAAAAGATCTACGAACAGCCGAACCCGGAATTGCGGGAGCGCGGCGTTTCATACCAGGTGCAGCTTATAGAAGCCTTACGTGCCCGCGATGCGGACACGGCCCGCGCGGTCCTGCAAGCGCACATGCGCACCGCCCAACGCATCATGCTGGCCCAGGAGGCCCAGGTCACGAAGGGTTTCCTGTCGATATCAAAGAAAACCTGAGCGACACGGGTCGGCGTGGCAGCGGGGCCAATCAGGAACCGGCGTCGATCTCCGATTTCATACGGCGAACCATCAGGTGTTCGAACAGTCGCGGCGAAATCCTGTTGATCCAGTAAGACAGTTTTCCGAGCCTTCCGACGACAAGCAGTTCGCGTCGCCGCACGACGGCTTGGCATATTTGTTCGGCGACCATGTCCGGCGACAAAGGCCTTCCGGCAGTCTGGCTGGCGGAACCAGGCCGGGCAACGTCCGATACTTCTTTGCTCCGCCGCACATCTTGCTGCGTTGCGATGAAGGACGGGCAAACGATCAGCACGTGGACGCCGTCCTCGCGCAACTCGGAGCGAAGGCTGTCGAAAAAGCCGTGCATCGCGTGCTTGCTGGCGCTGTAACCGGTCCGGCCGTAAAGCGGCGAGAAGCCGGCAACGCTGGATATGGCGGCGACACTCCCGCCCGACGATTTCAACGCGGGCAAGACCGCCTTGGTCACATTGACGGCGGCAAAGAAGTTGACCGTCATGACGTTGCGGATGGTTTGCGGTGTCGTGTCGGAGAATCGGCTGAAATGGGTGATACCGGCATTGTTGACGACAACATCGAATGGCTTGCCGGCAAACATTTCCGCGCAGGCGGTTTCGTCCGTCAGGTCGCACCGTACGATTTCTATTCCGGGAAGGTCCGCACGGAGTTGCCCGAGCGCACCTTCATCGATGTCGGCGGCCAGCACCCGCGCACCACGATCCATGAAACACCGGCACAATGCCTTGCCGACGCCACCTGCGGCGCCGGTCACAAGAACGCGCTTCCCGGACAAGCTCATGACGCCGCCCGGTTATAGGCACGCACGGCGGAGAGACGCAGCAGCGCCGCCAAAGCCGCCAAGGCGATCAGCGTGCCGCAAACCAGCATGGCGGTGACGACACCAAGGAACTCCGAGAGCACACCGGCTACGAGGCCAGAGAGAGCCGGCACCACCTGGCTGGAGATGGTGTACATGCTCATCACCCGTCCCCGCACCGCGGGGTCCGCTTCCGACTGCAGACCGGCGACGATCAGGCTGACGACGATGCCGCCGACCGTGCCCGAGACGAACAGCACCAGGGCGGACGGCAGCGGCGCGACGATGTTGGCGATGACGATGATGCTCAAGCCACCGGCCAGGGCGCCCGTTAGGATCGTTCGGCCGTCGTGCATGCGGCGCCTCAACACCATGCACAACACACCGCCCACGATCAGCGCCGCCGCCAGGGTGCCGAGATAGGCGCCCCGCTCGATACCACCAAGCAACAATTGGCTGCTCGCCAGGCGGGGTAACAGGACTTGCATGGGCCCCATCAGACAATAGGCCAGGATGTTGGCGAGCAAGAGTTGCAGCAGCAACGGTTTTGCCGTCACCGCCCGCAAGCCTTCCCGCACATCCGCCATGGCATGACGGCGCGGTATGCCGCTGCCTTGGGTCGGCGTCCATGCCATGAGAATGGTTGCCGTAGCGAATCCGACGATGATGGCGGTGAATACGCCATCCCAATTCCACTGCCTATGGATGACCGCGATGATGATCGGCGCCACGCCGAAACCCAGCATGGTCAGCAGGTTGAGAAGCACCGTCGCCCCGTGCAGCCTCTCCAACGGCACGATTTGCGCCAAGGTGGCGAACCGGGCGGGTGCGACGAACGACCAGCCACAGCCGGCGCAGAAGGCCGCGGCAACCAGCAGCCCCGCTTTCGCAACGGCGCCCGCGGCCAGTATGGACGACGCCAGCAGCAATGCTCCCGCCAGCATGAAGACGAGTTGGCTCGTCACGATGATGCGTCCGGGCGCCAGGCGGTCGCACAACACGCCGGCATACCAGCCGAACACGATCGCAGGCCCGAAACACAGGCCGAACCCGATACCGGACAGCAGGTCCGAGTTCAGAACGTCCTGGGCATAGATGATGACCGCGTAGTTGACGATGTGCCCGGTTACGAAGGCGAACAGGCAGGACACATAAAAAGCCGCGACGGACGGTTTCATGCCGTCGTCAGTCGGCGGGAACCGGCGCCGTCCGACCGGCGAAACGCCGCACCACCAGCGCGATAATTAGGCCGGAGACGATATGCCAGGTGCCCCAGAAAGCGGCGATCAAAGCCATGCCGGCCTGGGCGTCGAATTGGGAGAACACGATAGCAATGGCGAGAGACGAATTCTGGATACCGACCTCGATGGTCACCGCCCGCGTGTCGGCGCCGCGCAGTCCCGACAGTCGCGCCGTACCGAAGCCCAACAGCAAGGCCGCGCCGTTGTGAATCAGCACCGACAGGAACAGCAGCCCGAAATACTTGGTGAACGAATCCAGGTTCTTGGCCACAGCCAGCACGATGAACAGCAACAGGATGACCACCGAGACGTATTTCAGTCCGCGATGCAGCACCGCCGCCAGTTTGGGCGTGTAATTGCTGAGGATCTGGCCCAGAGTCAGCGGTATGGCCAGCACGATGATCAACGTCTTGAAGATGTCCCAGCCGCTGACATCGATGCTGCGCAACAGATCGGCGGCGACGGGATTGAAGCCGGCCCAGAAAGCGAAGTTCACGGGCATCATGACGATGGCGATCATCGAGGAAAACGCCGTCATGCTGATCGATAGGGCGACGTTGCCACGGGCGAAATAGGTAATGACGTTGGACACGGCACCGCCCGGGCAGGCGGCCACCAGGATCATGCCGAGCTCCACGCCCGGTGGCAGATCGGCGATCAGCGTAATGGCGCAGGTTACAGCGGGCAGCAGCCCAAACTGGGCGATCAGGCCAACTACCGGTGCTTTCGGGTTGCGGAAGACCCGCCGAAAGTCCTCGAGCTTGATGTCCAGCGCCAACCCGAACACCATCAGCGCCAGCACCAGGTTGAGTGTCAGCTGCTGGCTCTGGTCATAGTTGACGTTGCCCAGTTCCAGCATGGCTCAGTTCTCCGTCACGATGCGGATGACCGTGGGCTGGCCATCCTCGATATGCCAGGCGGGAAAGCTGCCGTTGGAGGTGAAGATCGAGCCGTCCTCGGCGATATCGACATCGCGGGTGAAGGTACGCCGCCTTGGCAGCGGGAATATCTTCCATTCCTCCTTGGCGATGTCGAAGCGGATCATCGAATCGGACGCGGTGCCATTGATCCAGACGATGCCGCGCTTGCGGTCGACGTTGAGGGAGTAGGGCGTCTCGCTGCCTGCCGGTTCGGTCGGAAGGTCGTAAAGGGTGAATGTCTCGGTCTTGGGGTCGAATTTGGCCAGCCGGCCCTCGGCGAACACGGTGATCCACAGATTGCCGTCGGCATCGGCGCGAAGCCGGCGCGGGCTGACGAACGGCGTCTTGAAGAACGTCACCTCGTCGGTGTCCGGGTTGACCCGGGCAATTTCGTCACTGTGCAGGCGGGTGAACCAGACGTGGCCGTTGGGGGCGATCTCGATGCCGTAGGGCAGCGGCAGGCCGCCTGATTCGGCATCGATGGGCATCTTGTGGATCGGCACGCCCCAGTTGGCCAGCTTGAGGATCACCGGCAGGGCGGTAATGGTCGCCTTCTCCTTCAGCGATCGGGTTGGCAGGTCATAGAACTTGAAGGTGTTCGAGGTGCGGTCGAACATGGCGACCTGGTTGCTGACCGCCATGGTGAACCACACCCGGTCCTTCTGGTCGATGCGCACGGTGTGTGGGTAATAGCCCTCGGGCAGGTCATAAAGGGTGAATGATTGGGTTTCCGGCGCAAATTCCACAAGCCTGCTGCTATCTGACCCGGTCAGAAACAAATGATTGTCGACCAAGGATTCGGCCAGGGAATGCAGGCCGACATAGGTACCGACACCGGGATAGTTCTTCAGCCGGCCACCGATATTGCCGCCCAGCTTGTCCCCTTCCCGCTTCGGGATTTTGTGCACCACCGAGATGTTGGTCTCGGGATCGAGTTCGATCAGATTGTCCTGCAGATTATCACCGGCATAGACCAGGCCGGTACTGGCGACGAAGACATCATGCAACTGAGACGACGAGTCGCCGAGCGTCCATTCGGTGATCCGCGCCTTGGTCAGATGATCTTCCCAGGCCTTTACCGGCGGGATCAGCGACGGGTTCGCCAACAACCGTTTATGCTCGGCCTTCAACAGTTTGGGCAGTTCGTCCTGGGCCGAAGACCGCAGCCGCGAGCCGTAGCGGATCATGCGGTCGATGATCTTCTCCCATTCCTCCTCGGTCCGGTCGGCGATCGTATTGGGCGTGCCCTGCTGGTGACAGAATGCACACTGCAATCGGAAATGGGTCTTCAGATTGCCGTCGCCGAGGTCGATGACCGCGGCCCAGGCGTTCGCCGGCGTATTATCGGCAAGGGCCTGCGGGTCGGTCTCCTTCTTGAGGGTCAGCGACACTGCCGTACCAGTGGCCGTACCCTCGCCGTCGCTAAAGCCCGACTTGCGCAACCGCACATTGACGGCGCCCGACTCCGGAGCCGTCACCAAAGCCACACCGTCCCTGCCGGTAAATACAGTCTCTTCCGGCATAACCATGCCATCTTTCCCGCCGGCTTCGGCCGGCACGGCCGTCACCATCACCAGTGGAACCGGTTGACCCGAATCGTCGACTACCGTGACGGCAATCTCCCGCGCCTGCAGTCCGGCAACGTCAGTCGCCAACATCGCGAGCGTCAGCAATCCCGCGCACTTCATTCCGCCCCAAGTGTTCATTTGACGTCAAACTCCCATGCCACCGGATTCAGGTTCCGGTACTGTACGTCCGATTTGCCACGCCCCAACACCGTGCCATCGGCTGATTTCACCACGACACGCAAGTCCGCCTTCAAAGTCGTATTGCCGCAGTCCTTGATGAAGTCGACGCTGACGCGGTAGCGGCCGGACAACGCCGTTGGAATACGGATGGTCTCGGAATACGGGCCGTCTCCCTGGGCCGCCTCGGCGCAGCCGCTTTCCCGACCCATGACCGCGCCGCCCTTGGCCAGCCTGTTGGCGAAATAGACCGTTTCGCCCGGCGGATCGGTGAGAAAGATATCGAGATCGACGGGATCGTTCCAGGCAATCTCGACGATTAGGCTTGTGCCCACCGCATCGGCGATGGAGACGACCTCGGCACGCGCCGGCATCGCCAATACACACCCGATAAGCAAACCGGCCGCGAGTCTCATGCCACGCTCCGGAACCGGGCCGCGCGGTAGACATCGAAGGCCTCGCGCGTGGTCTTTTCGGGCACAAGGCCGAATTCGTTCTTCAGCTTGGTATTGCTGAGGACCGGCCGGAATTGCAGGAATTTGACGTGTTCCGGGCCGAGTTTACCCAGGCCCAATGTCCGCACCAGCCCGAGCACGCCGCCGATCAACGCCGCCGGCAACGGCAGATACGGCTTGCCCAGGATGCGGGCGATCTCGCGCATCGGCAGTGCGCCGTCGCCGGCCAGGTTGAAGATGCCGTCCCGCCCTTCCAGCACGCCTTTGCGGATGCAAGCGACAACGTCCTGGTCCCAGATAAACACGAAGGCGCAGTCCGAGCCTGCGACACCGAGCACAAAACGTTTTTCGAACAAATTGGTGATCTGGTTCGACACCGCCGGCCCGATCACCGAGCCGGGCCGGAAGATCAGTTGCTTGAGCCCGGGATGGTTGCGGCGATACTCCGCCAGCATTTCCTCGACCATGCGTTTGTGGCGGGAATAGGCGAAATCCTCGTTGCCACGTAGCGGATCGTCCTCCGAAATCCAACCGGGGTTGTCGGCGTAGTATCCATAGGCTGCGCCACTGCTGGTGACGACGATCTGCGCGACTTCCGCCTCGACGCAGGCATCCAGGATATTCCGTGTGCCGGTCACGTCGACGGAGTATTCGAAGTCGGGATCACCACCCGCACTGACGATGGACGCCAAATGGACCACCGCCCGGGGTTTTTCACGTACGATCAGATCGCGGCAGGACCGGTCGCGGATATCGGCGGTTTCGTAGTCAACGCCTTCGACCTGCTTGTCGGCCGGCACGGCACGGACATCGACGCCGACAACCCGGATGCCGTCCTCGGCCGCCAGACTGCGGATCAATTCACCACCGATATACCCGCCGGCACCGGTCACTAAAATTGTCGTCATGCCCCACTCGGTACACTATGCCGGCCGCGCCGGCTCCCCCTGCTCCGTTAGACTACAATCTGATAGCGGCGGGTCAATGTTCTGAGGCTCTTGGGATGCTATCTCTGTCCGCTCGACACCGGCCAGAAATCGGATGTTTGTCGACCTCCCAACGCTTAGAATTCAGCAACGGGAGTATGAAATTACCACCGGAAACGGTCAGTAGTGCCGGAGTGCCCTTGATGACGACGTCCGAAAACACCATTCGCATTCGCAACAGCTCCGCCGAGGCGCGCATCGGCTTGGCCGGCGGATGCCTGCTGAATTACGCTTGGCGATCTGCGACCAAACTATTCGACCTGTTGCGGCCG
This sequence comes from Sneathiellales bacterium, assembly GCA_028277845.1. Taxonomy (GTDB): domain Bacteria; phylum Pseudomonadota; class Alphaproteobacteria; order JANQFL01; family JANQFL01; genus JANQFL01. The sequence continues at coordinate 75,644 of JANQFL010000002.1, forward strand.
GCCCCGGCCGGCGAGGTCGACCCGAGAGATGCGGCGTCGTTTCCGTTACTGCCCTATTCCAACCGGATCAAAAACGGACGGTTTCGTTTTGCCGGTCAAGATTACCGGTTGCCCCTGAATTTCGGCGACCACCCCCACAGCATTCACGGGATCGGCTGGCAATCCAGGTGGCATGTATTGCACTGGTCCGAAACCGAAGCCGTACTCGGCCTGGACCATGGCGGTGACATCTGGCCTTTCCCGTTTTCGGCGACGCAAAGCTTCACACTCGATGGTGACGCCTTGAAGCACGAAATCGCCGTTACCAACAAGGCGAACACCGCCATGCCCGTCGGCCTCGGCATGCATCCCTATTTTCCCCGGCACGGAGGGGCCATGCTCACCGCCGACGTGACCCACGTCTGGATGACGGACGATACCTGCATTCCAACCGAGCGGGTTCCGTGTCCCGATCATTGGCAACTGTCGGAAGGCGTTCAGGTGGAGAGACTTCTTAGTGACAACCAATTCGAGCCGTGGTCTCGGACCGCGCACATCGTTTGGCCCAAGGACGGCGTGGCCGTCACGCTGAGCGCGAGCGATGACCTGACACGCCTGGTCGTGTATGCGCCCGACGGCGAGAATTTCTTTTGCGTCGAGCCGGTCTCGCACATGACCGATGCATTCAACCGCACAGCAGCGGGATCGCCGGCGGATCAAACCGGAATGCGCGTGCTACAGCCGGGAGAACGCTGGTCCGTGTGGATGCGATTGACGCCGGAGGCGCCCTGACAAACCGGCGGCATAGCCTTAATTCAGCAGGCCGCGCGCATGCAGGTTCTTAAACAGGGCACTGATGCCGAATTCCCACGGCGGCGCCTTGTCGCTGTGGGTGACGTCGTTGACCAGCCGGCCGAGATGGGCCGAAGCGATTTCGACCCGGTCACCCAGCACATGTGTGAACCCGGAACCCGCTTCGCCCCGATCCTGGGTCGGTGCGAACATGGTGCCGAGAAAGAGAGCCAGGCCATCGGGGTACTGATGATTGGCGTTGATGGCCTGGGAAACCAGATCCACAGGATCCCGGCTGATCTCGCTCATGGAACTGACGTCGTTGAGCTCAAACCCGTCCGGCCCCGTAACCCGGAGACTGACGTCTTCGCCACGGACATGATCCATGGAAAACGACTCATCGAACAGACGGATAAACGGACCGATGGAAGCCGATGCGTTATTGTCCTTGGCCATGCCGAGCAGCAAGGCGCTACGTCCTTCCACATCGCGCAGATTGACGTCGTTGCCCAGCGTCGCCCCGACAACGGTGCCCACCGCATTGACGATCAGCACGGTTTCGGGTTCCGGATTGTTCCAGGTTGAGTTGGGATGCAGGCCGATTTGGGCGCCGAGACCGACCGACGAGAGCACCTGAGACTTGGTGAAGACTTCGGCGTCCGGACCGATTCCAACCTCGAGATATTGTGACCACAGGCCGTTTTCCTGGAGCACGTCCTTCAACCGGGCCGCTTCCTTCGATCCCGGCACGACGTCCGCGATATCCTGTCCGATATTGTCGGCAATCTGGCGGCGGATGGCGTCCGCTTCGTCCGCATTCCCGCCGGCGCGCTCTTCGATGACCCGCTCCAGCATGCTTTTGACGAATGTCACGCCGCAAGCCTTGATGGCCTGCAGGTCGATAGGAGAAAGGAAACGGGTATCGCCGCCTTCCAGCGTCGACCGGATCAATTCCTCCGTATCGCCCAACCTTCGCGCGGTGTTGTAATCGCGAATCCTATCTGCGGCGTTGGACAAGTTCATCAACTGTGCGCAAGTCGGCGCGACGCGGCTGAGATCGTATACGCCGTCGGCACAGACGCGCACGGGGCTAACGCCGGGAACGGCATCCTGGGTGTGCCATAGACGACCAATCAGTAAGGCCGACGCGGCATCAGCCGGCAAGATCGCGGTACGCGCGAAGTCACTCATAATGCTACGAACTCCTATCCCCGCCAGTCGAAGTAGGCGGTGGCTGGACCGGTAATGTCGAGATCGACGGCAAATAAACCACCCGCATCGGGTTGCTCCTTCACCGCATCGCCTTCTATACCAATTGCCGCGGTGGTGATGAACATGGTCTTTTGCGCCGCCCCACCGAAAACACAGCTGGTGACTTGAGCCGCCGGCATTATGATGTATCCAAGCGGCTTTCCGCCGGGCGACCAGCGCGATATCCGCCAACCGCCCCAATGGGCGATCCACAGACAGCCTTCATCGTCGACGCACATGCCATCGGGATAACCCTGGTCTTCCGGTATCTCGATGAACACCCGTTTGTTGCGTGCGTTGCCCGACGGCCCCAGGTCGAACGCGTAGATCGTCTTTCGAAAGGTATCGGTGTGATAAAGCACGCTGCCGTCGGGGCTGAACGCCGGACCATTTGTGACGACATAGTCGTTGTCGATGGTGCGGCATTCGCCGTCAGGCGACAAACGGTAAAGGCATCCCGTGGGGTCTGTTTCATTGTCGTCCATCGTCCCGGCCCAAAAGCCGCCATTGGGGCCGACCTTGGCATCGTTGAAACGGTTGTCGGGACGATCCGGCTCGGGGTCCATGATCAGTTGGGCGTCGGCTTTTTCGGAATCGGGATCGAGTTTGACGATATACAATCCCGTCTTCATGGCGGCGATGAACCGGCCGTCGGCCATGGGATGGAATGCGCCGACCGGGCTGTCGGTCGACCAGGATTGACGCGCGCCACTTGGCCAGGCCAGCCGATGGACCCATTGCCCTTTGATATCCACCCAGTAGAGCGCGTTCTCCCGGTCGACCCAAACCGGTCCTTCACCGAGGATTGCTTGGGCCGGCCACAACAGCCTGGGTTGGACCGGTATTTCGGTCCAATCAGTCATACCCAGCCGCCGTCGACGATGTAATTCTGATTGGTGCAGGCCCCGCTGTCGTCGGCGGCAAAGAACAGCACCACCCGGGCGATGTCGTCGGGTACCAGTTTGCGCTTGATGCACTGGCGCAGCATCAGTTCCTCTTCGCCCTCCGGCGTCAACCAGTTCTCGATTTGCCGTTCCGTCATGATCCAGCCGGGCAGGACGGAATTGACACGAATGTTCAGAGGCCCGAGATCGCGGGCGAACGACCGCGTCATGCCGGCGATGGCGGATTTGGCGGCCGAATAGATCGGCATGCCGCCCTGGCCGATCAGCCAGGTCACCGATCCCATGTTGACGATGGAGCCGCCGCCCGCTTCGGCCATGCCCGGGTAAACGGCCTGCACGGCAAAGAACTGGTGCTTCAAATTGACGGCGATGCGTTCATCGAAATATTCGGGCGTCACATCCGAAATGGCGTGCCGGTCGTCCCGTGCGGCGTTGTTGACCAATACGGTGATGGGGCCGTCGGTTGCCACGATGTCAGCAATCGCCTGCTGCAGAGCGCCGACATCCCGCAAATCGCATTTGATGAACCGGGGTGGGTTGTTGCCCCGGCCCGCAACGCGTTCGACAAGCGAGTTGCTGGAGATTTCGTCGACGTCCACGAACGCCACTTTTGCACCCTGGCCGCAGAAACGTTCAACGATTGCCGCCCCGATACCCGATCCCCCACCAGTGACCAACACCACCCGGTCTTTGAGGCTCGGATAGACGGCGGTATCCTGACCATCCATGGAACTCATCTCAACTGTTCCCTTCTTCTCGGCCGATACGTCAGCAGACAATTCCGGCCTCTTCACCCCGCCGGCTTATGCCGGGTGAAACATTCCAATACCTATTTTCACACTGCCCGTTTCACGCCGGCAGCACCCGCAATCCTCAAAACGCGATCCAGCCGCCTCCTTTCCCACTTGATTCCACCGCGCGGGTGATGAACCTGACACCGTCCACGCCATCGGACACGTTGGGCACCAGCGATTCGGCCGGCGCACCCTGTTGATGGGCAAGAATCATATCGGCGGTCTCGGTGTAGAGCTGCGCGAAGGCCTCGAGATAGCCTTCGGGATGGCCCGACGGAATGCGGGTCACCGCCGCGGCGGCGTCATTGGCGCCCGGGCCGCCCCGGGTGATCAGCCGCGGCGCTTCTCCCAGCGGGCTGTAGGTCAGATAGTTCGGGTCTTCCTGCGACCACTCGAGCCCGCCCTTTTCGCCGTAAACGCGGATACGCAGGGCGTTTTCATTGCCGGGCGAGACCTGTGACGACCACAGCATGCCCTTCGCGCCGTTGGCGAAACGCAACATCATGTGGGCGTTGTCGTCCAGCCGCCGGCCGGGCACGAAGGTGTGCAGATCCGCGGCGATTTCGCTCAACGTCAGGCCGGTGACGAAACGTGCCAGATTGTATGCATGGGTACCGATATCACCGACGCAGCCCGCCGGCCCGCTGCGTGTCGGGTCGGTCCGCCATTGGGCTTGGGCGTTGTCGGCATCCTCTTCCTTGGTCGACAGCCAGTCCTGCGGATATTCCGCCTGAATGACCCGAATTTCTCCCAACGCGCCGGACCGCACCATGTCGCGGGCCTGCCGCACCATGGGATAGCCGGTGTAGTTGTGGGTCAGACTGAACACCAGTCCCGTCTGTTCGACCAGGCCGGCCAACGCCTCCGCGTCCGACAGATCGGTGGTCAACGGCTTGTCGCAGATGACGTGAATGCCGGCTTCGAGGAACGCCTTCGCCGCCGCGAAGTGTACATGGTTCGGCGTCACGATGGAGACGGCATCGATGCCGTCCTCGCGATCCGCTTCCGCCGCCGCCATTTCGGCGAAGCTGCCATAGGCCCGGTCCCGGGCGATGTGCAGGTCGGCGGCCGAGGCCTTGGCCCGGTCGGGATCGGACGCCAAGGCGCCGGCCACCAGTTCGTAGCGGTCGTCGAGCCGGGCGGCGATGCGGTGCACGCCACCGATAAAGGCGCCGCGGCCGCCGCCGACCATGCCGAGGCGCAACCGCCTGGGGGTATCTCCGTTGCTCATAGCGGCCTCCTCAACCGATGCCCAGCATGCGCCGGTTGGCCGCTTCATCGGTGCCGCCGTCGGCGAAATCGTCGAAGGCCTTCTCGGTCACGCGAATGATGTGATCGCGAATAAACTGGGAGCCTTCGCGGGCCCCGTCTTCCGGATGCTTGAGGCAGCATTCCCATTCGAGCACGGCCCAACCTTCGAAATCGTTCGCCGCCAGCTTGGAAAAGATACCGGCGAAGTCGACCTGGCCGTCACCCAGCGAACGGAACCGCCCGGCGCGGTCGACCCAGGATTGGTAGCCCGAATAGACACCCTGGCGCCCGGTCGGATTGAATTCCGCGTCCTTGACGTGGAACATCTTGATCCGGTCCTTGTAGATGTCGATGAAGTCGAGATAGTCCAGCGCCTGCAGCACGAAGTGGGACGGATCGTAAAGGATGTTGCAGCGGGTGTGGCCGCCGACCGCATCCAGGAACATCTCGAACGTGATGCCGTCGTGCAGGTCCTCGCCGGGGTGGATTTCATAACAGACATTGACGCCGGCCTCGTCGAAGGCGTCGAGGATCGGCCGCCAGCGCTTGGCCAGCTCACCGAAGGCCGTCTCGATCAATCCGGCCGGCCGTTGCGGCCACGGGTAGACGTAGGGCCAGGCCAGAGCGCCGGAGAAGGTGACGTGATCGGTCAGACCGAGATTGGCCGAGGCTTTGGCCGCCTTCATCATCTGGTCGACTGCCCAGACCTGGCGGGCATCGGGATTGCCGCGCACTTCCTCGGCGGCGAATCCGTCGAAGGCTTCATCGTAAGCCGGGTGCACAGCGACCAACTGGCCCTGCAGGTGAGTTGACAGTTCGGTCACTTCGACGCCGTGGGCTGCCAACGTGCCTTTTACATCGTCGCAGTAGTCCTTGCTTTCCGCGGCTTTGGCGAGGTCGAACAGGCGGCCGTCCCAGGACGGGATCTGCACGCCGACAAATCCGCAGTCGGCCGCCCAGGCGCCGATGGCATCCAGACTGTTGAACGGCGCCTCATCGCCGGCGAACTGGGCCAGGAATATGGCCGGTCCCTTGATGGTCTTCATGATCTGCTCTCCCGTCCTTGTATCGAATGGTTTGTTCCGTTCATGGCCGCTGTCATCACCGCGACGCGTTCAGGTAGACGCCGTAGAGCCAGGCCGACGCCAACGCCAGCAGCACAACGACGACAAAGATCACCAGCACGATCAGCCCGGCCTTGGCGATGCCCTTGCCTTTCGCCCCCGGCACGCACAGCGGCACCAGGTTGAAGGCCAGGCCGCCGACCACGACGCCGACGCAGCCAATGGAAAACAGCACATGACTGAACGGCTGGAAGATGAATACGAGAGCCAGCAAGCACAGGCCGATCAGGCCGTATTCGAGGCGCCGCGCCTGGGCGGCCGATAAACCTTGATCCGGGCCTTGGTCTACGCCTTGATCCACGGTGGTTTTCATGATGCCACCAGCCTTTCATCGGGCCCGAACACCAGGGTCTGGTAGGGTTTGCTGACGATATGCAGGTGCTCACCGACGGCGAGTTTGGTCGTCCGGTCGACAACGACGCGCACGTCGGTGTCGCCAGCCAAGGCATGCACCAGGGTTTCGGCGCCCATGGGTTCGATCAGGTCGATCACGACCGACAGGCCGCGGTCGCTGGATTCGCCTTCCAATTCGAACGCCCGCGGCCGGATCCCGACGGTCACGTCCGAGCCGGGAGGAAGCTCGGCGACCGCGGGATCCACCGCAAGGCCGACACGCTGGTCACACAAATCGAACTGGGCGATACCGTCTTGATATCCCGTCAGCGTGCCGGGCAGCAGGTTCATCGCGGGTGTGCCGATGAAACCTGCGACAAACAGGTTGGCCGGTTTGGTGAAAATCTCGTGCGGTGTGGCGATCTGTTCGATGCGGCCGGCCCGCATGACGGCGATGCGGTCGGCCATGGTCAGGGCCTCGAGCTGGTCGTGGGTGACGATCACCGTCGCCTTGGACAGACCGCTGAGGATCTCCTTGATCTCGCCGCGCATGGTCTGGCGCAGGGTAACATCGAGCCGGCTGAGCGGTTCGTCGAACAGGAAACAGTTGGGATCGCGCACGATCGCGCGGGCCACCGCCACCCGTTGTTTTTCGCCCTCGCCCAACTGGCCCGGCCGGCGGTCGATCACATCCTGCAATTGCAGAGCCCGGGCGACGTCTCCGACGCGGCGGCCGATTTCGTTCTTGCTTAGTTTTTCGGAACGCAGCGGCAGGCCGATATTCTCGCCCACCGTCAAGGTGGGATAAAGGGCGTAGAACTGGAACACCATGGATATGTCCCGCTGCGACGGCAGCAGTTCGTTGACCCGGTCGTCGCCGATGAAGATGTCGCCGCTGGTTTCCTGCTCCAGCCCGGCGATCATGCGCAAGGTGGTGGTCTTGCCACAGCCCGAGGGACCGAGCAGGCACAGCACCTCGCCTTCCTCGATGGACATGTTGATGGCGTTGACGGCGGTCAGGTCACCGAACTGTTTGGTCAGGTTCTCGACACGGACTGTGCTCATGACGATCTCCTCAATTCTTGACCGTGCCGAACGTCACGCCGCGCAGCAGGTGGTTCTGCAGCATGTAGGTGACGATGAACACCGGAACGAGGAACAAGGTGATAATGGCCGACAGCAAACCCCAGTCGACGCCCAACTGCCCGCCCATGGCCCGGGCCATGGCCACCGGCACCGTGCGGGTGTCGTTGCCGGTCAGCAGCAGGGCGAAAAGAAACTCGTTCCAGGTGAGGATCAGGGCGAACACCGCGGTGGCGGCCAACCCGGCCTTCAACTGCGGCAGGCAGATGCGGAAGAACACCTTGAACTCGCCGGCCCCATCGAGCCGGGCCGCGTCCTCGACATCCTTCGACAGTTCATCGAAGAAGCTTTTCATCATCCAGACCGAAAACGCCATGTTGAACATGGCATAGAGCAGGATGATGCCGACATAACTGCCGCTGAGGCCGGTGATGCGGAACATCAGGAAGATCGGCACGATGACCACGATGGGCGGCAGCATGCGGGTGGTCAGAATGACGAACAGATAGGTATCGTTACCCTTAAGCGGATAACGCGAGAAGCCATACGACGCCATGGTCCCGAGGATCAGGGCCAGCAGCACGCCCATGCCGGCGATGAAGATGGAATTGAAGAAGAACAGGCTCATCCCGGTTGAGAACTGGGCACCCGATTCCGTCACCCGGTAGAACACGCTGACGAAGTTGTCCAAGGTCGGCGTGAAAAACAGCTTGGGCGGCGTGGCCAGGGCGTCCTGTCGGGTCTTGAACGCCGTCAGCACCATCCACAGGACAGGCGAGAAGTAGATCAATCCGACCAGTCCGCAGATGGCGGTGCGGCCCCACCCTGCTTCCCGTACGGAACGGCTTTTGCTGCGCGATGCGAACATGATCAGGCCTCCCGTTCCCGGCGGTTGACGAAGTAGAGATAGAGGTTCGTCAAGACGATGACGACGAACAGCAAAATGTAGGACAATGCCGACGACTGGCTGGTTTTGAAGAACTGGAAGGCCATGCGGTAGACGTAGACGGCGATCGATTCCGTCGATGCGCCCGGCCCACCGGCCGTGATGATGTAGACCAGGTCGAACAGCTTGAAGGTTTCGATTGTACGGAACAGCAGAGCCAGCAGCAGCAATCCCTTGATGTAGGGGAAGGTCACCGCCTTGAAGCGTTCCCACGGCGTGGCCCGGTCGACCTCCGCGGCCTCGTACAGATAGTCCGGGACGCTGACCAAACCGGCCAGAACCAGAAGCATGACGAACGGCGACCACATCCAGGCATCGGCGATGACGATGCCGGCGATGGCGCCCCACTTGGTCGCCAGCAGGGCCATGGCTTCGCCGGAAATGCTCCTATAGAGATAACTGACGACGCCGAAGGTCGGCTCGTAAAACAGCTTAAAGAATACCCCAACGGCGACGAACGACAACATCATCGGCGTCAGCACCAGCATCAGTATCTCGCGGCGCAGGGGAAACTTCTTGGCGAACAGAAGGGCCAGGCCGAAACCGATGACCATCTGCGTCAGCACGCTCAGGGACACGATGGTCGCGGTCGTCTGAAAGCGCTCCCAGACCACCGGATCGGACAGGACCTTTTCGTAGTAGTACAGGCCGGCGAAGCGCGGCGGCTTTACGGATGAGGCCTTGTAATGAAAGAAGCTCAGACCGAACGACCACATCAACGGAAAGATGTTCATGACGAACAGCAGAACGATGGCCGGCGTGACGAGCATGGCGCCGCGCCGTTTCGGGTCCATCAACCAAGGTAAGAAACCACCCATTGCACCCCGTCCCGTCGATTGTTGCTGCCGGTTGGCCGGCTTTAGTGTCGGGTCGTGTTTCATTGGTCCAATTCCGAAGTTGCGGGAGTGACGGGGAGTGCGTCACTCCCGCTCTTCGATGCCCCTCCTTTGGGCTGTACCGGCCCTACTCGATACGTCCGGCTTCGGTCAGCAGCTCCTGCTGGAAGGCGGCGATGTTGTCGAGCGCTTCCTTGGCGGAGATCTGACCGGTAATGGCCTTGTCGAACTGCTCCTGCTGCTGCGTCAGCAACTCAAAGAACTCGGGGATATGCCAGAAGTCCTTCTGCCATTTCAGCAGGTTCTTATGGGCCTTGTTCCACGGTTTGATGCCGTCGTACTCGGGCATGTTCATCACGCTTTGCAGGGCCGAATTGCCGCCGCTCTTGGCGAAGTTCAACTGCACGTCCTTGGACAGCCACCATTTCACGACATTCAGCGATTCCTTGATGACTTCCTCGCTGTTCCAGGTGGTCAGCACGAACGGCTGGCCGCCCATGATGTCCCAACGCTCCACTTCACCCTTGCCGTTCCTGGTGCCCGGCGTCAGGGCGACGGCGGTCTTGTCATGAACCTTGGACACCTTGGGATCGATGGCGGTCGCCGAAACGGCGTTCCAGTTGACGATGGCCGCAAGCTTACCCTGCATGAACAAATCGTTGATGGCGAAGATATCCATCTGGCCGGTCTTGGCGATCGGCGGGGAATACTTCAGCAGATCGACATACTTGGAAAAACCGGCGACGGCCTCGTCGGAATTGACCACGCCGATGGCCTGGGCCTTGGGCTGATTGGACTCGTCCCAAATCTTGCCGCCCGCCTGGAACACAAAGGCCAGGGCCTGGCACGACGAGAAGTCATAGCCCTTGCCGGCCTGGTAGGCGGTGCCGTAGAAGTCCTCGGTGGCGGTGCCGCTGCCCAGCTTGTCGCCCGGCTTACGGCGGAAAAACTCACCGATATTGCCCCAGGTGTTCCAGTCCACGCTTTCCCAGTCGGCGTAGGTGCACGGCAGGGTCTTGTTGTACTTGGCCTTGAACGCGGCCTGTTCACCGGCATCGCAGAACAGGTCCTTGCGATAGAAGGTGACCTTGGTGTCCGGCATCTGCGGGAAACCGTAGATGTTCTTCGACTTGTAGGGATAGGTGGCATACGCCTCGGTCAGCGCCGGATGCACGTCCTTGAGGATGGCCTGCAGTTCCGGATCGGCGTCGATGTACTTGTTCAGCTTCATGAAATGGCCGCCTTCGATGAAGGTGCCGATCCACTGGCTGTCGGAAACCACCAGTTGATACTTCTTTTCGCCGGACGCCATGGACGCGGCGACGCGTTCGTAGAAACTGCCCCAGGGGATGAAGTCGATCGCCAACTTGACGTTGTTGCCGGTCGGCGACTTGTAGGTCTTGTCGGCATATTCCTGCATGAACCGGGTGGGTCCCCAGTCCGGTGCCGCCATCTGGATGACGATATCCTTTGCGAGGGCCGGCGCCGATGAAGCGCTGACCATCGCAGCGAACACGGCGCCGATCGCTAATCCGCCACTCGTTCTTATTGCTCTGCTCATGTCAATCTCCATGCTTTCCTCTCAATGGGTTCGCTAGGTTTTTGGGTTTCTCCGGAACGGTCACCTAATTGCCGTTCCGGTTTCTTTGGCGAAGACGTGTGTCGTCGCGAGGTCGAAACCGCATGTCAGGCGGTCACCCACGCTGTACGCCATGGCCTGCTCTTCGGGCAGGACCATCTTCAAACGTGCATCGCCGGCCAACAGATCGAGAATGACCACATCGCCCAGGGGCTCGGTCAGATGCACTTCGGCCTCGAGGGTCGGTCCGTCGAAGTCCGACGACGCCGCCACGGGCATGATTTCATGGGGCCGGATGCCGAAGGTGAGTGCCTCTCCGACCGGGAATCGGGCCAAGGCGCCCTGCCAGGCGCCGCCGCCGAATTCGCCGAACGGCAGCGCCACGGACGGTACGGTGTCGGATCCCTTGCGGGTCGCAGCAAGCAGGTTCATCTGCGGCGAACCGACCATGCCGGCGACGTAGTCGTTGTCCGGCGCTTCGTAGAGTTCGTCGGGCGTGCCGACCTGCACCATGCGGCCTTCGCGCAGGACGCCGATGCGCTGGCCCATGGTCAGGGCTTCCAGTTCGTCGGGCGTGGCGAATACGATGGTGATGCCGCGTTCGCGGTGGATGCGTTTGAACTCTGCCCGGGTGTCGTGGCGCAGCTTGGCGTCGAGATTGGTCAGCGGCTCATCCAGCAGCAATAGTTCCGGCCGCCGGATCAGCGCCCGGCCGATGGCGATGCGCTGCTGCTCGCCACCCGACGCAGTGCCGGGTTTACGCTCCAGAGTGTGGGTGAGTTTGAGCAGTTCGGCGACTTCGCCGATTCGGATTTCGATGTCCTTGCGGTCCATCCGCTGCTCACGCAGCGGAAACGCCAGGTTTTCCCGGATGGTCAAATGGGGATACAGGGCGAAAGTCTGGAACACCATGGCGATGCCGCGCTCGCGCACGGTTGCGTGGGTCCTGTCTGCGCCGTCCAGTTCAATGGTGCCGGCATCGGGCGTTTCGATACCGCAGATGGTGCGGAACGACGTGGTCTTGCCGCTGGCGCTGGGACCGAGCAAGGCAAAGAATTCGCCCTTCTCGACGTCCAGGTCGAGGCCGTCGACGGCGACGACCTCGTCGAAGTGCTTGACCAGCCCAGAGACCTTGAGGAAAGACATGACCTAGCGCCGTCCCCGCCATGATGTCCGATGCCGAGGCTCCATCACGCGCCCCGCCGGTGTTCGTTGCGGCCGGACGCGTACAGCTGGTTGTCGTCCGAGATGTGCACATGGGCGTCATCGTCGAGAATATCCTGATCGATGACGTCGTCCGGCCGGCTGGCGATTTCCACCAGATTGCCGCCGGGGTCACGGGCGAACATCTGCATGGCGCCCGTGACCAGCCGGCGGACCTTTCCCCACGGCTTGATGTCGATGGCATCGGCATCCCGCAGGCGGCGAAACACGTCGTTGAAGTCGTCGACCACCAGGCAGAAGTGAGCCCGGAACGCCCGCGTATCCTCGAACTCGTTCATGTGGATCTGCGCGCCGTCGGCCAACTTGAAGAACTGCGACGGAAAGTCGTGATCCGGCGTATCGTCCAGTTCCAGACCGATGACGTCACGGTAGAACGCGACGGCCTGGTCGAGATCGTCGACCAGGATATTGACGTGTTGCAGAACGCGGCCGGTGGTCATGGTTTCGCTCTCCCGGGTTTCAGCGGATCAGCGGCACGATGTGCTCGCAGGAGCGCTTGACCATTTCGGTGTAGAACTCCTCGCTCAGAAGGCTCGAGCCGTGATCCTCGATGAACTTGAGTTGCTCTTCGGAGATATCGACCGGATTGGTCTCCACCTGGTTCGGCCACTTGGTCACCGGTGTGCGGTCGACGGGCGTGACGAATTCGAGCGTCATGGCGCCGTCGTAACCGACCTCGCCCAGGGTCTTGACGATCTCGACCCAATCGAGCTGGCCCATGCCGGGCGGCATGCGGTTGTTGTCGGCAACGTGGAAATCGGCCAGCAGGTCGCCCGCCGTGCGGATGGCGTCCATGAAATCCACTTCCTCGATGTTCATGTGGAAGGCGTCGAGGCAGACGCCGCAGTTGGAGCCGACCTCCTTGGCCAGCGCCACCGCCTGATCGGCCCGGTTGAGGAAATAGGTCTCGAAACGATTGAGGGGCTCGAGAGCCATCTTGATGCCGTAGGATTCGGTGAGCTCGTAGACTTCCTTCAAACCGTCCACGACCCAGCGCCATTCCTCCTCGGGCGTGCCGTCCGGCGTCACCTTGCCGACCGTGGCCGGCACGATGGTCATTTCCGAACCTTCCAGTTCGTGCACCATGGTGGCAACCCGTTTCATATAGTCGACGGTGGCGGCGCGTTGGCCTTCGTCCTTGGCCGCCAGGTTGCGGTCCCCCAAGGTCAGGGTCACCGACCCCCAGCAAAACATGTCAAGCTCGCTCAGCAGCGCCCGCACGTCCCTGGTGTCGTACTGGTCCGGCTCGCCGCTGATTTCGATACTCTGCAACCCCCATTGCTTGCCGCGCTTAAGGGTGGTTTCGACGGGCTCCGCCCGCATCCAGTTATGAGTGGATAAGTGCATCGCACATGCCCCCGATTGTTCCTGTTCTCCCTATGGCACGGTTGCTTTGGTCCGCGCCGGTCACGACACTCCGGCCAACACACGCTCGAAGTTCGTCGTATTAATTTATTTATTGAATTAATTTTGAATGGCTATGTATACATTGTCAATGAATTTTTTTTCCAAATATAGATAATTATTTGAAGAAATATTCAAATTACGCAAAATCAATGGGTTAGAGAACCGAAAGCTCTCTATCCCACCAATTACGACATCATCCGGCCAGACGGCCGTCACAAAGCGTTTAATTCAATAACTAAAAAAACATTCGGTATTGACGTTGGATTTCACAAAACCGAAGACCGGCAAGCGATGGAAAAATGACGGCAGACCGATAACGCACAACCAAAACGAACGGCGTCATGCACGTCCTCCACCGTTTCTGGGCGACCACCCTTCCGGCAACTGGCCGGCGATGATCAGACTGAGCACATCATCCTTGGAGACCTCCTCGATGCGGTGTGCGCCCACGCAATGACCGTTTTTCATGACGACGATGCGATCGCACAGATCGAATACATCGTGCATGTCATGGCTGATAAGGAAGATACCGATCCCCTCCGACCGCAATTGCGTCGTCAAATCGGCGACCATCTTGGTCTCCGATGGCCCGAGCGCGGCGGTCGGCTCGTCCATGATCAGGATCTTGGCGTTGAAATAGATGGCACGGGCGATGGCGACCACCTGGCGCTGACCGCCCGACATGGTGCGGACCGCATCGTTGATGTTGGTGAAATTGGGATTAAGCCGATGCAACACCTTGCGCGCCTCGGCTTCCATGGCGTCGTCGTTCAGCGTGCCCCAGCGGGTCTTCATCTCGCGGCCGAGGAACAGATTGGCCGGCGCATTGAGATTGTCGGCCAAGGCCAGGGTCTGATAGATCGTCTCGATACCGTAGGCCATGGCGTCGCGCGGGTTTTCGATCTCGGTCGGTTCGCCGTTGACGCGGATTTCGCCGCCGTCCAGCGGCATGGCGCCCGACAGGATCTTCATCAGGCACGATTTGCCGGCGCCGTTGTGGCCCAACACGCCGACGACTTCGCCCGGATACAGGTCGACGGACACGTTGTCGACGGCGTGCACGCCGCCAAAGCGTTTTTCGATGTTGCGCATCTCTACGAGAGGTGTGTCGCTCATGGCCTGCCTCCCCTCATCGCCGTTTCTTGTACATGGTGTCGAACCAGACGGCGCCGATCAGCACCAGGCCGATGATCACCTGCCGCATGGCGCTGGAAACCCCCATCAGGACCATGCCGTTTTCCAGGCTCTGCATGACCACGGCGCCCAGGATGGCGCCGGCGATGGAACCGATGCCGCCGGCCAGCGACGTGCCGCCGATCACGGCGGCGGCGATGACGCTCAACTCCGCCAGCATGCCCATGCTGTTGGCGCCGGCGTTGAGCCGGGCCGTCGTGATGACCGCAGCGATGCCGCACAGAACGCCCATGATGACGAATACGATCAAGGTGGTTTTCTTGACGTCGATGCCGGACAGCTCCGCCGCTTCCGGATTGCCGCCCATGGCGAAGACATAGCGGCCGAAACTGGTGACCCGCGCGATCAGCGTCATGGCAACGATCACGGCGATCAGGATCAACACCGGCACCGGAATGCCACGGGCGACTTCGGACCGCGGCTTGTAGTACGAATTCATGACCAGCACGAAGCCGATGATCAGGCCGGTCCAAAGAAGGAACAGCGCAATCTCCACGGCGATCGGCTTGACGGCAAATTCATGACGCTTGCGGCTTTGCCGGTTTTTATAAGTCAGCAACGCGACGACGGCGATGGCAACAACACCGAAGACCCAGCTCCAGGTTTCGCCAATCGACCCGTGAATACCGCCGCCGAGCAACTGATAGGTCGGATCCATGGGCGCGACCGTACGGCCGTCGGTAACCAGAAACGCACCGCCCCGGAACATCAACAATCCGCCCAGCGTCACCACGAAGGCCGGGATGCCGGTGTAGGCGACCCAGTAGCCCTGCCACGCGCCGATGACAGCGCCGAGCGTCAGCCCAATCAGGATGGTCAGCGGCCAGTTCCAGACGGCACCCAAGGTAAATATGTCGACCTGCAGCCAAGCGATGATCATGCCCGTGAACCCCATGACGGAACCCACCGACAAGTCGATATGCCGGGCGACGATCACCAGCACCATGCCGGTTGCCATGATGCCGACGACGGAACTTTGAACCGCCAGATTGTACAGATTCCGGGCGGTCAGAAAGATCCCGCCGGTCAGGACATCGAGCCCGATCCAAATCACCAGCAGGATGGCCACCATGGCGATCATGCGGGTATCGAGTTCACTGGCGCGGATCACGCGCGCGATCGGGTTGTCCTGCCCCATGGATAACTCCGTCCAGTCAAAGTAAGGAGCGGGCGGCGGACTGTCCGCCGCCCGCGTTACGGTAAGCGTATCAGTTACAAGCCGCTGGTGCGTTCTGGCTCACACCCTGGCAAACGACGTCCTTTTTCACCCAGCCCGCCTTGATGACCACGTCGAGGTTGTCTTTGGTCACCGGCACGGGCGGCAGAAGAATCGCGTCCATCTTCACGCCCTTGGCGCCACCGCTCCAGGAAATCGCACCCTTGACGGCACTGCCGGTCTGGCCCTTGGCCAGTTGAACGGCAATCTCGCCGGCCGCCTTGCCCAACGCCCGCGCGTCTTTCCATACCGACACGGTCTGCAGGCCGCGGGCGACCCGGTTGAGGGCGGCATGATCGCCGTCCTGACCGGACACCGGCAGACCTTCCATGCCCTGCGCCGTCAACGCGGCGACCACACCGCCGGCCGTGCCGTCATTGGACGCGACCACGGCGTCGACCTTGTTGTTATTCTTGGTCAGAATCTGCTCCATGTTGCGCTGGGCGTTTTCCGGCTTCCAGCCATCGGTGTACTGCTCTCCGACGACCTTGATGTCGCCCTTGTCGATGGCCGTCTTGAGGACCTCGAGCTGGCCGCCGTGCAGGAAGTCGGCGTTCGGATCCGTCGCTGCGCCCTTGATAAAGACGTAGTTGCCCTTGGGCTGAACCTTGTAGACGGCCCGTGCCTGCATACGGCCGACCTCGACATTGTCGAACGTCAGATAAAAGACGCCCGGCGCCTCGATCAGGCGGTCATAGCCAAGCACCGGAATACCTTCGGCCTGTGCCTTGGCGACGGCAGGCAGAATGGCGCCGCTGTCCCAGGCCAGAATGATGATGGCGTTGGCGCCGCGTGCAATCAGACTCTCGACGTCGGCCAATTGTTTCTCGGCCGAGCCGCCGGCGTCGGCACTGATGTATTTCGCGCCGGCCGCGTCCAACGCACTCCTGATGCCGGCCTCATCGGTCTTCCAGCGCTCCTCCTGGAAATTGGACCAACTGACGCCAACGACAAGATCGGCCGCCATGGCGGCACCGGCAATGACCATGCCGCCAACGGCACCGGCGACGGCACCCAGGAGCCCCTTGGTTAACTTTTTCATATGTTCCTCCGCTGCTTCCTCTTTGGTTTCACAACTTCGTTCGCCACGCATTTATCGGATACGCGGTCATTGGTTTCCTTTCCCTACCGGCGGTGGCAGCCACAGGCTGGCCTCCGCCTTGCCCCGCTCTATCCGCGCGAACTGATTGGCGAACAGACGGATCCACGGCCCCCATTCTCCGTCGGGCCATTGAATACGAACGGACAGGCGTTCGGCGACGCCGACCCCGAAGTGGTGCCAGGAAAACACGCCACCGGCATGCCCGCCCCCGACGGTCACTTCCTTGCGCTGCAGATGCCGGCCCGAGCGGACCTCGATCCAGGCCCCGACGGCGTGCCGGTTCGGCCTGTCCTGCGCCAGCGCCAGCGCGATCCAGTTACCCATCGGCGCCGGATCTTTGGCATTTCCGCCGCCGACATTGCGCCATACCTGCAACGGCGCCTCGCGGTTGACGGCGACCAGATCGAGCAGGCCATCGAGGTTGAAATCGGCCAACGCCGCGCCGCGCGATTTTTCGAAACTGGCGATCCCGGCCGCCTCGGACGCTTCGGCGAACGTCAGGTCCGCCCGCTGCAGCAAAAGGTTGTTCGGATCGCGCCGGGCAAAATCCTGCATCGACTCGACATTGCCTTTGGCGATGAAGAGATCCACAAGGCCGTCATTGTTGACGTCGTCGAATTGCGCATGCCACGCGGTGGAGGGCAGCACCTCGCCGCCCGCATGGGGTCGATGGGCGGTCACGCCGATCTTGTGGGCCATATCCTGGTAGGCCGGACGTCCGGACCCTTGGGCCAGCGTGCGCATCTTGTTGTCGCCCATGCTGGTCAGGAAATATTCGGGATGTCCGTCACCCGTGAGATCATGGGACGCGATACCCATGCCCCAGATCTTGAGCTTGCGCCAGCCGTCCTTGCGACCGGCGAGCCGCGGCATTTCGCCGGGGGTCATGACCCACAACTGCTCCTGCCCGCCTTTATAATATTGCCGGTCGTTGCTGATCCGCAGGCTGGCGTGCCCCGACCGGTTCCAGTCGGAGAACAGGATAGACAACGAACAGAAACCCGGTGCCAGCGTCAGGGGCATCTGATATCCGACACCCCCGGCATTCGGCCGATACAGGGCGTTGTCTTCACAGGTGCCCCAGGGCGAACCGGGCTTGTCGCGGTCGACATAGTTTCCGAACGCCAGCGTCGGCCAGGCCTTGCCCCGCTCCCAGGTCGCGCTGAATCCCGTTGTCCAACCTGAGCCTCCGTCGAAGCGCCAGGCCTCGTTCGCCCGCTCAAAGCGGCAATTCCCGCGGCCACGCAATAAAATGTTTTCGCCCAGCCGCAAGACCGCCAAGTCGATATGACCGTCCCCATCGACGTCAAGCGGGTAGGCACCGATGGTATCGTCGATCGTAAGCGGTGATCTGACGAACGACAGGGCGTCTCCGCGGCGGGACCGGTTTACGTAAAGACCGCTTTCCGACCGGCCTCCCGCCGCGAACATATCGGGATAGGCATCGCCGTTGCAGTCAAACACGGCGACGCCACCGCCGACATAGAATTCCCATGGTCCGGTGTATGTGTGCTCGACTCCGGAGACGGCGGTTTCTTCCACCATTTTCGGCGGCATGGTGGCCATTGCCACTTGCATCGAACACAGCAACGCCAGTAGGGGAAACAATGCCCTCATGACGCACCTCCGGACGGTATCTGAAGGCTCTTGAGGAATTCGATCACCTTGGCCTGCTGCAATTCCGTCAGCGCTTCGAATTTCTCGCGCGAGGTATTCGCATCACCACCGTGATGCAAGATGGCTTCGCGTAGGGTCGTCAGGTCCCCACGATGGCCGTAAGGCGCAGTCGTTCCTGCTCCCCACAGCCTCGGCGTCAGGAAAACGTCCCGCCCGACAAAGCGCTGGCCCAACAGTTCATTGGCAAAATAAGGACGGGCATCATCGGCAATGCGGTGCCGTTTGAGGTCGGAAAACAACGGGATCAGCCAGTGACCTTCGTCATTCCTTTTAAGCCCTGCCGTATCCAGCGCCACTTTGACCGGCGTAGCGCCATCGGTAGACCGCAAATTTCCTGCCGTGTTGAGCGGATTGGGCTCTACGAACACAGGGGCTTCCAATGGCAATGCGTGCCGGTGACACGTGTCGCACGCCGCCTCAGTGAATAACTGCGCCCCATCTTCCGCGGCCGCTTTCAAGGTGGCGTTTTCGGAGAATCGCTGCACGGGAAACGGTAAAGCCGCCTGAAACAACACCAACGCCGTGACATCCCCGGATCTGATCTCGTCGGCGATGCCATCTCGATCGAAGTCTGCGGTTCCGGTCCATGTCACCCCAAACCGTTCCCGCGCTTGCATGCCGTGATGGGCGTTCAAGGCGTTGATCGTAAATTGCCGCAGACTGGAAAAAACGCCCTTTTGGCTGAACGGGCGTATGACCAGATCGTGATCGACACCGTCAATACCGTTGACGTCGGCGTATCCCGAGGGGTGCAAAGTGATGTGACCGAATGAAACGCCCTTGCTGACCAGCGCCACCGTCACCGGCCGGCCGGTTCGCCGGGATCGCTCGGCGCCATCGTCCCGCAATGCTTGAAGATCCCGGGTCATTTCGCGGGCCAGAAGTTCCACAAGTCCGGCACCATGAATGGCGGGCGTTCCCCGCTCATTGGAGAACTGCGGATCGAGCGAATCGAAATCCGCGTCGTCGACCCCGTCGGAGACGAAAACGTTGGCGACGAATTCACCGGCGCCACCGACGGAAGGCTGGTTGTGACAGCCGTCGCACGCATTCGCTTCGGGACCCGACGTCCGGAAAAATGCCGGCAACTCACCGGACAGGCGTTTCGTTGGAATTTCCGACTGCGTGGCGCCGGGTCGTCCCGCGCCGTCCAGGATGGTGAACTTTGCCGAGAACAGATGCCCGCCATAAGCGACAATGTCCGCGAACGGCATCGCCGCAACCGTTTCATGAACCAGCGGTTGACGATGCACCCGTTCGTCGCCGATCAACGGCTCTGCCTGGGTGGAACCAATGAACCACGAACCAACCACCAGCCAAACAGCCAGGACACGTTTGTGGATTGAGGCATTGGCGGACGGCCGGCACCAAAATATGCGCACGAAAGAATCACAAAAGAGAGTTGCCGCCGATGCGGCAACGGACATCAATGCCCGCCTGGCAACGTCTCCCATTCTCCGCGCTCCCCAGACTTGAAAAAAAGTGATTCGAAGCCTGTTTTCCGTTTCAAGCACTCAACAAAGGGCTTGCAACTTTTTTAATTTAATTATTGAATTAATTGTGACCTTGAGAATTTCGGTTGTCAATGGAATTTCATTCCGTTTTCGGCCGATAGAAGTGTTTTCTGATTTTCACATTGATTATCAATGTGTTATACAACAGCTCTCGGTATTGGCAGAGCGTGGTTCCGCAACGCAGCGACCGGAAAGTGCCGGAGCAACTAAATTTATCGCCTGAAAAAAACCATCAGCGACGGAGGCAAAGAGCAGATTGGCGGAAAAACCCACCCATAGCCGTTACCGGGTACTCGATACCATTCGGCGACACCCCAATATCAGCCGGGTCGAACTCGCGGCCTTGACAGATTTGAGCCGTGCGGCAGTCACCGGGATAACCCAATCCCTGCTCGATATCGGCCTGATCGTCGAGCGTCCGGCGATGGAAAGCAAGGAAGGCGGCCGTGGCCGGCCGCGCATCATGCTGAACATCAGCCCGGACGCCGGTTATGTGCTGGGCATCAAGCTGTCCCTGCACCAGATGAGCTTCTCCATCACGGATTTCAGAGGCGATGTGGTGTACACGATGCACCTGCCGTTCCGTGGGTATCAAAAGTACGAAGTGGCGATCGACCTCATCGACATGGGCGTGCAGCGCTGCCTCGAGGATGCGGGCATCGAACGGCGACGCCTGTCCGGCGTGTGTGTCGGTATCCCCGGATACATCAGCCACGAAGCCGGCATCTGCCATTGGAGTCCGATTTTTCTCGAGCGGGACGTGCCGTTCGCCGAGGTTCTGCACAACCGCCTGCGCATCGACACTTACATCGAAAACGACGCCAACCTGGTCACGCTTGCGGAACACTGGTTCGGCAAGGGCCGCAATCTACCATGCTTCGCCGTCGTTACGATCGAGCACGGCATCGGCATGGGCTTCGTCGTCAATGACCAACTCTACAGGGGTGCCAACGGCATCGGCCCGGAACTCGGTCATTCGAAGGTCGAGGACGGCGGCCGTCCCTGCCGCTGCGGTCAGTTGGGATGCGTCGAGGCGTATGCCAGCGACTACGCCATCCTGCGTGAAGCCGAGGAGAGCTTCTCCCTCGACGCCTACAACGACAATCCCAAGGTCTACCACGACACGATCACCCGGATCGCCGATCAGGCCCGCCATGGCGACACGCGGCTCGCCGCGATCTACGCCGAGGCCGGCCGGCGTCTCGGGCAGGCCGTCGGCAACATGATCGCCACACTGAACCCGCCGACCGTCATCTTCACCGGTGACGGTCTGCGCGCCGCGGATGCGTTGATCGGACCGGTCATCGAGGAGGCGCGACGCCTCAAATTGTCGGGAAACAGCTACGATACCACGTTCATTTCCCATGTCTGGGGTGACGAAGTCTGGGCCCGTGGCGCGGCGGCGCTCGTTCTGCAACACATTTACGCCGATCCCGACTTCGGATCGGCGTCTCGCTCTGCGGGAAAGACCATGGAACCACCGCAGATGGTGGAGCACGTTCAATAGCGCAAAGCGTTCAACGGGAATACGAGAGCATGACGGACAAAAACAGTAATAGAAAGCTGCGCAGTCAATGGTGGTTCGATGACCCCGACGACATGGGCATGACCGCCATGTACCTGGAGCGCTATTTCAACTTCGGTATCACCGTGGAGGAACTGCAGTCCGGCCGCCCGGTCATCGGTATCGCCCAAACGGGCAGTGAATTGTCGCCGTGCAATTTCATCCACACTCAGATCGTTGGCCGCGTACGCGACGGCATCCGCGACGCCGGCGGCATCCCCATCGTCTTCCCGGTGCACCCCATTCAGGAAACCGGTCGCCGGCCCACGGCCGCGCTGGACCGCAACCTGGCCTATATGGGATTGGTGGAAATCCTGCACGGATACCCGTTCGACGGCGTGGTCCTGACCACCGGCTGCGACAAGACGACGCCGGCCTGCCTGATGGCGGCGGCGACCATGGATCTTCCGGCCATCGTGCTGTCCGGCGGACCCATGCTCGACAGTTATTGGCGGGAAAAACTGGCCGGATCCGGCACCACTCATTGGGAGGCCCGCAAGCTGCACGCCACCGGCGATCTGTCCGATGATCAATACATCGACATGGCCATTTCCCAGGTCCCCAGCACGGGTCATTGCAACACGATGGGCACGGCGACGACCATGAATTCGCTGGCGGAAAGCCTGGGCATGTCCCTGCCCGGCTGTGCCACCATTCCGGCGCCTTACCGGGAACGGGCGGCCATGGCGTACTACACAGGTAAACGCGCCGTCGGCCTGGTGTGGGACGACGTTCGGCCGTCCACCATCATGACCAGGCGGGCCTTCGAAAACGCCGTCATGATGAACACGGCCCTTGGCGGGTCGACCAACGCGCAAATCCACGTCAACGCCATTGCCCGCCATGTCGGCGTGAACCTCGAAATCCAGGATTGGGAGACGGTGGGTTACGACATTCCGCTGCTGGTCAACATGCAGCCGGCAGGCGAGCATCTCGGCGAGGCTTTTCACCGCGCCGGCGGCGTGCCGGCGGTCATGCACGAGCTGCTTCAGGCCGGCCGACTGCACGGCGACGTCATGACCGTGGCCGGGACGACCGTGGCGGAAAACACCCGCGAAACCTCGGACCGCCGTCTGGTCAAACCCTACGACGACCCGATGAAGCAGCAGGCCGGTTTCCTGGTCATGAACGGCAATTTGTTCGACGCGGCCATCATGAAGACCTCGGTCATCGACGACGACTTCCGCGGCCGCTTCCTGGAAAACCCGGACGACCGCAATGCCTTCGAGGGCCGGGCCATTGTTTTCGAAGGGTCCGAGGACTACCACGAGCGGGTCAACGACCCGGAGCTGGGCATGGACGAGAGCTCCATCCTGGTCATCCGCAACACCGGTCCGATCGGCTGGCCGGGTTCGGCGGAAGTGGTCAACATGCAGCCCTCGGACGCCCTGCTGAAAAAGGGGATTGCCTCGCTGCCCACCATCGGCGACGGCCGCCAGAGCGGCACTTCGGGCAGCCCGTCCATTCTCAACGCCTCACCGGAAGCGGCGGCCGGTGAAGGCTTGGCTCTGTTGCGTACCGGCGACGCCATCCGTATCGACCTGAACACCAAGACCGTCAACATGCTGGTGGGCGACGACGAACTGGAACAGCGCCGCTCCGAACCGGGTATCGAAGTGCGTCCGCATCAAACGCCGTGGCAGGAAATTTACCGCTCCACGGTCGGTCCGCTGTCGACCGGCGGCTGCATGGAACTGGCCACCGCCTATCACGACGTCCGCCAGGCCAAGCCGCGCAACAACCACTGACGGTTGCGTTCCGATGCCGGCGTCACAGGATCAGGTTCCGGCCATCGCCCTGCTGGGCGAATGCATGATCGAACTGCGCGAGGAACAGGACGGCCGCTTCAGCCGCGGCTATGGCGGAGATGTTCTGAACACGGCGGTGTATCTCAGCCGGCTTCTCGGACCGGCGGGCACGGTCCGCTTCGTTTCCGTGATGGGGGACGATCCGTTCAGCGATGACATGATCGCGTCCTGGGAGTCGGAAGGCATCGTCTGCGATGCGGTCGGCCGCAAGCGCGATTCCGTTCCCGGCCTCTATCTTGTCCAAACGGACAAAACCGGGGAGCGGCATTTCCGGTATTGGCGCAGTGCCGCCCCGGCACGTGAACTGCTGACGCCGGAGTGGCGGAGGTGCCTGGACGCCGCCGAACAATCGTCGTGGTTCTATGTATCCGGCATCACATTGGCCATTCTCGACGAAACCGGGCGCAAGGAACTGGCAAACTACCTCTCGGACGCCAAGCTGCGCGGTGCCGCCATCGTGTTCGATGGCAACTACCGGCCGGTATTGTGGCAGAACGCCGATACCGCCCGTACCGCCCATGAGCAGTTTTGGCGCCTGAGCACCATCGCCTTGCCCGGCGCCGAAGACGAACACAATCTGTTCGACGATGCAGGCGCGCATGCGACGGTCGAGCGATTGACGTCCTATGGCATCGAGGAAATCGTGGTCAAACAGGGGACCGGACCGGTCGTCGTCCGCGACGGCGGCGAGACGGCGGAAATCGCGGTGCCCGAAATCCGGGGCGCTCTCGACACGACGGCGGCCGGCGACTCGTTCAACGCCGGCTATCTGGCGGACCGAATGAGGGGCATTGCGCCGCAAGATGCCGTCACAAAGGGCATGGCGTTGGCCGGCCGCGTCGTACAGCATCGCGGCGCGATCATCGATACCGGCCACATGCAGGACTTGATGGAGACCGGGGCATGAGCGCTTTGCGCACAATATTGTCTGAAAACCGGTTGATACCGGTGCTTGTCATCGAGCGTCCGGAAGATACGGCTCCCATGTGCGAAGCCATCCTCGCAGGCGGCCTGCGTGTCGTCGAGATCACCTTGCGGACCCCAGCCGCATTGGATTGTATCTCCGGGGCCGTCAAACGCTTCCCCGATCTGGCGGTCGGCGCGGGGACCGTGACGACCCCGGAACAGGTCATGCAGGTCGTGGATGCCGGCGCCGCCTTCGGCGTCAGTCCCGGAACGACCGATGCCTTGCGCGAGGCCGTGTCCCAGCACGAACTGCCGTTTCTGCCCGGCGGGTCGACACCGTCGGAGTTTCTCGGCAATGCCGATGCGGGATTCATGCTTCAAAAGTTCTTTCCCGCGGAAACCAGCGGAGGCGCCGCCCTGCTGAAAAGCCTGGTATCGCCGCTACCGGACATCTCGTTCTGCCCGACCGGCGGACTTCATGCCGGCAATGTCGGCGACTACTTGTCCCTGCCCAATGTCATCGCCGCGGGCGGGTCATGGTTCGTGGCGGCGGACAAAATCCGGCAAAGGGATTGGCCGGGTATCACCAATGCGGTGCGCATGGCGGTCGCGGCACTGAACGGCGGCGCCCCGGCTTAAAATTCGGGCCTCGGACCGGCGCCAGGAGTGCGGACGTCAGGGCATAATTCCGGGCACCGTCAGTTGGTGGTTATGAATCAAGTGCGGCGTAGGGCCACCACCACCCCAACGGCGCCGGCCATGGCCAGTCCGCCGAGGACCATCGCGGCACCGCGGAAAGTGCCGTCATATCCGAACGCCGAAATGGCCGGAACGCTGATAAAGGGTGAAATGAACTGGCCGAGAAATATGGCCGTGGTGAGAATCCCGCCGGCAGCACCCCTGCGCCTGGCGGGCGCCAGGGTCAATGCGATGGCGACGTACACCGGCAGGACCAAGGCGAAACCCGCGCCGATTGCCGCCGCGCCGATGAAAACGATCTCACGACCGGCGTTCATGGGAAGCACGGCAAAGCCAAGGGCCATCAGGGCGCAACCAAGAGCGTATGTTCCGCCATGCGCCAGCGCACGGTTGATTCGGGCATAGAACAGAGCGGTACATCCGCCCACCAAAGTCAGGGTTCCCAGAGCCGTACCCGTCATGATCGCGCTGTCATAACCGCGGGCTTCGAAGAAAAACGGCAGCTGCGTCGGCATGACAAAGAACGTCATGTTTGTCAGCATCTGGAAGAATGCCAGCGTCGCCATAAGCGGTATCCAGGCCGGGTGGCCGTTACCGGCGGGTTCTTCGGCGTTTCCGGTTCCCGTGTGTTCGATCCGCGGCTCCTTGATCACCGTCCACATGAACGGCAGGAAGAAGGCGGCCAGGCCATAGATGGCGAACGGCAGCCGGGGCGACGACATGGCCAGCCACCCGGCCAGAGTGATGAACACGAAACCGCCGAAGTTCCGTGCCGATGTTTGCAACCCGGTCAGGGCGCTGCGGTGTGCACCGGTGAAATAGTCGCCGATCAATGCCGTTTGCGCCGTCATGATCAGTGCCACGGCGATGCCCAGAACCAGGCGGCTGACGAAAATCTCCGTCAGGCCGGGCAGGTACAGGCCTGCGCTGCCGGCCACGACAAACAAGGCAACGCCGGCCAACAGGAGCCAGCGGCGCCCGAACCGGTCGGCCGCCCATCCGGCCACGGGCGCGCACAGGACAACGGTCAGTGACGGTGCGGGAACCAGCAAGCGCGTCAGCAGTTCGGCGTTTGGGTGATCCGCAAACATCGCTTCCAACCCGGCCAGCGCCGGACTGATCGTGGCGTTCGCCATGATCGTCAACGTGGCGGCCATCAGCAGCGCGACGGCCCTGCAATCCCGCCATACCGGTGCGTCTTCTTCAACCGCGAGTGTCATAACGACCTATTTTCCCCTTGCCGAATGTGCGATGTGGCGGCAGTCTACGAGCTCAAGTCAACTTGAGGTCAAGCATGAATATTCTGGATATCGGGGAAGTCGTCGAACGTTCCGGCGTGCCGCCGTCTACGCTGCGCTACTACGAGGAGATCGGCCTGATAACGTCTGTCGGCAGGCATGGCCTGCGGCGCCAGTTCGCGCCGGAAACACTGCTTCAGTTATCGTTGATCGCCATGGGCAAGTCGGCCGGATTTTGCCTCGACGATATATCCGGCATGTTCGGCAAGGACGGCCAGCCCGATCTGCCGCGCCCCGTCCTGCACGCGCGCGCCGATGAGCTGGAGCGGCAGATCCGCGACCTCACGACGTTGCGCAACGCGCTGCGCCACGTCGCCGAGTGTCCGTCGCCCACGCACATGGAGTGCCCGAAATTTCTCCGCCTGCTGCGTGTGGCCGCGCGCCGCAAACCGGACGGTGACAGGAACAGGAAACTACGCCGTTAGAAAGGCATATCTTTTGACGGCAGGGCTTGGTTCACGACAGCCCGACAACCGGTATCAGCGCTCCATGGATTCCCGTACTTGCGCCGGAGCATAGGAATGATAGGACGCCATAGAGTTGCGCCGGCGACACCCAAAGACCGGGATCGGCGTCAGGCATGGCGGCGCGGTTGGCGGGCGTGTCGATGATGCTGGGCAGAAAGCAATTGACGTTGATCCCCTGACCGCGCAGTTCGCCGGCCATGCTTTCGGTGATGCGCATGACCACACTTTTCGACGCGCAGTAGGCAGCCATATTGGGCATGCCTTTCAGCGCGGCATTGGCGCCGACAGTGACGATTTTCCCCCCGCCCCGGGCCATCATCATAGGGACCAATGGCCGTAGGGTGTTGAGCAGGGTTTGAACGTTCAGGTCGTCCATGAGCTGCCACTTGCCGGCCGGAATGTCATGCACCGGCTCGCCCATATGAAAACCGCCGGCGAGACAGCAGACGGCATCGATGCCACCGGTCCGCTCGAATGCCTGTTCCACGGCCTTCGCGGTCGCATCGGCATCGAGCAAATCGACGTCGACCAGGTCGGTACCAGATATCTCTCCGTTCAGCGGCCCGGTATCGCGGTCCATCAGCACCAGTCCGGCGCCGTCCCCGGCAAACAGCTTGGCGACCTCGCGGCCCAGGCCACCGGCGGCGCCGGTGATGGCGATGCATTGTCCAGTAAATCGTTCGGTCATGGCTGATCCCGATGGAGCGTGCGTTCGTTTTCGGATGATCGAGGACTGAATCTCGTTCCGAAACCCCGTCGTCGTCAAGGGCCCCGCCCGGTCTTTCGGACGGCCGTTGGCCTCCCTCACGAACCGGCTAGTTTATTGACCTACTCCCATACACCAACAATACCCAACCCCCTTGGAGCCGCTCTCTCGGGTTTCAGTATCCAGCTAAGCAAGGAAAAAAGAATGTTGCAAAGCTGTAATCTTTGCATCTTAAATTGCAATTTACCCACAAGACACAATCAGTAATTACGTTGGGAGGCCTCTATGAGAATAGCCGCATTCAACGTGGAAAACTTGTTTGATCGACCCAGGGCATTCAACGACCAGGCTCCTGCCGAGCGGCGTCAAGCGATACAAGATCATGCCGCCTTGAACAATCTGTTTGACCGTCAAACCTACTCCGACGCGGCCAAAACTCAGATGCTGGTACTGATGCAGCGACTGGGTGTGCTTAACAGTGACAATGGCAAATTTGTCATCATTCGGAAGATCCGTGGGCAACTGGTCCGCAGGCCACGCGATCGCAGTCAACCGCGTGAAATTGTCGCGAATGGATGCGACGATTGGGTGGGATGGTGTGAACTCAGAACAGCACCCGTCAACGAAGTTGCCATACAAAATACGGGAAGAATGATGCGGGATGTTGATGCAGACATTCTTGCAATCGTTGAAGCGGAAAGCAGGCCCGTTCTCGTCGAAATGAATCGTTTCATATTGCGTGAAGTTGGTGGCACACCCTATCCGAATATCATGGTAATCGACGGGAATGACCGTCGCGGAATAGACGTTGGCGTGATGACGAAGGACGGATATTCCATTGGAGACATTCGAAGTCACGTTCATGACCTCAATGCCGATGGCGATCCAGTTTTCAGTCGCGATTGCCCTGAATATGCGATCGGAACACCCAACGGAAAAACCATTTGGGTGTTACCCAATCACTTCAAAAGCAAATTCGGTGGCAATGATGCTAAAAGCCGACAAAGACGTCGTGACCAAGCCCTGGCCACCACCAATATCTACGAACGATTACGAAGTGAAGGAGAGGACTTGATCGCAGTGCTTGGCGATTTAAACGATACACCCGACAGCGACCCTCTTCAGCCACTTCTATCTTCGGAACTTCGAGACATCTCTAGCCATCCGTGTTTTAACGACTTCGAATTCAGAGCCAATAACGGTAATCGCGGAATTGGAACGTATGGGCTTGGCAATGATTCCAATAAAATCGACTATCTTTTATTGTCCCCCGCTCTGTTTGAACGGGTAACAAACGGAGGAATTTTTCGAAAGGGCGTATGGCCTGGCTCCAGTCCTAAACGATGGGATGTTTACGACGAACTTGAAAAAAGGCATCACGCCGCATCGGATCACCACGCCATCTTTGCCGACATTGACATATAGAGGTGTCGAACACTGCTCGATTTGCTTGCGGCACTTTTCTTGACGCTTTCAGCCTTCAAGTTCTGAGCGCTCCCTTCGGTCGCCGCGCAAACCTTCATGGGCACAGGTCCAGATGCTGTCCATGCGTCCAAAAACGCCAAAGCCCCGCCATGGGGCGGGGCGTCGGCGTTTGGTTGCAGGGGTAGGATTAGTCAAAACCGTGCTTAAGGCACGCTTTTGATCCTCGGCGCTTTACGCCTTCGGACCGTCGCTGGCGCTCCGTCTTTCGGTCGGCCTTTGGCCTCCCTCACGAACCGGCAAGGTTCGCCTCTCTGCCCCACCTACACAACATTTAAGGCCCGCCCTATTGGGCAGGCCTTAATATCGCCTTCGGAACTTCGCTGTGTTGCGCAAACAAAAAGGCCCGGGTATCCAGGCCTTTTTGCTGCCGCACATCAGCTTGTTGGTTGCGGGGGCAGGATTTGAACCTGCGACCTTCAGGTTATGAGCCTGACATACACAAGCATAATGCATTGTTATTATTGACTTATTTATCTTTTAATAAATTTTTGTGGGATTTTTTGTGTGACAATATATATATAATCACAACCACATTTCTTTGCATAAGATATTGTTTTTAAACAATTTTATTCCCAAATAGGCAATCAAGACAGAAGAATGGCGGTTTTCAGCGGTTTTTTCACTCCTTTGCCTGCTTCGTATGGAGCCGCCGTTGCCCTCACAAGGGCCGAGGTAACGGCGACTCCAGAGATGCAGGCATTGTCTGCTTTGGTGGTGGGCTTGCGCCTTCGTCCTGACAGACTATCCGCCCTCGGCTTGCTCCTTCAATGTCTTCAGGTAAGCAGCTGAATCGTTGGAGCGGATGCGAACCCACAAAGGGCGATGGTCAGACCATTGATAAGTCAGCCACTGCCTATAGTACTTCTTCAACTCAGCATCGCTTGAAAGCTTTTCTCCATTAGGAGATTTTTTCATTTGCTCGACGTAATCAGACCACTCCGTAGGACGATAGATATTTTTGAAGATATCTAGTATGCCGGCGTTCATTTGCTTGGGTTTGTCGCTGAGCTTTTCCAGATATTTGAGGACCTTAGGGTCTGCAACGATAGCTATCTGGTCGTAATATTTATTACCGCTGAAATTGGTGGGTTCACGCAATGTCTTGGGCACCTTAAAGCCAGCTTCAAGCAGTGCCGTCATCGTTTCGTGCTCGGGATGCACAATGTTGAAATCTCCCAGTAAAATAAGGGCTTTGCCGTCTCGGGCGGCTTTAACAGCTCGCTTGCCAAAATAGCGTGCGACGCGATCGATTTCTTCGACGCGTTGCTTGAGCTTATCGCCACTCTCGTCTCCGTAGTAGAGATGAACGGTACAAATATCGAACTTGAACCAGCCAGATTGAAAACTAGTAATAAAAGGCGTACGCCGGAATTGCTTTCCACTGTACAGCTTCTTTCCTTCGTCCGTATCCACTACGGCCTGACTGATGAGCATTTTCGGTGGCAGGACGATTTCTCCGGAGATATTCTTGAACCACATTTTGCGCTTGTCGTAACAGTAGGTAAGGCGCTCTCCGTTACCGCCAAGGCTCGGGTCGGTAACGTCGGTAGCAATGTAATCCCAGTTATCACCGAGAATATCCATTACATCTTCGAACTCATCGAGCTCGTTGATCTCTTGAATGGCGATGAAATCGAACCGGGACAACACTTCCGCAATGTAGAAAAGTGTCTCAGGCTCTCTCTTACCGAAGCCCCGTCGCATACCGGCCTTGCCAAAGTCACGGATGTTCCAAGATGCAAGCAAAAGATTCTGATCGGCATCCTTGTCAGGAATTGCCTCGTCTAGCTGCTTGGATAGTCGTTGAAGATTGCTGATGACGCGAACGCGTTCGTGCCGATCTCTGATCTTAAACTTAAGCCGATTGTAATAGGGCATGCTGACCTCTCTGTGTCAGGCCATGGAAAAACGTATCAATATAGATATGATATTTGATTTCAATCTAAAAACTAAGCTAATATTTCCTTCTTTCTGAAAATCACAGGAGAAAATCATGTCTAAAAATCAGATTGAAGTGACCCAAAACAAGGAAGAGGAAAATTTTGATGTCTTTTCAGACACATTGAAGAAAATAATCCATACTCCAGAGGAAAATCGTGGTCCAGCAGCGAAGGCGATTATGAGCTCATTTCAAGTATATTACGATATGATCGGCGGCGCTGCCGCACATTCCGAAAAGAGTACTCGCTGACTAACGTTGTTGGCTGGACAGTCTTCTGCCAGCGCGAGATCCACTTAGGGTGCTTGCCCGATGAATTCTCTTCCGACCATCGGTAATTCCGATTACCCGGAAATATTGCGTTTTTCGGGCGACACTCTGGATTTGGCAGATGAGGTGTACAGAGCCTACTTGGAGATGCTCATTCCGACGTTCTTCGAGGTTTGTCGAGATTTAGCCTTGGAAGAACTGGCACAATACAACGATCTGGGAGCCGATAGCCAAAAGCGAGTCATGGAGGCACCAGATACCTACAATCAACTCACTAAAGTTCTTCGGCGGGAACAAAACGAATTTGAAGGTTATATTTCAAACGCTATCAGGGCAGAGAGGGCATGGGCAGGGCAATTGACAACAGCGCAGCCGACTTGGGCGTGTGATGGAAGCTTTCTCGTTGACTGCTCGGGGCGGGCTAGATTTGACAGTAATGGCTGGCGATCTGGCGGGGGCTTTTTGGCTCCCAGGCTAGGTGGAGCAGTTCCACTAGACCATCATAGCCCTTTTGCGCGAAAACCTATGCCTGTGGCAGAATTCAGAACTGTGAAATACGGCAATGCTTTGCCATTCCAACCGGAAGAAGAGACTGCTGTTTACAGTAAGATAAACGCGGCATATTCGACTGTCGAAAAGTGCCACCCTATAGCGGCTGCATTTATTACACGGTACGCCAAAGCTGTAATTGTACGCAAAGGAAATACTTCAAAGGGGACATTTCAGTCGGCTTCGCGGAACGCATTCATTGGTCAAATCGTCTTGCTCAACGCCCATGAGTTGCATGTAGACACGGAATATATTGCCGAATCCTTGATTCACGAGAGCATACATTCGCTCCTGTGGCGCGCCGAAATATTGCAGCACTTTCTCCTTGACCCCAAGATACCAATGGGAACGGTGCGATCAAGTTGGTCAGGTGAAGAAATATACTACTACACCCTGCTTCAAGCATGCTTTGTTTGGGCGGGCATATATTGGTTTTGGCGTGAAATGATGGCAGCGAATGCAACATTTTCAATGCCACGAATGGTAGAGCTTAGCGAGCGTGCCCGTAGAGGATTTCTAACCTCACAGTACAGACAGTCTTTGGCTAAGGGTCGGGCTAACCTTCAGCCCCATGTTTGGGAGGTTTTTTTGCAGATCCAATCGGAAATACGTAATTCGACCTAAGAGCCGACGACTTTTCCATGTCCGACGACTACCGGACACGAAACCTATCGTTTCGGATCATATACCTTGAGCCATAACGGTCGCCGGCGTCCAGCCGCGTGCAGCTTGAGATACAATACCCCTTTCGCTTCGGCTTTCTTGCCCCACGAGAATTTTTCCAAACCTTCAAATTTTAAAACGTGCCGGGAATGAGGATTGATCGTTACGCCACAATATCCCTCGTCCGGATATTTTTCATCGGTGACTCTGGATCGCCACCACGGACCTTTCACCCAAAGCAATTCCCAATAAGAGAGCATCAAGGGCGTTTTGGAGATGTTCTCTATTATGATTTCGTGCCCTTCTTCCGGGTGCGAGCTGAAGCTGTAGGTCGTACTTAGCCGGAAACGCTTCTTCCACACCTCCCAGAGTTTAGTAGCTGCAAGGACCGTGGAGAGAGCAGCGCCCCATATGGCAAGCCCGATTGGCAACCAGTCGAAAAAAGGCACGATCACTCCCAACAAGATTTCGGAGTCAGGTCTTCAATGATCTGGTCACTATAGTCTCGGCAAGCAAAGAAAATCCTACATCCCGTAATCACGATCCTTGTCTTTTCCGGTATCTTTTGGCTTGTCGCCTTCCTGCTGCGCGGCGCGGCGGATCGCGTTAGTGAAGTCTCCGGCCACTTTCGATTGCTCACCGCTTTCCTTGCCACCTTCACGCTGTTCTCTTTTCCACGCTGTGATTTTGGCTTCTGTGACAAGGCGCATCTGCTCGCGGGACGCTTCACGCTGCTGACGGTCGATATCGGCGAAATGATCGGCCTGGCCGTGCTTGTCTTTCAAAGCGGAGAGGTGTTGCAATCTCCTGCTTTGCTGTTCGGCGATCTGGTTGCGGTAGCGTGTTCT
>JANQFL010000086.1 GCA_028277845.1 Sneathiellales bacterium
CTCGGCCATACCCCGGGTATGGCCGTCGCCGCCAGCCTTGGCCTTGGCGCCAATACGCTCCGTCAGAATGTTTCCATCTAAAGAGGAACTGCTCTAAACACCACCCAAAGAAAATGGCCCCGTCCAATGGCGGGGCTGTTTTTTTGCGCCATTTGGTTTGGCTTATTGCAGATGCGCCTCAGTGTCGGAGCACGCGTACTAGGTTTGCGATTTCGTATTCGATTCTGGGCTGGTTTGCCCCAGGCGTGGCTCCATCCCTGCCAACAGGCGTAGAATGTTGGCGCGATGCCGCGCGACCACGTAAGTGCTTCCCGCTAACACCAGCAACTGATAAGGCAACGGTTGTTCCTGGCTGTAGATGAGGGCGATTGCAGTCAATGCCGCGAGCATCGAACTTAAGGAAACAATCCGAGAGATTGCCAGCACGATACCAAATGCTGTCGCGGCACCCAAACCCACTGGCCAGGACAGCGCCAGCAGCACGCCCAGTCCCGTGGCGGCGGATTTGCCGCCTGTAAAATTCAGCCAGACCGAACGGCTATGCCCCAACAATACCGCAAGTCCGGCCAAGCAAACTGCCGAAGAAACCCAGGTTTGCAGATCGAGCGCCATCGGCGGTTTAACGGACGGCAGCATAAAGAACCACGCAAAAAACCAGCGGGCAAGGACGACCGCCCCCATACCTTTAAGCACATCTACCAAAAGCACCACAAACGCGGGCCATTTGCCCAGGGTGCGCAGTACGTTTGTTGCCCCGGTGGATCTCGAACCATGCTCTCGGATGTCAATACCCCTGAGCAGTTTCCCATTTAGATAGCCTGTGGGAATGGAACCGACGAGATAGGCGATCGCCAGTCCAGCAATACTCACTATCCAGAAAACCATGAGTTTCACCCCGACGCACAGGTTTCAGCCAATCCTCAATTCTTCGTCTACCTGTTAGACTGTAATGGGTCAAACGCGGACCAGACCACGCTCTTCCTTCGTCGTCCGGTTTCAACATGCAAACGGACGACTGAGATAGCTGGTTGGCGCCAAATCCGGCGGCTGCCGTCTCGGCCATACCGCCGGGTATGGCCGTCACCGCCAACCTTGTCCTTGGCGCCAATGCGCTCCGTCAGAATGACTCCATCTAAGGACGAAATGCTCTCTAGAACGCATTTTTCCGTTACGAAAGCGGGGCCCCGTGTTAAGCGGGGCTTTGTTTTGTTGTATGAGCGGATATCCCCTCTATTTTGTCTGCCACGCAACGTGTCGAGTCACACCAAAGCCGGCGGGCAATAACGGGATATCCTGATTCATGCGGGCGACTATCAAGTCGATTGCCTCACTTCTGCTCAGCCATGGCCTGCTCCTTCTCGGCAATGGCATGACCAGCATTCTTCTCGGACTCAGAAGCCGCCTGGAAGGGTTTTCGACGGAGACCACCGGTTTCGTTATGGCCGGGTTTTTTGTCGGGCTGCTTGTCGGTGCCCTCTACGCAGCCCGTGTTGTCGCCGCGGTCGGACATATTCGCGCCTTTGCGGCCTTTGCATCCGTCATGTCGGTTGCGGTTCTGGCCCACGTTCTTTACGTCGATGCCGTGCTTTGGTTCGGTCTGCGGGTGGTTGCCGGGTTCAGTATGGCCGGCATGGTGATGGTCGTTGAAAGCTGGGTCAACGAACGGGCCACCAACCAGACGCGCGGGCAAGTCCTGTCTCTGTATATGATTATCAATTATCTGGGCGCCGGCCTTGGGCAGTTGATGATATTGATCGGTGATCCGGCTCAGTTTCAGCTCTTTATCATCGCTTCCATGGTCTATTCCTTCGCCCTGGTGCCGATCTTGATGACCAGGGCCACCGCTCCGACCCCGTCATCGCCACGACGGATGCCGATCAGGGAGCTGTTCGGTATTTCACCTATCGGCGTTCTCGGCACGGTCTGCTGTGGAATGATCAATTCGTCGGTCAACGGAATGGGCGCCGTTTTTGCGCGAGATGCCGGACTCAATGTCGCGGGGGTCTCGGCCTTTATGGCGGCGGTTATTTTGAGCGGCATTGCCTTTCAATTTCCCATTGGCCGTCTGTCAGACAGGTTTGACCGGCGCACGGTCCTTCTTGCGGCTTCCCTGGCGACGGCGCTCGCCGCCCTCACCGTTATTTGGGCAAGCGGCCAGTCTGCCTTGATATTGATTGCCAGCGGTGTCCTGTTCGGAGGGATCAGTTTCACCATCCTGCCGTTGGTCTCCGCCCAGGTAAACGACCGGGCCGAGCGCGATCAGTTGGTGCAGGTCGCTGCCGGGTTGCTTATCGCCTATGGGATCGGCGCCAGTATCGGACCGGTTGTCGCCGCACAGCTGATGGCGTTGATCGGCCCCGCCGGGCTTTTTGTCCTGATTGCAGGCACCCATGCAACGCTGATTGTGTTTGTCATTTTCCGTATCTTCCAACGCCGCCGGGGAGCAAAAGCCAAAGCACCCTTCCTGCCGTTGGGGAGCATTGGTGTGTCAAGCAAGGAACTCTACACGGCAGTCCTCAACAAAACCGAACAGAGCAACTCCGACCAAGCCAAGTGATTGAATTCCGTATCGCCGGCGATCGAGGCCAGACGGCTCCGTCGTTCACGTCCCATTGAACCCAATCGGGCACGTTCGCAGACATCGGTAAGGGAATACCTGTTGCGGTGGTCCATAATCTGGAATGTCCCAATTCGTTCCGCAAAAAGGCCCCGCCTTGCGACGGGGCCTTTTTGCTACGGTAGAAGCGGAACTACTTCCTGACGAAGATAAAATCGCCGCCGTCGTGGCCCGACAACCGGATATCCGAGTATTCCGGCGTCTGCATGGCGTTCAGCATGACCGGCCGGCGGACTTTGACGAACAGTTCGGTGCCGTCCATGTAGCCGGTATTGTCCTTGAGCGCCGAAATGAAGGCCTTGGCGAACACCGAATGGGCGCCGCCGCCGCCGTCGGCGACGGGCTCGAGGCCGCCCGACGCCAGCGCGACCCGGGCGCGTTTCTTGCTCATTTTGCGCAGATAGTCGGGGTTGCGCAGGGTGGTGGAGACCGAGCGGGTCAGGGTGCCGGAGAAGCAGCTGTCCACCACCAGCATGACGTGCTTGGCGCTCATGGCCTTGAGGGTGTCGGTGATGGTCGCGTTGGACACCCAGCTGACCTGGGTGTCGGGCGAGGCATCCACCGGCAGCCAGTACCCGCGTTCCGACGAATAGTCGAGAATGCCGTGACCGGCGTAATAGATCAGCAGATTGTCGTTTTCCGTCAGCTTCTTGCGGTAGTCGTCGAGCGCCATGACGATATCCGCCCGCGTGACATCGAGCAGCAAATTGACGTCGAAACCGTATTCGCCTTCGAGAATGCCGGCGACCGTCTTGGCGTCGTTGACCGCCGTCACGAGTTTCGGCAACGATTGGTATTTGTTGTTGCCGATGACCAGGGCGTGATAATTGCCGAACTGCACATTGGCCTTGGCCAACTGTGCCTTGGAAAGTTTCCGCGTCTTCTTCGGTTCGGCCTGGGCCGGTGCCGAGGCGACCTGGGTCGCCGCGTTCGGATCCCGGTCGGTGAGAAGTTCGGAAAAGACGTAGCCCGTCTTGTTGTCGGGCAACGCCACGAGATACCAGCCGCTGCCCTTGACCTTGCCGAGCACCATGACCGATTCGCCGTTCGACAGCTTGCCGATGGCGTCGTTGCCCGAACCCGGGCCGCCGCGCACATTGGCGTTGGCGATGGCGTAGTAGGTGCCGACCACCGGTTCGAATTCCGGGATGGCCGAAGGCGCCGCCGGGCTGGCCGGTTGTTGCGACGTGGGGGCGGGCGCCGGTGCGGCGGCGGGTTGCGGGCTTGGCGCGGGCCGCGGCGCAGGCGCGACCGCCGCCGGACGGTAGGACGGGTCCACCGCGGCCAAATCGACCGACGTCGGAACGTAGTTGGGATCGACCACGCCGCCGTCGGCTTCCATGGTGGCGGCGATCTGGCTGACAGACGGCGGTGGCGGGGCCGGTTCCGGAATGGCCCGGGTGCGCATGACCCGGTCGTCGATGGCCGCCATTTCCGAGGGTTCGATGCGATGGCGCATACGGCCGACGCCGTCCCGGCCGGCTTCCTCGATGTTCCTGATCCGGGCGTTGGATGCCATGCGGTACCAGAAGAAGGCTTCGCGGTAATCCTGTTCGACGCCACGGCCCGCTTCGTACAAACGGGCGATGTTGATCTGCGCCTTGGCCCAGCCTTGCTTGGCCGAGCGCAAATACCAGCCCGCGGCCGTTTCGAAGTTGCGGCGGACGCCGATACCCCGTTCATAGGCCCAGCCCAAGTCGTTTTGCGCCCGCGCAAATCCGTGCGCCGCGGCCGTCTTGAACCAGGCGATGGATTTTTCCAGGTCACGCTGAACGGTACGGTCGCCCTTCTGATAAATCAGGCCGACATAGTATTCCGACAGTGGATAGGCGTTTTTCGCGGACGGCATGTACCAGCGCAGTGCCTCGGAATAATCCTTCTTTACACCGGCGCCCTGGAAATACATGTCGGCCAAATGAGTCTGGGCGTTGACGTCGTTCAATTCGGCGCCACGCAGATACCACTTGTACGCTTCGGAGTAATTCTGCAGGTCGTACTGGTAGGTGCCGCCGATGTTCGCGAATGCCGCGCTGTATCCCTTGTCGGCAACGGCGAACAAATAAGGCAGGCCTTCATCGCGCCGCTTGGCGCGAAGCAGGGCGCGGCCCAGTTGGAACTGAAACCGCAAAACGTCGGGGTGCTGTTCCACCGCCTGGGCGCAGGCCTGAATGGCGGCCCGCGCGTTCATCAGGTCCCATTGCACGCCGGGTGCGACGCGCTCGGTGTCGGCCGGGTGCGCGGCCAATGTGTCACAGTCATGAATACCCGGGTCGGCCGCATGGGCCGAAGCCGCGGCAAGAAGGAAAGTCAGTGCCGTCGATGTCAGCAACGCGCGTCGCATCGTGTGAACCTCCGGTCAAACGTCGGTGAAACCACCCGTCGCTTGGGCGCGGGTATCAGGTGAAGTAATGGAAATCGCCGGTGACGGTGATCTGGCGCGTGCGGTTACCAACCGCCGCCGCCACCGCCTCCGCCACCGCCGCCTCCGCCGCCGTCACCGCCGCCGCCGTCACCGCCGACCTCGATGGAGGTGAAGCCGCCGGCTTCGGTGCCATCGGAGGCGGACCGGCCTTGCGGATTGTACGGGTTCGCCAATTCGACGCCTGTTGGTACGGAGATTTGCAGGGCCGTGGCCGAGCCTGTAGCCAGAACGGCCGTGCCGGCCAGTGCGATGGCCGCCGCCAGGCTGATGCTGTGCACATACCTTCTCATGGGATGCTCCCTTGTCCGATCACCGCAAATTGTGCCCCTGCGGTGAAGCTTCCATGCTACCTGCCGAACCGCGACCGTTCAATGACGGCTGTTGGCGAAAACCGAACATCACACGATGTTTACGCCCCGAATGGGCAGGTTCGTCACAGTATTGGGTGTTCTCGGGATGAACTGTATGCCGAGACACACCCGCGCGGTGTGATAAATATCACTCCGAGACTTCGATTTTCAGCTCCGAAGACGCCATGGACTTGACCGGTAAACGCCGAAACACGGTCTTCACGTCCGCAAGCCCGATATTCGTGGTCGCCGCAAAACCTTCCTTCATCAGACCGGCGGGAAGGTCTGCGCGGACATCCCGGTCCGTGGCGTAGCAGAGAAACCGGGCGGTGCTGCCCTTGTCCGACAGTTGAAACGCCACCGGCAGCCGCGATCCCGGCAGGGAAACGGGGTGACTGGCCGCGATCCAGGAGTCGACCGAGTTGTCATAGGGGAAAAGCGTGACGAGGCCCTGCTTGTCGTCGAAGTAGAAACAATACAAATGGGCGTCGAAATTGCTTTGCAGCGTCAGTGTCGCCATCTCGCCCGGTTCATAGCGCGGTTGGCGGCCGCGGTCGCTCGTCAGGAACAGGCCGGGCGTCTGATGGGCGGCGGCCATCTGAGTCAGGATGGCATGCGCCTGTATGTCGCATCCGGCATCGGCGAGCGCTTTGATCGCATCCGCCGGTGCATTCGGAATCCGGTCGACGATGGAAATACTGAATCGCGTACCGGCGATCTGGCCGGTCGGCTGAACGACATAGTCTTCGCCGTTTTGCAACGGCAAATCGTTCGGCCAGGGTGCCGTGTTCTGATCCTTGACCAAGGAAATGCTGACGCTCTTTTTCGTTCTCGCGTTGCGCAAGGCAACGCTGCCGGCGGCACTGGCATCGGACCTGAATATCTGCGCACTCCTGCCTGACAGGCAGTACTTTCCGCCCAGCGCGACGTCGATCGCATCGCTTGGGCGGTCGATGTTGTTGCCGCCGGCATAGGCCGAGCGGCTGGCACCCAAGGTGTTCGTCGTCCGCTCCGTCCGCTTGATCAGACTGGCCAATGCGGAAACCAGCGCACTGCCTTCGCCGGCCTTGCGCCCGGCCTGCGGAACGCCGTCGAAGGGGCCGGATATGACAAGCGTTTTTCCGGATTGGTCGAGCAAGGTCAGCGACGCGCCGGCCGGTACGGTCACGCCGGCGCCGTCGGTTACCACATGTCCCGCGCCATAGCCGACGGCCGTCGACGCGACGACGATCATATCGGCCCGTGCCGCGTGGTATGTCGCCAGCGACATCGCCGACACGGCGGCCATCAAACCGATCGACGTGGCGACACAACGCGTTTTCTTCGCAATTCTCACGGTGAACTTCGCTTGCTTTTCCATGCCTGAACCGTTTTAGGCTATCATCCGGCCGAATTCGCAACAACCTCGGGTGGCGGCGCGCGTGGCGGACATATCGATACCCCGGCTCCGATTGTCAACGGACGGCCCGTTCATGCCGCCGCGGGAGACACGCCGGTGATGCGCATCCGATTGTCGGAATTGGCGGTACTGGCCGCCATCGGATTGGCCGTTGCCGGCGCCGTGATCTTGGCGCACGGGTATTTCGGTCCCTTGTCTTCGGCGGAAGCCCGCCTCGATGACATCCGCGCCGCCTACCTGACCCCGTATGAAGCACAGAACGAGCAGATCGTCATACTGCAGATCGACGAAGCGACGTTGTCGGGCTTTCCATACCGGTCGCCGATCGACCGGGGTTTCCTGGCCAATGCGGTGACCATACTGGAAGCCGCCGGCGCCAAGGCGATCGGCATGGACGTGTTGTTCGACCGGCCAACGGAACCGGCCAAGGACGATGCCTTGCGCAAGGCGTTGCTGCAGGCGCGTGTTCCGGTCGTCGTTGCCTGGGCCAATCCGCCGGTCACCCTCAGTGCCAAACAGGTGGCCTATCACGAAGCCTTTCTCGACGGTGTCGCCAAGGGTTTCGCCAACCTGTCGAAGGACGCGGCCGATGACGTCGTGCGGACGGCGGTGCCGGTTCGCACCGGTGCGGCGGCGAAGGAGGGCATGAGCTTTCCCGCCGCCTTGGCCAGGGTTGCCGGTGCCGAACTGCCCGCGGAACCGTTCGCCATTGCCTACCGCCGGGGGCCGGACGCGGAAACGGCGCCCTTCAAGTCCTATCCGGCCAACGCCATCGCCCTGCTGCCCAAGGACTGGTTCGCCGGCAAGATCGTTCTGATCGGCACGAATCTGGACGACTCGGATCGCCATCGCACGCCGCTCGATGCGCGCACGCCTGGACAACTGTCGACCGGCATTTCGATCCATGCGCAGGTGTTGGCCCAATTGCTGGACGGGCGGCAGGTGTCGCGTAGCGGTTTGATGACGTTCGTTGTGCTCGTGCTGGCCGCCGCATTGCTCGGTATCACCCTGGCGATGCTGCCCGTCAATCCGTGGCTGGTTACGGCGGCCGCGGTCATCGTCGGTGCGGGGTACTGGGTCGGCACGTTTGCGGTATATCAAACCACCGGACTGTTCATCCCGGTTCTGCCGCCCACATTGGCGTTCGCCGGCACGCTGGGTCTCGGGGCGGCCTATGCCGGCCGCCGGGCCCGGGCGCAAAGGCGCTATATCCGAGACGCGTTCTCGCGCTATGTCTCGCCCGCCATCGTGGCGCGGCTGGAACACGACCCGGACCGGCTGAAGCTGGGCGGCGAACGGCGCGCCATGACGTTCGTGTTCACGGACCTGGCGGGATTCACTTCACTTTGCGAACGCACCGACCCGGCCGTGTTCGCGCCCGTGCTCAACGGCTATCTCGACGGCATGGTCGATATCGTTCTGGCGCACGAAGGCACCATCGACAAAATTGTCGGCGACGCCGTCGTGGCGTTCTTCGGCGCGCCGGAAGATCAGCCCGATCATTGTGAACGGGCGGTCCGCTGCGCCTTGGCGCTGGACGTGTTCGCCCAGGACTTCGCCGCCAAGTCGCGGGCCGAGGGCATCGATCTCGGCGTCACGCGCATCGGCGTGCACAGCGGCACCGCGACGATCGGCAATTTCGGCGGCAGTACGTTCTTCGACTACACCGCCCACGGCGATGCGGTGAACACGGCGGCCCGCCTGGAAAGCGTCAACAAGCACATCGGCACCCGCATCTGCGTCAGCGGTGAAACCGCAAAACAATGTGACGGAATTCCGTTCCGGCCCATCGGGGACTTGGTGCTGAAAGGCAAGGAAGAGGCGATCCCTTCGTTCGAGCCGTTGCACGGCCGGACCAATGGATACGCCGACTCCAATGCTTATGCTGAGGCCTTCGACAGTCTCGACACCGAAGACGCCGCGCGCGCGTTCTCGTCATTGTCGGGCGTGGCGCCCGACGATCCGTTGGTCCGGTTCCATCAGAAGCGGCTGCTGAACGGTGAGCGCGGCCGCAGAATCGTGTTCCGGGAAAAGTAGGCTCAGACGAAATAGTCGGCCAGGTCGTTGATGGTGTCGGCGTCGACGATGGTGATGGTGCCGCTGTCCATGGAGATCAGGCCTTCCTTGTGCCAGGATCTCAGTTGGCGATTGATGTTCTCCCGCGACAGGCCGACCAGGCCGCCCAATTCGCGCTGGGTCAGTTTCAATTCGATCCGCGTGCCCTCGTCGGTCTCCTGGCCGTAATTGTCGGCCAGCCAGACAAGGCGTTTCGCCAAACGGGTCGGCAGGGTCAGGAACGCGGAGTCCTCGACCAGCTCCGTGGTCAGGCGCACCCGGTGGCACAACACTTCGATGAGCTTGATGGCCCAGTGGGGATGGGTTTCCAGGAACGGCAGGAAATCGCGCCTCTGCAGCACCAGAATATCCGACGCATCCATCGCCGTGGCGTTGGCCGTACGGTCCTTGCCGTCCAGAAGCGCGATCTCGCCGAAAAACGTGCCCGGATCGATGATGTTGAGCACCACTTCCTTGCCTTCGCCCGAGAAATTGCTGATTTTCACCCGGCCGCTGATGACGCCCATGACGCTGATTCCGGGGTCGTTTTTCAGGAAAATGGTCTGGTTGGGCTTGTAGCTGCGGACCTGCACATGCGGCAGCAGGGCGTCCATTTCCTCGTCGTCGAGATGGTTGAACAGGCGGTTGTTCGCCATCATCTTCCGGATTTCTTCGGTCCGTGCCCGGGCCATGCCGTGTCCCCCTGACGCTCCGGCGGTCCTTTTTTGCCGCCGCACATGCATTTAATCGGTTTGTCCGGGCGGGAGCAACCAAGCCCTTTGTCAAAACACCG
The DNA here is from genome assembly GCA_028277845.1 of Sneathiellales bacterium. GTDB lineage: Bacteria > Pseudomonadota > Alphaproteobacteria > JANQFL01 > JANQFL01 > JANQFL01. The sequence continues at coordinate 9,637 of JANQFL010000086.1, forward strand.
CGCCTGGTGCAACATAGGGCCAAATAACGAACGCAACGATTGCCGAAGTCGTGGGTGTGATAAAAATCAAACGTGTGCTGTGATTCGAGGAACAGGACCGGCGCTGCAAAAGCGTCAGACTGTGGGCAAGGTTCAATCACCCGTGGGGCCGATGACAAGGACCGGCAAGTCGGTTGCCGGTCATCGGTTCACGGGTCGGGAATAGGGGCCGTCCCGTCGCGGGCGGAAGTGCCATGAAATCGACCGTACGAACAGCCGCCATCGCCTGTGCCTGCCTGGCCGTCGCCGGGTGTCAGACGACGCAGCCGACGACCAAAAGCGCCTTGAAGACGGCCACGCCCAAGTCACCGCCGGCGCGGACCATCACCGGTTTCAGCGATGCGTTGAGCTGCATGGACGATCTTTTCGCCAAGCACAACGTCAACGGATTGACGGTGACCGCGCAAGACATTCCGGACCAGACCCAACGCACGGCGTCGGGCACCAAGGATATGCTGATTTCGGCCCTGTCGCGTATGTCGGCCCGCAGCGGCGCCTTCAAGTTTGTCGCCTATGGCAGCGATTTGTCGGACATTGTCGACCTGCAGGGCGCCCACAAGGGCAGCAGCAGTTTCGTCACGCCCGACTTTTTCCTGCGCGGCTCCATCAGCCAGTTGGACGAAGGCGTGCAGCAGAAATCGGGCGGCGCCGGCATCAACACGCCGGTGTTCAATCTCGGCGCCCAGGCCAGCCAGCTCGTGTCGGTGGTCGGCGTCGACATGAACATGGGCTGTGTCAAGAACCTGCAGATCATCCCCGGCCTGACGTCCAGCAATTCCGTTGCCGTGGTGCGGCAGGGTGCCGGCGCGAATGTCGGCGGCGTCCTCAATGCCCAAAGCATCAGCCCCATCGGTATCAACCTGGATTTCAGTGTCGATCAGAACGAGGGGACCCACCAGGCGGTCCGTACGCTGATCGAACTGGGCTCCATCGAACTGATGGGCAAACTGACCGGCGTGCCCTACAAGTCGTGCCTGTCGGCCGAGGCCAAGGCGGCGCTGCAGTCGGTGTCCGTGCCGGCCATGCTGCCGTGCAACGTGGCCTCCAACGGCGGTTCCAGCGCCAACGTGGCGGCCGCGCAACCCGAACCCGCTCCGCAACCCGTGGCCGCACCGGCGCAGCCCGCCGCGGCGCCGGTCCAGCCGCCGGCAGACACACAACCCGCCGCCCAGGCCGCCGCCCAGGACACCACCCAGGCCGCCCCCCAGGCCGCCGATACCGCCGCATCCGATTTCGTGCTGACCAGCGACCGGGGCGACAATCCGAGCTACAAGCTGGGCGAAAGCATCACCCTGCGCCTGCAAAGCGCCCAGGACACGTACATGCACTGCTTCTATCAGCAGGCCAACAACACGGTGGTCAAGGTCTTCCCCAACCGCTTCCGCCAGTCGGCGGTCATCCGCGGCGGAGATATCGTCGCCATTCCCGACGGGCAGATGCCGTTCCGGCTGAAGTTCGACCAGCCGTCGTCCCGGGAAGCCTTCAGCTGCATTGCGTCGTCGACGGATTTGAGCGAGCGCCTGCCGCTGGAGATCGTCGAGCGCGATCTGGAGCCCATCCCCGTCAACAGCCTGGATGACATCACCGCGGTCTTCGATGAGGTCACCGAGGGCAACTACACGCAGCGCGATATCGTCATCCAGGTGCATTGAAGCACGGGATCGAAGCGGACGCGCACGCAAGAGAACGGATAGAGCCATGACTTCAAGAACACGCCGATCGGCCGGAATGATGAGCAGCCTGTTTGCCGTGATGGCATTGACGTTCGGTACGATGATTTCGACACCGGCATCGGCCGAGGATCTGAAGGTCTTCCGTGACCGGCCGCCGACCAGCGAAGAGGTGTCCAATATTCTGTTCCCGGAACTGAACAAAGCGGGGCAGGGGCGCACCCGGGGCATCGACCGCGGAATCGTGTTCATCAATAAGGACGCCAAGGCCCCCGATCAGGCGCCGGCACAACAACAGCAGGCGCGGGAATTCGGCATGGCGGTGGAATTCGCCTACGATTCGGCCGAGATCATGGACCAGTCGGCCCCGTATCTCGACAGTCTGGGCAATGTTCTCAGCAACAACCGGGCCATCGAGTTCTCCATTTATGTGGTCGGGCACACGGATGCCCGCGGCACCGACGACTACAACCTCGCGCTCTCGAAGCGCCGCGCGGAGTCCGTGAAGACCTATCTGGTTCAGGTTCATGGCGTCGATCCGGGCCGGCTGATCACGGTCGGCAAGGGCGAAGCGGAGTTGATCGACCAGGCCGACCCCGACAGCGCCGCCAACCGGCGGGTGGAATTCAAGCGCATTCAGTAGAAAAACGCCTGTTTTCAGCCAAAAACCGGGTGTGACAATAAACACTGCCCATAGGTGCCGGGCGGCACGGTGAAAGCCGCCGGTACCGGCGAAACTCTCTCCTGTTCACGGGGCATGCCCCAGCGAAACCGGGAGAGACACCATGATCCGCCAGACCGCCATCGTCCTCGCCGCCGTCGCGTCCCTCGCCGCCGCCACCGCCGCGAACGCCAATGCGCCGTCACTGGGTGACGGTTTTCGCAATTTCGGCAACGCGTTTGCCAAGCAACGCACCGCCATCGATACGTTGAAACGCGGCCAGCGGGCACAGAACAGCCGCATGGCCCTGCGCATGCAGACCCGCCCGGGCCGGCAGGCCGGCCGCGCCATCGAGGCCGTCCAGGATACCCTGCGGCACCGGGGCGACGTCGCCCGTCACGCCCGTATGAAAACCAAAGTCACCCGGACCCTGCAAACCACCGGCAGGAAAACCGTGACCTTCGCCAAGCAGGTAGGGGTCAAGACATATACGGTCGACCGTCCGATGACATCGACCCGGGACAGGTTTGCCACCCGCACCAAGGGCGCCGGCAACATGACCCGCAAGCAGGCCCAGGCGCTGAACAATACCCGCCGGATGCACAAGCGCGGCAAGGTTGCCCAGGTTGCCCGCCGCACGGCCAAAGCCGCCAACGTCACCCGGACCACGCGAGCGGCCAAATCCGCACGGGCCGTCAAGACTGTCCGCGTGGTCGGGCACGCCCGGAACGTCAAGCACACGGCCAAGACAGCCAAGCGTTCGTACAAAGTCGCCAAGACCGCCAGGACGATGAAGAATTTGAAAGCCTTGTCGGGCGGCGCCGGTCTGGCGGTGGCCGAGGGTGTCCTCGGCGCCGACATTCCGGATCCGTTTGAAGCCGCCGCCTGGACCGTGAACACTCTGAAGGACCCGAGGAACGCGCCGAAAGCCATCGCCAAGCTGGGTAAGGATGCGGTCAAGACCGTCGCCGACATCGGCAAGACCATCACCAACCCCAAGAAGCTGGCGGAAAACACCGTCAAAACCGCCAAGGCCGTCGGCAAAGTCGCCGGAGATGTCGGCAAGGGCATCGGTTTCGCCATCAAACACCCCGACAGGGCCGTAAAGATTGCCGCAAAGGACGTCGGCAAGGCCGCCGTAACCGTCGGATGCGCCATCATCAAACTGTTTGGCGGATGCAGGTAACACCGGCTGAATTCGGAACCTTACGCAAAGGGCGCTTCGGCGCCCTTTGTACGTTCGGATGATGGAATCGGGTCTTGACGCCGAATTTAGAATAGTCCGAAGTCGCAAATATTCATGATTTGTGATAAAAATCACACTTGCGGTGTGTTGCACGGCACCGTCCGAAACCGTGCGGCGTTGTTTGATCCCGTTTGCAGAAAACCACAAACCATCGGGGCAGGGACATGATCCGGGGCACGACAGCACTTCTCACCCTTTCCATCGCTTTGGCCATGCCTGCCGCCGTATCGGCGGACGGAACGACACCCGGAGGCTCCGGTTCGCCGGCCGGGTCCCAGGTTCCCGAACAACGCGAGTTCCAGAACGAACCGAACCGGAATGCGTTGCAGAAACAGGGCGAGGCGGCGCAAACAAAACGCAGCCAACTTCAGACCCAACGCCAGCTCCAGCAGCAGGGCGATGCCGCGCAGGCCAAACGCACGCAGCTGAAAGCCCAAAACCAACTGCAGAAGCAGGGCGATGCCGCGAAAGCGAAGCGGGCAAACATCCAGAACCAACGCCAACTGCAGCAGCAGGGCGATGCCGCACAAGCCAAGCGTTCGCAGTTGAAGGCCCGGAACCAGTTACAGAAGCAAGGCGACGCCGCGCAGGCGAAACGGACGCAACTGAAGGCCCAAAACCAACTGCAGCAGCAAGGTGATGCCGCCAAGGCCAAGCGCTCGCAAATTCAGACCCAACGTCAGTTGCAACAACAGGGCGACGCGGCGCAGGCCAAGCGCACACAACTCAAAGCCACCAATCAGCTGGACGAAAGCGGCAAGGCCGCGCAGGCCAAGCGCAATCAGTTGAAGGCCCAGAACCAGCTGCAAAAGCAGGGCGATGCCGCCAAGGCCAAACGCACGCAAATACAGACTCAGCGCCAGTTGCAGCAGCAAGGCGATGCCGTGAAAGCGAAACGCTCGCAGCTCAAGGCCGCCAACCAGCTTGACGAAAGCGGCAAGGCTGCGCAGGCCAAGCGGGCGAAGATCAAAGCGGCCGATCAGCTCAACCAGAAGGGCAAGGCGGCACAGGCCAAACGCGCCAAGATCAAGGCGGCCGATCAGCTCAACCGGAAAGGCAAGGCGGCTCAGGCGAAGCGGGCCAACGCCAAGGCGCTGAACCAGCTTGACGAAAGCGGCAAGGCGGCCCAGGCCAAGCGGGCGAAGATCAAGGCGGCCGACCAGCTCAATCAAAAGGGCAAGGCCGCCCAGGCGAAACAGGCCAACGCCAAGGCGCTCAACCAACTGGACGAGAGCGGCAAGGCGGCCCAGGCCAAGCGCGCCAAGATCAAGGCCTTGAACCAGCTCGATGAGAGCGGCAAGGCGGCCCAGGCGAAGCGGGGCAAGAACGCCGCCAAGGCGGCCAAGGCCGCAAAGGCCGCCGACAAGGTCGACGATGCCGCCAAGGCCGCCAAGACGGCCAAGCGGACCAAGAACGCCGCCAAGGTGGCGAAGACGGCGAAACAAGGCAAGAACGCCGCCAATGCAGCCAAGGCGGCAAAAGCAGCCCGGACAGCGAAAACCGCCAAGACCGCCGTCAAGGTCGGTAAGGGTGCGCGCTTGGCCAAGGGCGCGGCCACGGTGGCCAAGGGCACGGCCGTCGGCATTATCGTCAGCGACATCACCGGCGCCGACCAGCTACTGGTCGACGGCATCACCGATCCCGGCGGCAGCCTGGGCAACGCCACCGACCGCAAACAGATCAACAATTACGCCCACAGCCGCATCGACTATTTCGAAAAGAACTACGTCCAGGGCGGCCACCTGAAAAAGGGCTTCGGCAAGGTCGACAAGCTGACCGGCGGCAAGATCTCGAAAGGCGCCAAGAAGGGCTTCAACGCGGCCAACAAGTTGACTGGCGGGCGCCTCGGCGTGGCCGGCAAGGCCGCCGGCAAGCAGGTCAAGCGCACGACCGAAGCCGGCATGGGCCTGTTGCGCAACAACTTCGACGACACCTACGGCACCATGCTGACCGCACCGGACATGGTCACCGGTTCCCGCGACGTAGCCCGCAACGTGCTCAAGTTCAAGCCCGTCGGCAATGCCGCCAGGGCGCTCGACCACGCCACCGGCGGGCACCTGTCCAAGGGTTACAAGAACGTCGACCGGCTGACCGGCGGCCGCGTCACCAAGGGCGCCAAGGCGGTCGGCAAGGCCTGGAACAAGGGCGTCGACTACGCCACCGGCGGCGTGCTCGAGGATGTCGGCGAAGGCGCCCGCAAGGGCGCCAAGGCCATCGCCAACACCAAGGCGGCCAAGGCCGTCGGCAACGCGGCGACGACGGTGGGCAAGGCGATCATCAAGTCCAACCAGGCCCAGGCCGTCGCCAAGGCCGCGACCACGGTGGGCAAGGCCATCGCCAAAACCAAGACCGGCAAGGCGGTGGGCAAGACCGTCAAGAAGATCGGCAAATCCAAGGTCGTCAAGAACGTCGGCAAGGAAGCCAAGAAGGCCGGCTGCGGCGTCGGCAACCTGTTCAAGAAGAAAAAGAACAAGAAGAAGTGCTGAAGTCCGGCCGTTAAGCCGAACCCACCCGGTCCACACCGGCCGGAAAAAGGAAAAGCCCGCCAAGTCCTTGACAAGGCGGGCTTTTTTGCTGGTCGGGGAGAGAGGATTCGAACCTCCGGCCCCTGCCTCCCGAAGACAGTGCTCTACCAGGCTGAGCTACTCCCCGACAGCGGCGAGCGCCCTGTATAACGTCATCGCCCGCGCCCTGCAAGCGGCCTTTGCAGGGCGGAAAACAGGGTTGATTTCGGTGCGGAGCCGGGTCCCAGGGCTCAGTGCGCCCGTTCGATGCAGAACTCGATGACGTCGATCAGCGACTGCTTGACCGGGCCGTCGGGGAAGATGCCCAACGTGTCGCGGGCGATGGCGCCGTAATGGCGCGCCCGTTCGACGGTGTCGGCGATGGCGCGGTGCTTTTCGATCAGCGTCTGGGCATGGGCCAGGTCGTCGTCGGTCTGCTCGCCGTCCTCCAGGGTGCGGTGCCAGAAGGCCCGCTCCTCGTCGTCGCCGCGCCGGTAGGCCAGGATTACCGGCAGGGTGATCTTGCCCTCGCGGAAATCGTCGCCGACGGTCTTGCCGAGCTCGGCCTGGCGGGCGGAATAATCCAGCGCGTCGTCGATCAGCTGGAAGATGATGCCCAGGTTCTTGCCGTAGCTTTCCAGCGCCTCGCACTCCACCGCCGGCCGGCCGGCCACGACCGCGCCCACGTGGCATGCCGCCGCGAACAGGGCCGCCGTCTTGCCGATGATGACGTCGAGATAGGCGTCCTCCGACGTGCTGGTATCGTTGCTGGTCATCAGCTGGGCCACTTCGCCCTCGGCGATGACCGCCGACGCCGTCGACAGGATGCGCAGCACTTCGAGCGAGCCGTCCTCGACCATCAACTGGAACGAGCGGCTGAACAGGAAATCGCCGACCAGCACGCTGGCCTGATTGCCCCACAAGGCATTGGCCGTCGCATTGCCCCGGCGCAGGTCGCTTTCGTCGACCACGTCGTCGTGCAGCAGGGTCGCGGTGTGGATGAACTCGACGCAGGCCGCCAGGTTGACGTGCCGGTTGCCCTCATAGCTGCACAGCCGGGCCGACGCCAGCGTCAGCATGGGGCGCAGGCGCTTGCCGCCCGAGGCGATGATGTGTCCGGCCAGTTGCGGGATCAACGGCACCTTGCTGTCCATACGCCGCAAGATGACGTTGTTGACCTTGTCCAGGTCTTCCTTGACCAGTGCGAGCAGGCTATCCAGGGACGGTTTCGGTTTCCGTTTCCCGTGTTCACCTTCCAATGGTACGACGATAGCCACCGGTGCCAATTCCTTTCAAACGCCAACCGATACACGATCTTGACGGAGAGATACGCTTGCGGCGAGCATAGAAGTGGCATTTACGGTGGGTCAAGCCTGCGCGGTGTCGCAGATGTCACGGTTATGCGAGTGATCGCCATATGGTAGAATTAATCAGAACGAATGATACGGTTTTGCTGTCCTGGCTGCAGGCGTTCCTGCGCGATGCCGGGATCGACTCCGTCGTTCTGGACCTTCACGCCAGCGTCATGGACGGCAGCGTCGGCGCGGTCCCCCGGCGGGTGATGATCGACAATGCCGATGAAACCCGGGCCCGGGCGCTGCTCAGGGAAGCCGGTGTTCTGAACAATGAACCGGAACGTCAGCCGGTCTGAATCCATGGACCTGACCGAAGATGCCTTCCTGGGAGGCCGCGTCATGCTGCGCCAGCCGAGCAACGGCCCGCGCGCCGGCATCGACCCCGTGCTGCTGGCCGCGTCCATTCCGGCGGCGCCGGGCGATACGGTGCTGGATGTCGGCACCGGGTCGGGCGTGGTGGCCATGTGCCTGCTCGCCCGCGTCGCAGGCCTGTCGGTGACCGGCCTGGAACTGGACCCGCACATGGCCGCCCTGGCCCGGGACAATGCCGCGCACAACAGCGGCAACATTCTCGAAGGCGGGCGGTTCGAGGTGCTCGAGGCCAACCTCAAATCGGCGGAGTTCAAACTGGGCGTGAACCGCTTCGACCATGTCGCCGCCAACCCGCCCTATGGGCAGCCCGGCCGCGGCACCGTGCCGCCCAACGGCCGCAAGGCCAACGCCCATATCGAGTCCGAAGGCTCGCTGCCGGAGTGGATCGATTTCTGCATCCGCATGGCCCGGCCGAAGGGCACGGTGTCCATCGTGCACCGGGCCGACCGGCTCGATCACATCCTGGCCCACATGCACGGCCCGGTCGGGGACGTGACCGTTATCCCGCTATGGCCCCGCGAAGGCATGCCGGCCCGCCGGGTCATCGTGCGCGGCTGCAAGGGCACCGCCGGGGTGCTGACCATGACGCCGGGCCTGGTGCTGCATCGCGCGGGATGCCGCGATTTCACCGATCAGGCGGACGCCATCCTGCGCCGGGGCGGCGCTCTTTAGGCCGGTCCGGCGGCATTGGGGCAGGGCGGGCGTCTTGTTCACCGGCACCGGCGATCCTATGTTTGACCGATGAGACAGAATCACTGGCGATCCAAGATCATCGGCAAGCTGACGCGCGGGCGCATGGGTGCGACGCCGCCCCACGTGGCGGTCATCCGCATGTCGGGCGTGATCGGCGGCGGCGGGTTCCGCCCCCGCGGCTCGGCCATCAACATGGAATCGATGGCCGGGCCCATCGAACAGGCGTTTTCCATGCGCGGCGTGAAGGCCGTTGCACTGGTAGTCAATTCCCCCGGCGGATCGCCCGTGCAGTCGTCGCTCATATACAAACGGGTCAGGGCGCTTTCAGCCGAGAAGGAAGTTCCCGTCTACGCCTTCGCCGAGGACGTCGCCGCATCCGGCGGCTACTGGCTGGCCTGCGCGGGCGAGGAGATCTATGCCGACGGCAATTCCGTGCTCGGCTCCATCGGCGTGGTCAGCAGCGGCTTCGGCTTCACCGACCTGATCGCCAAGATCGGCGTCGAACGGCGCGCCCACGCCCAGGGGGAGCACAAGATGATGCTCGACCCGTTCGTGCCGGAAAAGGAAGACGATGTTGAGCGGCTCACGGTGCTGCAAAAGGACATCCACGACAGTTTCAAGGACCTGGTCCGCGAGTCCCGCGGCGACCGCCTGGATACCGGCAAGCTGGACGACATCTTTTCCGGCAGTATCTGGACCGGCGCGCGCGCCAGGGATCTCGGCCTGATCGACGGTATCGGCGATCTGCGCTCCGTGATGCGCGACAAATTCGGCGAGGACGTGAAGCTGCGCCTGGTCGGCGGCGGCAAGTCGTGGCTGCAGAGAAAGATCGGATTGGGCGACAGCCGCTTCGGCGATGGCTGGGCGGAGACCGCCCTCACGGCGATCGAAGACCGGCTGCTGTGGTCCCGATTTCGCCTGTAGAAGGACCGCCGCCATCCGCCACGATGCTTGACCGCCAACCATGGCGCCTTATACAACGGGCGCATGTTTGGCTTCGGTGTCGGAAAACTCCTCTTTACCGTCCTCGTGGTGGCGGCCGTTTGGTACGGCTTCCGGTATTTCACCGGGAAAAACTCCATTCTCGCCCGTAAAGGCGACAAGGACGGCGGCAATGTCGGCGGCGGCGGCGCGGGCAAGCCCCAGGTCGACGCCGAGGACCTGTCCGCCTGCCCGGTGTGCGGCACCTATGTGCGGACCGGCGACGCCTCGTCCTGCGGCCGCGGCGACTGCCCCTATCCCGGCTGAATTCTTGGCTGTTTTCCCGGCTGATTTCCGCCGCTTTCTGCCGGCTTGACCCCTAGACACCCCCAAGGGTAAGTTGCGCCGCGCTGGCTGCCGCCTCGGCCGCCCGTTCCGCCCAATCCCGCTTTCATCACGGAGACCGTCGTGCGTACCGGCGCAGCCCCGTCCTTCCAGGACCTGATTCTCACACTGCAGACCTATTGGGCGGGCAAGGGATGCGTCATCCTGCAGCCCTACGATATGGAGGTGGGTGCGGGCACGTTTCACCCGGCCACCACGTTGCGGGCGCTGGGGCCGGAGCCCTGGAACGCGGCCTATGTGCAGCCGTCGCGCCGGCCGACCGACGGCCGCTACGGCGAAAACCCCAACCGGCTGCAGCACTACTACCAGTTCCAGGTCATCCTCAAACCGTCGCCCGACGATATCCAGCAGCTCTATCTGGACAGCATCGCCGAACTGGGCATCACGTCCGACAACCACGATATCCGCTTCGTCGAGGACGACTGGGAAAGCCCGACCCTGGGCGCCTGGGGCCTGGGCTGGGAGGTGTGGTGCGACGGCATGGAAGTCAGCCAGTTCACCTACTTCCAGCAGATGGGCGGCTTCGACTGCGACCCGGTGTCGGGCGAGCTGACCTATGGCCTGGAGCGCCTCGCCATGTACGTGCAGGGCGTCGACAGCATCTACGACCTGGATTTCAACGGCGACGGCGTCACCTACGGCGACGTGTTCCTGCAGTCCGAACAGGAATTCTCGGCCTACAATTTCGAACACGCCGACACCGGCATCCTGCTGCAGCACTTCAAGGACGCCGAGAAGGAATGCGACGTCCTGCTCGGCCATGGCCTGCCGCTGCCGGCCTACGACCAGTGCATGAAGGCGAGCCACCTGTTCAATCTGCTCGATGCCCGCGGCGTCATCAGCGTCACCGAACGGGCCGCCTATATCGGCCGGGTCCGGGCGCTGGCTAAGGGCTGCTGCGAAGGCTGGCTGAAGGCACGGGGACACCTGTAATGTCTGAGCTGCTCCTGGAACTGTTCTCCGAAGAAATCCCGGCCCGCATGCAGGCGCGCGCCGCCGACGACCTCAAGCGTCTGGTCACCGACGGCCTCAAGAAGGCCGAACTAACATTTACTGACGCCCGGGCCTACACGACGCCGCGCCGGCTGGCGCTGGTCGTCGACGGCCTGCCCGAGGCCCAGCCCGACGTGAAGGAAGAACGCCGCGGACCCAAGGTCGGCGCGCCCGACAAGGCCATCGAGGGCTTCCTCAACTCGGTCGGCATGACGCTCGACCAGGTCGAGCAGCGCGAGATGCCCAAGGGCACGTTCTATTTCGCCGTGGTCGAGCGCCAGGGCCGGCAGACCAACGTGGTCCTGGCCGACCTGCTGCCCGAAGCGCTGGCGGCGTTGCCCTGGCCCAAGTCCATGCGCTGGGGCGCGGGCAGCCTGCGCTGGGTGCGGCCGCTGCACAGCGTGCTGTGCCTGTTCGGCGGCGAAACCGTGCCGTTCACCTTCGGCGGTATCGAATCAAGCAATACGACGTGCGGCCACCGCTTCATGGCGCCGGAGCCGATCACGGTGACCGGCTTCGCCGACTACACCGACAAGCTCGCCGCCGCCAAGGTCATGCTCGATCCGGCCGACCGCCGCGATGTCATCCTGGCGGACGCCACCAAGCTGGCCGAGGCCGACGGCCTGACCCTCAAGGACGACAAGGGTCTCCTGGATGAAGTGGCCGGTCTGGTGGAATGGCCGGTCGCTTTGATGGGCCGCTTCGACGACCACTTCATGGACGTGCCGCCGGAAGTGCTGGTGACGGCCATGCGCAGCCACCAGAAATATTTCTCCTGCCTCGACGCCGCCGGCAGGCTGATGCCCCGCTTCATCACCGTGGCCAACATGGTGGCCGCCGACGGCGGCAAGAGCATCGTCGCCGGCAATGAAAAAGTCCTCAGCGCCCGCCTGCACGACGCCAAGTTCTTCTGGGACCAGGACCGCAAGCGCACCTTGGCCAGCCGGGCGCCCGACCTGGGCGCCATGGTGTTCCACGCCAAGCTGGGCACGCTCGATCAGAAGGTCGACCGCATCCAGGCCCTGGCCGTCGACATCGCCGGCCACATCGACGGCGCCGACCGCGATCTGGTGCGCTCGGCGGCGCGCCTCGCCAAGGCCGATCTCGTCTCGGAAATGGTCGGCGAGTTTCCCGAATTGCAGGGCCTGATGGGCCGCTACTACGCGCTGCACGACGGCGAGAACCCGGCCGTCGCCGACGCCATCGCCGAGCACTATTCGCCCGCCGGTCCCAACGACGCCTGTCCGACGGCGCCGGTATCCGTTGCGGTCGCGCTGGCCGACAAGATCGACACCCTGGCCGGCTTCTTCGCCATCGACGAAAAGCCGACGGGCTCGAAGGATCCGTTCGCGCTGCGGCGGGCAGCGCTGGGCGTGATCCGCCTGGTCATGGAAAACGGCCTGCGTCTGCCCCTGCGCGCCGCGTTCGGTTCGGCCCTGTCGACCTACGGCGAACTGCAGCTCGCCGACGATGACAAGGCCCGCATCGTCGACGAGATCCTCGACTTCTTCGCCGACCGTCTCAAAGTCCATCTGCGCGAACAGGGCGTGCGCCACGATCTCATCGCCGCGGTGTTCGCCCTGGGCGACGAGGACGACCTGGTGCGGTTGCTGGCCCGGGTCGACGCCTTGCAGGCGTTTCTCGGCAGCGACGACGGCGCCAGCCTGCTGGTGGCGTTCCGCCGCGCCGCCAACATCCTGCGCATCGAGGAAAAGAAGGACAAGACGTCCTATGCCGGCGACGTTGTGGCCGAGCGGCTGTCCCAGGACGAGGAAAAGGACCTGCACCGCGGCCTGATCGAAAGCGCCGACAAGGCGCTCGGGCACGTCGGCAACGAGGACTTCGGCGCCGCCATGGCGGCCATGGCGACGTTGCGGGCGCCGGTCGATGCCTTCTTCGACCACGTCACGGTCAACTGCGACGATGCCGGCCTGCGGGAAAACCGCTTGAAGCTTCTGTCGGGCATTCCGGCGGCCCTGGGCCGCGTGGCCGACTTCTCCAAAATCGAAGGGTGATGGGACGATGACCAAGTGGGTCTACAGCTTCGGTGACGGGCGCGCCGAAGGGCGTGCGGACATGCGCAATCTGCTGGGCGGCAAGGGCGCCAACCTGGCGGAGATGAGCAATCTCGGCATCGCCGTGCCGCCCGGCTTCACCATCACCACCGAGCTGTGCGCCGCCTATTACGACAACGGCGAGACCTACCCCGATGACCTGCGCGGCCAGGTCGACGCCGCCGTGCGCGCCATCGAGGCCATCACCGGCGCCAAATTCGGCGACGCCGCCAACCCGCTGCTGGTGTCGATCCGCTCGGGCGCCCGGGCGTCCATGCCCGGCATGATGGACACGGTGCTCAATCTCGGCCTCAACCGGGAGACCGTGGACGGGCTGGCGGCCCAGGCCGGCGACGAACGCTTCGCCTACGACAGCTACCGCCGCTTCATCCAGATGTACTCCGACGTGGTGCTCGGCGTCGATCACCACCACTTCGAGGAACTGCTGGATCTCTACAAACAGCAGAACGGCCACGTGCTCGACACCGACCTGGGCGCCGAGGACTGGAAGACCCTGGTCGGCGAATACAAGGCCAAGGTGCTCGAGGAACTGGGCGAGCCGTTCCCCGAATCGGTCGGCGACCAGCTCTGGGGCGCGGTCGGCGCCGTGTTCGGCTCGTGGATGAACGCCCGCGCCATCACCTACCGCCGCCTGCACGACATTCCCGAATCCTGGGGCACCGCCGTCAACGTGCAGGCCATGGTGTTCGGCAATATGGGCGAGGACAGTGCCACCGGCGTCGCCTTCACCCGCAACCCCTCCACCGGCCGGAAGGAGTTCTACGGCGAGTATCTGGTCAACGCCCAGGGCGAGGACGTGGTCGCCGGCATCCGCACGCCCCAGCACCTGACCAAGGCGGCGCGGGAGAACGGCGGCGACGACATGCCGTCTCTCGAGGAAAGCATGCCCGCCGTGTTCGCCGAACTGACCGACATCTACGGCAAGCTCGAGGCCCACTACCGCGACATGCAGGACATCGAGTTCACGGTGCAGAAGGGCAAGCTGTGGATGCTGCAGACCCGTAACGGCAAGCGCACCACCCAGGCCGCGTTGCGCATCGCCGTCGACATGGCTGGCGAGGGCCTGATCACCCGGGAAGAGGCCGTGGCGCGCATCGACCCCATGGCCCTCGATCAGCTCCTGCACCCGACCCTCGACCCCGACGCCGAGCGTGACGTGCTGACCAAGGGGCTGCCCGCCAGCCCGGGCGCCGCCAGCGGCATCATCGCCTTCGAGGCCGACGAGGCCGAGAAACTGGCGGCCGACGATCACGCGGTCATTCTCGTGCGCATCGAAACTTCGCCCGAGGACATCCACGGCATGCACGCCGCCAAGGGCATCCTCACCAGCCGGGGCGGCATGACCAGCCACGCCGCCGTGGTCGCCCGCGGCATGGGCCGTCCGTGTGTTTCCGGCGCGGGCACCCTGACCATCGACTACCAGAACCGCACGCTCACGGTGTACGGCCGCACCTTCAACGCGGGCGATGTCCTCACCATCGACGGCTCGACCGGAGAAGTCATGGCCGGCGCCGTGCCGACGGTGGAGCCCGAACTGTCCGGCGACTTCGCCACCCTGATGGGCTGGGCCGACGCCATCCGCACCATGGGCGTGCGCGCCAACGCCGAGACGCCGCTGGACGCCCAGACCGCGCGCAACTTCGGCGCCGAGGGTATCGGGCTCTGCCGCACCGAACACATGTTCTTCGACGCCGACCGCATCCAGGCGGTGCGCGAGATGATCCTGGCCGAGGACGAAACCGGCCGCCGCGCGGCGCTCGACAAAATCCTGCCCATGCAGCGCCGGGACTTCGTCGAACTGTTCCGCATCATGTCGGGCCTGCCCGTCACCGTGCGCCTGCTCGACCCGCCGCTGCACGAGTTCATCCCCCACACCGACGCGGAAATCGACCACGTCGCCGAGGCCGCCGGCCTGGACGCCGGGAAACTGCGCCACCGGGCCAAGCAGCTGGCCGAGTTCAATCCCATGCTCGGCCACCGCGGCTGCCGCCTGGGAATCTCGTTCCCCGAAATCTACGAGATGCAGGCCCGCGCCATCTTCGAGGCGGCCCTCGAAGTCCAGTCAGAAGGCGGCAAGACGGTGGTGCCCGAGGTGATGATCCCGCTGGTCTCCACCATCGCCGAGTTCGAACTGTTGAAGGCCCGCGTCGACGCCGTCGCCGCACAGGTCGGCCAGGAGAAGGGCACCAAGCCCGCATACCTGGTCGGCACCATGATGGAACTGCCGCGCGCCTGCCTGCGCGCCGCCGAGATCGCCGAACAGGCCGAGTTCTTCTCCTTCGGCACCAACGACCTGACCCAGACCACCTACGGCCTCAGCCGTGATGATGCCGCCAAGTTCCTCGAGGACTACCAGCGCCGCGGCGTGCTGGAAAAGGACCCCTTCGTCACCATCGACGTCGACGGCGTCGGCGAACTCGTGCGCATCGCCGCCGACCGCGGCAAGGCCGCCCGCGGCGACCTCAAAATGGGCATCTGCGGCGAACACGGCGGCGACCCGGCCTCGGTGCACTTCTGCGCCGAGGTGGGGCTGGACTACGTCTCCTGCTCGCCCTACCGCGTGCCCATCGCCCGGCTGGCGGCGGCGCAGGCGCGGATCAGTGGGGCAGGGTCGGGGACGGCTTAAGCGCTCCGCGCGCTCGGTCGCCGCGGACGGTTAAGCCACCGGCACCGATCGTCATCGCGAATTCGCCGCGTCCGTCGGCATGCCGTTGGCGACGGTGGGGCAGGCGGTGCCCTCGAGAACGCACCAATGCGGGACCTGATCCCGGCCCTGTGGTCGTAAGACCCGGCCCCAGTCATGCCGGCCCCTGTCATGATTGAATGACGCCGCTGGTAATGAAATCGCAAGTCTGTGAATATAAACTACCAGTTTTGGGAGTGTATCAGTCCGCAGGATAAGCATGACCCGCTCGAAAAACCCCCAACCGCGCCTTCGCGATGTGCGCATGGTCTACCGGCTGCTCTGGGAGTGCACGGAAATCGGTTCCGATTCCAACGCCTGGCGGACCCATCTCCTGGACGGCATCAGCGCGATCATCGGCGCCCGTGTCGGGTTGTATATGCACGTTCACGACCCGCTGCAGGAAACGGAGCGATTGGAGGCCTCCATGGCCAGCGGTTTCCTCGATACCGACCATCTGGCCTTGTGGCAGCACTATCAGGAAAACGATGCCCAGAGGGAGGACCTGTACCACCGCTCCTACTTTCACGACCACCGTCCGCCGTTGCGCACGCGCGTCCTCGACGAAGTGGTGGCGCCGCGGGAGTGGGAACGCTCGCTGCACTACAACGAATACGTCCGCCCCTGCGGCCTCGGCGACAGAATTACCTCGTCGTTGCGCCTGCGGGGTGTCGAAGACGCCCCGTTGCAGACACTGGTTTTCCATCGCCATGCCAAGGACGGTGATTTTGCGGCGAGCGCCAAGTACCTGGTCAATCTGCTGCACCATGAACTGTCGGAACTGCTTGGCAAAAAGCTCGCCCTCCCGGCAACCCTGCACGATACCGGAAGCCTGCCCCCGCGCATGGCCCAGGTGCTCGACCGCTTGTTGAGCGGACACTCCGAAAAACAGGTTGCCGCCCAACTCGGCATCAGCCCCCACACCGTCAATCGCCATGTGCAGCGGATTTATCAGCACTTCGGTGTGAACAGCCGGGGCAAACTCATCGCCCTGCTGAACGGTGAAAACCCGTCCTGAGTTGCCGGCCCGGGGCGGTCCCCGGGACCGTTGTCGCGGTGGACGGTGACTGGAATCGATCGGCGGCGGCTCCGGAACAAGCCGCCGCCTTCACGCACCGCCAATAACGAGAAACGGCCTACGCCGCTTTCCGTCTGCGCACCCACCCGATGGCCGCCAGGCCGGCCGGGAACAGGGCCAGGCTCATCGGTTCGGGCACGACGGTCGCCGCGGCGACGACGTTGTGCGGGCCGTTTACATGCTGATAGAGCGCGTTCGGATCGGACGTCATGCTGCTCTCGAAAGCCAGGATGAAGTCGGTCACCCCGTCGGCCAGCGGAATGGGCCCGTCGTAGATCATGATGTCGGACGCCAGGGTGAAGGCGCCGGTCGACGGATCGAACAGAAACCCGTTCAGGATCGCCTGCATCATGGCCACGTCGTCGATGCCCAGCAGCGCGTTGCTGGTGAAATCGACCACCATGTCCTGCAGGCCGGCGCCGGTCGTGCCGACGGCGATCACCAGATCGAACAGCCGGTCCACCACGCCGCCGATTTCGAGCGTGGAACTGAACGTGTGGCGCAGCTCGTTCGACACCGCTGTGCCTCCGGAATTGAGCGCGAATGTCATCCCGGCATGCAGCATGCTGTAGAACGTCAGGTTTTCGTCGCCGGTGAGGCCGGTCGCCACGAAGGGGTCCGTCACGGTTGCCGTTGCAAAAGCGGGGATGTCGGTATTCTGCTGGGTTTCGACCGTCGTATTCATGGTCGCGGAGATCCCGGTCACCAATTGCTTGTCGATCACGACGAGACTGGCCGTCGGCCCGGTCGGTGTTCCGGTGAATGTCGCTTCCGCGTTGGCGTAATCCGTGACCCGGCAGCACGGGTCGCCGTAGGTGCCCGATGCATTGGCCGAATCCGTCTTGGTTTTTTGCCCGGCGGTGATTCCGGTCACGCCATTGGAGATATGGACCTTGTCCTCGGTCGGGACATCGAACTCGTCGTAATCCTCGTAGGCGTAGGCGGAGCCGGTCATGCCGAATTGGGGGATCACGGGGAAATTGCCGAAGAATGTCGGCGACAGGGGCGTGGAGGTCTGATTGGAATCCCCCTTGTTCACCCCGACACCCGTGGTGCCGTCGGCCGAATTGTTGATGACCGTCGCCTGCGCCGTTCCCGCCAGCAAAAGACCCGCCGCAAGGCAGGCCATCCGCAGGGGCCCTGTAATCAGATTTGACATGGTTCTGTACTCGTTTGGTTGTTTACGTCATGCATGCACCTCCGTTTCCCGGCCCGCGATCAAACCGATCCGGCCAGCCTGCAAGGCGCCTCCTAGTCCACGCCAATTCTAGGGAGCGGCGCCGTTGGTGGAATTCCCGTAAACACACCAACGCCCGGCCACCCGGATGGTGGGGCGCGGCTGCCTCAAGATCGGCATCTGTGGCGAACACGGCGGCGACTCGGCGTCGGTGCACGTCTACGCAGAGGTGGGGATGGATTATGTGTCGTGCTCGCCGTATCAGATGCCGATTGCGCGGCTGGCGGCGCCGCGAGTGCGGATCGCGGGGGAAAGGTCAGGCACGGCGTTGCCGCTCCGCGCTCTCTGTCACCGCCTACAGCGAAACGACCGGCACCCATCGTTTTCGTGAATTCACCGAGTACCTCGGCATGCAATTGGCGACGGCGGGGGGTGCGATTCACTATGCTACAATGCGAAACCTGACCCCAGCTACGTGCTCAACATAGCGCTCGGGCAACGCAAGCCGCGCGACGTGATCCATCATTCAGATCAGGGATCGCAATACACGTCCGTGGCCTTTGGTCTGCGCTGCAACGAGGCCGGCGTCCAGCCGTCAATGGGACCCGTCGGCGACGCCTATGACAACGCCATGTGCGAAAGCTTCTTCGCCACCCTGGAATGTGAACTGTTCGACCGGCGCAAGTTCAAGACCAAGGCTGAGGCCCGTATGGCCATCTTCGAGTTCATCGAGGGCTGGTACAATCCTGGCCGGCGCCATTTCGCCCTCGGATACAAATCCCCTATCGACTTCGAAAGGAGCGTCACTGAACGACTAGAATCTGCTAGACCGCAACTGTCCACGAAACCGGGGCAACTCCAACTCCAAATAGTGGCTAGGCTTGTTCGAAATTATCCACAAAGTTAAAGGGAGCTCTTGACCTACGACTATTAAGAGTAAAAACTAATAAAAACAAAATCTGACCGACAAATGCGGTGCGTTTGCTAGCAAAGCAACTACAAGACATCCCGGTCGGGAAGGGGGCGGAATGAACAATAAGACACTCGCCATTTCACTCGTCGGAATTGCTCTTCTCGTCTTGGCCGCCGCGATTGGTGTGATATGGGTTACTCCACTACAAAAAGAATCCTCAAATCTTTTGGGGGTGACGGAACAAGCATCCGAGGTCGACTTACCGGCCGGGCAGAAACTGGCTACAGCGGCCGATCACTCACGAACAACCGCAAGCGAGCCTAGAGGGCAAAGAAACACAGTCGCCTCCGATTTATTTGGTTGGGCCTTTGTTTCGCTCTCGATCATGGCCGTCGTGACGCTGGCAGCAGTGGTTGTTGCTTTTTACCTGTACCGCTGGAGACGAGTAGTTCTCGATAAACAACATCTCGTCGTTCCGGAAGAGTTCAATTCCTGGATTATCAAAGTTAGCGAGGTCTTCAATGATCTAGCCAAGCAGGTCGGCTCGGCAATTAATCGTTTCGAACTCCAGGGACAAGCAACGCACAAAGGCGTTGCCGACTTGACCGAAACCTTCATGACATTGCAAGGCGCGATCGATGAACGTGAAGCTGAAATCCGCCGGCTCAAACACGGTTACGATGCGGAAATATTTAGAAAATTCGTTTCGCGTTTCATTCGCGTCGATCAAGCGGTTGAGGATTTCCAAAAGATGGGGTCGGCAGATCAATCCGACCTCGAACAAATCCGCCGTTTGTTGGAAGACGCCTTTGCTGAATGTGGTGTGGAGTGTTTCCAACCACAAGTCGGCGAAGATTACCGCCATGCGGAAGGGGTGGCGGACAATCCAAAGTCAGAGATGGTCGATCGGCCAGAAGAGGCGTTCAAAATCGCAGAGGTATTGGAAAGCGGATACTTGATTCGTGGGACCGAAAGTAACGATGTCCTCGTGCCAGCTCGGGTAAAAATCTACGCCTACCATGAAAGGGAGGGTTCGTAATGTCCGCTTTTGTCGGGATCGATCTGGGGACCACCTTTTCCGCAGTTTCAACGATAGATGAAACTGGCCGGCCGGTCATCGTTCACAATCAAGACGGTCAGAATATTACACCGTCATGTGTCGCGGAGACCTCTGATGGTGTAATGGAAGTAAGTGAATTTGCTCGGCGTCAGTGGGGCAACGCTCCAGATACCGCTGCGGCACGCTTCAAGCGCGATATGGGAACGACGATTACCCATACGATAAACGGTAAGGATTTCACGCCTACACAATTAAGCACATTCATGCTCAAGAAACTTGTGTCGGACGCTGAACAAACAATTGGTCCGATCGGTGAGGCCGTCGTAACGATACCAGCGAACTTCGCTCATGAGGCGCGCGACGCAACTATGGCTGCCGCGAGTGCTGCAGGACTGAATGTAAAATACATTATCAATGAACCGACCGCCGCTGCCTTGTACTACGCATACAAAAACGGTGAAGAACTAAGCGGTATCTATGCTGTCTATGATTTAGGCGGCGGAACGTTTGATGTTTCGATCATTCGCGTTGGCGGCCAAGATGTCGAGGTGCTCGCTACTAATGGAGTCTCCAAACTCGGCGGAGACGACTTTGACCAAGCGCTAAGAAAGATCATTCAGACTAAATACAAAGACCTTACGGGTGAGCTCCTAGAGGAAGACGATTTTACGATAAATGACGCAGAGGAAGAAAAGAAGTCACTGTCAGCTCGCAAGAAGGTAACGGTAAGGGTTGCACGGCAGTTGATCGATATCTCTCGCGAGGAGTTTGAAGAAGCAATTTCCTCCTATATCACACAGACGGAAATGCTTTGTGAGGCGACGCTTGACGAAGCGGAGATAGATGCGTCGGATATTCGGGGCATATTTTTGGTCGGCGGGAGTACGCGAATTCCGATTGTGTCGGAAAGCGTAAAAAAAGTCTTCAAACGGGATCCGACTGCCACAGTCAATGTCGATGAAGTGGTGTCCTTGGGCGCTTCCCTGTATGCGGCGTACAAGGGCGATCGCTCCAAGCTTTCAGTCGTACAAAAAAATGCCATCGAAAAAATCAATGTAAGCGAATCCACAAGCAAATGTTTTGGAACGATTTCGATTAGTCACGATGAAGCGCGTGAAACACCAACTTTGACCAATTCTATTCTTATACGCAAAGGCGAAAAGATACCGTGTTCCGTGACTGAGTCGTTTTACACAGTATACGCGGGTCAAGAGGCGGTCGATTGCCAGGTCACCGAGTCGACAGCGGCTGAATCTGATCCTCGATTCGTCAAGATCATTTGGGAGGGTGAATTGACATTGCCCTCAGGGCGGCCAGCTCAACAGGAAATCCAAGTAACGTTTGCTTACGACGACAACCAAATTATGAAGTGCTCGTTCGTCGACGTCGAAACCAAACGAGAGACTAAGATCGATCTCTCCATGGCATCTGGAAAGGAATCTGACACAAGCACAATTGAAAAATTTTTAGTGGAGTAAGGCGATGGAAGGGATTCTGACAATTGTCGTTATCTTCGTAGGCTGGATCCTCTTCCGTATGTTCTTGTCCGCCAGCGCCAGAACAGTGGGAGCCGCTGCAAAAGCGGCGGTCGGCAAAGGGACTTTCTCCGAGAATATGGAGTTGGCCTTTAAAGGTATGGGGCCGATTGAGGTTCGGTTTTATCCAGGTCGTCTTGGTGACGACGAAGATGGTCCGCTATTTAAGGCGATCGAGATGAAGGGTCTTTTTCCCTTAAACTCAAGGAAAAATGTGGCATTCGTGACGTCTGTTTTTGATGAAACAGATGAGGAAATTGAACCAGTTTTGTCTCCCATTGAATTATTTCAAGAACCAGAGACCGTCGTTTATCAATTTTCATCAGAAATTGGTCAAGTTGATCCGGAAATGGGATTTGTTAGTTGGTCCCGTATCGGTGCTGTCTTTCCAGACCTGTTGGAGCCGCCGTACGGTGGCCGGCGCAAGCTTGTCGCTATCCTTCGGTTAGTTGACATCAACAATATGCCGGATATCGCTTATGGATTTGTTGATCCGAATCACCCGGGGGTGCTGTGGCAAACGGCACTTCGATTTGAATACAGCTTTGATGAGAAGGGCTATAGAGAAGCAGCGGAGCATCGTGATCAGGCAAAGGCACTATCCATTCAGATTGGTATGGCCGTGGCTATGGCTGATGGGTCATTAGATCACTCCGAAGGTGTCGTGCTTAAGGATTGGATCACCAAAGCGATTTCGCCATATTCCGGCGAGAAACGTGAGAGCCTTAAAACCTTGTATAACGAATCTATGACCAGGGCCTATGACGTTGGCCAAAAAGGAGAGCTCAGTCTTAGTAATCTGACGGAGCAACTAAACGAAATAGCCGAAAAGTCGGTCCGTTACGAAACCATCGAACTCTGTTTTGACGTGATGGCTGCCGACGGCGTCATGGACGCGGAAGAGGTGCGAGTTATTCGGTTAGTGGCCGAAGCTCTTGACCTGGACTTCGATGAAATTGAAAAAATGCGGGACCAAAAGATTGTCGGTCTTGATACAGATTTATCCCACCAAGCCTCAATCGAAGAGATTCTTGGAATTTCGCCCGACTGGGATAAGGAGCATATAAAGCGACATTTGAGAACGGAATTCCAGAAATGGAATAATCGCTTAAGTGCATTGGCGGAAGGCGAGGAACGAGATAACGCTCAGCGCATGCTCGACATGGTAGCTGAGGCACGAAAGAAATATGAATAACTTTGTATCTGCGGCGCGAAGATTAGCGGAGAGCATACGTTATTCCGGTGACATAATGCGTCACTATCTGGACAATGAGCAATTGGCCGCAGATCGAATTCTGGAATCGGTCTACCAAAACGATCTAAGCATATCTACAGAAGTGACGCCCGGCCTTGCCGATCGGCTAAGTAAAGTATGTTCTAGGTTGCGGTTACCGGACGAATCGGTGGTCGCGTTCGTGTATGCTTCACCCGATATTCAAGCCGAGTGTTTTTCGGGAGATTCTCAGTGCTGTTACGTGCGGTTCTCTTCTGCTTTGGTCGATTTATTGGACGCCGACGAGTTCATGTTCGTTGCTGGTCACGAGATTGGTCACTTTCTTCTTGGGCACGGCCTGGCGCGTAATGAAAGTTCACGCGATAGCGTTGAGTTTTTTATTCAACAAAGAGCGCAAGAGATTTCCTCGGATCGCCTAGGACTAATTGGTTGTCAGTCGCTAGAGGTCGCAATTCGGGCAATGATGAAAACTGTTTCTGGATTGAATGACGAACATCTCCGATTTGATGTCGGCGCGTTTCTTCGGCAATTAGACAAGACAACGACACCAAGTGGGAACTACCGTTCTACTCATCCCTCCATATTTGTTCGTTGCAAGGCACTATTGTGGTTTTCTCTCAACAGCGGATTCAGCCGTCGGAGCGGTGAGTTTAATAGAGAGGAACTGGCCAAATTGGATCGCCGCATTCAAATCGACTGTGACAGATATGTCGATGGTCCAGCACGCAAAGTCATCGCTAACGCTGAAGAAAATCTCCTTCTTTGGGTAGTCGCGAATCAGATCGTCGAAGATGGGGTATTGGACAAGAATGAACAAAAATTGGCGGCGAGCGTAATTGGTAAAAAAAATCTTGAACGCTTGAAATCGTACTTATCAGAAATCTCGAAGTCAGATGTTCATGACGAAGTATATGAGAAACTTAAACAAGCTCGTGAAGAGTTGGAGCGAATCATCCCTTCGAGATTTGAAGCTACTTATCGAGAAATTGAAGACAAAGTTTCATTGACTTTCAATGGGCCAAGGTAACGATGTTTCTGACGCGGTCTTTATAGCGCGTTCAGGGTCAGGTCTCGCATTGTAGCATCAGGCCGATGAGCCTATACTTCCGCCATGGCCCGGCCGTTGCGCATAGAATTTCCCGGCGCGCTGTATCACGTCACGACGCGGGGTGACCGGCGCGAGGCGATCTTCGAGGACAACGCCGACCGGAAAGCGTTCCTGGCCATCCTTGAAGAGGCGGTGACGCGGTTCGACTGGCTCTGCCACGCCTATTGCCTGATGAACAATCACTATCACCTCGTCGTGGAAACGCCGGATGGCAATCTGTCGCGGGGCATGCGGCAGCTCAACGGGATGTTCACCCAGGCCTCGAACCGGCGCCATCGGCGGGCCGGGCATCTGTTCCAGGGCCGCTACAAGGCGGTCCTGGTCGACAAGGACGGTTATCTGCGCGAACTGGCACGTTATGTGGTGCTGAACCCGGTGCGGGCCGGCATGGTCGGGCGCCCCGGCCGCTACGCCTGGAGCAGCTATCGCGCCACGGCGGGAGAGGTGGCCCCGCCCCGCTGGCTGGCGGCGGATGCCGTGCTGGCCCTGTTCGGCAAACAGCGTGCCGCCGCCCGCAGGCGCTATGCCCGCTTCGTCGCCGATGGCATGGGTGAAGACGGGCCATGGGGCGACCTGCGCCGGCAGATCTATCTGGGCGACGAAGCGTTCGTCGAACGCATGCAGGGCAAGGCCGGAGCGGCGGGCGACGGATTGAGCGTCCCCAAGGCGCAGCGCCGCAAACCCGCGCCGCCCTTGCATGAGATTATGGCCGCGCATGCCGACCGCAACGCCGCCATCGTCGCCGCCTACGCCACCGGCGCCTACAGCTATCGCGAAATCGCCGCGCACCTCGGCATTCATCTGGCGACGGTGGGGCGGATTGTGCGGTCCGCTATGCTACAAAGCGGGACCTGACCCCAATTCTTGTGACCCCAATTCTTGCTGAGCCGACCGCTTCAACTCGGCAAAATGTGCCGTCTGGGTAAGTTTTGCCGGGCAACAATTTCCACATTCTAAATGATAGTAAACAGTAAACATGATTTTCTCTTTATAAACAATTGGTTGTAAATCTTATGCGGTATGTTGCTTTGGCATAGGCATTGCAAGCCTGATTCCTCGGAATAGTTCGTCATCGGCAAAACGCTGATTACTTTACATGGTATAAGGGGAGCCAAAATGGCTTTTTCAGTTAATACCAATCAGGGGGCGATGATCGCCCTCCAGAACCTGAACACCACGGGCATGGCCCTGGAAAAGACCCAGCTCCGTATTACCACGGGTCTGAAGGTC
>JANQFL010000114.1 GCA_028277845.1 Sneathiellales bacterium
GGAGACTGGAGTTACCAAGCTTCAGACTTGCTCGGAGGACGGCCCGAATGAACATGCACAAGAATGCCCGTTTAACGCCGCTTGGTCGAGAGCGGATGGCCATTGACGTGGCCCGCCGGCGTACCCCCTTCGCTAGATGCCTTTGAAGGTGCGGTCGAAATCGCTTTCCGCACGGCTGCCGGCCTCGTCTTTGAGAATGTCCGTGACCATGGCGTATGAGATGTTCAGCGCCTTGACCAGATCGGCTTCCGCCTTGGCGATCTGTTCGGCGGATAGGCGCTTGTCGATTTTGTATTGCTTCAACGCATCCCGAAATGTCCGGAGATCCTGCTGCAACATGGTCTGACGATCGGTTTCCATGAAAAACCGGGTCATGTTCTTTGTTCTGGCCGGGTCATTAATTATGCGGCCGATATGGCCGGCGTAACGCCGCTGGAACGACGGTGCGTTGCGGATGAAGATCGCGTTGTTGGTATCCATCATGTAGCTGCGGATGTCGGCGTTGGCGGATCCGACGATGATATCGTCTCCCAGCACGGAGACCTTGCTGTGCAAGGACAGTTGATGCGGCCCGGGTGGCCGCTGGTATTCGAAATAGCGCAATTTGGCACTGCGTTCCGGCACGGCGCTACGGGCGTAATATTCGGCGAACGCCTTGAGCGAATGGCGGGCAAATATGTTCACGACGTTCAAATCGGTCGTGTCGATCGAATTGGTCAGCACGGTGATCGTGACGTTGCTGCAGTTCCGCACGCCGTCCACCATTTCAGCAAACTGCCGGATCAAGTTGGAAGACGGATAGAAGTAGGCGGAATGCAGAATGACCTGCATGGGCCCTGCCTGCACGCAGGCATTCTGCATGGCGGCTAGCCACAGGGCGTGGATCTTCTTGCCGTTTTGCGCCTCGAAGCCGTTGGTGGCGCCGTACTGGCGTTCCCGCGCACTGACCAGATTGTCAAACGGCAGGTTCTCCAGGTAGGTGATTTGGGCGCCGGTGTCGATCGCCAACCTGGTATCGACGCCTTCGGTCCGGATCGGCCGGTACGAGGACCGGTATGTGCGGGCGTTTTTCGTCATCGACGTCTGCCGGGCCGCCTCGCGTTCGGGCAGGCTGCGGGCGCGGGCGGCGAATTCGCGCTCGAAACAGGCTTGCTGAATCGTCGCCTGCTGCTGCGACGTGCATTGCCGCAGTGCCGCGCTGAGGGCATCGGCGTTGGCCACCACATCGTTCGGCGCGTGGCTGCGAATCTCCGCAATCGTCGCCACCATCCGGCGGTAGTTCCACAGCTCTTCGAACGAGTTGGCAATGGACGGGCCGCCACGGCGCAGATCCAATACGGCGTCGGTATCCGTGAAGACGTACTTCTTGATCAATGCGTTCGGTTGCATGTGATAGGAGTCTTCGATGTTCCGGCCGCCCAGTTGCACGCGTATCTTGTCAACCAGCAGCAGCTTGTGATGCAGGTAGTCGGTGATGTAGTCCCAGTCCCGCGCACTCTCCGCTATGTCGCGCCGTTCGATGGGCAGGAATTCGGACACCTGCTTGTAGATCGGGTTCAGAACGTCTCCGGCGAACGCAAAATAGGTGGCCAACTGAATTCTGGCGATCAGCCGTTTGAACGGCGGCGCGGTACGCGAAGCCCAATAGACCTTGGCCACCTCCAACAGCTTGCGTTTCTGCTCCGGTGTTGCCGACTGGCCGCCTTCGGTCAGCTTGGCCAGGTCGACTTTCTGACCGGTCACGACGGCGAGTGCCAAGGCCTCCGGATTCTTGCCGTACAGACCCGACAGGAACAGGCCCGAGCCGAACACGTTCAAATTGGAGATACCGGTTTCCGCAGCCGGCCGGTCATCGACCATCTCGCCGTCGAACCGTTCCTGCACGGCCGCGAGTTTGGCCCCGGCGCAGTTTTCTTCGCTTCGTTGCTCCACATCGCCGCATCCCAGCGTCAAATAGGCGGCGTCCATGACGATATTGCGGGTTGGGCGGTTGTAGAACCGGACCTCCAGTTTTCCGCTGCCCGTATTGCCTTGTTTCTCCATCATGGAGAACAGGTCCAGGCGCTTGTAGTTGGTGTGGTAGTCAAGCAGCAACCGGACACGGACGCCGCGCTTTGCCGCGGCGATCAATGCCTCGGCCAGAACCGAAGAGGAATAGTCGCCGGAAAAGATGAAATACATAGCATCGATCGAAATCTGAGCATCTTCGATCAACGCCAGCTTCGAGCGGAAGGCATCGTCATTGTCGGTGATCAGCCGGGCCTCTTCGATGACCAGCGGTTCTCCGGTGGCGTGCTTGAGAACGGTTTCGTCCGACAGCTTGCCCGACGTCATGCTCTCGAAACTGAAATAAGGGTTCTGGGTGCACGCCGAGAGACCCAGCGCGAGACCCAAGACGGACACGAACCGAAGAGCCGTATTCATGGAAAGATCCCTCCCGTACATCCGGGCGCAAGCCCTGTAAGCGCGGCGCAATCGCCTGAATTAATCCTTGAGCAAACGGTACTTGTTGGTTTCGTGAATGTAGTCCCGGCCGGCGATCTTGTCCGGTTGCGCACCGTCGAGCACCGCCAGCATGTCCTGCACCACCCGGGGTGAATCGATGAAATAGGAGTGTTCGACCAGGCCGCTGACGACCGGCGTGCAGTCGATCAGCGTCACCTTGCCGGGCACCCCGCGCGGCACGGCGGGTCCGTTGTCGCCGAGCCGGTCCGGATTGCCCTTGGTCTTGTCGGAAATCAGCATCGCCCGGTCTTCATTGTTGAAATAGACGTTCACACGCTGACTCAGACGCGGCAGGGGCAGCAGTTTGTATTCGTGTTCGAAAGCGTCGTCATCCTCATCGGCGGCCATCAGAAAGACCTGATCGAAAACTCTCGGGGGCCTGCCGGGTGACTGGTTGGCCACTTCCTGCACCGCGTGGCGCAGCACGTAATTGCCCATGCTGTGCGCAACCAGATGAATACTCTCGGCGCATTCTTCTTCGCGGGTCGCGCCCCGCAGGAAATCCGCCAGTTTGAGAAAACCGCGTGCGAACGCGGGGCCGGCCGCGGCGGCGTCGTGGCGGTCGCTGGCGTAGGCCAGAAAGGGAGTCATCTTGCCGTCCGACGGCCACGAAAAGAGCACCACGTTGACGCCCTTGCCGCCGGCATGCCCTTTGAGGTTCTGCTTGAGCTGCGCCGCCGATTTCACGGCCTCGCGAAACGAAACATTGTAACCGTGAATAAAGACCACGGTGGCGCGCCCGTGTTTGGCCATCTTGCGGCGCACGGCCGACATGATGTCGGCGCTGCCCAGCTTGGTATTGCCGGCCAGTGTGGCGCGCGCCTCGTCCTTGACCAGTTTTTCCGGTGCCAGTTGCAGATCGATGTCGTCCAGACCGTCGCCGCCGACCTCGGCAATGCCGTAACGCAGATTGGCCGGCCCGCCTTCGCTGAACTCGCCGGTAAAATCGGTCGGGTTGGCTTTCTTGTTCGGTCGCCGGTTGGTCACAAAATAGACGGTTACCATCGTCATGCCCTCTCGAAATTTTCTGTCCGCGTCATTGGCGGCGGAACGTTCCAGCCAGCCACAATAAGGCCCGCGTGGCTGTGCCGTCGCCGTCTCGGAGACCGGAAATCTTGAACGCCCTACGCGACTCTTCCAGAATCGTTTCTGTGTCGATTTCCGCCTGAATGGTCCGGAAATCGCTGCGGTAATCCATTGTATTCCGTCACCGGGTTGTGGTGAGCGGCACGTTGAATAAGTTTGGTCTAATTACCGGACATCCTAGCGTCGGCTTTGCCGAAGAGGAAATGAAATTCGCGCCTGAAAGTCCCGCCGGTGACAAGGGCAAGCAGCGTTTCCCGCGTCGTTCGGACATAGACCAGGATCTGACCGACCTGGTCGCCATCTTCCGAGATCGGCAGGAGGATCGGATATTCGTCGACGACCAAATGATCATCCGTTACGAAACGCACGGGCTCGCACAGAAAGGAATTGCTGCGCCGATCTATTTCGCCGGCCGGCCCGTGGTCGGGGGTGTCGCCATCGCACCGTTTCGGGATATCCGCCGCCGCGGTCGAGCCGTCCGTGTCCAAGCCGGCCGGAGCCACACGGCTACTCGGGTTGAGGCCGGGCGCCGAAACCCCTAAATATCGCCCCAGCAGAGCAATAGAGGGGATGTTCATGTCCACGCCGCGCGATTTTTCGTCCTCCGTCCCCGTCTTGGAGACCGAGCGCTTGCGCTTGCGGGGTCACCGGCACAGTGACTTTGCCGACAGCGTGACCTTGTGGGCGGATCCGGTCGTTGTGCGCCATATCACCAAGGTGCCGTCGACGGAGGAGCAGACCTGGTGGCGCTTCCTGCGGTATCTCGGTCACTGGCAGGCGACGGGGTACGGCTATTGGGTGGTGGAGGAAAAGGCCACCGGACGGTTCGCCGGGGAAGCGGGCTTCGCCGATTACAAACGCAATATCGATCCGCCGTTCGACGGCGCGCCCGAAGCCGGCTGGGTGATGGCGCCGTGGTGTCATGGGCGTGGCTTCGCCACCGAGGCCGTCGCGGCGTTTGTCGCGTGGGGGGACGAGAAATTCAGTCGCACCCGCACGGTATGCATGATCGAACCGGAACACGGCGCATCCATCCGTGTCGCCGAGAAAACCGGCTACCGCCAGTACGCCGAAACCGACTACATGAACGGGCCGGTGCTGCTGTTCGAACGATGAACGGATTTCAGATCAGCGATTGACCATTTTTGCCGCAATGGGCAGCGGGCGTTGCTCCACTATCGCTTCCATCGTGAAGTATGCCGTTACCGAATCCAGTTCGACTTTGCCGATCAGCCGCTGGTAAACGGAGTCATAGCCCGACATATCCTTGACCACGACCTTGAGCAGATAGTCGTAGTCGCCTCCAATTCGATAAAAATCGACAACTTCCTCGATGGACGTTACATGGCGCCGGAATGTGTCGAGCCATTCGGTCGAATGCTGGCGCGTGCGGAGCATGACGAACACGGTCAGGTTAATTCCCAATTTGTCCCGGTTCAGTCTGACGGTCTGACCGGCTATGATTCCCCGCTGCTTCAACGCCTGAAGCCTGCGCCAACAGGCGTTTTGTGACAGGCCGACCTGGTCGGCGAGTTCGCGTTGCGATACGGACGCATCCGTTTGCAGGGATTGCAAGATTTTGATATCAAATTGATCGAATAAATCTTTATGCATTCGATCATATGACCACACAAACTAGTTATTTACCATAAAATTTGGGAGAAAATTTGAGCTGGAATGGGTGAAAATTTGCAAGGTTAAGATTGCTCGCGCCGCCGTTCGCCGGCGCTGTCGTTCGACCGAATGGGCGCCGGTAGGAGTGTGCCGCACGCAGCCGATCGCATACAAAGCGTGAGCGCAGGAAAACGAAATAACCATGGGAGCGAATAATATGTTCAGAACAAGTGGCCGCCTCGTCGCGGGAATCGTTGGCGCTACGATGGTGGCGTTCGGTGCCGAAGCCGCGGAATGGAGGTTCAACAATCCGCTGCCGGAAAACCGGCCCGAAACCAAGGAACTGATGCAGTTCGCCAAAGATGTCAACGCGGCGACGGGCGGCGAGTTTACCGTCAAGGTCTATAACGGCGGTTCGCTCGGTTTGAAAAACCCGGACGCGTTGAGGTTTCTGCCCAAGGGCGCGGTTGAAATGAGTTTGGTCTGGGCGAACTATATCGGTCGCGACGCGCCGGCTCTCAGTTCGGTTTTCGTCCAAGGGTCGATCGGCACCGTGGAAGAGCTCGAGAAAGCGCTTCCGGTCGTACAGGCGATTTACGAGGAAGAGTTTTCCAAGTGGGGCGTCGTCGCCGCCGGTTACATGGCTATCCCGATGCTGGAGGCGTCCATCTTTTGCCGTGACGAGCCGGTTCGCACGCTCGAAGCGCTGAAGACAAAAAAACTTCGGGTATGGGCAAAAGACCAAGTGTCGTCATTTACCCGTCTCGGCGTGTCGGCACAGATCATCCCTCAGGAGGAAATGTACGTGGCGCTCAGAACCGGCGTCGTCGACTGCGCCGTTTATCCCGCCCTGTATGCCCATACGGTGTCGCTACAGGAAGTCGCCAAATATGCATCGTTTTTGTATCCGATGGCGGCCGGGCCTTATGTTCTGGGCGTTTCCAGCAAGAAATGGGACTCGCTACCGGCCAAGCACAAAGCCGCGATTACGGATGCGGCGAACAAGGTCTGGAACCGCACCAACGAGTATTCCGACGATCACGAGCGGGAACTGGCGGCGCGGAAGAAACTTGTTTCGCAAGGCGTGACCTGGCTCGAAGACTTTCCGGCGGCCGATCGTAAAGCGTTCCTCGATGCCGTTTCCGTAACCTGGAAGGAATTGGCGGATGAGGCCGGTGGCGCCGCTCCCGCCTATCGGCAGCGCGTTCTAAAGGCGCTCGGCCGTTAAGGACCGGAAGCCGGTATTGTTGCCGCGATGATCGCAAGCATCCGCCACAGGACGAGGCAAGGGCTGGAATATCTGGCCCTTGCCTTCGCGGCTGTCGGCGCGCTGGGCATGACGGCCATTGTCGGCCTGGTGGTCTCGGGCGTCGTCATGCGCAAGGTCGCCAACTCTCCGTTCTATTTTACGGAGGAAGTGGTTGGTCTGTTGATGAGTACCTCATTGTTGCTTGCACTACCGCTCGTGACGTTGCGTTCCGATCATGTCCGGGTCACGATCGTGGCGGCCAATTTGAGTGGCAGGAGCCGCGTCTGGCTGGCGTTTCTGGCTGCGGCCGTTGGACTTGCGTTCGGCATTTGGCTGACGGCTGAAGCGGTTCCGTGGCTGGAGTTCGCCATGCGCTTCAACTTGAAAACCGAGACGTCGCGAATTCTTCTCTATCCGTGGATGGCGTTGCTGCCGGTCTCGGTCGTTTTCATGTCGATTGTGTTCGCGGCTCGTCTGGTCGGCCTGATTCCGGCGGATGGGGATGACGCGGACGCGCCGGGCAGGCAGTCCTGATGCGTCGTTTCCTCAAGATACAAGCCGGCTGATGTTCTGGAGCGTCTTAATCGGATTGCTGGTCTTTACATCCAGCACGGGCGTCGCGTTGGGCGTGGCGCTGGGATTGACCGGGTTGGTGATCCTCCACTTTTTTGCCGGCGGCGCGACCTCCCTGGCAATCGACGCAATCTGGAATGTCTTCAATTCATTCACTCTCAGCGCCATTCCCATGTTCATTCTGCTTGGCGAAATACTGCTTCGCAGCGGCATTAGCGGGCGCGCCTATGCGTCGTTCACGCCCTTGTTTGCGCGCATACCCGGCGGATTGTTGCATACGAATATCGCCGTATGCGCGTTGTTTGGCGCCGTCAGCGGGTCCAGCCTGTCCACCGCAGCGGCAGTGGGTTCCGTCGCCTATCCCGAGATGGTGAAGCGGGGATATGACAAGGAGGCCGTCGTCGGCAGCCTGGCCGGTGGAGGAACGCTGGGGCTTTTGATCCCGCCGAGCTTGTCGCTGCTGATCTTTGGTGCTCTGACGGAGACATCGATCGGGAGATTGTTCGTCGCGGGTGTCGTTCCGGGGCTGATGGTCAGCTTCCTGTTCATGTTTTATATATTCGTTCTCTGCGTCCGGTCGCCGCATATTTCGCCGCGCTTCGAGGAGCGGTTCTCGCTCGGTGCCATGATCCTCGGCGCCTTGCAGGTCTGGCCTGTCCTCCTGCTCATTTTCGCCATCATGGGCAGTATCGTATTCGGCTTCGCGACTCCCACCGAGGCGGCCGGCGTCGGCGTCGTGGTCGCGGCATTCATCTCGTTTGTCTGGGGTGATTTGACCGTTCGGAAACTGCTGTCCAGTATTTTCAGCTCGGTGTTGCTCTTTGCCGCGATCGGCTTCGTTGTTCTCGGCGCAACCATTCTGGCCCAATCCGTCAGCATACTCGGCGTGCCTCAGGCCATTCTCGAAGCCACGCAAAACAGCGGGTTGGGCAAGTACGGAATATTCTTCATCGTCATCGCGATTTACCTGCTGCTGGGCTGTATATTCGACGGTCTGTCCTTGATGATCATGACGCTGCCGATCGTGTTTCCCTTGCTGACGAGTTTCGGGTTCGATGCCATCTGGATCGGAGTCATCATCACCATCATGATCGAAATCGGACAGGTTACGCCGCCCGTGGGCCTGAACCTGTCCGTTCTGGCGGCCTTGACGAAAAACGAGATCAGCCTGGGCCGCGTCGCCGTGGCGACGATACCCTACTGGGGTATTTTGTTGTTGGCGGTGGTCATTTTGACAATCTTTCCCGGGTTGGCTCTGTTTCTGCCCGATCTCGCGTTCTAGCTGTTCGATACACAGGGCATCAAAAGCAAATAGCCATGAAAATCAAAATCAAACCCAAACTTTATGGGCCTGTCATTGTTCATTCGAAAGACGATGGCGCATTGCTGTATGGATCGGACGGTCAAACCCTGGCCGACAGTATGCCTGGATCGGTGTTGCCGGCCGAATTGCTGCTCGCGTCCGTCGGTGCGTGTATTGCGGTGTCGATCCGTATGGTCGCCGATCGCATGGACATTCCGTTGGTTCCATTCGATACCGAAGTGCGGGCAGCCAAGGCCGAAACAACGCCGGCACGCATTGGGCGCGTCGAAATTATTGTCGACCTGACGTTTCTGGATGATGCCGAATTGGCCATGACGATCGCGGCGCGAGCGAAATCCATGTGCACGGTCAGCAACTCGCTTAACGGAGATGTGACGCTGTCGTTGGCCGGGTTGAACGCCGGGACCACACGCCGGTTATCGCATTCGAGCCGGTCCGTTCCGAACCGGTAGTCGTTCCTGCAACCGGGCGTACAGTCAGACCGCACTCAAAACCGGCAGGTTTTCGTCCTATGCATCCCACGGACAGTGACTCCGTGCAAAGTCATTGCCTGCTGCGTCGTCGCCGAGGAATTGCTCAAGATATTTACCGAAAACCGAAGGGGCTAGCGGACTCCGGGTCAGGCGGGCGGTGGGGCGACGGCCTCCTCGGGCTGATCGGCCCGGTGCCCGCCGGTGTCGCCCGCGCTATTGCGGCCGTCCATCCACAGTTGAAGTTTGGCAATCTCATCGCCGCTTAACCGCAGGCCAAGTTTGCTGCGGCGCCAGACAATGTCGTCAGCGGTCCGCGCCCACTCGTTGTCGATCAGATAGGCGACTTCCCGCTGCGTCAGGCCGGCGCCGAACTGCATGCCCAGGTCCGCAATGGTCTTGGCGCCGCCCAAAACCGCACGGGTCCGTGTCCCATAGGCGCGTGCCATACGTTCGAGCAGCGGCGTATCGATGTTCGGATATTCGGATGCAAGTTTTGCCACCAGCTTGGCGAATCCGTCGATGGCGAAATCGCCGCCCGGCAGGGTGGCGCCGCGTGTCCAGGCGGTCTTCATGTCGGGGAACACCGACACAAACTTGTCCATCGCTTCCTCGGACAAGCGCCGGTACGTGGTGATCTTGCCGCCAAAAATGTTGAGTATGGGCGGTTTCCCATCGGACGCCTGCATGTCCAGAACGTAATCGCGGGTCGCTTCCTGCGCGGCGGAGGATCCGTCATCGTAAAGCGGGCGCACACCCGAATAAGACCACACCACCTGGTCGCTGGGGATGGTGGTCTCGAAGTATTCGCTGGCCGAAGCGCACAGATAGTCGATCTCGTCCCGGGATATGCACGCCGCCTCCGGTTCGCCCGACACATCGACATCGGTCGTGCCGATCAGCGTGAAATCCTGGTTGTAGGGAATGGCGAAAACGATGCGCTGATCGGCGTTCTGGAAGATATAGGCCCGGTCGTGTTCGAAAACACGCGGTACGACGATGTGACTGCCCTTGACCAGCCGGATTTCCGCGCCCGATACGGAGACGGTGCTGCGGTCCATGACAGTGGAAACCCAGGGTCCGGCGGCGTTGATGATGGACTTGGCGGTCACGGTGTCCGTTTCGTCCGTTATCGTGTCGCGCAGTTTGAGAGACCAACCGTTACCCTCCCGCTCCGCGGATTCACAGGCTGTGCGTGTCTTGATCACCGCACCGCGTTCCGCGGCATCCACGGCATTGAGCACCACCAGGCGCGCGTCGTCGACCCAGCAGTCAGAATATTCGAAGCCTTTCTTGAAACCGGTTTTCAGGGGTCTCCCGGTCTCGTCGCCGGTCAGGTCCAGCGTGCGGGTCGGCGGAAGCCGTTTGCGGCCGCCCAGATGATCATAGATGAACAATCCCAGCCTTATCAGCCAGGCCGGCCGCAAGGCCTTGTGATGGGGCAGGACGAAACGCAATGGCCAAATGATGTGCGGCGCCATGCCCCACAACACCTCCCGTTCCATCAGGGATTCCCGCACCAGCCGGAACTCGTAGTGCTCGAGGTAGCGCAATCCGCCGTGAATCAGTTTGGTCGATGCCGACGACGTTCCGCTGGCCAGGTCGCTTTGCTCGACCAACAGCACCGACAGCCCACGCCCGGCTGCGTCCCGGGCTATGCCGCAGCCGTTTACGCCGCCGCCAATGACGGCGATGTCGTAGACCGGGGAAGTCACACTGGTCCTTTCTGTTCGAGCACCCTTTGTCACCCACACCGCGCCTGAGCAGAATTGCCGGCGCGTTATTTGTGTCCGCCCGTTTCCGTGCTGCGGGTTACGTCCGAAGCAAAAGGAGGCGTCTACCAGTATGTGACGGTAAACGAAACCAAACGAAGCAGTAAAGAAAATTTATGCGCTCATTCTGCTTTCGGGTCAACCCAAAGGATGTCGGGACGAAAATAGCCCTAAAAACCTTCATTTTCTTGGGGAATTAGGAAAAGCGGCGTCCGCGCCGTAGCGCAAGGGCGGCGCCGTTCTCCTGGCGTTCAATCGCCCATATTCGTAAACATCGTCTCTGCCGGCTTTCGTTTTGCCGCTTTGGCGGCCTATTCGTAAAACTCTTTGGCCGTCGCGATTTCGATTTTGACGTCGTTCTCCTTGCAGATCCGGTCGATCTTCGGCGGTGGTGCATGGTTCGTGACGAAGGTATCCAACTGGGAAATGTGACCGATGCGCACGGGAGCGGTGCGTTCGAATTTCATGTTGTCGGCCACCAGGATGGTATGGCGGGCATTTTCGATGATGGCCTGCGCGACACGCACCTCGCGGTAATCGTAATCCATGATCGAACCGTCCGGGTCGATGGCCGAGGCGCCGATAACCGCATAGTCGACCTTGAAGTGTTGGATGTTTTCCACCGCCGATTCGCCGACGATGCCGCCATCCGAAATGCGCACCAGGCCGCCGGCGACGATGACTTCCATTTCGGGATCATTTCTTAAAATATTGATTACATTGATATTATTTGAAATAACCAACAAACCCTTGTGACCGATCAGGGCCAGGGCCACCTGTTCCGTCGTGGTGCCGATATTGATCAGCAGCGACGAGCTGTCCGGGATCAGGGACGCGGTTTTCAGACCGATCAGGCGTTTTTCGTCCGCCGCCAGCACCCGGCGGGCTTCGTACGCGAAGTTGGCGACGCCGGATGCCACGACGGCGCCGCCGTGAACCCGTTGCAGCATGCCGCGGTCGCACAGTTCGTTCAGATCCTTACGAACGGTTTGTGGCGATACGTCGAACTTTTCCGCCAGTTCCTCCACATAGACGCGGCCGTCCTTGCGCGCCAGCTTCATAATGTCCGATTGCCGGGGGCTGACCAGTTCCAAACTGCCGATCCTTTCCGTTTTTCGATTTACACATGCGAATAGCGCAAAAATCTGCGCGTTACCAGAGTGTCATGGTTTTGAAAATTTTCGATTGACGTTCGTTTTCTTTCGGTTGATAGTTTTTGCCTTCGTTGGTTAACGAAGCAACACTTGGGAGGAGAGAGAATGAAGAGGCAATTGATGGCCGCTGTCGCAGCGGCTGCGCTTATCTCGTTTTCCGGCCCCGGTTTCGCCGGTATGGACGAAGCCAAGAAGTGGGTCGATTCCGAATTCCAGCCTTCCACCCTTTCCAATGCCGACCAGCTGAAGGAAATGGAGTGGTTCATCAAGGCTGCCGAGCCGTTCAAGGGCATGGAGATCAACGTGCTGTCGGAAACCATTCCGACCCACGAATATGAGTCCAAGACCCTGACGAAGGCGTTCGAGGAAATCACCGGCATCAAGGTCAATCACCAGCTGCTTGGCGAAGGCGAAGTGGTGCAGGCGGTGCAGACCCAGATGCAGACCAAACGGAACCTGTACGACGCCTACATCAACGATTCCGACCTGATCGGCACCCACTCGCGGCTGCAGTTGGCGGTCAATCTCAGCGATTGGATGGCCGGTGACGGCAAGGACGTTACCAATCCGATGCTCGACGTTGACGACTTCATGGGCAAGTCGTTCACGACCGGGCCGGACGGCAAGCTCTATCAGCTGCCCGATCAGCAGTTCGCCAATCTGTACTGGTTCCGTCACGACTGGTTCCAGCGTCCCGACCTGAAAGCCAAGTTCAAGGCCAAGTACGGTTACGAGCTGGGTGTGCCGGTGAACTGGTCGGCTTATGAAGACATCGCCGACTTCTTCACCAACGACGTCAAGGAAATCGACGGTGTCCGTGTTTACGGCCACATGGATTACGGCAAGCGCGCGCCTGACCTGGGCTGGCGTATGACCGACGCCTGGCTGTCCATGGCCGGTGCCGGTTCCAAGGGCCTGCCGAACGGCGTGCCGGTCGATGAGTGGGGCATCCGCATGGAGCCCGGTACCTGCAACCCGGTCGGCGCTTCGGTGTCGCGCGGTGGTGCCGCCAATGGTCCGGCCGCTGTCTATGCCATCCGCAAGTGGGACGAATGGCTGCGCAAATACGCCCCTCCGGGCGCCGCCAGCTACGATTTCTATCAGTCCCTGCCGGCGCTCTCGTCGGGTAACGTGGCCCAGCAGATCTTCTGGTACACCGCGTTCACCGCGGCCATGGTCGCGCCGAAGTCGGAAGGCAACAACACGGTCGACGATGCCGGAAACCCGCTGTGGCGGATGGCGCCGTCACCGCACGGCCCTTACTGGGAAAAAGGTCAGAAGCTCGGCTATCAGGATGCCGGTTCCTGGACCCTGTTCAAGTCGACCCCGGTCGACCGCCGCAAGGCCGCCTGGCTCTATGCCCAGTTCGTGGTCTCCAAGACCGTGTCGCTGAAGAAGACCCACGTCGGCCTGACGCCGATCCGCGACAGCGACATCCGGCACGAGTCCTTTACCAAGCGCGCCTCCAAGCTGGGCGGCCTGGTCGAGTTCTACCGCTCGCCGGACCGCGTGCGTTGGTCGCCGACCGGTGTCAACGTGCCCGATTATCCCAAGCTGGCGCAGATCTGGTGGCAGCAGATCGGTGACGTGAACTCCGGCGCCTTCACGCCGCAACAGGCCATGGACCGCCTGGCCGGCGAGATGGACCAGGTCATGGCCCGCATGCAGGCCGCCGACGAAAAGGCCAAGACCTACGGCGGTTGCGGCCCGCGCCTGAACGCCGAGTCCGATCCTCAGGTCTGGCTCAGCAAGGCGGGTTCGCCGAAGGCCAAGCTGGCCAACGAAAAGCCCCAGGGCGAGACCATCGCCTATGAGGAACTCGTCAAGCGCTGGCAGAGCAACTAGGACCGCGAGGTCTGTCCCGTTGCTTCGTTGACGGCGTTTGCCTCGCCCGTCCCGGAGGGTGCCAGCCGGCATCCTCCGGAACGCGGTGGGGGTGAATGTCGCGGTTGTACCGGATCGTCATCCCGTTCATCCTGAAACCACTTTCGGTACCCGGATATCCGTTCATGACCCTCGAATTCAAAAATGTCGTCAAGCGTGTGGGCGCGGATATCCACATCTACGATACCAGCGTCGAATTCAAGGAAGAGGAATTCAATATCCTGCTCGGCACAACCCTGGCCGGCAAAACGACTCTCATGCAGTTGATGGCCGGTTTGGAGAAACCGACGTCGGGTGAAATCTGGTTCAACGGGCGGGATGTGACCAACGTCTCGGTGCAGAAGCGCAATGTCTCCATGGTGCACCAGACGTTCATCAACTATCCCAACTTCAACGTCTTCGAAAATATCGCCTCGCCGCTCCGGGTGGCCGGCGTGGCCAAATCCGAAATCACCATCCGTGTCGAACAGGTGGCCGACCTGCTCAAGCTGTCGCCCATGCTGGGGCGAAAGCCGAGTGAGCTGTCGGGCGGTCAGCAGCAGCGCACCGCGCTGGCGCGCGCGCTGGTCAAGGACGCCGACATGGTGTTGCTCGACGAACCCCTGGCCAACCTGGACTACAAGCTGCGCGAGGAGTTGCGCGACGAACTGCCGCGTTTGTTCAAAGGGCGCGGCTGCACCGTCGTCTACGCCACCAGTGAACCGGCGGAGGCGCTGCTGCTCGGCGGCTATACGGCGACGGTTCACGAAGGACGCATCAGCCAGTTCGGCAAGACGCCCGAGGTTTACCGCCAGCCCGCCAACCTGCGCACGGCGCGCGTGTTCTCCGATCCGCCGATCAATGCGGCGGCGGTGCAGAAACAGGCCGGCCGCTTCGCCCTCAACGAGCGGGTCTCATGGCCGGCCAACGGCAGGCACGCCGATATGCCCGACGGTACCTACATGATGGCCATTCGGCCCCACCACATCGCTCCCGTGGCGCACGGCGCCAATACCGTCGATGTGGAAGGCACGGTCCTGGTCACCGAGCTGAGCGGTTCCGAAAGCGTCGTGCATTTCGACATCGACGACCAGACCTGGATCTCCCAGGCCCACGGCATCCATCCGCTGGAAATCGGCGCCCGGGCCCAGTTTCATTTGGACATCGGCGGCGCCATGTTCTTCGACCTCGACGACAAGCTGGTCGTGGCCTGAGGGGGGACGCCATGACGACTTCGAATAACACGATCGTTTCCAAGGTTTCCGGTTTCCGGCCCCCGGCCGGCTTCCCGGGGGGACGTGCCGGCGATGATTTGGGCGATCGTCCGGCAGGAGCATTGTGATGGCGCGGATCAGCCTCCAGGATCTGCGTCACAGTTATCTGCCGTCCCCCCGGACGGAAGCCGACTGGGCCTTGAAGCATATGAGCGTCGACTGGTCCGACGGCGGCGCCTATGCGCTGCTGGGGCCGTCGGGTTGCGGCAAGACCACGTTGCTCAACATCATCTCGGGCCTGCTGACGCCGACCGAGGGACGGGTTCTGTTTGGTGACGAGGACGTCACCGACATGCCGCCCGACCGGCG
Organism: Sneathiellales bacterium; assembly: GCA_028277845.1. Classification (GTDB taxonomy): domain Bacteria; phylum Pseudomonadota; class Alphaproteobacteria; order JANQFL01; family JANQFL01; genus JANQFL01. The sequence goes on from JANQFL010000114.1 coordinate 15,194, forward strand.
CAACATCGCCCAGGTGTTCCAGTTCCCCGTCGTCTACGACACCATGACGGTCTACGACAATCTGATTTTCCCGCTGCGCAACCGCGGTGTCAGCGGCGCCGACGCGGACAGAAAGGTCCGCGAGATCGCCGCCATGCTGGAGCTCGACGACATGCTGCCCAAGCGCGCGGCGGGCCTGACCGCCGACGGCAAGCAGAAGATTTCGCTTGGCCGTGGCCTGGTGCGATCCGACGTCAACGTCATCATGTTCGACGAACCGCTGACGGTGATCGACCCGCACCTGAAATGGGTCCTGCGCTCCAAGCTCAAGGAGCTCCATCAGCGCGTCGGTTCGACCATGATCTACGTCACTCACGATCAGACCGAGGCCCTGACCTTTGCCGATCAGGTGGTGGTCATGCACGAGGGCACGGTGGTGCAGATCGGCACTCCGGTCGATCTGTTCGAACGGCCGCGCCACACCTTCGTCGGCCATTTCATCGGCTCTCCTGGCATGAACGTGCTGCCGTGCACGGTGGACGGCGGGCAGGCTGTCTTCGCCGGGCAGGCCGTGCAGACCGCCGACGCGCCGACCGACACCAATGGGGCCAAGACCCTGGAAATCGGCGTACGGCCCGAATTCGTGTCTTTTGCCAGTGACGGTATTCCGGTGCAGGTAACCAAGGTCAGTGACGCCGGCCGCTACCGCATTGTCGACGTGCAGCACGATGCCGCGACACTCAAATTGCTGGTGCCCGAAGGCGAAGACATCCCGTCCGGAAGCGCGCACATTCGCCTCGATCCGGCCCACACCCGGGTCTATGCCGACGGCTGGATGCTCAACGGAGGGGCCGCGGCATGAACGGCAAGACATCCAATCCGAAGGCCTGGCTGTTCGTTCTGCCGGTCGTCGCCCTGGTTGCCTTCAACGCCCTTATCCCGCTGATGACGGTGGTCAACTATTCGGTGCAGGAGACGTTCGGCGACAACGTCTTCTTCTGGGAAGGCGTCAAGTGGTTCGAGCAGGTCCTGCACTCAGACCGCTTTCATGCCTCGCTCGGCCGGCAGATGACGTTTACCGCCATCATCCTGGCCATCGAGGTGCCGTTGGGCATCGCCATCGCCCTGGCCATGCCCCGGCGCGGCGTCTGGGTCTCGGTCTGCCTGGTGCTGATGGCGTTGCCGCTGCTGATTCCCTGGAACGTGGTCGGCGCCATGTGGAACATTTTCGCGTTGCCCGATATCGGACTGCTGGGGCGCATGATCAACGGCCTGGGCATCGACTACAACTTCACCCAGCAACCCATCGCGGCTTGGTTCACGACCATCCTGATGGACGTGTGGCACTGGACGTCGCTGGTCGTGCTGTTGTGTTACGCCGGCCTGCGCTCGATCCCCGACGCCTATTACCAGGCGGCCAAGATCGACGGCGCCAGCGGCTGGGCCGTGTTCCGCCACATCCAGCTGCCGAAGATGAAGCGGGTGCTGACCATCGCCATTCTGCTGCGTTTCATGGACAGCTTCATGATCTACACCGAGCCGTTCGTCCTCACCGGCGGCGGGCCGGGCAACACCACAACCTTCCTGTCCATCGATCTGGTCAAGATCGCGCTGGGACAGTTCGACCTGGGACCGGCGGCGGCCATGTCGCTGATCTATTTCCTGATCGTGCTGCTGCTGTGCTGGGTGTTCTACACCCTGATGATGCGGGGTGAGCAGCAATGACCATGGCCAAGGTAAAATGGCTTGCGCCGACGCTTTACATCGTCTTCCTGATGCTGCCGATCTATTGGTTGCTGAACATGTCGTTCAAGACCACCAACGAGATCCTTAATACGTTCTCGCTGTGGCCCAACGAGTTCACGACCGACAACTACGTCAAGATCTTCACCGATCCGACCTGGTACAACGGCTATTTCAATTCGCTGACCTACGTCATCATCAACACGGTGATCTCGGTGACGGTGGCGTTGCCGGCTGCCTACGCCTTCTCGCGCTTCCGCTTCCTCGGCGACAAACACCTGTTCTTCTGGCTGCTGACCAACCGCATGGCGCCGCCGGCGGTATTCGCCCTGCCGTTCTTCCAGCTCTATTCCGCCGTCGGCCTGTTCGACACGCCGATCGCCGTGGCGCTGGCCCACTGCCTGTTCAACATCCCCTTGGCGGTGTGGATCCTGGAAGGCTTCATGTCGGGCGTGCCGAAGCAGTTGGACGAAACCGCCTATGTGGACGGCTATTCGTTCTGGCGCTTTTTCATCCGCATCTTCCTGCCGACCATCGCCGCAGGCATCGGCGTCGCCATGTTCTTCTGCTTCATGTTCTCGTGGGTCGAGTTGCTGTTGGCCAAGACGTTGACGTCGGTCGCGGCCAAGCCGATCGCGGCGACCATGACACGGACCGCCAGTACGGCGGGCTACGAACTCGGTCTGCTGGCGGCGGCCGGCACGCTGACCATCGTGCCCGGCGCCTTCGTCATCTATTTCGTGCGCAACTACATCGCCAAGGGCTTTGCCCTCGGGCGGGTGTAGGGCCGGGCGCAAGAGGAAAGGAGGGAGAACATGGGACTGTCATGGATGGCCTGGACGTGGCCGACCGCCGCGTTCTTCATCTTCATCCTGCTGTGCCTGATCGCCATGGCGGTGTGGGAATGGCGCAGCCCCGGCGGCGGGCCGCGGCATGGCATATTGGGCCTCGATACCACCCGGGGCGACCGGCTGTTCATCACGCTGCTGGGTAGCGCCTTCATATTCCTGGCCTGGCTCGGCCTGGTTGGCACGCCGTTGTGGGGGCCGCTGGCCATCTCGCTGGCCTACGGGTTCTGCGTCTACCGCTGGGTGTAGGCAGTCTGCGAAAATTCTGCGCGAAACCAGTCGCGTACGGCGATGAGGTCTTCGCCGGGCGCGTTCTCTTTTGACGTGACGAACCAGTACCCGGACGACGCCGGCAGGTGGATATGGAACGGCTGGATCAAACGGCCCGATTTGAGATCTTCGGCCACCAGCACGGACCGTCCCAGTGCCACGCCCTGTTTATCGATGACGGCTTGCAGGATCGCCCCCTCGTCGCCGAGGCTCGGCCCCAGGTTGAGGCCTTCGGTGGACAGGCCGGCTGCCGAGAACCAGGTGGGCCAGTCCTCGGCGATTTCCGCCGGCAGCAATGTGGCACGGTACAGATCGTCCGGCCGGCGCAAGCCCAGTGCGCGGGCATAGTCGGGGGCGCAGACCGGCGCCACCGTTTCGTCGCCCAAGTGTTCGGCGTGCAGGCCGGGCCAGGCGCCTTTGCCATACCGTAACGCGGCATCGACGCCGTCGCGCGCCAGGTCCGCCAATTGCCGCGAGGCCGAAACGCGCAAGTCGATGTCCGGATGGGCGGCGATGAACTTGCCGAGGCGCGGCGCCAGCCACTTCGCCGCCACCGACGGCAGAGTGGACAGGGTGATGAACGGCCGTTTGGCCGTGTTGCGCGCGGCCAGCACGGCGTCCCGAAGCATCGAAAGCGCCTGTTCCAAATCCGCTGCCAGGGACCGGCCGGCATCGGTCAATTGCAGCTTGGGGCCGTTGCGCCGGAACAGCGCGATCGACAGCATGCCTTCCAATTCCTGCACCTGACGGCTCACGGCGCCCTGCGTGACGTTGAGTTCCGCCGCGGCCGCCGTGAAGCTGCCGAGCCGGGCGGCTGCAGTAAAGGCGCGCATCGCCCGGATCGATGGCAGGGTCTGCGTATCATGAGAAATACTCATAATAATACCTGCGGAAATATAGTTTTTGAGCCGTTTCTTGGAACTGTAGCATGAATCATCAGGAATATTCATGAAAGTAGCCGAAATGGCTGACGTAGCCGAAATTGAGCGCAAGCGGTTCCCGATCACGTTGCCAAAATGGCCACTTGTCGTGTGGATCGTATTGGTCACCGTTGGGTTGGGCATGGCCGGCGGTTTGGACGCCCAAAGTGTGATTTCCACATTCAACGCCGGATTTGGCCGGGCTCTCGGCGAATTCGCGCTCATCTTATTGCCGTCCTTTACCTTGGCCGCCTGTTTGAGCCGTTACGAAACCGGCGCCGCGTCCGGCATCGCGGCGGCGGCGGCCTGGGCGCTGTGGATGGTGCCGGACAGTGAACGCACGGCCGCCTTTGAGTCCGCCGTCCGGCGCACGGGGTCGCTTCTTCTCATGATCGGTGCCGCCGGTGCCTTCGGCGCGGTGCTGACGCACCTCGTTCCCGTTGGAGAATACTTTTCTACGCAAGGCGGCCTGGCGGGTGTGTTGAGTTTGTTTGTGTTGACGGCGGCCTTCAAGCTGGCACAAGGGTCGAGCATGGCGACGTTTGCCGCCGTGGCGCCCGTCGCCGCGCCGATTGTCGCGGCGTCGGAGATGTCACCGGTCGCGGCCGTACTGGCGATATGCATCGGATCGTTTATCGCGATCCTGCCGAACGACAGCTTTTACTGGCTGGTGCGCCGGGACGCGCTCGCGGCCAGCACGGAAGGCGCATCGATCATACGCCTGGCCGGCGGCGCGCTCATTCAGGCAGGCGCCGGACTGGCTGTACTGACGTTGATAATGGTGACAGGACTGATTTAATTCGACCGTTCCGTCATTGAATCTGTTTCGGCAGCCAGGTCGCCACTTCTGGTACCGCGATCAACAGGATCAGCACGAGCAGTTCTATGAGAATGAACGGCATGGCCGACGTGACCACCTGACCCAGGCTGACCTTGAACGGCGCGACGCCCTTCATGACGTACAGCAATAGCCCGAACGGCGGCGTCAGCAGGCTGATCTCCATGGTGATCAGCATCAACACCATGAGCCAGATGACGTCGATGTTGAACACAACCTGTAGCGACGAGCCGCCGAGCAGGAAGAACGGCAACGTCAGAAGCAGCATACTGACCTGGTCCATGAAGGCGCCGAGGAACAGCAGTACCAGCATCATGACGATGACCACGGTCAACGGCGTCAGGCTCATCGACGTGACCGCCTGCAGCAGGCCGTCGGTGGCGCCCGAGTTGGACAGGGCCTGGCTGAACACCAGGGAACCGGCGATGATGAACAGGATCATGGTGTTGATCTTGGCGGTTTCCATCAATGCCTTGGCGATGGCGCGCCAATTGAAATCGGCCCCGTCGATGCCGGAAATGGAGGTAGTTTTTTTGAAAATGCGGAAGAAGTAGCAGGCGCCGAGGGAAGCGACGCAGCCCAGAGCCGCCGCCTCGGTCGGTGCCGCGATCTTGAAGAAGATGCTGCCGACGACGACGATGAAGATGACGAACAGCGGCAGAATGTAGAAGAAGAACGGCAACACGCGATTGGCCAACCGCAGGAGCCGGCCGTTGTAGGTCATGATGGTGCGGGACGCGCCGCCGAAGTTCAGCGAAACCGTCAGCGGCGCGTCGAGATGGCTCTCATCGGGCACGTACGCCGGCGCCAGTTCCGGATTGATCATGCACCGCCCCACCACGTAGGCGAAGAACAGGACGGCCATGAGAATGCCGGGCACGATACCGGCGATCAGAAGTTGCGCCACCGATTGTTCGGCGAGGCTGGCCAACAGCACGGCCAGGGCCGAGGGTGGGATCAGCATGGCGATGCCGCCCACGGCCATGATCGGCCCCATGGCGATGGCCGGCTGGTAGCCGCGCTTGAGCATGTCCGGCAACAGTACCGAACCGAGAATCGCGGTGTTGGCGATGGTCGACCCGGACAGCGACGAAAACACCGTGCCGCCGACAATGGAGACGACGGACAGCCGGCCGGGTACGCGCGAGATCAACCGGTCGATGGCGCCGATGGCCTTGAAGGCGACGCCTGTCTGCAAAAGGATCTCGCCCATCAACAGGAACAGGGCGATCGGGGAAAGTGTGAACTTGATGGCGTTGTGAAACTCCATCGGCATGAACAACAGGCCGATGTCGCCGCCGATGAACAAATAGGTGCCCAGGACGTTGGCGGCAAAGAAGGCCAGCGCCACCGGAAGTCCGAGAAACATGATGATGCAGACGGTGCCCAGAAGCAGGGTCAGTGCGAGGTGCCATTCCATCGTTCAGAATCCCACCTCTGCTTCTTCTTCCTCGCTACCCGCACGGCGGATGCGCAGGAGAAACTCCACCGCCAGCAGGAAGAACGCCACCGCGAACACCACCATCATGTACCAGTTGGCGATCCGCAGATCCTTGTCGGGCAAGGTGCCGTCCTCGAATTCGGAGATACCGGCCTGGACGCCCCAATAACATAGGAACAGGCACAAAGCCGCGCCGAACACATCCATGAACCGTTCAAGCCGGACGGCCGCCTGTGGTGACAGTGTCGAGACAACCACGTCGACCCGGACGTGCGCCCCTTGCTGCAGCACCCAGGGCGCGCCGAGAAAGGCGCCGACATAGAGCGAATACTCGACCGCTTCGTACAGCCACCAAATACTGCCCCACTGCATCTTGATCAAAATCAGATTGAGGGAAATGAGAATGGCGATCAGCCCGATCGAAATGGCCACCAGTGCGGCCAGCCACGTAAGCAGCCGGTGAAAGCCGGCCTCGAACAGTTCAAGGAGTTGGGGCATGAAAACGGTCTGTCGATCGATAGGGTCGTGAACAGGGTATTATGAAAGGGGGCGGCAAGCCTGCCGCCCCCTGTTCCTTGATACCCGCAAGGCGTTACTTGGTGAACAGGGCTTTGAGTTTGGCCCCGTGGTCCGGGCTGCGGTCGAGGACTTCCTTCCAACCTTCGTCGGACGCCTTTTTCAGCCAGGCGTCTCGGTCGGCGCCTTCCAGCGAAATGGTTTCCATGCCTTCGCTGGCCATCCAGGCCTTCTGCTTGACCAGGGCCGCCGTCAGTTCCTTACTGTTCGGCTCGGAGCGGGCTTCGAATTCCATGCCGACCTGGGTCAACACGTCCTGCTGGGCCTTGTCCAGCGAATTCCAGGTCTTCAGGTTGACCAGGGTATGGATAGTTGAATTGTAGAAGCCGGGCTCGACGCGGTACTTGGTCACCTTGACCCAAGCGGGGACCCAACCCAATGCCGGCCAGCCGTAACCCTGCACGGTGTTGTTTTCCATGTAGGTGTAGACCTGCTGAATGTTTGATGTCTGCACCGTGGCACCGAGGGACTTGAAGAACGCCGTGTAGACCGGTGACACCCGCAGGTGGAGGCCCTTCAGGTCGACCTTGTCGATCGGCTTGTTGAGCCACAGATGAAACGGACCGAAGTCGTTGTGGCGGGCGAGATAGTGGATCCGTTTGGCGTTGAACAGCTTCTGCATGTAATCGATGCCGCCGTTCTTACGCAGTTCGGAGTAGGGCATTTCCGCGAACCGCAACACCGGCGCTTCCGGCAGCACGTTGCCGAAATAGGCTTCGGTGCAGCCGACCATGTCGTAGGCACCCTTCGACATTTTCTGCACCAGGGTGAACGGGCTGCCGATGGCGGGCGCGCCGCCGACCATCTTGACCTGGATAACGCCCTTGCCGCGTTTGTTGACCTCTTCGACCAAGGCCTGGAACGGCTTGGAGACCGGGCTGCCGATCGGCCAGCAACTGGCGGCGTTAATGGTCTTTTCGGCCGACAATGCCGGTGAAACCGCTCCAGCAGCGGCCAGCACCGCACCCACACCCAGAGCAAGTCCAAACTTCTTCAACATCGCGTTTCCTCCCTAATGTATCGATGTCTTGTTTCGCTTTCGGTCGAACCGATGCGACGAGCTACCCGTGACGTCCGTATGTTTTGTCCTACACTATAAGCGGTTCCCGCGCGGCGTGGACAAAAAAAATGTTTCCAACCCCAACATTTGAAGCTTGAAATATCTTATGCTCTGTAAAATTAGGTCGGCGAAACCGAGGGATTTGGCGGCACTCAGCCAGTTGGCGGGTCAGGTGCAACAGCTGCATGCGGAACATTATCCGGGCATCTTCAAGTTTCCCATCGACTCCGGAAAGGTAGAAAAATTATTTGGCCACGTTATCAAAACGCGTGGCCAGGATGTTCTGATCGCGGAGCGGGACAGTGCGGTCGTCGGGTATCTTTGGTACGAAACCCAGCGCCGGCGGGGATCGGTATTCAAGTGGGCGCAGGCGCGCCTGTACGTGAACCATATCTGCGTCGATCAGGAGCAGCGCGGCCTGGGCGTCGGCGCGGCGTTGTTTTCGGCATTGGAAACCCTGGCACGGGACGGTGGCTATGACGAAATCGCATTGGATACGTGGTTCGCCAATGAAGACGCCCAGCGGTTTTTCCGCCAGTGCGGGTTCGAACCGCAACGCCTGTATCTGTCCAGAAAGCTCGAAGACTAATTCGGCGTCACTGCTGGTTGGCTGTCATGGAGGATCAAACCCATACAGCCGCGCCGGATTATCCACCAGTATCGATGTGTGCGTGTCGCTATCCTGCGACCACTGCGGCAACAGATCCAGCAGGCTTGCATCGTCGGGGAGGGCCGTGTCCGGTACACCGATATGTGGCCAGTTGCTGGCCCATAACACCCGTTCCGGCGCGTGCGCAGTCACGGTCGCCGCAAGGGCGTCAAAGGCGGCCAAAACGTCCGGCGGCAACAATCGGGAATAGCGGCCGGACAGTTTGACATAGCAGTTGCCGCCATCCATCAGCCGGCGCAGCGTGTTTTCAACGTCGCGGTTTCCCGCTTCCGGCGTCAACGTCATGGCCATAAGATCGATGACGACATAACCCTCGACGGACGCCAGGAGGGATTCCTGCTCCGGCAGGTCGCCGGCCTTCATCTGAACGATGCATGACCAGCCGAACGGCCGGGTGCGGGCGATGATATCCGAAAGATGCGCGGTGCTGACGGCACCGCCGGGCAGGTTCATGAACCGGGCGCCGCGCACGCCCAGGGCCGACATGTCGGCAAGCACCGATTCGTCGATGCCGGGCGCCACGGCGGCGATGCCTCGCGCCGTTACGCCCAACCGATCCAGGGCCCACAGCAGGCAGGCATTGTCGGTCTGATAGGCGTTGGGCTGCACGACGACAGACCGGCTCAATCCGAGCCGGCGTCGCATCCGCTTGAAGTCGGCGAAAGTCACGTCGCTGAGCGGCGGCGGGCCATCCGGATGGCCGGGGAACCGGTCGCTGAAGACGTGAACGTGGGTGTCGGTCGCGCCGTCCGGAGCACGCAATTCCGGCGCCGGGCCGTCGAACCTGCGCGCCGGCACCGGCGTCAGGCCTGCGGTGCCTTGAACCGATCCAACGCGTCCCGGTTGACGGTGATGCCGAGCCCCGGCCCTTCCGGCACGGCGACCATGCCATCCGATTGGGTGATCGGTACCGTCAGGACGGCCTGGCGGAAGGGATTATCGGTCTGGTCGAACTCCAGCCACGGTCCGCGTGGTTCGTGCCGCGGCGGCACCGGCGGCAGCACGGCCAGAAACTGCAGGGCCGCTGCGACGGCGACGCCCGTACCCCAGACGTGGGGCACCAGGCGAATGCCGAAGGCGGCGGCCATGTCGGCGATCTTGAGGCTCTCCGACAGGCCGCCCGTGCCGCACACGTCGGGCTGCAAGATATCGACGCTGCGGCTTTCCATGACGGTCCGCATGGACCAGCGGGTGTACCAGGTTTCGCCGCCGGCGACCGGTATCGGCTGGCGGCTGCGGATGTCGCGGTAGCCGGCCAGATCTTCCGGCACGACGGGCTCCTCGAACCAGTCGATGTCCTGATCGGCGACGGCGTTGCCGAGGGCGATCGCCTCGACGGCGTCGTAACCGTGATTGGCGTCGATCATCAGCCGGACGTCCCGGCCGATGGCCTCGCGGACAGCGCGGATTGCGGCGATATCCTCGTCCTTGTCATAGCCGATCTTGATTTTCACCGCCCGGAAACCGGCTGCGGCATAGCCCGCGGTTTCTTCCGCCAGATAACTCGGCCGGTCTCCCGATACGCGGCGGAACCCACCGGTGGCGTAGGCCGGTACCCGCTTGCGGAAGGCGCCGCCCATCAGGACATGCGCCGGCACGCCGAAGTGTTTTCCCTTGATATCCCACAGGGCCACGTCGATGCCGCTCAAAGCCGTGACCGCCAGGCCCATTTGCCCCTGATCGCGGAACTGATGATAGAGGGTCAGCCAAAGCCGTTCGGTGTCGAGCGCATTTTCTCCGATCAGCAGAGACCGCATGGCTTTGACGATGGCGGCGTTGGGAGCGGACGGGCCGAGGCATTCGCCCCAGCCGGCCGTGCCGTCCTCGCACACGACTTCAACCAGGCATGCGGTGCGGGCGTCGAACCGGGAGAATGACGACTCGAAGGGGGCATCCAGGTCGTGATGCAGCAAATGGGTATGAATTTCGGCGATACGCATGACGCTCCCGCTTTGATGACTCCGACGACGCGCGGAGACTAGGCCACCTGATCGGTGACGTTCGTATTCACCCGCTCGACCAGCGCGGCCAGCATATCATGTTCTTCGGCGGTCAGGTCGCGGAGCGGCGGCCGCACCGGTCCGGCATCGGCGGTATCGGCAGCGGATGCCGCGGAATGGCGCGGCTGGAATATTCACAAGGAGGGGTATCCCAACACCGTGGCCATGGACAAGTTCGCCGAACTGATCAAAGCGAAGACCGGTGGACGCATAACGCTCAAGATGTATCACGCGGCGGTGCTGGGCAATCAACCCGACGCCATCGAACAGGTCCGCATCGGCGGCCTGGAAATCGGCAACTTCAACCTCGGCCCGATCGGCCCGATCGCGGCGGAAGCCAATGTCGTGTCGCTGCCGTTCATCTTCAAGGATATGGGCCACATGCACCGTGCGCTTGACGGCACGGCCGGTGAGCGGATCAGCGCAGGCATGGCCAAGAAGGGCCTGATCGCGTTGGCCTGGTACGATTCGGGTGCCCGCTCGTTCTACAATTCGAAGAAACCGATCAAGACTCCGGCCGACGTCACCGGAATGAAGATCCGCGTCATGAACAATGAGCTCTATTCCGGCATGATTTCGGCGCTGGACGGCAATCCGTCGCCCATGGCGTTTTCCGAGGTCTATCAATCGTTGAAGACGGGGGTCGTCGACGGTGCGGAAAACAACTGGCCGTCCTATGAATCGACGGGACACTTCGAGGTGGCCGGTTACTATTCGCTGTCCCAGCACCTGATCATTCCGGAATGCGTCTGCATCAACGCCAGCGTCTATGCCGGCCTGTCGGATGCCGACAAGGCGGCCGTCAAGGCGGCTGCCCGCGAATCGGCGGAGTTGCAGCGGGACCTGTGGACGAAGCGGGCCAAGTCGAGCCGTGAAAAGGTCATGGCGGCCGGCGTCAAGTTCAATGAGATCCCCGACAAGTCCGCGTTCCAGAACGCCATGCAGCCGGTTTACGACAAATACCTGGCGGCCAATCCCGATCTCAAGCCGTTGGTCCAATTGATCAAGAGCACGGACTGACCGGCATCGATATCGTGTCAGCGGCCGGTCTCCCGGCATAGGGAGACCGGCCGCAATCACATTGCGCGTGCAAGATTGCGCGGCCCGGGCCAATATTCAACGACACATCGACGAAGTGCCCCGCCGCTGCCACGAGGATGGTTTGATGTCGCAGGACTCAACCGCGTCCCCTTCGGAAAAATCGACCTTCGACAAGCTGCTGGACGGTCTCGGCTGGATTTGCACCGTGATCACCGGCGTCTCGCTGGTCGTCCTGACCGTCATCTTCGGCTGGCTGGTCTACGGCCGATACGTTCTGAATGCGACGCCCACATGGGTCGAGCAGGTCTCATTGCTGCTGGTCGTGCTCATCACGTTCCTCGGTGCGGCCACCGGCATTCATCACAACACTCATCTCGGCGTTTCGTTCTTCCGCGAGATCAGCCCGCCGGCGGTGCGCCGGGTGTTCGCGATCATCACGCATCTGATGCTCGCCGGATTCGGCGCCGTCATGATGGTGCAGAGCTATCATCTCGCCGTCTTCAAATGGGCGGCGCAGATCCCTCTGATCCATGTGCCCGAAGGTCTGCGCGCCGTTCCGATCACCGTGTGCGGCGGCCTGGTCCTGTTGTTCTCGATCGGTCACCTTATCCGGCTGGCCCGGGGCATCGATGACGATGCCGATCCCGTCGAATAGCCGAAGAACCCGCGCGTCATGGGCCTAGCCATCCTTCTCCTACTGTTTGCGGTCTGCGTCGTCATCGGCATGCCGGTGGCGTTTGCCCTGGGCCTCGCCGGCGTGGTGGCGTTCTGGTACGAGGGACTGCCGTTGCTGATCGCCTTCCAGCGCATCGTGTCCGGTGTCTCGGCGTTTTCCCTGCTGGCCATTCCGTTTTTCATTTTCGCCGGCGAACTGATGTACCACGGCGGCATCGCCCAGCGCCTCGTGCGCCTGGCGTCCTCCGCCGTCGGCGCCGTGCGCGGCGGCCTGGGCGTGGTCAATGTGTTTTCGTCCATGCTGTTCGGCGGCATTTCCGGTTCCGCCGTTGCGGACGTCTCGGCGCTCGGGTCCATCCTCATTCCGGTCATGAAGGAGAAGGGCTACGACGAGGACTACGCGGTCAACGTCACGGTGACGTCGTCCATCGCCGGTATCATGATCCCGCCCAGCCACAACATGATCCTGTTCGCCGTGGCGGCGGGCGGCGGCATTTCCATATCGCAGCTGTTCCTGGCCGGCGTGGTGCCCGGCGTCGTCATGTGTGTCTGCCTCGCCGTTGCCGCCTACGCCGTGGCCGTCGCCCGCGGCTACCGCGCCGAGCGTTTCCCCGGGTTGCGTGCCCTGGCGCTCCACGCCGTCGCCGCCATTCCCGGACTGATGACCGCCGTGATCATTGTCGGCGGCGTCTTGTCGGGCATCTTTACCGTCACGGAATCCGGCGCGTTCGGCACTCTGTATGCGTTCGTCGTGACCGTTCTGGTCTACCGGTCGCTGTCATGGAACAGTTTCAAGACCGCGGTCACCAAGGCGGTCAAGACCACGTCCATGGTGATGATCCTGGTGGCCTGTGCGTCCGCCTTCGCCTACATGCTGACCTACTACCAGGTGCCGTCCAAGATGATCGGGTTTCTCATGGGCATCTCCGAGAACCCGATCGTCATCCTGTTGATGATCAACGCCATGCTGCTGGTGCTGGGCATGATCATGGACATGGCGGCGCTGATCCTGATTTGCACGCCTATTTTCCTGCCGGTCGTCGTCGGATTGGGCATGAACCCGTTGCAGTTCGGCATGGTGCTGATGATGAACTTGGGCCTCGGACTGTGCACGCCGCCGGTCGGCGCGTGTCTGTTCGTCGGCTGCGCCATCGGCCGGGTGAAGATCGAAACCGCCGTCAGGACCATCTGGCCGTTCTACCTCGCCATCCTTCTGGCGTTGGTGCTGACCACCTTCGTGCCGCAAATTTCCTTGACGCTGCCAAGATGGGTTGGGATATGACCGGCATGAAGTTCATGCCCGATAAATGGAGACTCCCTCATGCGTAGATTGTTGATCACCGGCGCCGCGGGCGCACTCGGCTCCGTGTTGCGAGAGTCTTTGAAAGGTTACGCGGATGTCCTGCGCCTGAGCGACATCGCCGACATGGGTGCGGCCCGGGAAGGCGAGGAGGTCGTCCAATGCGACCTGGGCGATTTTGATGCCGTGCGTGGTCTGGTCGACGGAACGGATGGCATCGTGCATCTCGGCGGCGTCAGCAGGGAGGGAGCATTCGAGGCCATTCTCAATGCCAATTTCCGTGGCACCTATCACATTTTCGAGGCGGCGCGCCAAACCGGCAAACAGCGGGTCCTGTTTGCCAGCTCCAATCACGCCATCGGGTTTCATGAACGGGAAGACCGCCTGGGCAAGGACGCGCCGTACCGGGCCGACAGTATCTACGGCGTCTCCAAGTGTTACGGCGAAATCATGGCGCGCTACTATTTCGACAAGTTCGGCATCGAAAGCGTCAGCGTGCGCATCGGGTCCTGCTTCCCCGAACCGCGCGACCGCCGCATGCTGGCCACCTGGCTCAGCTATGCCGACTTCACGTCCTTGGTGAAGGCCATGTTCGACGCCGCGCGCACCGGCGCCGCAATGGTCTACGGTGCGTCCGACAACAAGGAGCAATGGTGGGACAACGGCCATGCCGCCTTCCTCGGCTGGCACCCCCAGGACAGCGCCGAAGGCTTCCGCGCCAAGGTGGAAGCGGCGACACCGGAGCCCGACTGGCAGGATCCGGCCGTCCGTTATCACGGCGGGTCGTTCGCCGCCGCCGGTCACTTCGAGGACGATTAAGAAGTTTGGTAGCCGGCCGGTCAGTCCTGATCGGTGTCGTGGCGCTGGCAGTCCACCGAAACGACGATACCGTCGCGGCTCCACACATGCAGGCCCAGGTCGTCATAATCGTGGCAGGTCTCGAAGGCGCCGGATTCGAACGGCACCCGCCGCTGGGTGCCGTCACTCCGTTGCAGCAGATCGTTGAGACGCGCGACCTCCAGCCCGATTACGTTGCGATTGCGGAAGATCAGCTTGTCCGCGGTCGACACGGATACGACCTTGCCGTTTTCTTCGAAGATGGCGGTGCTTGAGTCCGGCAGGGTATAACGCGTCCAGCCGGTGATCGCGTCGGGCGCCGGGTCTTCCGCCCGGAAACCCAGCGCCGCAACGCATTGGCCGATCTCGGCACCCAGTTCCACCGGTCCGAGCCGGACATTGGGTACCCAGTCCCATGTGTCTTTCGTTGCTTTACGCCCCATGGTGTCCCGATTCCCCCGGTCATTCCACGGCGCCAACCCTAAGTGTGAATGGTTAAGGCACGCCCAACTTTTGCACACAAATAGCGTTAATTTTTCCTGATGGATCAGCGCAAACGCGGCGGAATGATCGGTGTGGCCCAATCCAGCGGGCCAACGTGGAATATCAGGCTGCGGCGGACCGGAGCGTCAAAGACACGCTGCGGTCCATGGACCTGGATGCCGTCGTGATTCCGGACACAAAACTGGCCAAGGAAACGGAATCCTACGTTGCCGGAATCTCGCCCGAGGGCTTGACCAATCATTGCCATCGGACTTTCCTTTGGGGTGCCCTGCTGGCCCACGTCGATCGGGCCAAATCGCGGATATGGAAGCCTTCTATCTGGCTTCTCTTCTGCACGATCTGGGCTGCGTGGAGGCCCACAACCATACACCGCCGAATGTGCACTGTTTCGCTATGGAGAGCGCGCTTTCGGCGGGCACCTTCCTGATGGGGGTTCGGCGTGGCGCGGTCGGAAACGGCGGCTGAGGCGATCGCGTTGCACGTCAATAGCTGGGGTCTCGATTCCCGACAAGATCCGGCAGCCTTGTATCTGCGTTTCGGTGCCGCCTGTGACGTGGTCGGGGAGCGCGTGAGAGAGATTCCCAAGCATACGGCGGCCGACGTTCCAAAGCGTCATTCCGGCGGCGATTTCTCCGCCATGATCGGCGGCTTCCTGCATAAGGAAATTGCGGAGCGGCCGGAATCCCGCACGGCCATTATGACGGGACTTATGATGCGTCGTCAGTCGGCGCCTCCCGCCCTATTTCCATGGGAGTAACAGTTGAGCGATCGTTCGATCTATAACTAAAAGTAGAATAATGGAATGAACTAATGTGTAAAACGTTAGAATTATTTTTTTTGTTTCTCGCACACTTAAGTTGAATTTTAGTAAAACTTTCGGAGTTTACTTCGCATTAACTAAATCCCGATAATTGTTCGAGCGCGGACAATAGCGACTGGTGTTGCGCCGTTGTCCGGAATACCTCGGTTGCAGGCAGCTTGAAGATGTCTCCGGTTTTTTGCCGAAGACGGTCATTCATTCTGAGATCATGCGGATTTTGACGAGTACAAGTCATTGAAGCGGGAACCTCAGGCAAGGAGGGACGAAATGTCGGATGCACGCGAGCGCGCAGTGCGCTTGAGTTTTCTATCGATTGATGAAGATACGCGGAAAAACCTGTCAGCCTTTTGGTCGATTGTGGAACCCAGGCTCGACGGAATACTGGATGGTTTCTACACGCATGTGCGGGAAATTCCGGAGCTCGATCAACTGCTTGGTGGCGATCAGCAAATTCCCCGGTTGAAGGCCGCGCAGTCAGCGCACTGGGAAGCGCTGTTTTCAGGACAGTTCGACGACGATTATTTCGAACGTTGCCGCACCATCGGTATGGCGCACTATCGGATCGGCCTGGAGCCTCGCTGGTATATGGGCGCCTATTGCTACGTCAACAACCGGTTGGCCGACATCGCGACGGATCAGTACCGGCGCAAGCCGAACCAGTTGAAAGCGGTACTCGAAGCCATCAACAAGGCCGTTTTTCTCGACATGGACATGGCGTTGGCCATCTACAACGCAGCCATCCTGCAGGAACGGGAAGAACGTCAGAAAAAGATCGATACCCTGACCAGTGACTTTGACCAGAAGTCCCGTCGCGTACTGAACACGGTCACGGATGCGGCGTCGCAGTTGACCGAAACGGCACAGTCCATGTCCGCCACGGCGGAACAAAGTAGCCGCCAGGCCGGCGCCGTCGCCTCCGCGTCGCAGGAGGCGTCATCCAATGTGCAGACGGTGGCGGCCGCGACCGAGGAGCTTTCCTCGTCCATTTCCGAGATCAGCCGTCAGGTTGTCGAGTCTGCGCGCATCGCCGGCGAAGCCTCGACGGAAGCACAGCGCACCAACCAATCGGTGGAAAGCCTCAACGACGCGGCTCAGAAAATCGGCGACGTGGTCGAACTGATCAACGACATCGCCTCCCAGACCAACCTGCTGGCCCTGAATGCCACCATCGAGGCGGCCCGTGCCGGCGAGGCCGGC